>NZ_LT907844.1:1812500-2412500 GCF_900215505.1 Cohaesibacter sp. ES.047
GGTCCCGAACGGATCGAGCCACTTCCCATATTCGCGCCAGCTCCATGTGACTTTGAGACCTGGAAGCGGATCCTCACCCGGCGAGAGGACCTACAACCTGAATTTTTCGGACTGGATGATGGGTTGGCCAATCGGATGGAGCGAACCAGGGCAGCCGGTAACGGAGTGGTCAGCTTGGCTGCTGCATATGCGTATGTCTCTCTCCGAGCTGCTTTCGAGGGTTGATTGATAGGCGCTTCAAGATCGGTTCGGAGGGGCTTCGAGCCGGTCGCTCTGCTTTAGCGAAAGGGTGGTTAACCTCGCTGAGGAGCTTCAATTGGCCTTCAAAAGTAGTTTAGTGCTCAGTGAAAGGCATTTTACCGCGAGCTTTAATAAGCGGCCCTCGCCGATTTTCAATTATGATTTTAGCCTTTGCTCGCCAAATTGATAGTAATGCGCATTCTAAGAAAATCAGTAGTCATACCAAACTTCATATTCTCGAGAGGTAGCCGCCGAACGTGCGCCCTTGCTTAAGTTGCAACTTGAGCAAGTCAATTGTAGGTTGGTTATGCAGTTCATCCCTCCATGTGCCAATGGAATAATATGGTCATAGTGGATCTGCGACTGTTGGCTGAACAGCTTAGTGAGGTCCGTCTGACAGAGTACGCATCGCCCCTTGTCTCTATGAAACACGGCATTCTCTGCCCATTTTGGGATTGAAGCTCGAATTAGGTGACCTGCGTCGTTGAATGCTTCTGGCACGAACGATGGAGCTGTTTCCAAGACGTAGCTTCTTACCATATGTCCAAATGCAGACATCGTTCCGCGATTTGAGAACAACACGTAAAAAACCTGCTTCGATATTGTCTCACACAGCTCGGTAATTAGGTCTTCTTGCTGTAGAGCGTCCAGATACTCGTAACCGTCGAATCGGCCAAACTTCGAAGGGGTAATTGATGAGTAGTCAAAGCTATTTGACTGGAGTAGATAATCGACCCAGTATTCACCTGGACTGCGCTCGGCAATTTCGGCGTCCTCAAAGATCACGCTTGAAATGAGCTCTTCCACGAAGGCATGAAAACAGGTCCACTTGGAATACCTTTGCGCTAGAGCGGCTGACGACATATCACCGAATATGTCCTCGATATTCCGAAGGTATCTGTCAGGGTGCCGTGTCACGCCGTCAACCATCTGGCAAATGAAGTAGAGATCGGTAGTCGATACCAACTGGAGCTGTGAAACCAAGTGCTTAAGCCTCCGCTGCGGCCTGAGTTAGCAAAAAAAATCGCCAATACAGTTGTGCAAATCAAATGTTACATATTCAATCGTGGAAGAAAACTACGGTTGGGCTGTGCTTAAGCCGCTGCCTGTTTGAATCGCCGTTTAGGGAATGCAGTACGGCTGTCGGGCCGAACGCTCAAGGCAAGGAGAGGTGCTGCAGCTGCACACTGCTGATCCATCCGGTGACCCAGTCTAGTTGCAGCAATGGGCTCAACTCTACTCATGTATCGCAAAATTATTGGGCCTAGAGGGCCAAACCTAATTTCAAGAGACGACACATTGCGGCCGCTCTATCCACCCACGGTAAACGTCCGGTCGCAGCCCTAGGCGGACATGCCTCAAATTCGACTTATGCACTGCGCTAACCCGAAATGGATCGCCAAGGCTTCCACTTACCGGTCGTTTTATCATATGAATGTTGTATGCGTGGCGCTAGACAGTTTTACGCACTCAAGGAGAAGACTATATGCTTAAATCGCTTGAACTCTTTGCAGGTGCAGGCGGTCTTGTTCTAGGCACTGAACTGTCAGGTTTTCGTGCTGTTGCCGCCGTTGAGCACAACCGTTGGGCATGCGAGACGCTGATGGACAACGCAACGCGTGAATACCCGCTTGTGCGAAATCTTCGAGTGGTCCAAAGCGATGTACGCGAATTCGATCTGGCTTCCATCCCCGAAGACATCGACCTAGTTTCCGGAGGCCCTCCATGTCAGCCATTTTCAATGGGTGGCCGTGCACGAGGTTTCAACGATGATCGGGACATGTTCTCGGCATTTGCAAGGATAGTCGCAGAGACGAAACCTCGAGCCTTTATTATTGAGAACGTTCGCGGTTTGACTCGACCAGCCTTTGAGAACTATGTCTCATATATCGAGCTCCGTATGAGTATGCCCGAAGTGTTGCAGCGCCCTGGGGAGCTATGGCCTGACCATATGCGGCGACTAGAACGTGAGCGAACCTCCACTGGCGACAAGGGTATCCAGTATTCCGTGCTGAGGGAGCTTTTCGACGCTGCAGACTTTGGAGCACCACAGCGTCGGCATCGCGTATTCTTCGTAGGGTTTCGCCAAGATCAGAATGTTCACTGGAGTTTCCCTGAAGTCACGCACTCTCAAGATGGACTTATCTATGATCAGTGGGTTAGCGGGGAATATTGGGAACGGCATGGCATTTCAAGGAAGGAACGTGGGACTGTCCCCGATCGTCTTGTTAAACGAGTTGAGGCACTTCGCGGTCGAAACGATCATATTGGCGCGCCTTGGAGAACAGTTCGAGATGCACTGCGAACTCTACCTGAACCGCACAAGGATGGCAGCGATACGCTAGGTATTGCAAACCATCGGTTTCAGCCAGGTGCACGACCGTATCCGGGCCATACTGGGTCTCCCCTTGATGCTCCCTCAAAAGCATTGAAGGCTGGAGATCATGGAGTTCCTGGAGGGGAGAACATGTTGGTTCGCCCCGATGGTTCCTGTCGTTATTTCACCGTTCGTGAAGCAGCTCGAATTCAGGGTTTCCCTGATGGATATGTCTTCCATGGAGCGTGGTCCGAAACCATGCGGCAGCTTGGGAATGCGGTGCCTGTCATGCTCGCCCAAGCGATTGCGTCTTCCGTTGCGGAGCGACTTCTCGAGGCCGATGTAGAGACGCTGTCTAAATGCCAGAGGATGCACTGATGGCGCAGGAGGAATCAGTAACTAGAGAGTTTGAACCTTTCGACCCACTCGCTCGTACGAACCTCGCCGCATCAGCGGCAGAAGCTCTTTTGGATACCGCGCCTGAACCGCTTAACACCTTGGTGCCCTTTTGGGGGGCAGGCGTTTACGCGATCTACTATACTGGAGACTTTCCGGCATACAGCTGGATCGCGAAGTCCAACGACAATGGTAGGTGGCTCGCGCCTCTTTATGTGGGCAAGGCTATTCCAAGTGGAGGTCGCAAAGGTAGTTCAGGACTTGAACCCCCGCGTGGAAAGTACCTGTTCAATCGGTTGAACCAACATGCCGAAAGTGTCAGGGCGGCGGAAAACCTAAATATCGAGCATTTCCATGCTCGATTCCTTGTAGTTGTTGATATTTTTATCCCTCTCATCGAGAATCTGATGATTTCACGTTTTGCTCCTATCTGGAACAATCCTGTGGATGGCTTCGGAAATCACGATCCAGGTGCAGGGAGACGAAAAGGAATGCGCCCGCGTTGGGATGTCCTACATCCCGGTCGGCGATGGGCAGACTTATGCGGTCAACGCCCAGAGACGCAGGAAAGCATCGCTAGGGAAGTCGAGGCATTGCTCTCAGCTCGTGCAGTGCCTGATCAAAGAATGATTCAACCGTAGTGTGCCGCTTAAAGAAATTTCCTGTTTAGTACGACGTCAAGTGTACAAAACCAGCGCTATCGAGCAGGAGTTGCTCCTAACTTTTAGCAATTGATCTGTAGTTTGCTCTGAATGACGACAAGAGCTATGGTGACTTGCGCATCATTGCTGTCCGTTTGGCGCAGTGAGCAGTGAGCAGTGAGCAGTGAGCAGTGAGGGGAGTGAGACTCCCGAAGCTCAAAAGGTCCTCAAATGACCTTCTAGACCCCTTCAAATCGGTTTCTTGATTTGTTTCTGATTTTGAGAAGTGGCAAAACCGCGTGAAAAAATTGGCAAAACCGCGCGAAACGCTACAGTGAAAAAAATGGCAAAATGTGGGGGGACCTGTCATATTGCACAGACAAAAATCCCGCGAGTTGACAGCAGGTGATTGAATTTTATTGTTAATTTAGAATTTTGTGAAAATCGCGTCTTTGCACAAGAATGAGCGAATGATCGTGAGAACGACCATTTTCTTTGCACAATCGTTCGGAAATGTTCAGCCGACGATCAAAAGAACCGTGATGCATTCTTTCAACGAGCGAAATGGTGGCCGCACCAGACGACTTTGCCGATCAATTGGAAGCCTTCAAGCTCATCTTTTCTAATGGTCTCCTTGGGAAACAAGGGGCTTTGATTGAGGCTAATGACTTCAATATCGCCTGAAATGGTTTTTCGCAGCCACTTGATCCTTGCTTCTCCATTAAGAACGAAAGCGAAGATGCCGTCGCTAAGCGTCTGCTTTCTTTGATCAACCATTACCAAGTCGCCATCGCTAATTTGCGGCTCCATGCTTTCGCCGTTGGCAGACATGATGAGAAGCCCTTCTGCGGTAGAACGTCCCAAGCGTCGACGCAAGAATTCTGGGGTAAAAGGGATGTGGTCCAGAACCTCAGCCTTGCCTTGATTCCAGAAGCCATTACCTGCGCTTAGCGAGGCATCATAGCGTGGTATTCCAACGTAATCGGTCAGTTTCTGCGTTTGGTGCTCACCGGGATGGACTGGATCTACACCTTCTATGAGCCATTCAATTGTAACATTAAATAGGCGCGCAATCCTCAAGGCCTTGTCTGCGCTAGGCATTCCATCTTCTAAATAATTTCTAAGCGCCCCTACTGAGATACCGCATTTATCGGCAAATTCAGCTCGGCTCATGTCTCCCATGAGCTTTTTTAAGCGTTCCGAGAATGTGCCATTGTTCATTTTTAGCAGCAGTGGCTCGAAAGCCATCCTTTTTCCCACATGACATGGCTTTATTAAACCATTGATTTAGCGGTATGAAACCTAATTGCACTTGAAATTTAGCCAAATAAAACAATGGCCAGCTATATAAAGCTTTACTACTGGCTAAATATAGCTCATTCTGTCTTCATTCGTTAATCACAGCAGGCAGCCACTAAGGCTAACTGCAAGGTTCAGAAAAAAGCGGCCTGTTACAGCAGCCCGCTTTTCACGAGGAGACATTATGCCGAAGCGTAAGTGGGACAAGTATGCAATCAAAGCCGAGCTTCACCGCCAGGGCATGACCTTCACCGAGCTTGCCGCTCGGCACGGATGTCATCGCACCAATATTAGCGTGGCGCTGGATCGCCCCAACTCCACCGGCGAGAAAGCCATTTCTGAAGCCATCGGCGTACCTGCCGAAGAGCTATGGCCTGACCGTTACCCCAAGTCTGCAACGTCTCATCGAATTTACGATAGCAGACGACACGGCCCTTGTACCAGTCAGAAGTTTGCAACTGGCGCTGACAATGAGTGTGCGGCATGAGCCGGGCGGTGTCAGAGCGACTGTTTGATGCTGACAAGTGGGTCGCAGCCCTGTCGCGCTTCTATCACTGCTTTGATTATTGGCCTGATCAAAATGGTCTACGCGATCTGGCAGGATTGATTTCCCTTGTTTGCTTTCAAGCCTTTCTTGCCTTGTGCTGCTGGATCGCCAGCGGCTGGGTCATCGTCTGGAGATTGAGCGAATGACCTCTGAAGTCATGCGGGACTTCCATTCCCTCTTTTGGAGTACGCGCGATGGTGTTCGCCTCAAGAATTGGGCGCTATCTGGCAAAGGAGCATTGAGGATCGACCTCGAGATCACCGGTGCTCATGAACTGGGGGACTTGGTTGGACAGCTGAAGTCCATCGAAGCCGTCCAAGCCCAAAGCAAACCTCCTAAATCGAAACGCTAAAGGTCCATCTTCCACATGGCAAAAGCTCACGGCGACAAGATGACTGGTGATCTTTTGAGTTGGGAACCACCCAAGGTGGCTCCCCGCTTTGAGGAAACGCGCGTCCGGGCTTCGTCTCTCGCTCGGAAGGTCTGTCGTGTTCTGGCCGAAGCTCTCAAAGAGGATGGAAGAAGCCGCGAGGACATTGCTGCTCAGCTTTCCGCATTCCTGGGCGAGGAAATAAGCCGGGACAGCATTGATGCCTGGACCTCGGAAGCCCGCGAGAACAACAACATCTCGACCTATCGCTTTTTTGCCCTCGCCCGAATTCTTGGCAGCGCCGAAATGCTCAACGAACTACTCACCGATACCCACATGATTGTCGTCGACCAGAAGTATCAACCCCTCATCGAGCGCGAGCTGGCTCTCGAGAAGAAAGAAGCTCTGGAACAGTTCATCGCCAGTCGCGACAAGGAATGGAGGCTGAGCAAATGACTGCTATCTCCGTCGCTGATAATGGCATCTTGCGGGAGTGGTATACAGCTCGCGAACTGGCAGAGCTGAAACTAACGGGATTACCACAGAGTGATCGCAAATCGCTCATTCGATTTGCTGAGCGCCATGATTGGCAATCCACCTCCTTGGCTCGCAAGCGGTCGGGGCGTGGCGGCGGCTGGGAATATCACATAGACTTGTTGCCAGAGGCCGCACGGTCTGAACTGCAGAAACGCATTACTCTTGAGCGACACAAGGCGGACAACTCCCTTGTGCAAAGTAAGAGGGCTATTGCGGTTCAGAACCAGCAAGCGTTTAACGCCCGTCAACGTGTCATGATGGAAGCGCGAGCCGCACTTCTCGTCGAAATCGAACGTCGCTCCATCATCAGTGGCCTGTCTCGACGGAAAGCCATCCTGCAGTTTCTTGAAGATCTCAATCTCTATCGGGCTGGTTTGCCAACCAGCGACGAACACTCCAAAGACAAAACAGATTATGCAGCCCTAAGTGAAGCTGTAGAACTTGCTGCAGAGCGCCGGAACAGCCTGTCGCTTCGCTCTGTCTATGGCTGGTTCTCAGCTCGCGACGAAGGCGGGGTGACAGCTCTGGCTCCCCAGATCAAAAAGAAGACCAAGTCGCTTGCAGAAGTTGAATGGTTTGGGGAGTTTCTGAAATTCTATGCTCGTCCCTCCAAGCCTTCCATTGCTCAGGCGTTGGGTGACTATATCGAGACGCTTGAAGACAAGAGCTTTGCCCCATCATACAAGCAGGTTCGCACCGCTCTGTGCAAGCTGGGCAATGTGGATCGTGTCCGGGGCCGCGAAGGCGCTTTGACCATAAAAGCCCGTATGGCTTATGTCAGCAGGTCAACCGAAGGCCTGATGCCGACTTCCATCTACACCGCCGATGGCAAGACCTTTGATGCTGAAGTCGCGCACTTGCTGACCGGCCAACCCTTCCGGCCCGAAATCACCTCCGTGCTTGATGTCTTTACCCGCAGATGCGTTGGCTTCTCGGTGAGCCTCAAAGAGAATGTCATTGCGGTCTCGGATGCCTTGCGTCGTGCCAGCGTGGAACATGGCATTCCTGCCATTTTCTATGTCGATAACGGCCCTGGCTACAGGAACAAGACCTTTGATGCCGATGCTACCGGCATGATGGGACGCCTCGGTATCTCCAAGATGCATTCCATCGCCTACAATTCGCAGGCGCGCGGGATCATTGAGCGCTTCCACGGCAGCGTCTGGAATCCACTAGCCAAGAGTTATGTCACCTATGTCGGTCGCGACATGGACAAGGAGGCTCGCAAAAAAGCCTTTGATGTCACTCGGCGCGAAGTGAAGGAATTTGGCAGAAGCCGTATCCTCATCGAATGGGATGCGTTTCTGGCCGATTGCGAGAAGGCCGTCGAGCAATATAACGACAAGCCTCATTCAGAGTTGCCCAAGATTGCCGACCCAATCACCGGCAAAAAGAGGCATATGTCGCCCAATGAATTCTGGCATGCTCAAACAGCCAAGGGCTTCGAGCCGGTTTCTGTGCAGCCTTACGAAATCGACGATCTATTCCGTCCTCACGAGATCCGAACGGCCCGTCGCTGCCTGATCGAATGGAACACAAATAAATACTTCCATCAGGATCTGGAACAGTACCATGGCGACAAGGTGATCGTTGCTTATGACATCAAGGATGCCAGCAAGCTTTGGGTTCGCGAGATTGATGAAGTTGATGGCGAGCTGTTGCCGGGACGCTTGATCTGTGTCGCCGAGTTTGCAGGCAACGAGGAACGCTATGTTTCGGTATCCTATGAGCAAACCGCAATCGAGAAACGCGCTCGCGCCCAGAAACGTCGTCTTTCTGACAAGATGGACAAGGTCGAAGACCAACTGCGTTCGGACCTTATGCTGGAGCTCAATCCAGCCGAAAATATCAATGTGTTGGATGGCCTTTCCAGCATTGAGCATGAGCCAGAACCAGTCGTCGAACTGATCAAGCCACAGTCCTCGGTCTCTACTGAGCCAGCCAGGCCGCGCAAGCGGATCTTTGGCTCGGATGAAGAGCTGGCTTCCTGGGTGATCGAGCACCCTGAGGATTTAACCCCATCACGCAAAAAGGTGCTGAGTGGATGTCTCCAGCGCAGCACCTCTTTGGAACTGTTCCGCTTGAAAGGTGTCGATGTGGAAGCCCTTCGCAACGTCCTCCGCACCGCTGCCTGATAGCAAAAACTTGAATAGGAGAATACTAGATGCGGAATGTCTTTGTCGAGACCAGCAATGTCTCGCGGTTCCTTTCAGCCCTCGACAGGCTCAGCCAGCGGGGAGCTGAAGAAGCCTGCCTGGTGGTGGTCGACGGTGCGCCTGGTCTTGGCAAAACCACGACATTGAAGCATTGGGTGGCCCAGACCGGGAGTGTCTATCTTCGTGCCAAAAAGGAATGGACGCCCAACTGGTTCATGACCGAGTTGCTGGAAAGTCTGCGGGTGACGCCACCTCACGCCTTCCAAAAGAAATACAAGCTGGCCCTTGAAGAGTTGGCCAGCCGACAGGCTTCTGCCCAGATGGCCAACCGAACCTTCGGGCTGGTTATCGATGAGGCCGATCACGTATCGAGCAAGTCCCCCATTCTGGAAACCATCCGAGATATTTCCGACATGATCGAATTGCCCACCATTCTGGTCGGTATGGGCAAGGTGAATGACAATCTCAAACGCTTCCCACAGGTCTCCTCCCGCGTTTCCCAGAAGGTGCGCTTCGAGAATTGTTCTGAGGATGATGTGTCAGCTTTGATCAGTGGGCGCTGTGAGGTGCCGGTTGCTTCTGACCTGGTCAAGTTCACCCTCAAGGCATCCGGTGGCTATAACCGGGAGATCTTAGAGGCCATCGCCAATATCGAACGCTTCGGGTTGCGCAATGAACCGGATGAGGCTGGTCTGACCATGGCCGACATGGCTGGCGAGACCTTGCTCATTGATCGTCAGCGCAACCAGCCCATCACCATTCCGGAGGTGTTGTGATGGCTGTCGGGGACCTTTCAAATGCCGTTCTCGCCCGCTTGTCTGATGGTCAGTGCCACACGGTTGACCATCTGGATTATGCGCTTGTCGATTTCCAGCGGCGCGAGATTGTCAAATGTGCAGGCCGCTTGATCATGCGCGGTCTGTTGGAACGCGTCGAGATTGGTTGCTATCAGCTCACCGAGGATGGCAAGCGCATTGTTGCCACCGGCGAGACGATTTCCTCTGGACCCTATCGCCCGGATCAGGGCTACTGCCGCAAGCCTCGGGATACCATGCGCCAGCGAGCGTGGACCGCCATGCGCATGTCCGGGACTTTCACTATTGGCGACATTGCCATGGCCGCAGCATCGGGAAGTGAAGTCACCCCAGAGCAGAATTTGCAGAAGTATTTCCGGGCACTGAAGCTGGCCGGTTATCTCATTGAACTGCCGATCCGCGCCAAGGGAACAGCCCTCACATCCAACGGCTTCAAGCGGTTTCGGCTGATGCGGGATACAGGCCCTACAGCGCCGGTGTTTCGGGCGAACAAGGGCTGCCTGTTTGATCACAATCTCGGTGATCGCGGAGAGGAAGTGTCATGTCACTGACAGCAAAGATCCTCCTTGAAGAAAGAGTGAGACTGCTTGGCTCGAAGAAAGCTGTGGCCGATGAGTTGGAGGTCAGCCGCACCCAGATCAGCCTCTATCTGTCCGGCAAATATGAGCAAGCCGGTGGCCGGGTTGATCGGCTGGAGGCCAAGGTCATCGCCACCTATAGCAATCGGATCCTCTGTCCTCATTTGGGGTGCGATATCACTCAGACCAGTTGCCGCGAGTGTCGCACTGGTCCGATGCCGATGTCTGACCCGGTTCAGCTCAAACACTGGATTGCCTGCAAATCCTGTCCTCTCAATCTCACCAAGCAGGAGAGTGCCGCATGTTGAGCGAAACCTTGCTTGCGATGCAGGACTGGTTTGTCGGGACCTATAACAATGACGGCTTCTCGCCAGCAGCGGCCCAGCGCTTTGCTGATCTGCTTCATGCGCAGTCCCAAAAGGCCAAACGGCTGGAAGCAGCGCTTCTGGCTCGGACCATTCCACTCACCAGAGAGCAGCTTGACGACCCCAAAATCGCGCTCTTCCCCACCTGGCCGGAAATGGCACGAAACCACCAAAAGAACGAAGGGTGAATCTCACCCGCATTTGAAGGAAACCGAACCATGACAGAGCAAGTGAAGACAATCCCGGACGGCTATATGGAGAATGCCAAAGGTGCCCTGGTTCCCATCCAGACCGTCAAACCCGAACATATCGAGGAAGATGCGTTGGTGCGCGATCTGATGGCCGAAGCGGAGGATCTCAATTCCAGACTGGCAGCCTTCAAGCAAAGAGCGTTGGGCAACGTGGAAGCCTTCCGAGAACTGATCGCCGAGAAATACGGAGCCAAGCGTGGCGGCAAAAAGGGCAATGTCACCCTCAACAGCTATGACGGCTCGCTCCAGTTGGTAGTAGCCATCTCCGAGAGCATTTCCTTTGGGCCAGAACTGGAAGCCGCCAAGGCCCTGATTGACGAATGCATCCATGACTGGAGCAAAGACGCCAATGCCAATTTGCGGGCACTGGTCGACGATGCCTTCCAGGTCGACAAACAGGGCAAGATCTCCACTGGTCGTGTCCTCGGACTGCGCCGCCTCAATATCGAAGATGAGAAATGGCTCAAGGCCATGGAGGCCATTTCCGATGCTCTGCGCGTCACCGGCTCCAAGAGCTACTTCCGAGCCTACAAGCGACAGCAGGGAAGCGAAGAGCGCAGTCCTGTTTCTCTCGATATCGCCAGCGCGTGAAGGAGGGAGGGATGACCAGGCTCACCGATGCTCAAAGAAAGGTGCTGCACGCCCTGCAGCATCTCATCGAACCCGAAGCTGAAAGGCATTTGGCCTCGACCTCAGCTATTGCCCGACGCGCCGGGCTTGGTGGTGTCTTCACCAGGAACGCCCTTCATCGCCTACGCAACAAGGGGCTGGTCTGTCAGCCCTGCACGGGTGAGTGGAGCCTGACCGTCGATGGAGGGCAGTATGGCTCTGCATAGTTCGGCAGCACTTGCGAAAATTCATATTGCAAAGAAGGATCTGGGGCTGGACGAGACCACCTACCGCTCGCTGCTGATGCGGATTACCGGCAAAGACAGTGCAGGCCAGATGTCCGAACCCCAACGCGAATCCGTCCTCGCAGAAATGCGTCGCCTTGGCTGGAAACCGAAGTCGGGGGGCAAGCACCGTCCGACCTCTTCTAAGCCCTATGTTCGGCTCATGTATGCCATCGCCAAAAACATCGACAAGACTGGCTACTGGAAGCTGCCTTACAAAGATGCCCTGCGGGCCTTTGTCAAAGCGGAAACCGGCATCGACAATCCGGAATGGTTGACCTTCGAGCAGGCCAGCCCGGTGATTGAAGCCCTCAAGACGATAGAGCGGAGGGTGGGAAGATGAGGTTATTGAGAAGTCCCAAGCTTGTGCTTCCCAACATATTTTTCGGTAGCGGAGCAAAGCACCTTTTTCTGCAGGTCGCTCGCCTTCTCAAGGCTCATTTTGGCAACCATGACCTGACCATCCAACTGGGCGAGCACGTCGCTTTCCCTTCCTTCAAAATAGTGAGCGACAAAGGACATCATCGCATCTGCATCAACCGCTATGCTGCATTCTTCCTGAATGGCAACAGTTTTTGCCAGAGCAGACATCTCTGTAAAAAAGGTCAAGTCGTCCATCTGCGCAAATGCGCTGGTCGGAATGACAATAACGAGAGCGGCAAGCCATTTTTTCATGATAAAAATCCTCAAACTGAAGGGAGGGTTGAGCTAGCGACAGGCTGCCATGCCAATAGATTGAACGCCGCCAGCCTTGTAGGCCGCGTCATCATATATGGTGATGGTCTTGAGATCTTTCGGGGCACCGACATCTGGGAAAAGCATGCAGAGATACTCGGCATATCCATCTTTGCGGGTGCCGTCAGACGCCATCGTGACGTGCATGGCATTGACAACAGGATCTTTCCATCGTGCATCTATGACCTTCTTTTCGGATTTGATCAGTTTAAGTGCATCTTGCTGCCATTGAGCCAGCTCGGCTGCCTGCGTAGATGTGCTCAAAATCAATGCTGCGAGAATCAAAGCGATGCGCATGGTGTTCTTTCCTACTCTTACAATCAGTGGAGGAACTTAACGCTAGCCATTCGCCAATTGTCAATGCCGCCCGTTGTCGGGAGGACCATATGAACAAGCCTTTGCCCGCTGATTTCGTGACGGATCATGCGCTCGTCCGCTATCTCGAACGCGTCCTTGAGATCGATCTTGATGGGGTTCGCCAGCAGATCGCGGACGAGACTGCGACGGCCATTGCCTCCGGGGCCGTTTCCATGCGCAAGAATGGCCTGCGCTACATCTTCAAGGGCGGGAAGGTCATCACCATTTTGCTGACATCCAACGAAATGGAGCGCATCAGGCGGCTTCGGACAGGAGAGAGCCATGACTGAGCTTCTGACCGAGGATATGGGAATGATCGCGGATATTGTTGGGCGCGAGGTGGTTGATGAGCTGATGACCAAGCTGCCTGGCATCGAGATCAAAGTGCCTCTTCACTGGACCGAAGACAACCCGCTCTCGCGCCTTGATCGCGAGACCGCCGACCTGCTGATCCATCAGTTCCCCGGCGACAAATTCTATGTGCCAACCCGTCTGCGCAAAGCCGACAATCGGGCCGAAGCCCTGCGCCTGCACAAAGAGGGTTTCGGCTCAATCGAGATTGCCCTCGAACTGCGTATATCAGAACGCTATGTGCGCATGCTGCTGGCGGGCAAAGCCCTGCCAAGCCGTGTCGATGAGCGACAGATGGATATTGAGGATTTTCTGAGGCGAGTGGGGTGATCAGAACAAATGACGGCTCTGAGCCCATTTTGCATATTTTTGCAAGACGCATCAACGGCAGCTTTCTGCACGAGGTTTTATATCCTAGCCTAAGATACACTTTTATGGGGCGCATCTTAAAATTAGCTGTTCGATAAAGAAGGGTCTTAGTGTCAGGGCAAAGGGAATAATTCGAAGGACTGGTGCTCCCACATATATGAAAGGTCAGGCTTCTCGTTGTCGCCTAGCAATCTTAGCCAATATCCCTAGAACAACAGAGCCAAGCACCATATAGAAACCCCTTGTGACCATTTCGCCCGTTGTTGCGCCATATCGGTGGTCATAGAACGCTTGGATTTGCGCTAAGGCCTGCGGGTCATCAATCGGCAGTTTAGAGCCAAGCCAAAAACCCATGCCCAAAGAAAGCATTCCAATCACAAACCCTATCCAAGCGAGCACTGAACCAATACGAGCAAAAAACATAATCTTCTCAATTATTGTAATAACGTGATGTCTACAGTAACATATCAAAAAGAGAGTGCGAATACTACATTACAACCAAAACAATAATCAACTTC
Organism: Cohaesibacter sp. ES.047; assembly: GCF_900215505.1. Classification (NCBI taxonomy): domain Bacteria; kingdom Pseudomonadati; phylum Pseudomonadota; class Alphaproteobacteria; order Hyphomicrobiales; family Cohaesibacteraceae; genus Cohaesibacter; species Cohaesibacter sp. ES.047. The sequence goes on from NZ_LT907844.1 coordinate 1,826,236, forward strand.
CACTTTTTGCAAAAGTCATGACTTTTGCAATGGTACTCAGAGCAGAGAATAATAAGCTTAACATGGTCCCACAAGCGGGCATTGGCGTAGCTGCAACGAAAGCCCGCTTCGTCCGCAGAGTGTGAATTCGAGACGATCCTACCAAATAGCTTTCCCCAGGAACACTTCCGGCGCTTCCCGTAATTTAAAAGCAGACAGTTGTCTCAAAATTCGTCCCGAATTTCACGAGGCCAGTCATGTCTGTTGTAGCCCAGTTGCGTCGAGGCGGTGGCGAAGTCACCGATATCTCAGCCACCATTGAAGCCTTTGCCAGTCGTATCGGCTGTGAAGTCACCGTCCTTCGTGCCATTCTGGAGGTGGAAAGCGGTGGTGATGATTATGATGATCAGGGTCGCCTGATCATTCTCCCCGAAAAGCATGTCTTTAATCGCCAATTGCCAAAGAGCTTGCGCAAGAAGGCTTTGAGCTTGCACCTGTCTACAAGCAAATGGTCTCGTGCAAATTACAAAGGCCTTGGCGGCAAGGGATCCGATCAACGCTGGAACCTGATGGAAAGGTGGGTTCGGCTTGATGAGGAAGCCGCGCTCAAGTCAGCCTCCTATGCATCGTTTCAGGGAATGGGGTTTAATCACCGTCTTTGCGGCTATGCCACTGTTTCCGAGTATGTGCTGTCGCTGGCTCAATCCAGTACCCATTGCGTTGAAGCCTTCCTGTCCTTTCTTGAGTATTCCGGCCTTGCCGACGCGTTGCGCGAGAAGGATTGGGAGGGGATTGCCCGCCGTTACAATGGCTCTGGTCAGGTGGCCCATTATGCCAGCCTGATGCGCAAGGCCTATGCTCGCCTTGGTGGATCAGAAGATGGCAGGAAGAGCAAACCATCTTCGCGCTTTGCCATGCTCCGCCTCGGGTCATCGGGCTATATGGTCAAGGCCCTGCAGGAGCGTCTCTGTGACCTCGGTTATCACGTCAAGGTGGATAGCGATTTCGGTCCGGCTACTCGCCGTGCTGTTGTCGCGTTCCAGGTCGATCATGGCCTGAAGACAGACGGCCTGGTCGGCCCCAAGACACAGGCCGCTCTTGACGTCGCCGTACCGATCAACCAGCAACTCGGCAATGGCCGGAATGGTCTGACGGTCAAATACCTTCGCAAATCCGGCTCTGACACCGTTAGAAAGGCCGATTGGCTAACGCGGCTTGGTGGTGCTGTTCTGGGCACAGGCACGCTTGCCGGTGGCCTCGATGGCGCTGATCCTGGCGGCCTGCTTGATGGTCTGGGGCAAATGACTGCGACCTTGCAGTCCCTCCGGGCACAGCTTTCGCCGATCTTTTCTTTGATCGCGGACAACAAGTGGATGGCCTTTGGCCTCATTGGTCTCGCCATCCTCTTTATCGCTCATCAGATCAAACAGCGCCGTCTGATGGACGCTCAGAACTGGAGGCATGTGGGATGATTGGATGGATCGTCAAACTTGGCACCAAGCTGCTTTCTCTTCTCGGCATCGATCTTGTTGACCGGGTGTTGTCCTTTTTTGAGCGTCAGGCCGATAGCTTGACCGAACGCACCAAGATCGGCGCAAAGGTTACAATCGAAGAAATCAGGGCGGATGTCGCAACCCGCAATGCCGCGCGCGATATCGTCATTGCGGAACAGGGCTGGTGGTTGACGGCCATGATCCGTCCGCTCTTTGCCTATCCCACCATTGCCTACTATGGCGCGGTGATTGCCGACAGCCTGTTTCACTTCAAATGGGACGTGGCGAAGTTGCCCGATCCGATAGGGGATTGGGCCGGTTGGATCGTTGGCGCTTATTTCCTCACCCGACCAATTGAGAAGGGTATCCGCTCCTATCTCTTTAACAAAGGAAAGTCCTGATGTCCGAGGAAATCCATGCGCAGCTGGGAGAGATCAAGGGGCTTCTGAAAGGGATCGACGGCAAAGTCAATGGCCTTGATCACCGCCTCGAAAAGCAGGATGAGCGCCTTCGCCTGGTCGAGAGGCGCTCCATCACCAATTCGGTCATCACCTCCGGCGTGATCTCGATCGGTCTGGCCTTCATCAAAGACAAGATCGGGATGTGATATCCGGCCATGGCGCATAAAGACGAAAAAAGGACCGATGCCCGCAGGGCCTATATCCGGGAGCAACAAGCCATCCCGGTCATTGCCTTGTCTATTGGCGTCTCTGAGGCCACCGTGCGCCGCTGGAAGCGGGACGCCAAACAGAGCGGCGATAACTGGGATGTGGCGCGGGCCGCGCACATGATGGCGGGAGAAGGTCTGGAGACAGTTGTCTCCGGAGTTGTCGAACAGTTCGTCACCCTGTTCAAGGCCACCATAGAGCAATTGCAGGATGACGGCGACCTGTCGCCCGAAGAGCGGGTCAAGGCCATGGCCAGTCTTTCCGATGCCTTCAACAAGATGGTTGCCAGCGCCGGTCGTGTCGCGCCGAAGATTTCTGAGCTGGGTGTCGCCAATGATGTCTTGCAGCGACAGGCCGAGTTCATCCGCGAGTTCTATCCCCAGCATGCCGCAGCCTTTCTGGAGATCCTTGAACCCTTCGGGGAGCGACTAGTGGAGGTCTATGGATGAGCACGCCAAAGGTGCAAAAGCAGCTCAAATCAAGGGAGTTCCTCGACGGCCTCTCCGAGATGGCGGAAGCCTTCCGCCTGAAGATCGAGCTGGAAGTTGAAGCCTTCCCGATTGACCCCAAGCTGCGGGCCGAGCGGCTCAAAAAGGTGCAGGATCCGGAGACCGGTTATCGCTTCTTTGCCGAGACCTATTTCCCGCATTATCTGACCTCGGCCCCGTCGCTGCTGCATGAGCATCTCTATGACAATTTGCCCATGCTGGTCGCCACCAGGGAAGGGCAGAAGAAACTGGTCATCGCGCCACGCGGCTCGGCCAAATCCACCCATATCAGCCTGATCTTCCCGCTCTGGTGCATTGTGCGAGGCCTCAAGCATTATATCGTCCTGATCATGGATGCGTTTGAGCAGGCCGCTGTCATGCTCGAAGCCCTGAAAGCCGAGCTTGAGGTCAATCCTCGCCTCAAATATGACTTCCCCGATGTCTTCGGGCAGGGCCGTGTCTGGCGTGAGGGCGATATCATCACCCGCAACAATGTGAAGGTGGAGGGCTTCGGCACCGGCAAGAAGATCCGAGGCCGCCGCCATGGCCCGTATCGCCCGGATCTGGCCATCCTAGATGATATCGAGAATGACGAGAATGTCGCCAGCCCCAAACAGCGCGACAAACTGGAAAGCTGGATCGCCAAGGCTGTCCTCAAGCTTGGCCCGACCGATGGCTCCATGGATGTGCTCTATGCGGGCACCGTGTTGCATTTTGATGCGGTGATTGTTCGTTATGCCAAGAAGCCGGGCTGGGGCGTCACCGAGTTCCGCGCCGTCCTTGAATGGCCTAACGATATGGCGCGGTGGGACGAGTGGGAAGAGATCTATCTCAATGAGGGGGAACCGGAGGCCGACGCCTTCTATTCGGCCAATAAGGCCGCGATGGACAAGGGTGCAGAGCTCAACTGGCCTGCCAATCATACGCTGATCTATCTGATGAAAGAGCGGGCCGGTGATCATGCCGCCTTTGAATCCGAGTATCAGAACAAGCCGCTTGCGCTCGACAATCCCTTTCAGAGCATCACCTGGTGGGTGCGGGTCAATCGGGACTGGCTGTTCTTCGGCGCTGTTGATCCGTCCCTTGGTAAGAACAATCGCAATCGCGACCCGTCTGCCATCCTTGTTGGAGCCTATGACAAAGAGAGCACCATTCTCGATATTGTCGAAGCCTCCATTCGCCGACGCGTGCCCGATCTCATCATTGATGACATTATTGCCATGCAACGGGAATACCACTGCCAGATGTGGTTTGCCGAGGTGGTCCAGTTCCAGGAGTTCCTGCGCACCGAACTGATGAAGCGGGCGGCAAAAGCCGGTCTTGCCCTGCCTGCCTATCCGGTCACGCCGATCATTGACAAGAACTTGCGCATCGAGCGGCTGCAGATCCCGATCTCGGACGGCACCATCCGCCTTCACAAGAGCCAGCAGACCCTCATTGATCAGCTCCAGCAATGGCCCATGGCCGACCATGATGACGGGCCGGACTGCCTTGAGATGCTCTGGAAGCATGCCATCGAAATGGCCGCTACCACCCTGACCGCCACCTCTATCACCACCGCTGCCCCAATCAGTCAGGGCGCGTTAGGAGGCTATCGATTATGAGCCGCAAATCCCGCCGAAACCGTGCTCGCCGCCGTGCCGTCCAGCAAGTGGCGCAACAGACTTCACAACAGGCCACACAGGCAAAGTTGCCCAAACAGGGTGGCCAGCTGATCGCCACGGCGCAGAATGACATCACCGTCCCCTTTTATTCGGACATCCTTGTGCCGCAGGATACGACCATCAAGGAAAAGGGGCCACACAAGGGCCTCAAGCTCTATGACGAGGTCATGAAGGATGGTCGGGCCAAGGCCACACTTAGTAAGCGCTACAGCAAGATCACCCGGCGCGAATGGATGGTGGAGGCGGCAAGCGAGGATACAAAGGATATCGAGGCCAGGGACGGCATGGAGGAGATCCTCAATGCCCTGCCGTTTGACGCCATTTGCAAGGAACTCTCCAAAGCCATTCTTAAGGGCTTTGCCATCTCGGAAATCGTCTGGGGCCGCAATGTGGACGGGCATGTGGTGCCGGAGAGGATCAAGACCCACGACCCAAGCCGCTTTGTCTTTGACAAGGACTGGAACCCGCGTCTTCTGGTGCCAGAGAATTCCATCGACGGGATCAAGCTGCCCGTTCGCAAGTTCATTGTCCATCGGTTCGATGCCGAAGGAAACAATCCTTACGGCATGGGGCTCGGCTCCGTCCTTTTCTGGCATGTGCTGTTCAAGCGCGAGGGCGTTTCCTTCTGGATGAAGTTCCTCGACAAGTTTGCCGCTCCCATTCCGTTCGGCAAATATGCGGTCGGCACCCCCAAGAAAGAACAGGACCAGTTGCTCAACTCACTGATGGCGATGGTTCAGCAGGGCGCGCTTGTTGCCCCCATTGGCACAGAGGTCAGCTTTCTGGAAGCAGCCCGCTCAGGCAATGCCTCCTATGAGGAATGGTGCCGGTTCTGGGATGAGCAGACCTCCGAGGTGGTTCTGGGCAGCACCCTGTCGACCAGCCTCAAGGGGCAAGGGTCTCGCGCTGCGTCTCAAACCCATGCAGAAGAAACCGACAGCATTATCGATGATGATTGCGACCAGCTTTCCGATACGCTCAACCCGACCCTCATCAAATGGATCTCAGAGCAGAACTGGCCCGATGCCAACCCGCCGACCGTGTGGCGTCCGCGCCCTCGCAACGAAAGTGAAGAGGAAGACCAGAAGGCAAAACGGGCCACTCGACAGCAGTCAGAAATCCGCTCTCTTGATGCTGCCCGCAAACAGGGCTTTGAACCCAAGGATGTCCAGGACTGGCTCTCCTCTGTCTTCGACGTTGAAATGGTGCCGGTCGAGCTGACCACACCTCAACCGGCAGAGCCAGAGGACAACGCGACATTTGCTGATGATGACAGCCCGATTGCTCATCTGATTGATCAGTTGGAAGAGCTGGCGGGACCGCAGCAACAAGCATGGCTCGATCATATCCAGGAACGCCTGTCGAAAGTGTCCAGCTTCTCGGAGGCCTCTCAGGCCTTGCTGGAGCTGTCTGGCGAACTGGAGATCGATCCAATGGGCCGGGTGATGGGCAACGCCATCGCCCTTTCTGAGATCACGGGCCGATCCGATGTCTTTGACGAGACGGGCATCTATCCTTCCGGGGCGCGTGGCTCAAAAAAAAAGACCAAAATCTAGCTGCCTTTGCCGACATAGGGCCGTTTGAAGAGGCTCTGGACTTCCATCGCCAGAAGGTGCGTCTTCCGACCCGCGCCTGGTCCGATTTGCTCCATCATGGTCATGACCGGGCCTTTGTCGTGGCCGGGGCACAGAAGGATGCCATGCTGGAAGACTTCCAGATGGCCATTGATGACGCCATCGCAAAGGGCATGCCGCTCAAGGGATGGCTCGACAAGGATGATACCTATCATCCCGGCTTTCTTGATCGCTTTGACGAGATCGTCAAAAAGCACGGCTGGGATTACAAGGGCGGACGCAACTGGCGTGCCCGCGTCATCTATGAGACCAATCTCAAAACCGCCTATGCTGCCGGTCGCTACAAGCAGATGACCGATCCGGCCACGCTTAAGGCCTTTCCTTACTGGCAGTATAAGCATGCCTGGGAACGCATTCCGCTTCATCCGCGCGAAGAGCATGAAGCGTGGGATGGGCTGATCCTTCCGGCTGATGATCCATGGTGGCAGACCTATTACCCGCCCAATGGCTGGAAATGCGGCTGTGGCGTGCGGCCAGTCAGTCGGGCAAAGCTCAAACGCGTTGGTAAGGAAGGCCCCGATACCGCCCCTTCCATCCAGTACCAACAGAAACTGGATCCCGGCACAGGTGACCCAATCGACTATCCCGCTGGCGTCGATATGGGATGGGCCTATGCCCCAGGCCGGACATGGGCAGATGGACTGGTGCCAAGGGAACTGCAAAGATCAGCAGGCAGGCAAATGGAATTGCCGGAAATGAACAATCTGCCCGCCCTATCAGGTGGTTCCAAGCCTGTGATGGCTCCACTTCTTCCTACTGGTCAAACACACGAATATTATGTGTCACAGTTCCTAGAGGCTTTTGATGCTGATCTTGATGAAGAAAAGAGCTTTCGGGACAAGGCGGGCAATATTGTTATTCTCAGCAGGAAACTATTCCAAAGGGCGGACGGTTCCAGCAAACTGAACAGCACCCGTGCTCCCGCCCTTAAGCAGCTCGCCGAAGCCATCATGGATCCAGATGAAATCTGGGTTGACTGGGAATGGCATGATGTGAGGAAGGAATGGATACTGAAGCGCCGTTATCTGCGCTCAGCTCCCAATCTTGCCGGGTTGCTTGTGTTCGAATGGTCCCAGCATGGCTGGTCAGCGACCACAGCCTACAATGCAGCACGTGGTCGCAAGCTCAAACCAAACCACAATCAAATCAACAGCTGGCGACGGGGCCATTTGTTATGGCAGCGCAAATAAAAATGGCAGCCGGTGCGAACTGCCATTTGCGCAATCGAGTGGAGACACGCACCTGTCCCCGATTGCATCAATGTAAATATAGCACCCCTGGAGGGCTTTTTAAATGCCATTCCTCAGTTTCAGATATGACTATGCCTCCGCAGATCAGGAGATCCGCCGTCTGATCGACAAGATCGAAGACAAGGCCGCTATTCATCGTGTCATCGGCATGGCGCTCTATGATCAGACCATGGACCGGTTCGAGCGTGAAGAGAGCCCGGATGGCAACAAATGGGCACCGCTCGCCCCACTTACCCTCTCTAACCGCCGCCAGCCCAGGGGCATCTTGCGCGACAGCGGTGAGTTGATGCGCTCCATCCATTTTGAAGCCTCATCCTCCCGCACGGAGGTCGGCACCAATCTCAACCATCCAAAGGTCTGGGTCATGCAGCGCGGCGCAACGATCAAGCCGCGCCGGTTCAACTCCCTGCGCATCCCTGTCTCACGCGGGGCTGAAGGCTATGTCTTCAGCAAGGGCGTGAAGATCCCCGCACGGCCTTATATCGGTATCGGACGGCAGGATGAAGAGGTGATCCGGGAGGAGCTGGAGGGGTATTTTGGGGACTGATGATATGGTCGGAACGGCCCAGAGCCGCCGTTCGCCAAGACCCTCTCACCAAAAGCCAGCGTCCCCAAAGCAGGCATACGTGGCTGTGCTCCGGTTCAGGCTTCTTCGAAAAGCCAGCAAGCAAGTCGAGGCGTTTCAATGTTCTTAATAAGGCAGTTTTAAAACGAAATGAAAGAGATTCCAAAACTTGCTTTCACCCGAATAGACCCGTCCTTCGAACCATTCAGCCGCTTTATAAACGGCATTGAAGCCCGCTCGTTCGTAGATGATATTGGCTTCATCAAAGCTGATGCATTTTGCTATTGGACTCGCTGCCCAATCATCATCTAGGCCCAATAGGGTCACGTAAATGGTGCCGTTATCATTCAATAGGGATTTTAAGCGACCGAGGAACTCCTCGAGGGAATAGGTGATATGGTGAGAAACGAGAGATGCAACGATAAGATCGTAGCGCTGAGTTGTGGTAAAATCTTCAAATCTGCTTTGAATGAAATTGATCTCTTTGTCTGAAGCCAATTCTTCAAAAACCACAGGATCAATTGCATCAACGTTATGGCCCTTATTTGCGAAATACCTCGCCATCCCTCCCTCTCTTGCACCAACATCTAGCACTCTACCTGGTTTAGGTAATTCAATTCTCTCTATAATATCGGCGCGTATCATACAGGCATCTTTCTCGACTGTTTGTTATTTGCAAGGCTGTCTCTTGCGGTGTCTTGAAGAAACCATAGCCTGTACGAGGAAAACGTCTCGAGCCAGCGTTTAGTTTTGCTAACTCACAGCTGCAAACGGTCCTGCCACTTTTAGTGTCCAATTTGGGCTCGAACCGGACTGGTGCAGTGCATCATCATGCGACAACGCTCATCCAGGTTGGTGATTTGCAATCGCGGCCCCTTAAGAGACACTCAGCGATAAGCTGTCATACTGCGGCGCTCCCCTCCCATCCGGTCATTTGCCGCAGATGTGCAATCTCAGGGGAGATGCATATTCACGATGCGGACTTTATGGAACTACAGCGCGGTCTGTGGCAAGATCTTGCAATGATAGAATTCCGCTCCCTTTCCGATGACCATCCCGACCTCGCGCATTCCCCGCTGCTGCACGGTGCGCTCCTTACACTGCAATATGCGCAGAAGCACGGATCAATCGCTCTGACCAAATCTAAGGCCTTCAAGCGCATTTTCGTCCATTGGGCCGTCGAGAATTTCAATTGGCCAGGCAAAAGCGCAGAAGAGATGTTCCGCTATAACAAGGTAATCAATGAATATGAGTTTCCTCCGCTCGAGATTATCCATTTCCTGCTCATCTCCCTGCGCCTGGGACGTCACTTCAAGGGTGAGTTTCGACTGACCAAGCGGGGCATAAAACTGGCGCAATCTCCTGGCCATCTGTTTGCCGAGTTGATCCCATACTTTGTGCTTCAGATGGATCACTCTTCTTATGCACGCTTTGAAAACCGTCCCTTCGGGAAGTGGGAGGTCTGGATGAATGTGATTAACGTCGAAGCCGATCAAGGCACGACCGAGGCTGCCTTGTTCGAAATCTTCTACGGTGAGCCGCAAGATTGGCACACTGCAGGGTGGAGAGAGATGGCTGTGTTTTCAGCCTGTGTACTTCGTCCGCTCGAATGGGCTGGGTTGCTGGTGGAGACACGTGAAGAAGGAGGCAGCAAGCCTGTATGTCATGTGTTCAAAACCCCACTCTGGCGCAGCGCGATCAACCTTGATACCGACAACATGCTGCGGCCAATATCCGTTCAATGAGAGATGCTTTTTCGGCTACCAAGATGTGGCGCTTTTAGCGTTTGCGGCCCCAAGCGGTCGAGTGCGATGCGTAATGATGAAAGCCGCTCATCTAGGCTTGCGTTTTGCATTCGCGGCCCAAAGCTGCCTTTCGTGCACCTCGCAATGAACGTCCGGTTTGTCAGCCGAAGCGGAAATGCTAACTTAGATGGGTGGCAAGCGTTCGCTCTATTGCCACCACTTTGTGACACTTTCGGATCGAAAAATGGATAGTTGGGCGTGCCTGTATGTGTGTGGTCCGCAAAAGCGTAAACTTAGAAGGAACGCAGAGGCCTAGTAATGGGTCCCGTCGCGTCCAGCTCAGATATCTCAGGCAACCGCCCACAATTATCTTAGACCGCCGAGTATACAGGCTGCAACTGCTTTCTTCTCAAAAAATGAGACGTTCTTCCGGCGTTCCAATCGACGAATGCAACGTGTTTTGCGAGCTTTTCGATATCATCGTCCGATAGGTCATCGACGCCACAAACTTCCTTTATTAAGGCCTTTCTTTTGCTAACCTTAATATAGGGACATCCTATAATATCGCTAAACATCAGGTATACCTCTGAACTAGTCCTGAGTTCTGTTTTGTTTCTACGAACCTGTTTGAGAGCCAACTTGGAGATGGTTTCGAGCGCCCTATCAACATCAACAGACGGCGATGCTTGCGCCAACAGAAAAATCATCGCAATAAATGAAAAGTACCCAATGCTTTTCCTTTTAAGCAACATGGTGCACAGCTCAATAACAGGGGGCTGGGATAAAAACAGGTCACTATTAACCGAAGCACCAAGCACAAGCAGATTACAAATTTCTAAGGAAATGTCTTTCTCAATCTTTTCCGGTTTATAGGTAGCAACTAGCTCCGTTATCTCATAAACGAGATAGCTATCTAGCGCTTCAGCTTCTGACAATCCGATTGCAGTCTTGAAATTCTTTAAGCTCTCGAGAATTTGGAAAGATTTATAGATCGGAGCAACGCGAAAATCTGACGCCAAAGAATAGAATAGAATTCGCAGAATGGATCTAACTCTATTAATGGCGTCAATTTTTGTTTTAGTCGTAAAACTTTCTGCCGACTTTAATACAGCTTTAACGGCCTTCCCTATCTGAAAATAGATCGAGCCGGTTACTTCGTTGAAAGTTGCATCTGTATCACGAACAACTAGCCTTAACTCTTCAAGTAGGCTTCGCATGTTGCGGCGTATCTCTGTTTGTTCGTCCTCGTCATCAACTAACGGCCTTTTTGCTTCGGCTAGCAACCTAGTGGTAATATCTCCGATGCCTTGTTTTGCTCGGGTGATGTTGGTCACAAAAGGGCGGCGCAAATTTTCAAGTTTTCCCTCGTTCGGATACAGCTTATACTCTTCTAAACAAGTTTCTACAGCTCGATTCAGTTCGTCGAGTACAGCTTCATTCCGTGTAAAGAGGAAAAAGTCATCGACATATCTACGGAAAGTGTAATCACGCCCCTCGCGAAGGTGTTTATCCATTTTTAAGATTATATTTCTATCAATCTTCTGAAAGATTATCTCCGCAAAGACTCGTGATATCTCGGGTCCAACAACAATTCCATTTGTTTCATTGTAATTGGACCGTTGCATCAGTGCATCGAACCGGCCCTCGAAGGTATACTTGTTTGCTTGGGCTTTAGAATAAGGTTTATCCTTCACAGCCCATGTCACTGAATGGGTATAGATGTTAAAAAAGCACTTAGTTACATCAAGCTTTCTGAGATACTGAAATCGGCTCTCTAGCCTTAGAAGTTCGTTAGAGCCATAAAACTTGTCGAGCAAATTGTATTTTTTGACTGAAAAAAAGGATGGAGCAAAATTAATATCTAAGCGTCCATCTTCCGGCGCTACATGTGCTAGTCCAAGCTTCTTCGCATTCCCTGCTTTCTTCAATTCTTCCTTCGAAACTTCCGGCAAAACTCTGTACGGAGCTCGAAGCGAGTATCTACTTTCACTGCATTCCGAAATGATTGTATTCGAATATCCTACTAAAAAAGTTGCCATTCTGATCTGGTGAAGTGGATGAACAATACTGAGTGTATTGAAGCCTCTGGCTCCTTTGCGAATCTGGTAGCTGAAAGGAATTGTGTAAGTCTCTGGCCTCAAAGGCCTCCTGTAGTCCCCATTTAAAAACTCTTGTGCTTTAACAGAAAGCCGAGACTTTCTTAGCTCGGATACGAAGAGAAATTCGTTGGAAAAGGTGACAGGAACCTCGTATGGCAGTGTTTCAGTCAAGAGAGGTCGCAATTTCCGTGCGTGTGGTTCAAGCATTCAACCAAGCCTTTCTTATTTCGGAAACAGTGGCACGCTTGAAGCGCACGGTCATCTTGTTTGTGAACCCCTTGTAAAAAGAGAGGTTCTTTAACTCTGCCAACTGCTCTGGCGTGAACGAAGCTTGAATTTCCGTTTTGAACTGGCTGTTACCTCCCCATAAAAGGGATGATAAAAACCCATCTAACTCTTTCAGTTCGATTGGAGCAACTGAGACATTCTCAGGACCTTGCCGTCTGTATTGATACAAGCCGCATTTCCGATAATTGAAGTATATTCCGGTCCTGATTCTGGCTTTTTTCGATCCGTGAGTATGACCCGTCTTTCTAATTTCAAAATTGCTGGTGAGAAACTTCACTCGGTTTAGCAGCAAAGCAGCGTTCTTGTCTTTTTGGAATGCTTTCAAGCTAAGTATGATACGTGTCTTTCTGACTTTGATTTTGTCTTTAGATATCTTGACCAAGACTTGTCGGCTCATTCGAGCTCGAATTCCATTTGAGCATTCGAACGAATAACCGAGATAGGTGAACGAGCTGGCTGGCTTTTTGCAAGGATTTTTGTCTGAATCTGGTATCGACTCTAGAAAAGCATCTTCCGTCTTTGAGTTCAGTTCGAAATTTGGGCTTAGGATCTCCTTGATTTTGGCAAGTGCTGGATCGACCTTTTGCGTTGAAAACAACAAAATGTCATCTGCGAAGCGAAAATATCGGTAAACCCCTTCGATCTCCATGACTTCTCGATCAAATTTACGCAGCGCAAGTTCGGCGAAGGTGGTGCTGAGGCCAAGTCCACGAGGGATGCCAGATTGTGTTCCCCCAAGTAGGCCCGACGTTTCTAGAACTCTCAGGACTGTCTTTACGTGTGAGTGTGTCTTTGTTGAACTAAGAATCTCTGCCAGTATTGCCTTTGCATCTACATTTTCGAAGAAAGATTTTATATCACACCGCAATACATAAAATGGTGAAGCGTCGAACAGAGTTTCTAAGACGCCGTTAACCACAGTGTCGCGGCTAGCCGAGCTAACACCATATTGTTTGTTCAAAGACCTCGCGGTCGCTCGTAGAGCGAGCGCACCGTGAAAGTTGTTAATCAAAAGCAGCTTTCGCCCTTTGGAAATCGGGACCGAGCGGTGATGAAAAGTGATTGTGCCATCATCCACCTGTTCGCGTATCTGAGAAAGAAGAGCCTCGCAATCCAATGCCAAATCGACACCAAACTTCCTGGAGTCGCCGACCCGAATACAGCTTCTAAGATATTTTTCAGAAAATGGACTAATCTGCATTATTGTTTACTTCTTATCAAAAGGTTGTAAATATTTCCGATACAATTTGATCCGCATGCAAGTTAGTTGAGCGATGTAAGCATAACAATACCAGAAATTGCACAAAAACAGCAATGTGACTAAAACTGTCTTCGGTGCAGATAGCAGCAAAAGACTGCCTCCCGCCCGACCATGACGCAGCTATCAAAGCGAGCTTAAAGTTCCCGAGAATGTCCGCTTCTGCTGGCTACCATCAGGATTTTGCATCTGCGGGAAATGTCCGCAATCCGCCCACAGGCGTCGATCATCAAGCTTTCCGACAATTTGTCTCTGTCGCGTTTTGTACCCCCTCCCAGCCCCCACCATACCCAAAATTTCCGCGAGCCGCGTTAAAGGCGCGTTAGAAAGCCATTGAGGGCCTATTGTTGCGGTTGGGTTGCCTCTCATCTGCCGTTGGTGATAGAAGGGCGATAGCTTCCCCCCAAAAATTGACTTCATATGCCGCCCGGAACAGTTCCGGCGAGCGCCATCATTTTACCTGCCATGTTGCCATCAACTTGATCCCAAGGAGATGCGGCGTGGCCAAGGTTGATGACAAAGACAAAACGAAGCGCATTGAGGTGTTCCGTCCGGGCACGTTTACGGCGATGGGCGGCATGGCGTTCAGTGCGTCTGCTGAAGACCTGGCTGGTCTGGCTCAGCGTTATGATCCTGACGCATATCCTGTGCCTGTTGTTGTTGGCCATCCCAAGACTGACGATCCCGCCTATGGCTGGGTGAAGGCCTTTTCCTATGATGATGAGGCGGATCGCCTCTTTGCCGAGATCGGTGATCTGGAGCCACAGTTCGCCGATGCGGTTGCGCAGCATCGCTACAAGCGCGTCTCCATGGCTTTTTATAAACCAGGTGCAAGCTCCAATCCTGCGGGCGATGCTCTCTATCCCAAACATGTCGGGTTTCTTGGGGCTGTGGCTCCTGCTGTGCCCGGTTTGAAGCCGGTGGAATTTGCCGGTGAGGCGGATGATGTCATCGCCGTCGAGTTTGCCGATGCCGCCTTCAAGGATGTTGCCAGCATCTTTCGCCGTTTCCGTGACTGGCTGATCGCCAACGAAGGTCTGGAGACCGCAGACAATGTGCTGCCCGACTATCAGATCCGCTGGATCGACGATGCTGGCGACCTGCCTCCCGACATTCCTTCCCCCGAATTTTCTGAAGACGAGGAACCCACCATGGCCCTGAAGCCCGCCAAATCCAAACCCGCCCAGACCGCCACTACACAACCAAGCGAAGCTGAGCTTACCTTTGCTGAGCGAGAGGCCGAGCTGAACGCCCGTCAGGCAGAGCTGGACGAGCGGGAAGCCGAACAGCGCCATGAGACCCATGTCGCCTTTGCCGAAGGCCTTGTCGATGATGGCCGCCTGCCATCGGGCAACCGGGCCAAGGTGGTGGCCCTGCTCGATGGCGCTTCTGAGCTTGATGCGGACGAGATCGAATTTGCCGATGGCAACGAGACCAAGAAAGCCGATCTGGTCGATCTCTTGAAAGACGTGCTCAAGACCCAGCCTCCCATCATCCAGTTTGGCGAGATGGATCTGGGTGATGCACCGGACGGCAAGGAGCCTGATCCCGAGGTCATCGCCAATGAGGCGGTTGCCTTCCAGGTCTCCCAGCGTGAAGCGGGGATTGAGGTCTCCACGTCCGACGCCATTTCCCACATCCGCCAGAAGCGTGGCCTGACAGACTAAGCCGCACCCATTCCCCCTAATCTGGAGACGAGAACAATGCAGCAGCATGTAGGGCTGATCAAGAATTTCATGGCAGAGGGGCTTATTGAGAAGCGCCGTCTGGTCACCTTCGGGTCTGAAGAAGGCAATGTTGCCAGGGCTGGCATCGGCGATGTGCTGCTTGGCACGACCGCGATCCGTGGTGCCCCTGCCGCCAATAGCCGAGTGGATGTCTGTCTCGACAATATCCGCGAAGTCGAATTTGGCGGTGTTGTCGCCTATGGCGATCCGATCACCTCTGATGCCAATGGCCGCGCCATCAAGGCGGAACCGGCAGAAGGCAGTTCGGTTCCGATCATCGGACGCGCCATGGAAGGTGCCAAGGTTGGCACCATCGGGCATGTCTTCATTCAGCCTGCCATCCTTCACGGCTAAGGCCGTTCATCCTTAACCCCTACTTGGAGAGGTCTCGCTATGTCGACCGCTACCGACCAATTTACCGAAAGCCCGACACTTACTGCGGTCGCTATTGCCTACCGCAATCCCGATTACGCACTGATTGCCGATGATGTTCTGCCGCGCGTTGACGTGCCTGGCATCAATTTCAAATGGCAGAGCTACAACGAAGCGGAAGCCTTCACCATTCCCGACACCAAGGTCGGTCGCCGTTCTGCACCGAACCAGGTTGAACTGGAAGGCGAAGAGAAGGATGGTTCGGTCGAGGACTTCGGGATCGACATCCCTCTCGACAATGCCACCATCACGGAAGCCAAGCGTAACAAGTATAATCCGGAAAGCCGGGCAACCGAGCGGGCAACCAACATTATCATGCTGGATCGTGAAGTGCGTGTTGCGAGACTGATCACCGATCCTGCCAATTATCATTCCGATCATGTTGAGGCTCTGTCCGGCACGGACCTGCTGACGGATGAAGCGTCCGATCCGATCTCTCTGGTCGAGGATCTGATGTCCACCTGTTGGCACAAGCCCAACCAGATCACCTTTGGCTTTCGTGCCTGGCGTGCCTTCCGCAAGCATCCAAAGGTTATGAAAGCCGTTCATGGCAATAGCGGTGATGAAGGCCGCGCCACCCGTGCCCAGATTACTGAGCTGCTCGAAGTCAAGCGGATCCTCGTTGGCGAAAGCCGGGTCAACATCAACAAACCGGGTGAGAATGCTGAACTGCATCGCGTCTGGGACAACACCATTTCCGGTCAGTTCATTGATCGCACCGCCGACACGTCCGGTGGTTTGACCTTCGGCTTCACGGCCCAGCTCGGCAAGAAGATTGCCGGAACCCTTCCTGCCAATATGGGTTTGCGCGGTGGCAAACTGGTTCGCTCCGGTGAAAGCGTCAAAGAGTTCATCGTTGCCAATCGTGCAGGCTTCCTGATCCAAAACGCAGTCGTCTGATCGCCAGGACGCGGTGAGCGGCCTGGATAACTGACCCACCGCTCATTTCCCTCTCATTTGAAAGCCTCAAACCATGACTGACAAGAAGACTTACCCCGTTCTTTCTGCCGTCCGCCACAATGGCACGCTCTACAAACCCGACGATCCGGAGCATGACAGCATCACGCTCACCGAGAAGGAAGCCAACCAGCTCCTGAAGCTCAAGGTGATCGGTGAACCGGCCCATGAGGATACTGATGAAGCGACTGGCTCCGAGCCATCCCTCTCTGATGAGGAGCGCAAACGGGTCATCATCAATGTTCTCCCGCAGCTCAAATCTGACACGGATCTCACCAAGGCCGGGGAGCCGAAGGTGAGCGTGATCGAAAAACTGGTCGGCTTTGATGTCTCTGCCGATGAGGTCAAGGCGATCTGGGCGGACGTCCAGGCGCAGTCTGCTGCCCTCAAAGTTGATCCTCAGAGCGAATAGGCGCGTTAGGTCATGGCTGAGACGGGATCCTATCTAACGCTCGATGAGCTGATTGCCCGGCAGGACGAGAAGGACTTGCTTGCTCTTTGCGGGACAGGTGGCTGGAACGGTGCTGCCGGTCGGCAGATTGATGAGGCCCGTCTTGGCTGGCAGCTCAAACGTGCCCAGAGCATGATCGCGGGATATGTCAAATCCCGCTATCCGGCCCTTGAGGCCATGGTACCCGAGGACATGCCCGAAGCCCTCAAGGGCGCAGCCGAGACCCTTGTCATCTATTGGCTGCGGGATCGGGTCCATGACACGTCCGGTGTCTCCGATGAATGGAGGGACCGATATCGGGATGTGGTGAGCTGGCTCAAGGATATCCATGCGGGCCGCGCCGATCTCGATCTGCCCGGACTTGATGACGCATCCGCTGAGGATGGGTCCGGGATCCTCAGTGCCTTCCCGGTGGGACGGGCTGACCATGTTTTGAAAGGATATGGCTTTGACTGATCTCATCATCAAAACAGACCAGCTGAGCAATCTGGAAGCTGGCCTTGTTGAGCGGCTGAAGACCTTTCTGCCGTCGCCCTATTACATCGCACCATTCCCCGATAAGCCTGAAGACTTCGATATGGCGCGGATGGAGGCGGTTTGCCTCGTCCACTATTCCGGTTCCCGCTACAGCAAGCCGTCTGACCAGATCCGGCAGGTGCGCGAGATGCAGTTCACGCTGGCGCTTTATATCTATGCGTTGCGTGGTGGAGCCGAAGACGAGCGGCTTCATGCCTATGGCGCTATCGAGACGATCCGCAAGGCGGCGCAGAATGTGCGGCTTGATGGCTGCAAGCCCTTTTACCTGGTCTCCGATCAATTGGTCGGTCAGCAGGCCGGGCGCTGGGACTGGCAAATCGACATCGCCTGCGAGACCACCGCTGTTGCCGCCGAGCACAATATCCCAAGTCCTCGTTATCCCCTCAATCGCGCAAGACAGGAGGTCTGACCATGGCCGATATCGCGCCAGTCTTTAACGACTATGTCTATTCCGGGCCGGTCCAGTCGATCTGCCTTAAAACCAAGAATGCCGATGGCGAGCTTGTCACTTTCCTTGATGACATCCTCAATCCGGGGTGCACCTACAGCCTTCTGGAAGGGCATCGGGTTGTCGAGGGCTGGAAGGCCATGAAGCTTGTCACGCGTGCAGCACAGGAAGGAGCTGACCATGAGTGAGCGTAAGTATGGCGCAGAGATCGTCACTGTCGATGATGGCGGAACCACCGTCACCGAACTGAAGGCCGCAACGGCGTTGCTTGTCGGGACGGCACCTATTCAAGAAGTTCATGTCACACCCGAGGCTCGGGCAGCCTATATCAACAAAAAGATCCTCATTCGGCGTCGTTCAGATATCGAAAGCTATTTCGGTCCGGTTCGCGATTGCTATACGATCCCCACGGCGCTGCATCAGATGTTCGATCAGGAAGGCACACAAGGGATCGGCACCATTTGCGTGGTCAATGTCTTTGACCCTGATACTCATGTGGACGGAGAGAGCAATCCCGATCCGAGCCAGGTCACCAACCTTGATATCATCGGCGCGTTCGATGCCTCAGGTGCCCCGTCCGGGCTGCAACATGCCTATGCCTGTTATCAGTCTTTCGGCTGGTTCCCCAAATTGCTACTTACGCCAGGCTTCTCCACCCAGACCGGGGTGCGAGCCGCGATGGAAAGCATCGCCAACAAGGTGCGTGCCCGCTTCTTCCTTGACGCACCGCTCGGTGTCACCTCTCAGCAGGTGATTGAAGCCCGTGGCGATACAGGGGAGTTTGACTGGCAGATCAGCTCGCGGCGTGCCGTTGGCTGCTGGCCCTATATGAAGTTCGTCAATCTTGACAGCACGTCCCTGACGGCAGGCGAAGCGGTGCCACTCTGGTATAGCCCGGTGCTGGCGGCCATCTGGCTGCGCTATATCGTTGAGGTCGGCTATCACCATAGCCCTTCCAACCGGTCCATCATCTGCGAAGAGCCGGCACAGGAAGTGCTCTATATTCCTGGCGACTTCACATCCGATGTGCAGGAGCTGCGGGCCAATGGGGTGGTGACGTGCGAAGAGCGCCACGGCAAGGGGCCGCACACAGCGGGCAACCGGTCGCTCGCCTGGCCGACCGATACCAATATGCGCAACTTCCTGCATGTGCAGTTGATCGAGGATGTCATGCACGAGGCCGTGCTGCATTTCCTGGACCAATGGAAAGACCGCAATGGCAGCCCAGCCAATCTTGAGCTGATCGAAGACCGCATCAATGCCTACGGGATTGGCAAGACCACGGGCAAGGATCCGGCTCTGTCCGGCTTCCGCTTTGCCTTTGATCGCCAGAAGACCACCACAGCCACCGTAGCCGAGGGCCACTATTACTGGACGCTCGAATGGGCACCCGTCGGCGTCATGGAATGGCTGACGGTCAATGACTGGATCAACACCGACATGCTCGGGGATCCGCTCGGTCTTTCTACCTCTGACACATCGTCCGCTGTAGCCTGATAAGGGAGAACAACAATGGCAGATTATCGTCGTTACGGCCAATCGGTTCAGTCCGAGGTCTATCTGGAAGACAACAGCCTTGTTGGCATCGCCAAGGGTTTCCAGCTTCCGGCCATCAAATGGAAAACCGTGACCATCGAAACCCTCGGCCAGGTGGCGGTCTATGAACCGCCGTCCCGTGTTCTGGAAGCCCTCAATGGTTCGCTGACCATGAGCTTCTTTGAGCCGGAGCTGATGGGGGATTTCTTCAACCCGACCAAGTCGCAGAAACTGCAATTCCATCAATATGTCGATGTCAGCAATGAAGACGGCTATGACGCGGAACGCTCCTTCACCCGGATTTCCATCCTGACCATGCGCTTCACGGGCTATGAGCATCAGGAAGTCAGCCTTGGCGAGAATGAAGAGGTCCCGCTCGACTTTTCCTGCTCGCGTCTCGTCCAGCGCATTCATGACAGCGACAAGACCTTGCTTGAGATTGATGTCTTCGGCAACAAGGCAGGGAACAGTTCCGGCGCTTTCTGGAGCTGATTGGCCCACATTGATGGTAAGCGAAAGCCTCGTGCGGCATGCGCGGGGCTTTTTTCATGCACCCATTCCGAGGAGCTTACCATGTCCGGCACCGAAACTGCCTCCACCAAGCGATCCAGCGTCATCGACAAGCTGAAGAACTACCGCGCTTCCAATGAGGGCGATGCCACCTTCACACTGCCCGAAACCGGCGTCACGGTCAGCTATCCCAAATTCCGCAAGCATGGCGTCTGGGCCAGCGCCTTGCGCATCGCCAAAAACAAGCTTGGCAAGGCCCAGATCCTCTATGTCTGCCGCATCTGCCTGTTTGATGGCGAGAAGCTGACGGAAGCCGACTTCCGGGAATATATCCCCATGTCCGATGCCAACGAGCTGCTCGCCGAGATCTTCGGATCTGATGACGAAGACGAGGATGATGAGGGAAACGGGGTGGAGGGCTAAGGCTCTCCTCCCTTGACTGCCACATCTATCTTGTCAATCGCGGCTGGTCCTCATCTGATCTCGACGCCATGCGCGAGGACGAGTTTCTGACCGT
Source organism: Cohaesibacter sp. ES.047 (assembly GCF_900215505.1). Lineage (NCBI taxonomy): Bacteria > Pseudomonadati > Pseudomonadota > Alphaproteobacteria > Hyphomicrobiales > Cohaesibacteraceae > Cohaesibacter > Cohaesibacter sp. ES.047. The sequence goes on from NZ_LT907844.1 coordinate 1,846,482, forward strand.
CTTTGACGAGCAATTGGCGATGGATGAGGCAAAGGCAGAAGCTGAGCGCAAGGCGGTCGAGAAAACTGCCGGGCACAGATAGGACTTTTCCATGACCATGCGCCTTGGCATTGTTGCAGACTTTACCGACCGTGCGTCCAAACGCATGGCAAAGCTGCTGCGTGCCAACAAGAAGCTGGAAAAGGCCAACAAGGCACAGGGCAAACTGGCCAAGCAACAGGCTGCTCAAACGAAAGCGCAGACTGCTGCCCAGGGAAAGTTTGCTTCTCAGGTAGAGCGATCCAGCCGGTTGATGTCGGTGCTCAAGGCGACGGCGTCAGGAGTGGCGTCTGGCATCGGCGCGGCCAGTGCTGCCATGTTGCGCTTCACCGGCACTATCTCGCGCGCCATTCGCAGGATCTTCAGTCTCAAGGCAGCACTCTCCCGCGTCAGCAAGGGCGTGGACATGATGAAGACAGGGGCTGGCAAGATTGCACGCGGGGTCATGGTGGCCGGTGGGCTTGCCCTTGGCGCAACCGCGCTTGCTGGTGGGGCTGCCAATGCGGTCATTGGTCCGGCTGCCCAGATGGAGAAATACCAGACCATTCTGGAAACCACCACCGGCTCCGCCGCCAAGGCTAAGGAAGCCATGGCATGGGTGACGGACTTTGCCGTTAGAACTCCCTATGAGCTGCAGGATGTCATGGGCAGCTTTGTGCAGCTGCGCAATTACGGTCTTGAGCCAACCAATGGCCTTCTCAAGACCCTTGGCGATACTTCCGCTGCCATGGGCAAGCCCATCATGCAGGCGGTCGAGGCTATGGCCGATGCGGTCACCGGGGAGAATGAGCGGCTGAAGGAATTCGGCATCAAGGCCCGTAAGGCGGGCAAATACTTCTATTACGAATACACCCAAAATGGCGTGACCAAGGTCGCAAAGGCTCTGGCCTCTGACCGGGCTGCCATTCAAAAGACCCTCTCCGGTATCTTCGATGCCAAATATTCCGGTGCGATGGAGAAGCTCTCCCAGACATGGGAAGGCATGTTGTCCAACCTTTCGGACATGTGGTTCAAATTCCGTCTGATGATTGCCGAGAGCGGCCTCTTCGACTTTGCCAAGGAAAAGCTGCGCGGTCTGCTTGATCTCATCAACAAGATGGAAGCGGATGGCTCCTTGAAGGTCTGGGCCAAGGAGATCGGCGACAACATCATTGCGACCCTGCAGGCAGCATGGACCTTCGGCCTTCAGCTTTTCGACATCATCAAGCAGGTTGGTTCATGGCTCAAATTCGCCGCCGATGCCCTTGGTGGTTGGAACCGGCTCGTTGGGGTGTTTATCGCTCTGCCTCTGCTCGGAACCATTGCCGGTATCATAACCGGCTTTGCCCAACTCGCTGCTGGCTTGATGCTGGTCGGGTCCGGCATTGCGGCCTTGTCCTTGCCTGTTATGGCGATCATTGCCGGTGTGGCGGCCGTCGCGTCAGCCGCCTATCTCATCTATGACAATTGGGACGGCATCGTGGACTGGTTCAGCAGCCTCTGGACCGGGATTGTCGATTATGCCAGCGCGGCATGGGACTGGTTCAAAACCAATATGTCCTGGCATCCGCTTGCCCTGATTGCAAACAATTGGGGCGAGATCTCCGCATGGTTTTCAGCATTCTGGGACCGGCTCAAAAACACCGCCGATATGGGCTGGCAGGCTGTCAAAACGCTATTCGACTGGTCTCCCCTTGGTCTCATCATCAACAACTGGTCTGAGATTACTCAATGGGTTGGCTCTTTCTGGGACGACCTAAAGGTCCGAGTGTCAGCAGGCTGGGAAACCATAAAATCAACCTTCACTGTTGACTGGGCAAGCCTCCTTTCAACCGGCCTTCCTGAAGCCGTCCAGCGCATCATAGACACCTTCTCGAACATCAACCTGTTCCACGTGGGCGTAAAGATCCTCAAGAGCCTTTGGGATGGCATGTTGTCTCTGGTTGACCAGATGGTTTCCAGTATCAGCAGCAAGCTCTCCTCCATGATGCCGACACTTCCCTCTTGGCTGGGTGGCGGCAAGACCGAGGCCGTTCAGCAGCGAGCCTCCGGTGGAGCCTTTAACCGTGGCCCACTGCTGGTGGGCGAGAAGGGGCCAGAGCTCAGCTATGCCAACCGCAGTGGCTTCATCGCCCATCATGACCAACTCCAGCAAATGGCGGCCCTGTCAGACCGGATCCGACAGGGCACAGCAACGGCTGCTCTTGCCGCATCCGTTGCCACGGCCTCACCAGCCATTGCGGCATCCGCTCCGGTTGCCGCGTCACCCAGCGTTTCGGCCCTGCATGCGAGCGGGAACACTTCCGGCGCGTCTACGGCGCAAAGCGGGCATACCTTCCATATCCAGTTTTCTCCGACCGTAACGGTGGGTGAAGGCGCATCCATCAGCCGAGAAGAAATCATGGATCTACTCAATGAGCAGGCAGACGAGCTGGTGGATTTGGTCAAGCGCAAAATGGACGAGGATGGAAGGCTCGATTTCTGATGACGGTGTATGCCTATCTCGGTGACTTCACGCTTGGACAGAGCAATGCCATGTCTGGCCCCAAATCCGATAGTCAGACTTGGGGCAACACCATCCATGAGCACAAGGTGGTGCGAGGCAAGCCGGTGCCGCAATATGCCGGTGAGGAGCTGGACAAGCGAACGCTCGAATTCTTCTTTGATGAAAGCTTCTGCGATCCGCAAACAGAATATGCCCGCCTCAAGGCTGCCCGCTCTTCCGGCTCGGTGATGCCGTTTACCTCCGGACATGGGGACTACGACGGCACCCATTACCAGATCACCTCCATCTCTCCGGTCATCGAGAAAACCACTTCGGGCGGGCGCATTGTTCGTCTGTCCGCCAGCATCGAGCTGCTGGAGGTTCCCTCCTTTGCTTTGTCTCTGCGTTCTGCGGTTTCTGCGGTTGCAACAGCGGCCTCAGCCATCATCAACCCGTTGACCAGGAAAAGCTAAGCGATGACTGAGGTCGTTAAAACCGGAGACTATCTCGAACATTTAACGGTCGCTGGAGATCGCTGGGATTTACTCGCCTGGGATTATTACAGCGATGCCAGCAAGGACAATCTGATCATCGACGAGAACCGGAATCTCTATCTTTCCACTCTTGATCCCATTCCTGCCCTTCTCCCACCAGGTCTCTCACTTCGCATCCCTGTCATCGAACAATCAACGCTCGATGACAGCCAGCTACCGCCGTGGAAGCGACGCCAAAAGGACTGATGTCATGCCTAGAATCGCCCCTCTCTTTCTTCTTCTATCTGCGCTCCTGTTCGTCGGTGGTTGTGATTTTTCCCCTGCACCAAAACCAAAAACGTGCTTTCTCGTCGGTGATAGCATCGGCGTTGGTCTGTCCTGGTATCTCAAAACCTGTCCAGCCTCCGCCAAGGTTGGGCTATCCTCCAACGCGGTTCTCAAGCGCACTGAACCAGCCGATGTGCTCATTGTCTCGGCGGGCTCCAACGACCCAGACAACAAACGGCTTGAGGCCAACCTCAAAGCCATTCGGGACAAAAGCGGCGCGGCGACTGTCATCTGGATCGAACCGCGTCACAAAAGAGCATCTGCCATCGTGCGCAAGATTGCCCAACGGAACGGGGATTTGGTGATCTTTTTCAAGGCAGGCAAGGACAAGGTCCACCCCAGATCCTACAAACGCTTGGCGCGTGATGTGGCTCAGTCGCTCAAGGGATTGCTGTAAAGCTCATGAGCCAGCTTGCCGAACCGACTGTCTCGCTCACCATCAACGGCATTGAGGTTGGGTCTTATTTCGCGCCCTACCTTCTTGACTTCACCTGGGCCGACAATCTCCACGGCAAGGCCGATGAGATTGCCGTGCGCTTGCGGGATGACAGCGGCCTGTGGCGCGGTGCCTGGCGACCCGATGAGGGCGATCTGTGTGACGCGAGCATCGGCTACAAGGGCGGTCTTCTGATGCCCTGCGGGGCCTACCAGATCGATATTCCCGACGCTAGCGGCTCCCGTGGCAATGACATCGTCTGCTTCCGGGCGACATCAGCCTTTCCGGAAAAAGATCAGCGCACACAGAAGAGCAAGGGCTCAGAAAAGACCGATCTCAAGAAGATCATCACCGAGACCGCCAACAATCTTGGCTACACGGTCTCCGGCGACATCGAGGAGCTGAAGTTCGATTACAAGCGCCAACGGCGCGAGAGGGATCTCTCCTATATCAGACGGCTCGCCGAGGACTTCGGGTATTTCGTGGCGATCAAGCATCGCCAGTTGGTCTTTTTCAAGCGAAAGGATCTGGAAAGCCAAGGCCCCGTCAAAACGTTCGAGCTGAGTGACCCGACACCAATCACCCGTTGGCGGGCCAAGGACCAGTCTTCAAAGACTTACAAGAAAGCAAAGGTCTCCTATCTTGACCCTACCTCGAAAAAGATCATCAAGGCAGAAGCGGAGGATGCCAGCTCCAAATCCGGCGATGTCCTGAAGATCGATGAGCGGGTGGAAAATGAGGAACAGGCTGAAAAACTTTGTAAAGGACGGCTCGCCAAGGCAAACGAGGACAAGCGCACCGCCAGCCTTTCACTTGTTGGAGACCCCACACTGGTCGCAGGCCTCGTCGTGGCCCTCGGTCCGACCTTTGGCCGCTATGCAGGCAACTATCTCATTCACAAGGCCGTCCATTCCATCAAGCGCGGCAACTATATCACCAGACTAGACCTGAAAGGCATTTGAGATGACCGAACGTTTCCGCAACAACGAGAAGAATTCGCCATACCGGCGCGGCACCGTCAAGGAAATCAATGAGGGCCGGATCCGCGTCACCTTCTCCGATGAAGACGAAACCGACAGCTTCTGGCTCAATGCCAATCAGTCTGGCACTGGAGCCAACAAGAGCTGGTCCATGCCCAATGTCGGCGAACAGGTCAATTGCCTCATCGACTGGGATGGCGAAGATGGCTGCGTCCTTGGCTCTTGCTGGAACAAGGAAGACAGCGCTCCGAGCGATGATCCCGGTGTTGAGCATATTGTCGATGAAAGCGGCCTTGAAATCATCCGAGATCGAAAGAGCGGGAATATCACGATCCGGAATGCCGCATCCGTTCGCGTTGAAGGCAATGATCTCGTTGTTTCTGCCGAGACCCATCTTGGTGGAGATGGCGGTAAGGCGGTCGCCCGTATCGGGGATCATGTCCTGGTCAGCAGCGGTTCCAGTGCAGGGCTATGGCCTATTGTCGAAGGATCCTCAAAGGTGTTTGCGGTGGATTGATGGGATATTTTTTTATTGTCATAGCAACTGTAATAGGGGTGACTGTTGTCGCTAATAGCTATGTCAGATACCTGGCAGTCATTGTCAAAGCAGAAGAACGACTGGCGATATCCAAAGAGGAAACAGAGCGAATGAAACTCGCGCTTCATACAGTTCAATGCGATTTTAGAAATACAGACCCCGGAACACTTCCGTAACCTCTAAGTCCACCATTTCCTATCCTGCTGACAGATATCCCTCATTTTGGATCTGTCGGCATGGTGCAAATCGATTATCTTCATTGGCAACATAAGGTCACTCTGGGCGCGAACGCCGCCTGGGGCGAGATTGCTGTCGGGCTGGATGATCTGCACCAGGCTGTGCGCATCATTGTGTTGACGCCAAAGCGCTCGGTGCCGACCGAGCCGGAGAAGTTCTGCGACGCCCTCGACTATATAGACCGTCCACCAGCCGTTGCCATTCCCGCCATCAAACGTGCTGTCTGGGATGCTATCACGCTCTGGGAGCCGCGTATTGTTCTCGACGGAATCGAAGCGGAGATGGTGGATTTAGCGCATTATGCGATCACCATCAGTTGGCATCCGGTTGAAGGCGTCCTGAAGGAAATCCAGCGGACCAAGGTTCTGTTGCAGGAGGCCGCGTGATGTCCTCCGGCCTCATCAAAGCCTATAGCGCTGAAGAGCTGATCGCCCGTGGTGCGCCGCAATGTTTCACGGTCACGTCCTCCCAATGGAAAGAAAAGCTTGTCAACTGGTTCGAGACGGACGCTGACGGCCCTCAGCGCAAGCTCTATCCGGCTCAATATGAGCAGATCCTCATTGACCTTCTGTCCTATGGCTTCGCGCTGCTCGGGCAGGAAGGGCAAAATGCCTCAAAGCAGCGCTGGCTGCTGTTCGCCGAGGGCAAGCATCTTGATGTCGTCGCGGCCAACAATTCCACCTACCGCCTGAAGGCAGCCGCCGCTACCTGCGAGCTGGAAATCACCCTCGACGCGGCGCTGGTTGAAGATTTCTATTTGGCTGCGGGCACGCTGGTGACCGGTGGCAAATTCAGCTTCGTGACCGATGAGCAGGCTCTGATCGAAGCCGGGGCATTGTCCGCCAGGGTCGGTGCAACTGCGACCGAGACGGGCGAAGCCGCCAATGGCCTGATGACTGGGCAGATCAACGCCTTCCAGTCGTTTCAGGAAGGGGTGTCGGTGGTGAATGTCACCGACACCGAGGGCGGGGCCGATGAAGAGGGGGATGCCAGCATTCGCATGCGAGCCGCCTATGCCCATGATCGCATCTCCAAGGCGGGGCCGAAGGAAAGCTATCGCCAGCAGGTTCTGGCCTATAGCTCGGCCATCATCGCGGTGGCCGTCGTGCGCCCGGAACCGGGGCATATCTGGATTTATGTGTTGCTGGAAGATGGAGTGCCGTCCGAGGATTATTGCGCCCGTGTTGCCGACTGGCTCGATCCGGAAGGCAAACGCCCGCAAGGGGACGATGTTTCTGTCTTTCCGGCAGAGGCGGTGAGCTTCACCATCAGCGGCACGGCTCTCATCACCGGCAATGCCACCACGGCAAAGAGCGAGCTGGAAAGCGACCTTGGGGATGCATCCGGCATCTGGCAGCGGGCGCTGGGGCCGTATCTGGCCTTGTCGGCCCTCACAGTGGTTGCCCGCAACAACGCCAATCTCGTGGACATCGACCTCGTGGTCTCCGGCCTTCAAGACCGACAACTGGAGCCGCATCAGTTTGGCGTGGTCACCGATATCGATCTGACGATGGAGGTGGTCGATGGGTGATCGGTCTGTGACACGCGGCATTCCTCTCAAGGCCATCCCTCCGGGCATCAATGATGCCCGCACCCGTGCGTTGGTCGGGGCCTTTAACGCCATGGCCTCGGAGTTGGACTTCACCGGCCTCTTGATGCGCACTGGGGATGAGATCCCGGACAAGGCGTTAAGCTGTGCGCTCCATGACTTCTCCCTAACGGAGTTTGTCGGCCCGGACGGTTTGCCCGCCAATCTGGCCCGCAAGCTGATCGATGATGCGTGGGCTCTTCATGAACAGCAGGGCACGGATGCCGGGGTGAAGCTGGGGCAGAACCTTCTTGGCATCGGGGTCACCATCGAGCACTGGTGGCAGAAGGAGCCGATTGGATATCACGACACCCACACCATCACCCTCAATCTGGGGGACAGTGACGATCCTCCTACCGACCCTCTGGGACCGGAAGTGCAGCAATCTGCGCTGAAGACCATTGAAGCGACCAAACGCTGGAGCCAGGACACCGATCTGGTCTGGCGGACCCGTGCCCGCATGGACCTGTTCGCTCATGCCATCACCCAGGATCTCAATCGACTTAGAATTCTGCCGCCAATCGCGACGGAACTAAACGGCACCATGAAGATGGTGATGGCGGGCTGCGCCTCGACCGGTGAATTGGTCCGGATCAAGCCAAGGCAAATCACCGCGATCCATGACGCCATGTCGCTGGCCTTTGGTGGCTCGACATCGGTCGGTGAAGTGATCCGTCTTTATCCTCCCGTAGCTTCGGGCCTTGAAAGCCAAGCGCCCTATCATCTCGCTCTCGGGGTCCGTCCGGCCAATCCGATTGTCACCATCCTGCCCGAGGAGAATGCATGACAACCTATTCAACGCGCCTGACCAATGCCGGGGCAATTGCCCTCAATGAGGCAATCACAGGCGACACCGCCGTCGCTTTGGAGGTGCTGGCGGTTGGCGATGCCAACGGCGCGGACTATGTGCCTGACGGCAGCGAAGCCGCCCTTATCAACGAACAGCACCGCCTACCACTGGCCTCGATTATTCCTCATCCTGCGAATGCGAACTGGCTGGTTCTGGAAGCGGTTTTGCCGCCCGATGTTGGTGGCTGGTGGATCCGCGAGGTTGGTGTCTTTGATGACAATGGCGACCTGTTTGCCATTGCCAATTTCCCGCCAACCTACAAGGCCCTGGCAGCCGATGGTTCAGCATCGAACTTGACCATCCAGATTGTTCTACAAGTCAGCGACACCAATGCCCTGACCTTATCGGTCGATGCGGGCGAAGGCTATGCCACTCCGGCATTGATCGAAGCCGCCTATCCTTGGGCGACTGAGGCTGAAGCCGCAGATGAGGCAACCGAACACAAGGTTGTCGATCCAAAGCGACTGGCTCATGTTCTGGCCCTTCTTGATGCAGCCCCGCGAGACGAGCTGCAAGCCTTGTCAGATGCGGTCGATCTGGCTTTGCAAGGCAAGGCGGACAGCAACCACAATCACGACGGCCAGTATTACTCCGAGGATGAGGTCGACAATCTTCTATCTGGAAAGTCAGACACATCACACAGCCACTCGGAGTATCTGACCACCTCAGGCAAAGCCGCTGACTCTGACAAGCTCAATGGGCTTCGCGCCAGCGAAATAGGTGGCGGTAAATACCTAGGGCTGAAGACTCTATCTTCCTCTGGGACTCATACATTGGCAGCAGGCACTAAACACGTCTTCGTGATGGCCTTCGGAGGCGGTGGGGGCACCAACCGGCGAGGTGGCTTTGATATTAAAGGTGGGGACGGTGGAAAGGTGGCTTTCTGGTTGGCAGTCGATGGAACACTTTCCGTGACCATTGGTGCGGCAGGGTCCAGTACAACAGGTCCTTGGGCTACGGCGGGGACAGGCGGTACCACAAAGGTAGCTGGCGTCAACCTGACGGGTGGTACAGGTGCCTTCTCGGGTAACTCAAACGAAAGCGGAGGCAGCGGCACCAACGGTAAGGTGTCGAGCACGTCGCGGATCGTGAATACCAACTTCTACCTCGAAGGTACAAACTACGGCAAAGGTGCAAACAAAAGTCACTACGCTGGTAAGGGTGCAGTCATTCTGTATCAGTTTGGATAAACACATGACAATCAAAGCAATCGTAAACTCCGATGATGGAACTATTCTTAATATCATCGTTGCAGGTGATGACCCTCTGGAAGCGGAAGCAGCCACGGTCATCGTGGATGATCCCGATGGACAGGCGCAAATTGGAGGTACATGGTACGAGGCTGAAGGCTTCACGAAGCCGATCACATCTCTTCCGCCTCTCGGTCCTCTGTCAGCTAGACAGATCCGCCTTGTCCTCAATCGGCATGGCTACCTCGCTCAAGTTGAACCGGCTATCGCAGCTATCCCTGATGAAACCGAGCGCAACGAAGCACTAATCGAGTGGACCTATGCGTCCTCTTTCGAACCTGACCATCCCCTGATCGCATCCATGCGTCTCGCCCTAGGTATCAGCGAAGCTGACATGGAAACGATGTGGCGCGAAGCCATGGCACTTTAGCGGAGCTGAATGATGACTGCTGCAACTTACTATACCCGCCTGACTGACATCGGCTCCAGTGCCTTGAGCGCTGCCATCACCGGTGGGGCTTCGGTCTCTCTGACCCATCTGGCGGTCGGGGATGCCAATGGGGCCAGTTATGAGCCGGACGGCTCGGAAACCGCGCTGGTGAACGAAACCCACCGGCTCAATATCACCTCTATCACGCCTGATCCTCAGAACCCGGCTTGGCTGATTGTCGAAGCGATTATTCCGCCCGATGTGGGCGGCTGGTGGATCCGGGAGGCGGGGCTGTTTGATGCGGACGGGGCGATGTTCGCCATCGCCAAATATCCGCCAACCTACAAGGCCATTCTGACGGACGGCACGGCCTCGACCCTGACCATCCAGATTGTGCTTCAGGTGACCAACACCGACAGCATTCAGTTGGTGGTCAATCCCCTTGATGGCTATGCGACCCAGAACTGGGTTATCTCTCGGTATCAGTGGGCCGATGAAGAAGAGGCAGTCGATGCCAGCGTTGAGACCAAACTGATTGATCCCAAGCGGCTCGCTTATGCATTGTCTCAGCTTTCCTTTGCCTTGCCCGACGACCTAACGGCCTTGGACCAAGCCTTGAGGCTGTTGCTCGCCAACCACAATCATGACGGGGTCTATGCCGCCGCCAATCACGCTCACGATGATCGCTATGCGCTGCTCGATCATCTTCATGACCAGATCTATGCGGCGAAGGTCCATGATCATCTGATCGACGACATCAAGGGCATTCACGGTGTGTTCGATTTGGCCAGAGGTCTAATCGATGGAAAGACGCCAGCGCAACTGGGCGGTCCTCCGGTGGCGACCATTCGGCACGAAGCAGCCAGCGGGGCCAATGGCGGCACGCTCTATGCCGGATCGTGGCAGAAACGCCCCTTCAATGTGGAAGATGATCCGGTTGGTCTGATTGCTTTGTTCGATAGTGAGTTCACTCCTTCGGAGGATGTTTACATCAACGGCTGGGCTGTCATTCATGATACCGGCAAAACGGCCTCACGCGTGTTCTGTGTCTCGGACAATTCTTTGGTGTCGGTTGGTTCCAGCGGCCACTCCAACCCGACTTATCACAGCACTTCGCACAGCTTCTTCTCGGCCAGACTGAAGGCGGGCAAGACCTATCGCATCGACATGAAGGGCGAAGTGACATCGGTCGGCTTTGGTGGAGCCATGGGGCATGGGCAGAATGAGCTATACGCCCAGATCGACTTCTGGCGACGGTGATGATGATTGAGGCGCTTTGTGTGGAACTGGGCGGAACAGTTCAGACGCGCCGCATCGCTCTCTTGCGCTATAGGAGCGGGAGACCTGGACATCAAGTCCAGATACCGGGCCTGAGATTGGCGTCCTGACCCGATCGATGACAGCAATCACAATCATCACTCCCGCCGCTTCTATCGATAGAGGCGCACTATGGGTGATTCTCGATCAAAAGAACATAGTGAGAACAAAAATGTTTGAGGCTGTCACACCCGTCAAACCTGTTGCCGCCTATATTGGCGGCAAAAGCCAATTGGCCAAGCATATTGCAGGCCGCATCAGCAGGATCGATCACGCCAATTATGTGGAGCCCTTTGTTGGTATGGGTGGCATCTTCTTCCGCCGCTCCCAGCGCCCCAAGTGCGAGGTGATCAATGACATCTCCAAGGATGTCATCACCCTGTTCCGGATCCTACAACGCCACTATCCGCAGTTTCTTGACACCCTGAAATTCCAACTCACCAGCCGGTCGGAGTTCGAGCGGCTCAAGGCCACAGACCCGGACACGCTGACCGATCTGGAACGCGCCGCCCGGTTCCTTTATCTCCAGCGCACGAGCTTTGCGGGCAAGGTGAACGGTCAGACTTATGGTGTTGCACTGCGCGGAGCGCGGTTCGACCTGACCAAGATCGTGCCTCTGTTGGAAGATGTTCATGAGCGCCTCAGCGGCGTCACCATCGAATGCCTGCCCTATGCCGACTGCATCAGCCGCTACGACCGGCCAGAGACACTCTTCTATCTCGATCCGCCTTACTGGCAGTGTGAGGACTATTACGGCAAGGGCGTCTTCGGTCCGGATGATTTCCAGAAGCTGGCCGACCAGCTTGAAACCATCAAAGGGCGCTTCCTCTTCTCCATCAACGATGTGCCTGAAATCCGCGAAATCTTCAAAGGCTTCGATATCGAGGAAGTCTCGCTCAGCTACACAGCCAACGACAAAGGGCAGAAGAAGGCCAAGGAGTTGGTGATTGGGAATTGAGAAAAACCCATCTGCTCTGTGCTGACGTTCGTGCCAACCGCAAGGAACGTCGGTTCAGAGCCCTTTCGCGACCTTCAAAATGAAGGAACGTTCGCATCCGCAACAAAGGGCGGCTGAAAATCGCGGCCCTTTGCTGTCTTTCGCAATTGGCGGTGAAATGTGACTATTGCAGATCGAAAAGGCAGTGCGATGGATCGCGCTGCCTTATATTTTTTTAAAGCGATCTGCGATTAGAAGTTGCGATTGTAACGCAGATAGCTGTAGAGCGTGGTCGTATCACCCAGACGCTCCACATCGACATTGGCACGGATCGCGGACCCACTTGACAGAGATATGGTGTCAAGGCTCAGGCTGCCGCCGCCACCACAATCCGAGCTATTCTCACCCGCCCATTTGCGCTGACAAAGGACCGTCGGCCCGAAGGAGATGGTCGCCGTTCGGCTATCCGATGACAAAGCGTCAAAAGGCATCTGAATTTGTGGCGTGAACTGAAGACGAGCAACGGTCAAATTGTCTGTATCCAGATCCAAATCGCTGGTGGAGCCAGAGACGGTGGAATCGAATTTGTCACCGGAGAGCCATGCGTGGGACAGGCTGGCGGATAGTTCGGGGATGAGATTGAAGCCATCATAATTGATAACACCGGACAAAGTGCTGCCCATCAAAGCGGTTGTTGCCCAATAGGTGCCATCAACATCCGTGGTGCCATCGCTGAGTTCCAGATCGTTATGCTGATACCCAACTTGTACGAAGATATCGGCAAAGAAGGCCTGATTGATGCGTTTGACGGCATAAGCGCCAATATTGCCACCGATGCTTGTTTGATCGCCGGAGAAGGTGCCCTCAACGTCCGCTTTGCCCAGGTCAACACCGAGGAAATAGCCAAGCAGCATTTCTTCACCCAAGCGGTGTTCCCGTGCTAGACGTCCCGATCCCATGACGCTGTTTGAGCCATTATCATCGTGAGAAAAGGTCAACCCACCGGAGACGACGAAACGTCCATGTGTGTCACTGTCTTCATCTTCATGGACTGCCAGAGCTTTGGCCGCAATCCCCGCAGGGGTGCCATTGATAGAGCCTTGATAGGCGAGAGGCCCAACACTATTTGTTCCAGTCAGAACTCCACCGTTTATATCCTTGGTGAACCGATTGCGTGCCTGAGACATGAAGCGGTTATTGATAAGAGCTTGCTTGCTCAGGGTTTCTGACACCTGGTTTTCGATGATTGTTTCGGTTGAGCCCTTCTCGTCCTCTCCCGTATCGCCACCGCTAACCTGAACGGTGGGATATTCTTCGTTGCCAAAAATGTCCCAAAGTCTTGTTCCACTCGTAACTGTGGACCCTCCATATGCTACATCTAGATCGCTATCAGCGATGCCGCAAGTGGTGGAGATTTCGCTCAAGAGATTGCTGGCGTCTCCATATATCCAACCAGTGGTTTTTGAGCTGCCGGATGGGCAGTTGTAACTGACTTGATAAGCCATCACAGCCCAAGCCGAACCGCTAGCACAGGAAAGGATGAGTCCTAGGACAAGTGCAGTCAAAGGAGCGTAAAGAAGTCTTTTTGGATGGTTCATTGATTTTGGCTTTTTATTGCAAAACTAGACGTTCCAATCGACGTTAGAGCTTCGCTAACAAATAGCCAATCAATCGTGCATTCTTTTTCACAAGTAGTTGAAATTACAAGAGATTTATACGTCAAATTACTTACACAAAATGTCCGTTCTGAGCTTTATTGGTTTGTTGGCGATAGTGATTGATTTAGTAGGTTGAGGCATTCACAAGAAAATCGTGGCCTTCTTTTCTGAAACGGAACACGCTATTTTCACACTTCGTTAACTTTTTGAATCCGGTAGTGGGGAGCAATGAGATCATTCTGTTCATGAACGGTCCACTGTCCTCGCGAAGTCGAAGCCCTTCTTTAGACACAACATAGCCTCAAAATCAGCAATAGTCCGCTGTGCTGTAAGGGCTGTATGGAATGACTGGAAACAGCCAGCTTTGCCAGAAATGCACTCAGTGACCATTAAATTTCGGCGATGCAGCGAATGTCCCCTTCGTCCGCAGTGCAGCCAATCGTTCGGACTATTTCGAATGGCTGCTTTTCACTCTTTAAATGCGTCTTTATAGGGGAGAAAAAATGCCCTTAAATGGCATGCGTTGAACTAGGCTAAAAAGACTGACTCATGCGGACTACCTTACGGTAGAGGTTGTGCAAAGAAAAACGTCGACCTGTGCAAAGCGAAAAGGCGCGCCACACAAAACCGCGCGAAACGCTACACGCGCGAAACGCTACAACCAAAGACGCACTCGATATACTGCGCACTTCACATCTCTAAACCTGAAATCTTGTGAAATTTTGGTAGCGGAGGAGGGACTTGAACCCCCGACACGCGGATTATGATTCCGCTGCTCTAACCGGCTGAGCTACTCCGCCATACCAAGATGTGCCCCGAAGGGGCGAGGCGTGAGTGGCTTATAGGCATCGCGCCTTGGGCTGTCAAGCTGGCATCGACACAAGCTGACAGAAAATCAGCCATTGTGAATAACGGCTTGGCACCAATCGTCTCGGCTGCCCGGCGCAGTGCGCAAACGTGGCAGAGTTGCGCGGGCCCAGCCACTGTTTCCCCGTCTTCTATCGCGTATTGCGGTGCTTCAAGTCAGCTTTGGGAGTTTGCGTTTTTGCTCAAGGGTTGCAGCCTTGGTTGACGTGTTGCCGGGGAAAATGGAGAGCCTTATCTGTTTAGGCTGGCTTTCGGGGCTGACAATTTGCATAATTTCCTCTAGGTCGAGCGACAAATGAGACTGGGCCGAGCAATAAATGAGACTGGGGCCGCGGGATTAACCGGCCCGGAACGTACGCGGGGCGCTTTCGCGCCTCTTCAGGAGCCAGGTCAGAAGTCATGTCACGCATTCCCGGTTCCAGTGGAGAGAAGACGCTCAAGGCCATCTATGAAGCGGCGACGGATCTCATCTATCTCAACGGATATGAGGCGGTGTCCCTAAGGCAGTTGGCGGGAGCCGTTGGGATACAGGCCGGCTCGCTCTACAATCACATCGCGTCCAAGCAGGATCTCCTCTACAAACTGACGCTTGATATCATGCTCGAGCACAATGCAGCGCTGGATGATGCCTTGCATGACAAGGCGGATCCTGAAGCGGCCTTGATGGCCTTTGTCCGCTCCCATATCACCTATTATGCGGTTCGCAAGAAGCAGGTCTTCATCGGCAATTTCGAGCTGCGCAGTCTGACCGGAGAGCACTACAGGCAGATCGTCCTGTTGCGCGATCAGTATGAGAAGCGGCTTGTAGCGATCCTTGATGAGGGAATCAAACGCGGGTCTTGGTCACAGGCTGACATGCGGGTAACGGCAAAGGCCCTGATCGCGATGATGACTGGCGTGTGCATGTGGTACGACCCCAAGGGGGACTACTCCATCGATGAACTGGTCAAGCACTATCAGGCCCTGATCATGGGCGGTGTCAAACAGGGGACAGTCTGAGGCTCGGGTGATGGAAACAAAGCTCAATTATAAGGCGATGGGACCAGAAGGTGGCGGTGCTGGCGGAGTAGCGAGCGGGACCGTGGTGTTCCTGCATGGCTTTGGAGGCGATCTCTCCGGGTGGACGAATTTTCAGGTTGGTTTGTCTGCGAGCCATCGCAGTCTGGCCTTTGATCTGCCCGGACATGGCGGGTCTGTCAACTACGGGGTGACCTGCAATGCCGCAGTGGCGGCAAAGGCTGTCGGGCAGGATCTTGATGCGCTCGGAGTGGCCAAGGTGCATCTGGTGGGGCACTCCATGGGAGGGGCTGCTGCCGCGGTGCTGGCGCTCAAGAGGCCGCAGATGGTTGCCTCGATGACGCTCCTCGCGCCGGGCGGGTTTGGCCCCGAGATTGATCAGGCATTGCTGCGGGCGTTTGCGGGGGCCTTTGATGTCGAAAGCCTTCATGGGGCTCTGTCGCGGTTTTTTGGGCCTGATTTTCGTCTGCCGCGCAAGATGGCAGAGTATGACCTTGCGCAGCGCCAGCGTCCGGGCGCCCAAAAGGCGCTGGCGGCGACGGCGGACGCGATCCTGCATGGCGATGGGCAGAAGGTTCTGCCACTTGACCGGATCGGGGCGCTTCCCATTCCGATCCGGGTGATCTGGGGGGCGGAGGATGCCGTGGTGCCTGTCTCGCAGGCGTTCGGCTTACCGCCGATGGTGGCTGTGCATGTTTTCCCCGGTGTTGGGCATATGCCGCACCTCGAGGCCGGACGTTCTGTGCTTTCGCTCGTTCGGCAGACGATCCGGTCTGCGCGATGAAGATGGTGATTGGAACTGTCCGAAAGTGTTGATCCCCTTACGGTTTTTCGAACTCGTTGGGAATAGACTGGTTACCAATTGCTTAACGAAGGGGTGCAGATTATAATGGAAGAGTCTTTTCCCTTTGAGATTGGCAATGCCTAAGGGATGACCCTCTTGCATTTAACGCGGGACTCAGGGCAGAAGCCCTCATTCAAGTCGCGTGAGCGGTCACAGACAAAGGGTGTCAGCAAAATGGTGGGCGAGAATGGATGAGCAGATGAAAACAGAACAGGGTCGCAGCCTTGGTCGCGCCATTCGGGATGTTCGCATTGCGGATGCCGAACAGAACAATGTCGTTGTGGAACTGGGCGACACCGAGCGGGCGCGTCTGGAACTGCTGCATGAGGCGCTCGAAGATGTGTCCAAGGAAATGCCCGAGGACATGGAGATGCTGACCTTCCAGATCGTTCCGGGTCGCAAACCACGGTTCTGGGTTGATATCACCAGCTTTGTCGAAATGGCGCGGGACAAGCGCACCTACCGCTTTCTCAAAGACACGCGCCTTGGGCGTGTGGTGCTGATCGAAAGCCACGATGTTGATGATGTCGCTGATCGTGTTACCCACTATATCGCCGAGCGCATCGTTGAGCGTGAGAAGGCTCTGGAGTCGGACTATCTGCTCAAGAAAATGAGCGACAGTGCCATTGATCCATCCGTGGTTGAGACTACCAAGCGTCAGAAGAAGACACGCAGCGGAACCAGTTGGCTCTGGTGGTTCCTGTTCGGTATTCTCGCTGGTGCTGTCGGGCTCGTGCTCTATGCCTGGTTCTTGCCAACCAATTTCTGATCAGGCACCTTCGCTGTCAGCGCGGTGCAATCGTCAGGTGTTGGGAATCGAGAGATACTGACGGTTGACTTCCTTTAGCGTGCCGGAATGGTCAAAGCCGCGTTCAATCAAATTGCAGCGCCAGGACCCGGGCTCTCCGTCTATATCGAAAAGATTATAGCGTGCGGGTGGCTTCTTGGTGCCGGTGCCCTGAGAGGCGCTGGGCACACATATCACCGGCACAGGTCCATCGGGTGAGGGCATCTGCATTTTGGTGTCCAGATGCGTGTGCCCGTGCAGGATCAACTCGGCACCCTCTTTGCTGATGACCTTGCGGAAGAGGGAGCCGCCAACAAGGCGCTTATACCATTGGGTGGCGTTCTTGCAGGGCGGATGATGGATCATCACGACGCGGAAATACTCGCGCCTTGCGCAATCTTCCAGCAAAGCGGAGAGCCGACGAGCCTGCGCCTTGCGGAAATAGCCGGTGGCCATCAGCGGCAAGGTTGCCGTTGCTGAATTGACGCCGATCAGGGCGACATTGCCGCGCACACGCAAATAGGGATAGGCCGGGCTGTAGTCCGCTTCGACGTGATGGTCGCCACGCATGTAATTGGTCCATGATTTTTCGGCGCTCATACGGGCGCGTGGCACATAGGCATCATGGTTGCCGGGAATGGCGGAGACATAGTCTGGCGGGCCAAGGGTCTCGAGCCACTTGCGCGCATTGGTGATTTCGGCCGGCAGCGCCAGATTGACCAGATCGCCTGTTACGGCCAGATGGTCGGGGGCCTGCCTGCGCATGTCGTCAATGAGCGCATCGAGGGTGCTGTTGGTCAGGACGCCCTTGCGGTTCCGGCGCCAGTTGATGTAGCCAAAGATCCGTTTGCTCGCCAGTTGGGCAAGCGTAGGAGAGGGCAGGGGGCCCAGATGTGGGTCCGAGATGTGTGCCAAGCGAAACATGGTTCAGCGGATAGTCGCTTTTTTCGCGTACGTCCAGAGCGGAATGCGTATTGTGAGCACAAACTTGAACTAAGGACGATAAAAAGCGGCGGCAGTCCGGTCCGGTCTGCCACCGCTTTGATATTCATTCCATCCGGGCCGCGCATCGTGTCGGCGAACGGATTGTTAGCCGATCGGGTTGATCAAGGTGTTGACAACGCGGCGATCTGACATGTCGACTGCAGGGCGCCATTGGTAGCGGGCAGCCTTTTTGCTTTTTTTGAGGAACTTCATGATGGGCCTCTTCATGTGTTCAAATTTTAGCCAAAGGGTGCTGAATAAATCAGCAATTGCCGCCAATGTGCTCTTCTTGCGTTACGAAACCAATGACAAAACGCAAAAATACGAACATATTAGCTATGCGTTTTGTGCATGGATTAAATCATGAACATATTCAACAAATTATCGTTTTTTAAAATATCCTTTCACATACCGCGGTGGTTGATAAGTTTCTCCATGCTTTTTCAGTGCGGATTCCGGGGTGTTTCGGTCGGAACACGGGTTATTATCCTTGATGATGAAAATGCTGTTTTTTTAGTCAAGCACAGTTATTTGGCAGGGTGGTATCTGCCCGGCGGTGGCGTGGAGCGTGGCGAGCTTCCTGTTGTGGCGGCAAAGCGGGAAATGGAAGAGGAAACCGGGATTGTGTGCACCTCCAATCCGGAACTCTGGGGGCTGTTTCTCAATGACAAGCTCATGGTGCCGGACTATATCGCCTGCTATGTGGTGCGCGACTGGCGCTGGGGCAATGATGAGGGCGTGCCGAGCACCTTCCCGTCCGATGATGGAGAAATCATCGAGGGTCGGTTTTTTCGTCTCGAAGCCCTGCCCCCGGACATTACGCGGGCCACGCGGACGCGTCTGGAGGAGTGGCGGCAGGGACGGGAGAGCGCACCCTTCTGGTGACTATTCTGCTGTTTATTCTTTTTAAATTGCCATTTACGGCATTAAATGCTGTTAAAATTATGATTATATCATTTAATCTCATATAGACAGGCAAAATGCGGTGTGTTAGTGGGTTGAAAATCTGTTTCAAAGACCACTTGGATGGACCAAGACCATGCGACGACTTTAGGGAATGAGGATGATGGAGCCGTATCATCAGCCTCCCCCGATCTGATGCGGCAATATCCCTCTCATAAGTCAGCCATTTTCAAACAATGGCCCCTGCTTGAAAGTTGCGACATGTATCTTGAAGGCGTCACCACTCAAAGTGGAAAAACTGGACAAGCTCCCATGTGCCGGCCCGATTTCAATCTGGAGCGCGAATTGCCGCTCCACAATGATGCCATCGAACAATTGCACCGTGATGCCTTTGGCCCGGGGCGGTTTGCCCGGACAGCCTTCCGGGTCCGTGAATCTGTCGATCCTGAACGATCTCTTAGTTATGTGGCTGTGTGTGCCGGGCATCTGGCGGGATCGGTCCGCCTGTCTCCGATTACCATTGGCAAATGCCGTGCGCTGCTGCTTGGGCCGCTGGCGGTCCATCCGCAGTTCAAGAATCAGGGCGCTGGGCATTTGTTGATGGAAAAGGCCATCGAGGAAGCGCACAAGCTCGATTATTGTTCGATCCTGCTGGTTGGGGATTTCGACTATTACGCCCGTTTCGGGTTTGAACGTGTGCCGCATGGCTTGATTGAAATGCCGGGCCCGGTCGATCCGTTGCGGCTGTTGCTTCTGCCGCTGAAGGTCGATCAGGTCGACCAATGCAAAGGCTTCGTCAAGCCAGGTGTCTAGGCCCGGCATGGTGAGCCAGTTCCCATTTGATCATTGTCCCCCTTTGCTTCGCTCCCTTGCGCTCTTATAGTCGCGGTGGATTCGAATTCTGCCGATATGGAACGGAAGCGGTTTGCTTGCGTTCCATTGTCGGTATCCGCGTTTGAATTCTGCAGTACCGAGCGGTGCTCCAAGAGAGCCGCTCTCAAGATGTAGAGTTGTGATGACCAATCAGAATGACACGCCGCAGGCCTATCCGCATTCCCGCGATGGGGCTGGGCTCGAAGGAATGCCGGCAAGTCTGTCCGCGCTGATCTCAAGGGCACAAGAGAACCAGAGCCGCCCCCCTGTCGAGCGTTGGAATCCGGACCATTGCGGTGCGCTGGACATGCGGATCGCTGCTGACGGTAGCTGGCACTATATGGGATCTCCTATAGGGCGCGAGGCACTCGTGCGCCTGTTCGCATCGGTGCTGCGCAAGGATGAGGACGGAGAAACCTATCTCGTCACACCGGTCGAGAAGATTGCCATCACTGTTGATGACGCGCCGTTTCAGGCGGTCGAGATGGCGTTTGATGGTGATCCGGACGCGAGGGGCGGTCTCACCTTTCGAACCAATGTCGGCGACGTGGTGGCCGTCGATGCTGACCATCCGCTGCGGTTTGCCGTTGAGGCTTCGTCTGGCGGGCTGAAGGCCTATGTGCTGGTGCGCGGGCGTCTTGAGGCACTGCTGACCCGAGCGCTGATGTTTGATCTGGTTGCTCTGGCAGACGAGGGGCAGGGCGAGTACGCGGGTCATTTCGGCGTTGCGAGCGGATCTGACTTCTTTGCGATCTGCCCGATGGCAGATGTGGAGCGGTTTGGAGCCATGATATGAATGAATTTTCGGCTCAGGCTTTTCGGCAGCGCGTCGAAGCTGCTTTGCAGAGTGCGGGCGGGGTTGCCGGTGAAGCGCAGCAACTGCCGATCAAGGATCTGGCATGGCGAGAGGGTGAGGTGGTTGATCTCAGGGATGCCGCCGTCCTGATTCCGATTGTTGACCGTGGCCCGGATGTCGAGGCCAGTGTGATCCTGACACAACGCACCCATCATCTTCCCTCCCACGCCGGACAGGTCGCCTTTCCTGGCGGCAAGCTGGATGATGAGGATGTATCGAGCACGGCGGCAGCACTGCGTGAAGCATGGGAGGAGATTGGCCTCAGATCCGACTATGTCTGCGTGTTCGGTGAAATGCGGCCCTATATATCCTCGACCGGATATCGTATCTTTCCCATACTCTCGACCCTTCAGCCGGGCTTCGAATTGCAGGCCAATCCGGAGGAAGTGGACGAGATTTTCGAAGTTCCACTCAGTTTTCTGATGAATGCGGCCAATCATCGGCGTGAAAGCGCGGAGTGGCGAGGAAAATTACGCCATTATATCGCAATGCCCTACAATGATTATTATATCTGGGGTGTCACCGCTGGAATTCTGCACAATCTTTATGAAACGGTCTATCGTTTATGATCAGAGTCTTCGTCACTCAACTCATCCTATTTCTGTTGCCGTTCCTGCTTTACGGGGGATACCTGTTTCTGACGCGCAAGATGAACAAACAGGCCTTCATTGATGCGCCGCGCTATTGGCTCATCATGGCGGGAATTGCTCTGTCCCTTGGCGGGTTTGTCGTGCTGTCGCAAATCAACAACAATCCGGTGGGCGGGACCTATATCCCGACGCATTATGAAAACGGCGTGCTGGTTCCTGGGCAGGTCAAGGGCAGTGAATGAGTGCGCCTGAGCGATCTTGTCTCGTTGCTACAGATCCGGCGTTTGCTTGGCTGAGGCGGTCCGATGTTCAGGCACTGTTCGCGCTGCTCAATCGGGATGGTGAAGACGTCCGCATTGTGGGCGGGGCTGTGCGCAATTCCCTGATGGGGATCCCGGTCAAGGATTTTGATTGTGCCACGACGGCCGAACCGAGCCTCGTGATGAATTGGGCACGTGATGCCGGCGTGCGTGCGCTGCCCACGGGCCTTGATCATGGCACGGTGACGCTTCTCATTGACGAGACGCCATTCGAAGTCACCACTTTGCGATCCGATATCGAAACCGATGGTCGCCATGCTGAGGTGGCCTTTGGGCGGGATTGGGCTGTTGATGCCCAGCGTCGCGATTTCACGATGAATGCTGTGTATGTGGATCAGGAGGGACAACTTTTTGATCCCACCGGTTGCGGTGTCGCAGATGCCAAGGCCCGCTTTGTTCGCTTCATTGGCGATGCGGATCGGCGCATTGCCGAGGACTATCTGCGTATTCTAAGGTTCTTTCGTTTCTACGCCCAGTATGGTGAGCAGTATCGCGCTGAGGACTATCACGCCTGTATCGCCGCACAGAGGACCCTTTCAACCCTCTCCGCCGAGCGGGTCGGCAGCGAGGTGGTTAAGCTTGTTGAGGGGCCTTTTGCCTTTGCTGCGTTAAAAGCCATGTATGTGGGCGGCATGTTGGGTGAAGTGCTCGGGGCCGTGCCGCGGCTCCAGCGTTTCTCGCGTCTGATGGATTATGCCGTGCAGCTCTCTCACAAACCGGATATTGATCTTCTGTTGACCGTGCTGTCTGCGGAGACTGAAGAAGAATGCCACCGGGTGGCGCGGACTCTACGGCTGTCAAACCGGCTCCGCGACAATATGCTGCGTTTGGTGCGTGAGGTCGGCGCTGTTGCAGACCCGTCCGAAGACGTGATCCACACGCTTGCCTATCGGTACGGAAAGCAGACTGCGGTCAACCTGATCTTGCTGGCGCTGGTACAAAGACGCATTGATCCGGATCTGACCGAGCTGTCCACGCAATTGCATGATCTGGCGCTCTGGGCCATTCCGGACTTTCCTGTGAGCGGGCGTGATCTGATCGACCGGGGCATGAAGCCCGGGCCGGACCTTGGTGCCAGACTGCAAAAACTGGAAGCGATCTGGATTGAAAGCGGGTTCACGCTTTCCCGGTCTCACTTGCTCTCAGATGAGATCATCAACGCCTAAAGATCTTCCCTAAGGCCATTTTACTTCGGGGGGCATCGAGGACAGGATCGATGCGACATTGCCTCCTGTTTTGAGCCCAAAGATCGTGCCTCTGTCGTAGAGCAGGTTGAATTCCACGTAGCGACCTCGGCGAATAAGCTGTTCCTCCCGCTCCGCCTTGGTCCACGGGGTTTCCATGTTGCGCCGGACGATGTCCGGATAGACATTCAGGAAGCCAAGGCCCACGTCTTTCGTGAAGGCAAAGTCCGCGTCCCAGTTGCCGCTGTTGTGGCGGTCGTAGAAGATGCCGCCAATGCCGCGCGGCTCGTCGCGGTGGGGCAAATAAAAGTAGCGGTCACACCATGCTTTATAGGCCTCATAGTCTGCGTCTTGATGGGCGTCACAGGCTTTTTTCATGGCTCCGTGAAAGGCGATGCTGTCCGGGTCTGTCTGGGTGCGACGAGCATCAAGCACCGGTGTGAGGTCGGCCCCGCCGCCGAACCATTGCCGGGTGGTGACGATCATGCGGGTGTTCATATGCACCGCCGGAATGTGGGGATTGTGCAGATGGGCGATCAACGAAATCCCCGATGCCCAGAAGCGCGGATCATCGGAGGCTCCGGGGATCTGGTCGCGAAACTGGGGGGCGAATTCCCCATGCACGCTCGAGACATGAACCCCGACCTTCTCAAAGACCCGCCCCTTCATGATCGACATGACACCGCCGCCGCCCTTGTTGCCAGTGTGATCCGTACGCTCCCACGGGGTGCGTTCGAAGCGTCCGGCTGGCTGATCGGCGTTGGGGCCTTGGATATCGTCCTCAATGGATTCAAAGGACGCGCAGATCTGGTCGCGCAGGGATTCAAACCATTGGGTCGCAGTGGTCTTCTTACCCTCGATATCGTCCGGCAGGCCTTCGGGAAGGGTCGTGTTGATGGTCTCGGTCATGTGGGAAAGGCCCTCAGTTGCCGCATGGCTTCGGTTGTGATCATGGCGGTGGAGATGGCGAGATTGAGCGAGCGTTCCCCCGCTTGCATGGGGATGGTGATGCGCTCGTCTGCGGTGTCGTGAACGTCGTCTGGGACGCCGACTGATTCCCGCCCGAACAGCAGGATGTCGCCCTCTTGATACTGGATGTCATAGAAGGTCTGCTCTGCCTTGGTGGTCGCCAAAAGCAGACGATGACGATCTTCTCGGATTTGGTCTAGAAAATGCCGCCAGGACAGGTGCTTGGTAAAACTTGCCCGTTCGAGATAGTCCATCCCGGCACGGCGCAGGGTCCGGTCGTTGAGGGCAAAGCCGCAAGGCTCGATGATGTGGACATGCAGGCCCATACAGGCGGCCATGCGCAGGATGGTGCCGGTGTTCTGGGGGATGTCCGGTTGGTATAGAGCAAGACTGAAGTGCGACATGGGCGCAAGCTTTGTCGTAAACGCGCGAGCAAAGCAATGGCCTTTTCGTCAAATCCTCATGAGAAGGCGGTTGTCTGGATATTTACCGCCAGTTGTATGGGGCAAGAGAACGACGATGGCACCCCGTTTCGTGTGATTTTTGTCACAGGTGGCTCGATCCGGACAGTTCTGTGCAGTTTGTTCACCTTTTGCGCCCGCTTGTGATATGGTGCCGCCCTATCCATTCCGTCAAAGTGTGCGAAGCGTCTGTCTATCGTTCGCTGGCTTTGCGAAACCACCCACAAACCCTATGCCGTTTTTCCGTTCGACCATGCTTCAAGGAGCCAGGCGATGTTTTCCTTTTTCGAAAAGCTCGTTGATCCCTTCGCAAAATACGATCTAGACCAGCCGCCCAAGAGCTTCTGGGGCTTTTGCTGGTACTACACGCGTCCTGTTGCTCCCTACATGCTCATTGTTTCACTTCTGAGCGGAACGATTGCGGTCATCGAAGTGACCCTTTACGGCTTTGTGGGAGATTTGGTGAACTGGTTCTCGGCGACGGACAGGACCGTCTTCTTTGACGAGCATGGGGGCGAGCTCTTGTGGATGGGCATTCTTGTGCTCATCATCATGCCGTTGCTTGAGATCGTGTGGCAATTTATCTTCCATCAGACCATCATGGGCAACTATCCCATGTCGATCCGGTGGCGGGTGCATCGCTATCTGCTCAGGCAGTCGATGACCTTCTATCAGGATGAGTTCGCCGGTCGCGTCGCGCAAAAGCTGATGCAAACCGCGCTTGCGGTGCGAGAGGTGATCACACGCCTCGCTGATGTGCTGGTATTTGTGCTGGTTTACTTTGTTTCGGCGCTCTACATGATCGGTCAGACACGATGGCAGATGGCTGTGCCCCTGTTCATCTGGATCGTTCTTTATATCGGCGTGATGTTCGTGTTCGTGCCGCGCCTGAGGAAGATTTCGAAAATACAGGCCAATGCCCGCTCTGACATGATGGGCAAGGTGGTCGACGCCTATTCGAATATTTCCGTGGTCAAGCTATTCTCCCATGCTTCGCGCGAGGATGACTATGCCAAGGCGTCAATGGTTGGCTTCATGCAGGCGGTGTATCGGCAGATGCGACTTGTTACGGTTCTTGAGATTGCGCTCAAGGCGATCAACCAGGTGTTGCTGGTCGCGACAGTCGTTGTGGCGATTTCTTACTGGTACCACGGTCAGGTGACGCCCGGCGATGTGGCAATTGCCACCGGTCTGGTGATGCGCCTGAGAGGCATGTCCGAGTGGATTCTGTGGGAAGTCGGTGGTGTGTTCGAGAATATCGGCACGGTTCAGGACGGGATTGCCACGATTTCCCAACCGCGTGTGGTGCTGGACAAGCCCAATGCTGTGCCGCTTGAGGTCACCAAGGGGAGCATCGAGTTCGACAAGGTGCGCTTTGACTATGGCAAGGAAGAACCCGTCATCGATGGTCTTGATCTGACGATCAGGCCTGGCGAGAAGATCGGCCTTGTCGGGCGGTCCGGTGCGGGTAAGTCGACGATGATCAATCTTCTGTTGCGATTCTACGATCTCAATGCCGGTGAAATCCGCATTGATGGTCAGCGGGTGGCCGATATTCAGCAGGACAGCCTCAGGGCTCAAGTCGGCGTGGTCACGCAGGACACGTCGCTTCTGCATCGGACGGTTTTCGAGAATATCGTCTACGGCAAGGAAGGCGCGACCGAAGAGGAAGCAATCGAAGCGGCCCGCAAGGCGCAGGCTCTCGACTTCATCGAGGGGCTGGTCGACACCGAAGGCAACGTGGGTCTCGATGCGCATGTTGGCGAACGCGGCGTCAAGCTTTCCGGTGGTCAGCGTCAGCGGATCGCCATTGCGCGGGTGCTTTTGAAAAACGCTCCGATCCTCGTTCTCGACGAGGCGACGTCAGCGCTGGATTCCGAGGTCGAGGCGGCCATTCAAGGCAGTCTCAACCTGCTGATGGAAGGCAAGACCGTGCTGGCGATTGCGCATCGGCTGTCAACCATCGCATCGATGGATCGTTTGATCGTCATGGATGCGGGTCGGATTGTCGAGATGGGCAGTCACGAAGAACTGCTGGCTCAGGGTGGTCTCTATGCCTCTTTGTGGAGCCGACAGTCAGGCGGTTTCATCCCTGACTGAGAGCCGACCTTCGCGGCGGCGCGCTTGAACTAATTTATAATCGTTCAAATTGTCGCGGCATTCCTTAGTATATTTGACAGTGTTTTTCCCGCCTGACTCGGTCAGTGCGGGAAAAATCTGAGGCATTTTGTCCCAAATTCAAGTGGAATAAGACGAATTTGTCATGCATATTTAGCTTCAAAGCGCCGTTGACGTCTCTCTCACACTGGACAAGCCCCCCGATCAATGCAAAAAGAAGTGCGCTGCGGCTTTGCAACATATATGCCGCAGGTGAATTGGCTCGCCTGCTGTCAGGGGACTGGACTATCCGCTAAAAGATCAATTATCGGGGCAGACGAGCTTGAGTTGGACACTGGTTAGAAGAGGACCTAGCCTTGGCTACCAGCGATAAGGCAGAACACACTCGCCGCGATTTTCTTTACATCGCGACTGGAGCGTTTGGGGCCGTGGGCGCAGCTGCGCTTACTTGGCCATTTATTGACCAGATGAATCCCGATGCCAGCGCACTGGCTCTGGCGTCTACCGAGGTAGACATTTCTTCCCTGGAAGAAGGGCAGAGCATGACCGTTAAATGGCGCGGTAAACCGATTTTCATCCGGTATCGTACTCAACAGGAAATCGATGAAGCGAAGGCCGTTGATATTTCCACGTTGAGGGATCCGCAAACCGATGAAGAGCGTACCAAGTCTGGTAAGGAACAGTGGTTGGTCATGATCGGTATCTGCACCCACTTGGGTTGTGTGCCGCTGGGCGAGTCGGGTGACTATGACGGTTGGTTCTGTCCGTGTCACGGGTCGCACTACGATAGCGCTGGTCGGATTCGCCAAGGTCCCGCGCCGCTCAATCTTGAGTTGCCGCCTTACGAATTCCTGTCCGATACTCAGATCAAAATCGGATAACGTCCGGCCAATGTCTTAAGGAGACCAGTCATGAGCGGACATTCGACTTTCGAGCCGCAGAACGGGTTTGTGAAATGGATGGAACGTCGGCTGCCAATTATCAGCCTGTCGTATAATTCGTTCGGCACTTATCCTGTTCCGAAAAACCTCAATTATTTTTGGACCTTCGGTGGCATACTGGCGATCTGTCTTGTTATACAGATCATCACCGGTATCGTGCTGGTCATGCACTATACGCCGCATACCTCCATGGCCTTTGCGTCCGTCGAGCACATCATGCGCGACGTGAACTGGGGCTGGCTGATGCGCTATATGCATGCCAATGGCGCCTCGATGTTCTTTATCGCCGTCTACATCCATATCTTCCGCGGTCTTTACTACGGGTCCTACAAGGAACCTCGCGAAGTGGTCTGGATCCTCGGCGTTGTTATCTTCCTTCTGATGATGGCAACAGGCTTCATGGGCTATGTTTTGCCCTGGGGTCAGATGTCATTCTGGGGTGCAACGGTAATCACCAACCTTTTCTCGGCCTTCCCGGTCGTGGGTGACCCGATTGTGCAGTTGCTGTGGGGTGGCTTCTCGGTAGACAACCCGACGCTCAACCGCTTCTTCTCGCTGCACTATCTGCTGCCGTTCATGCTCGCCGCCGTTGTTGGTCTGCACATCTGGGCCTTCCACGTCGTGGGCAACAACAACCCGACCGGCATCGAGCCGAAAGATAGCCAGGACATGGTTCCGTTCACGCCGTACTACACGGTCAAGGACTTGTTCGCGATCGTGATGTTCCTGATCTTTTTTGCATGGATGATGTTCATGGTGCCGAACTTCATGGGGCATCCGGATAACTATATCCCTGCAGATTCGCTCGTAACCCCGGCGCACATCGTGCCTGAATGGTACTTCCTGCCATTCTATGCGATCCTGCGTGCCATTCCCGACAAGCTCGGTGGTGTTCTGGCGATGTTCGGTGCGATTGCAGTGCTCTTCGTGCTGCCATGGCTCGACACCTCCAAAGTGCGCTCCATGAGCTATCGTCCGCTGGGCAAACAGTTCTTCTGGATCTTCGTGATCGTCTGCCTTGGCCTTGGCTATCTTGGTGCCAAGCCTGCAGAAGGCGGATATGTCCTCGCAAGCCGGATCCTGACGGTCTATTACTTCGCCTACTTCCTTGTCATCCTGCCACTTCTGGGCAAGATCGAGAAGCCGAAGCCGTTGCCCGCATCCATCAACGAAGCCGTATTGGCAAAGCATGGCAAGTCTGCTCCTGCAGACGCCAAAGCCTAACGAGCGAGGAAAGGGAAACCGATGATTACGTTGACCAAAAATTCGGTTCGCGCGCTCGTGGCAGCCTGTGCTCTGGCGGTTTCATCCGCCGGTGCCCTCGCTGCAGAGGGCGGTCACCATTACACTAAACAGGACTGGACCTTCTCGGGCCCGTTCGGCAAGTTCGACAAGGCACAGCTTCAGCGCGGCTTTCAGGTCTACAAGGAAGTCTGCTCCAGCTGCCATTCCCTCAAATATATCGCCTTCCGTAACCTTGGCGATGAGGGTGGACCGGGCTTCTCCGAAGACGAGATCAAGGCGCTTGCTGCGGAATATGAAGTTCAGGACGGTCCGGATTCCGACGGCGAGATGTTCATGCGTCCCGGCAAACCGTTTGACCGCATCCCGAGTCCGTTCCCCAACGATGAAGCAGCAAAAGCTTCGAATGGCGGGGCGCTGCCGCCGGATCTCAGCCTGATTGCCAAAGCACGCGCTGGCGATATAGGGCCTGATACGGGGATTACCCTGCTCAACGACATGATCCGCATGGTGTGGCACACGGTCACCACCTATCAGGAATATGGTCCCGATTACATCTATGCCTTGCTGACCGGGTATGAAGAAACCCCGGCCGAGCTTGAAGAAGAAATCGGAGCGCTCAACTACAACCCGGCGTTCATCAGCGGCAACAAGCTGGCTATGGCCCCACCGCTTTTTGATGAGTTGGTTGAGTATAGCGATGGCACCAAGATGACCACCGAGCAATATGCCAAGGATGTCTCTGCCTTCCTGATGTGGGCTGCAGAGCCCAAGCTGGAAGAGCGCAAGCATGTCGGCATTAATGCGCTGATCTTCCTTGTGGTGTTCGCTGGCCTGATGTTCTTCACCAAGCGCAAGCTGTGGTCGAATGTCGATCACTGATCGCTAGTCAAAATCAACAAAAAGGGGCTCTTCGTGAGCCCCTTTTTTATTGCTCCACCGCTTTCCTCAAGTTGGTATCATTGCGCGATGAAGGAAAGAGCTGGATTGAACGGTGCCCTTTTTGTTTCAGCTGTGCGCAAAGGGCATTTTGCTTCCCGTCGGGCCTTGCCTTTGGCACACTGGCGCTGCGAAACAAGGGAATGGCCGGGGCAGGGCGTGACCACGCTGCAGATATCTGACTGCGGGCACGTGAGGTCTAGAGACTGTAAGGACGACGACATGACGAAGGCGGTTTTGGGAATCATCGGCGGATCCGGGCTTTACGATCTGCCGGGCTTTGAGGACAGCGACTGGGTTTCGATCAAGAGCCCGTGGGGCGAGCCGTCCGACGATCTGCGTATTGGTGAGCTCAATGGCCGCAAGGTGGTGTTTCTGCCCCGCCATGGACGCGGTCATGTCCATGCACCGTCCGATATCAACTATCGTGCCAACATTGATGTCATGAAACGGGCCGGGGTTACGGATCTCGTTTCCATTTCAGCTTGCGGCTCTCTTAGGGAAGACTATGCGCCGGGCAGCTTTGTGTTGGTGGACCAGTTTATTGATCGCACCTTTGCCCGCCCCAAGAGCTTTTTCTCGCACGGCTGCGTGGCGCATGTTTCGCTTTCGCATCCGGTCAGCCCGGCCTTGATGGATATGGTGGCGGATGCAGCGACACGCGAGGATCTCACCTTCTACAAGGGGGGTACCTATCTCGCCATGGAAGGGCCGCAGTTTTCATCCCTTGCCGAGAGTGAGCTTTATCGCAGTTGGGGCTGCGATGTCATTGGCATGACCAACATGCCCGAGGCGAAACTGGCCCGTGAGGCCGAGATTTGCTATTCCACCGTTGCCATGGTGACGGATTATGATTGCTGGCATCCGGACCATGGCAGTGTCGATATTCAGGATGTTATCCGGGTGCTCAAGGGGAATACGGACAAGGCTCAGCGTCTCGTCTCCACGCTTGCCCGGATCATGCCTTCTGAGCATGTGACCTGCCCGATCGGGTCGGACCGAGCGCTCGATTTTGCCATCATGACCGCACCGGACAAGCGGGATCCGGAGCTGGTCGCCCGTCTAGATGCCGTTGCTGGCCGCGTTCTGTAAAGGAGGTCTGTCATGGACAGTCAAACTCTCGATCTTAAAAGCCTGATCCGGTCCATTCCGGACTATCCCAAGGCCGGGATCATCTTTCGCGATATTACAAGTCTGATTGCTCATGGTGAGGGGTTTCGGCAGTCAGTGCGGGAGCTCGCTGCGCCGTTCCAAGAGATGGGGATCTCGAAAGTTGCCGGTATCGAGGCCCGCGGCTTCATTTTCGGGGGAGCCATCGCCGACTTGCTCGGGGTCGGGTTCGTGCCGATCCGCAAGCAGGGCAAGTTGCCCGGCGAGGTGGTTGGTCAGGATTATGCCCTCGAGTATGGAACGGACCGCATCGAGTTGCATGCGGACGCCATCGCGCCGGGGGAGAAGGTTCTGCTGATTGACGATCTCATCGCAACCGGCGGGACTGCTGTTGCCGCGATCGAGCTTTTGGAGCGGGTTGGCGGCGACATCGTGGCTTCGGCCTTTGTCATCGACCTTCCGGATCTGGGCGGAGCAAATCTGTTGCGCGACAAGGGCGTCAAAGTGCACTGCCTGATGGCGTTTGAGGGGCTCTAGGGAGCCTTTTCAGTGCAAGCCCGGCTGATTCATGAGCTGTCCGTCCTGAGCAAAGAAAAACCCGCCTCTGATCATGGGCGGGTTCTTTTGTGCCTTACGGTGATGTTTCTGCTTTACGTGTTGAACTTGAAGAGCATCACGTCGCCGTCCTGAACGATATATTCCTTGCCTTCGTCGCGCGCCTTGCCTGCTTCCTTGGCAGCAGTTTCACCGCCAAGGGTCACATAGTCGTTGTAGGCGATGGTCTGGGCGCGGATGAAACCGCGTTCGAAATCGGTGTGGATGACGCCTGCGGCCTGCGGTGCGCGGGAGCCTTTGGTCACGGTCCAGGCGCGGGTTTCTTTGGGGCCAGCCGTGAAATAGGTAATCAGGTGCAGCAGCTCGTAACCGGCGCGGATCATGCGATCAAGGCCGGGTTCGTCAAGGCTCAGGGTCTCAAGGAAGTCTTTCTGCTCTTCAAGGTCGAGCTGGGAGATTTCCGCTTCGATGGCAGCTGAAATCACCACGGCTCCGGCGCCCTGCGCGATGGCCATTTTTTCGACCTCAGCGGAGAACTTGTTGCCTTCGCCCGCGCTGTCCTCATCGACGTTGCAGATATAGAGAACCGGCTTGGTTGTCAGAAGGTTGAGATCCTTGACGGCCTTGCGGTGTTCTTCGTCGGTAATCTCGAGCATACGGCCGGGTTTGCCATCGTGCAGCAGGGCCAGCAGACTGTCCATCAGTTCGGTCTGTGCCTTGGCGTCCTTGTCACCAGTCTGGCCTCTTTTGCGCAGAGCAGCCACCCGGCGCTCGAGGCTTTCCATGTCGGAGATCATCAGCTCGGTCTCGACCGTTGCGGCATCTGCTACCGGATCAATCGTGCCTTCGACATGGGTGATGTCGTCATCCTCGAAACAGCGCAGGACATGGACGATGGCGTCCACTTCGCGAATGTTGGCGAGGAACTGGTTGCCAAGACCTTCGCCCTTGGAGGCACCCCGGACGAGGCCGGCGATGTCGACAAAAGTCAGGCGCGTGGGGATGATTTCCTTCGAGCCTGCAATCTTGGCGATGGCCTCCATGCGCGGATCGGGCACGGCGACATCGCCCGTGTTGGGCTCAATGGTGCAGAAGGGATAGTTTGCAGCCTGTGCCGCCGCGGTTTTGGTCAGGGCGTTGAACAGGGTCGACTTGCCGACGTTGGGCAGTCCGACGATTCCGCATTTGAAACCCATTGCTATTTGTCCTTTTTCGATGTGACCAGTCGCAACAGCGCTTCGGCCATGGCGTTCTTTGGAGCGGGCTCCTGCGCCGCCGGCCCGGGTTGGGCCTTGGTCTGTTTCGTGGTGCCAGCTGCGTCGGATCCCGTCTCAGGGGGCCTGTCGCGCTTGTCGGCGGATTTTGTCTTCTTGTGGCCGTTTGCGGGCGGCGAGAGGATCTGGCTATAGTCGCTCATGAACCGTCCCAGGTCGCCTTCCAGAAGGCTTGGGGCGGCCTTTGCAATGGCATCCATCTCAGGCTCTAGCCATTCGCGGTCAACCTTGGCAAAGTCCCCGAGTACCCACTGGGTCACACGCTCGCGCCCTGGATGGCCGATGCCCAGACGGACCCGGTAGAATTCGTTGCCAATATGGGCGCTCGTCGAGCGCAGGCCATTGTGCCCGGCAACGCCGCCACCCAGCTTGGCTTTGACTTTGCCCGGAGCTAGGTCCAGTTCGTCGTGATAGACGAAGACGTCCTTTGGCGCAATCTTGTAGAAGCGGCAGGCTTCGGCCACGGCGCGTCCGGATTCGTTCATATAGGTGGATGGCTTGAGCAGCAGGGCCTTGTGGCGGCCGATCTGGCCTTCACATACCTCGCCCTGAAATTTGCGCCGCCATGGGCTGAAATTGTGCTGACGGGCGATCTCATCAATTGCCATGAAGCCGATATTGTGGCGATTGGCGGCATATTTGGGTCCGGGATTTCCAAGTCCGACGAGCAGATACATGGATTGTCCTCCCGAACCCCTGTCTTGTTACGATCCATCGTTAAGTGGATCCGTGGCCTCAGAGCTGATTATTCAGCTTCGGTAGCTTCGACTTCTTCACCCTCTTCACCTTCTTCCGGCTCGTTGAAGCCAGCAGGTGCTGCGATGGTGGCGATGGTGAAGTCACGATCGGTAATGGTCGGAACCACGCCTTTGGGCAGGGTCACTGCAGAAACGTGGATCGAGTCACCGATGTCAGCGTCCTTGAGGTCAACGACGAAGGATTCTGGGATCTCGGTTGCCGGGCATTCCACTTCAACTTCGCGACGAACGATGTTGAGGGCGCCACCGCGTTTCAGACCCGGGCAGATTTCATCATTGATGAAATCAACCGTAATACCGACGGTGATCATGGTGCTGCGGGAAACGCGCAGGAAGTCGACGTGAATCGGGAAGTCGCGCACAACATTGAGCTGATAATCACGCGGGATCACGCGCATTTTCTCGCCTTCGACATCAACGGTGATGACGTGGGACAGAAAGCCGCCCTTCTGGATCTGGAGCTGTGTTTCCTTAAAAGGAATAGAGATCGAGACAGGTTCTTTTTTGTCGCCATAGATTACGGCAGGAACGCGGGCCTCGCGGCGCAATGCACGAGCGGCCCCCTTACCAACCCGATCACGGCGCTCTGCTTTGAATTCAAAGTCAGCCATTTGGAATTCTCCTAAATAATAGAAAAAGGCCGATTGTTCGGCCCATTTGCTGCAACTCCTCCAAGGGTGTAGAGGCAGCTTCGAGGGCTTATAGGCCATCAGGCAGGGGAAGGCAAGCAGGTTTGACGCAGAAATGAGCGCTTTTTCGCCGATGATTAAGGGGGCTGAGCTTTGGACGAGGGCGACGGAGTGCTGCTATTGCGTTGGCGTGATCTGGCGCGCGGCTAGGAGGGTGGGTTTGCGGATGGTGTGGATGGCTCCTGCACTATCGGCGTTTAAATGCGTCATACTGCAGTTGTCATAAACTGTGTGAGAGGAGCCCCCAATGGAAGTTGCAACAATTGGCCTTGATTTGGCGAAGAAAGTTTTTCAGGTTCACGGTATCACTGATAACGGAGAGATTGTCTTCAATCGAACTTTACGTCGATCCCAAACTCTCATTTTCTTTGCGGGTCTTGCACCATGTTTGGCAGGAATTGAAGCCTGCGGGACTATGGAGAATTTTGTGCCCTGGCGTGGTAACTCTAATATGAGGAGACCCACGTATGAGCATCGACAAAGCCCTTTTGGATCATCTGATGGAAGGCCGCAAAGCGGGCGATCTGTTCGGAGAGGACGGGATTCTGCAAGAACTGACCAAGGCGCTGGCCGAACGAGCCCTGAGCGCCGAACTGGACGAGCATCTGACCGAAGAACGCGCCGATGCGCCGCCTGAAGGCGCGAACCAGGCGCCAAATCGTCGCAATGGCCGCAGCCAGAAGACGGTGACCACCGACAGCGGGAAGGTCATTCTCGACATTCCCCGTGACCGCAACGGCAGCTTTGATCCTCTGCTGATCGCCAAGTATCAGCGCCGCTTTCCCGAGTTCGACACCAAGATCATCAGCATGTACGCGCGCGGGATGACGACCCGCGAGATCCAGGGGCATATCGAGGATATCTATGGTATAGAGGCGTCCCCGAGCCTGATTTCGGCGATCACCGATGCCGTGATGGAGGAAGTGACCGCCTGGCAGAACCGCCCGCTGGAACCGTGTTATCCGATTGTGTTCATGGACGCGATCCGGGTCAAGATCCGCACCGACGGCGTGGTTCTGAACAAGGCGGTTTTTGTGGCCCTGGCTGTTCTCCCGGACGGCACCCGCGACGTTCTGGGGCTTTGGTTCCAGGCCAATGAGGGTGCCAAGTTCTGGGCTAAAGTTCTCAGCGATCTGCGCAACCGTGGCGTTCAGGACATTCTCATCGCCGTCGTGGACGGTCTGAAGGGCTTCCCCCAGGCCATCGAGGCAGCCTTTCCTCAGACCCAGGTCCAGACCTGTATCGTGCATCTGCTGCGCCATTCCATGAGCTTTGCCAGCTACAAGGATCGCAAGGCCGTCGCAGCGGTTCTTAAGGCTGTCTACACCGCTGTGGACGCGACTGCGCTGGCGGAGTTCGAAAACAGCGACCTTGCCGCCAAATACCCGGCAATCGCGCCGAGTTGGCGCCGGGCCTGGAACGAGGTGATCCCGTTCCTCGACTATCCGCCCCAGGTGCGCAGGCTGATCTACACCACGAACGCCATTGAAGCACTGAACTCGAAAATCCGCCGGGCCGTTCGCTCCCGCGGGCATTTCCCCAGTGACGAGGCAGCTGCGAAATTGATTTATCTCGCCCTGAATGCTACTTCTGTGGAATGGAAACGCTCCGTGCGCGAATGGCACTCAATGAAAAGCCAGTTCGCAATAATGTTCGAAGATCGTTTCCAAATGGCGTAATCAAAGCGCCAGGGCACAAAATTCTGCATAGTCCCAAGCCTGCGGAACCAGTCATCACTGGGCGCGCGAAATTCGTAAATTGGGCCACCACGTCAAACTGATCCCACCTGTTTACGTCAAGCCATACGTCAAGCGTGGTAAATCAGATGCTGTCGATGCCGCGGCCATTTGTGAGGCTGTCACACGGCCAACAATGCGATTTGTTGAAGTGAAGACGCCGGAACAACAAGCGATACTTGCTGTTCACCGAACACGCGACCTCATCGTTAGGCAACGGACTCAGACCATCAATATGCTGCGGGCACAGCTTGCAGAATTTGGTATCGTCTTACCTCAAGGTATCTATCATGCGCTACAATTTGCCAGGGACTGCGGTAATGTTGGACCGTCCAACCTGCCAGAGGAGCTGCAGAGGTTGTTATCGATTTGTGCGATCAATTGCTATTCCTACATGCGAAGATCTTACGTCTTTCTCGGCATATGACGCAGATTGCCAAACGTGAGGAACGCGTTGCACTGCTACGGACAATACCAGGGGTCTGTCCTATCACTGCCTCAGCGATTGTCGCAACAATCGGCAATGGCGAACAGTTCAATAATGGTAGAGAATTTGCCGCTTGGTTAGGGCTGACCCCGCTCAATAAATCAAGTGGCGGAAAAGAACGCCTGGGCCATATCTCGAAAATGGGTGATCAATACATACGGCGTTTGTTGGTCTTGGGCACGACGTCTCGTATTCGGTCCATCAGGTCGGAGCCTGAAAGGTTTGATCCATGGTTTGCGGAAATCCTGTCACGCAAGCCAAGCAGGTTGGCCGCAATTGCTATGGCCAACAAAACGGCCCGAATGATCTGGGCTGTCCTTACCCGAAATGAACCATACACAGTGAGGAATGCTTGACTTAAAAACCCAAGAATATGAGTTTGCAAGACCAATGAAGTGATGGAACTTTGTCAGCCCCAAAACCAAGACGCCCCGTGCTTTGTCCTGAACGCTTGCTGTTCGATGTGCGGAATGGGACTTGGTTAGTGGAAACCATCAGGGCCAGCGGCCATCTGTGTCGCGTCAACAGGCCGGACACAAGACTGCTTCTGACAATGGAAAACACCAAATAGGACTTGCAAATAGAGAGCCATCCACACAGGACAAAGCTGATAGAGCATCGTATGCCTGTGCTCTATCAGCTTTGTGGGTAGTTAACTCATAAGACGAAATGCACTCAGAGAATTCAAAAAAGCCATTCCGCAAGAATGGGGTATGAGCCTATCCAGTTTTCATTGACAATGAAATCAAGATATACCAACGCACTTGCCAAGAAAATTTATACCAAGGGCGTGAAGTTCTGACTCTTTAGGGATTCCATTTTTAGCACTGGCGTGATTCAACATGGCAAAGGAGATTTTGCCATGTCTGCCGCTTTGATTCTTAGCGATGCTTTTGACGCCGATAGTTTGCGCCGTCTTGCCAAAGGATGCCGCAATGCCAAACAGAGCCGCCGCCTACTGGCCATTGCGGCTGTCTATGACGGCATGAACCGTGCTGATGCCGCCAAAGTCGGCGGTATGGACCGCCAGACTTTGCGAGATTGGGTTCTTCGCTTCAATGAGCAAGGCACCGATGGTCTTGTCGACATCAAAGCAACCGGCGCTCCCATGCGCTTGAGCCCAGAACAGCTCGAAGAGTTTGTTGCTATCGTTGAAACCGGTCCTGATCCTGAGAAGGACGGCGTCTCTGTCTGGCGTAGCCAGGATCTGGTGCGTGTGATCCAAGAGCGGTTTGGGGTCTCCTACAAGGAACGTGGAGTACGGGATCTTTTGCGCCGCATGGGGTATGTGCGCATATCTGGTCGACCTCAACATCCAGAACAAAAGCCTGAAGTCATTGATGCTTTCAAAAAAACTTCTCCGCAACGTTGGCAGCGCATGTAGGCCATTTGCCAAAGAACAAGCCCATCGAGATTTGGTGGCAAGATGAGGCTAGGCTTGGTCAGAAGAATGGACTGGCCCGACTATGGGCAAAAAAGGGAACCAGACCACGTCTGCCAGCCGATCAGCGATATAAAAATGCCTATCTGTTCGGTGCAATATGTCCAGCGCGTGGCGTTGGCGCGGGATTGATGATGCCTTTTGCAAATACACAGGCCATGCAAATGCACCTCGAAGAAGTCTCAAGGACAGTGGCGCGCGGCGCTCATGCCGTGGTGCTGATGGATCGTGCCGGATGGCATACGACAAGCAGACTCAACGTGCCCAAGAATATCACCATCCTCCTGTTGCCTTCCAAATCACCGGAACTGAACCCAGTTGAGAATATTTGGCAGTATCTGCGCGGTACCTTCCTGTCCAATCGGGTCTTCGAAGACTATGCCGCCATTCTTGATGCTGGTTGCCAAGCATGGAAGAGCCTCTCCGCCAACCCAACCATCATCCATTCAATAGGTATGAGAAAATGGGCTCAAGAAGGTCAGAATTAAATGCCGTTGGTATTAGTCAGCTGTGGAAAGTGGGGTGAATTCAGAAGAACTCAGTGCTTTGTCCAGATACTCCAATGTGCGCGCAATTTTCTCTTCCTGGCGATTGATCGATTTTTGGATTTTGGCTACTCAGCTCGTGATTCCGCTTTTCAACCGCAGCCGCAATTGTGCAATCCATAAGACCTGTAGCCAGTGCCAGTGTGATTTGACTTTGAAATTTTTTTGGACTCTTGAAGAAGGTAAACCGCCTTACCTTTGCGAGGGTAAAGATATTCAA
The DNA here is from genome assembly GCF_900215505.1 of Cohaesibacter sp. ES.047. Taxonomy (NCBI): domain Bacteria; kingdom Pseudomonadati; phylum Pseudomonadota; class Alphaproteobacteria; order Hyphomicrobiales; family Cohaesibacteraceae; genus Cohaesibacter; species Cohaesibacter sp. ES.047. The sequence continues at coordinate 1,884,677 of NZ_LT907844.1, forward strand.
CGATGACCCGGCGATCGAAAAGAACCTGTTCATTTTCCAAGATTAGCGTTGGCGCCTTTCCAAGCGAGCAGTTGTTCATCATGTCCACGATTATTCACGATTTGCATCTCATCTTGAGATTCCAGATTTAGCAAGGAAACAGCAATTCTAGCGGCTCTGGCATACGGAGAAGTCTGACTAATTTTTAGTTTCATCATGGAAGGCTCGCAACTCAGCTAAGCAGTAAAAAAAGACAGATTGGTTTGGGCAGAGCTATAGGTGGATCTGGACGGTTCGGCAAAATGTCACAGGACCTTTTTACATAAGCGAATATATTGAAAAACAGAGCAGCATACACAGGCAGTCCGTCAGAAATGCACCGAGAAAGCAGAATTTCGGTAAACCACGATCGTTCGCGCAATAAATTTCAGAAATCTGCGCGCACCAATGCATCACCCAAAAAAGACAGAAACCCCTCCTCCTCCTGATGACATAGAAATTATCACAGCGCGATGCACCACCGCAATGCGACATAATTTCATAATCCGTAGATTAGGATTGTTCTAAGCAGTTGATTCAAGCTGTTCGTATTTCACATAGATGTTTGCAGCTGTCTTGCATCACGCTCAAGAACTCAACTTCAAAATGTAAGTTTAAAGGGGCTAATCCTGAGCGCCTATCTGGAGGACCAATGACCCGACTTTCAATTACCCTGCTTGCAGGTACGGCTTTTCTTATTGCACCGCAAATTGCCGTCGCTAACGAGCTTCTCGAAGAGGCCCGTGATTATTTCAAAGCAATCCCGTCTGTTGTTCCAGCAGTCAAAGACAATGCTGTAACCGGCGAGAAAATAGAACTTGGTAAAATGCTGTTCTTCGAACCGCGCCTTTCTTCCTCTGCGCTGATTTCCTGTAATACCAAGGGCGTGAAGTTCTGACTCTTTAGGGATTCCATTTTTAGCACTGGCGTGATTCAACATGGCAAAGGAGATTTTGCCATGTCTGCCGCTTTGATTCTTAGCGATGCTTTTGACGCCGATAGTTTGCGCCGTCTTGCCAAAGGATGCCGCAATGCCAAACAGAGCCGCCGCCTACTGGCCATTGCGGCTGTCTATGACGGCATGAACCGTGCTGATGCCGCCAAAGTCGGCGGTATGGACCGCCAGACTTTGCGAGATTGGGTTCTTCGCTTCAATGAGCAAGGCACCGATGGTCTTGTCGACATCAAAGCAACCGGCGCTCCCATGCGCTTGAGCCCAGAACAGCTCGAAGAGTTTGTTGCTATCGTTGAAACCGGTCCTGATCCTGAGAAGGACGGCGTCTCTGTCTGGCGTAGCCAGGATCTGGTGCGTGTGATCCAAGAGCGGTTTGGGGTCTCCTACAAGGAACGTGGAGTACGGGATCTTTTGCGCCGCATGGGGTATGTGCGCATATCTGGTCGACCTCAACATCCAGAACAAAAGCCTGAAGTCATTGATGCTTTCAAAAAAACTTCTCCGCAACGTTGGCAGCGCATGTAGGCCATTTGCCAAAGAACAAGCCCATCGAGATTTGGTGGCAAGATGAGGCTAGGCTTGGTCAGAAGAATGGACTGGCCCGACTATGGGCAAAAAAGGGAACCAGACCACGTCTGCCAGCCGATCAGCGATATAAAAATGCCTATCTGTTCGGTGCAATATGTCCAGCGCGTGGCGTTGGCGCGGGATTGATGATGCCTTTTGCAAATACACAGGCCATGCAAATGCACCTCGAAGAAGTCTCAAGGACAGTGGCGCGCGGCGCTCATGCCGTGGTGCTGATGGATCGTGCCGGATGGCATACGACAAGCAGACTCAACGTGCCCAAGAATATCACCATCCTCCTGTTGCCTTCCAAATCACCGGAACTGAACCCAGTTGAGAATATTTGGCAGTATCTGCGCGGTACCTTCCTGTCCAATCGGGTCTTCGAAGACTATGCCGCCATTCTTGATGCTGGTTGCCAAGCATGGAAGAGCCTCTCCGCCAACCCAACCATCATCCATTCAATAGGTATGAGAAAATGGGCTCAAGAAGGTCAGAATTAAATGCCGTTGGTATAACACCTGCCACAATCTGGGCATGGGTGGAGATGACAATCTGGAAACCTCCATCGGCCACGGCTGGCAGAAGGGTCCACGCAACGCACCAACGGTCCTGAATGCGGTCTTCAACTTAGCTCAGTTTTGGGACGGCAGAGCTGAAGATCTCAAGGCCCAAGCCAAGGGACCGGTTCAAGCCGGGGTTGAAATGGCCAGCACGCCAGCACGCGTTGAAGAAACTCTTAAAAGCCTGCCCGAATATGTGACACGCTTTACCGATGCGTTCCCGGGGGAAGAAAACCCGGTTAGCTTCGACAATATGGCAAAAGCCATCGAAGCCTTCGAAGCAACCCTCATCACTCCCCATTCCCGCTTTGACCAGTTCCTTGAAGGCAACACCAAAGTGATGAATGATCTGGAACAGGAAGGTCTGCGCCTCTTCATCGATACAGGATGTGCCTCATGCCATGCTGGGGTCAATCTTGGTGGTGAAGGCTACTATCCGTTTGGTGTGATAGAGAAGCCCGGAGCAGACATTCTACCAGAGAATGACAAGGGCCGTTTTGCCGTTACCAAAACTGCCGATGAGGAGTATGTCTTCCGCGCCGGTCCACTGCGCAATATCGCGCTTACAGCACCCTACTTCCATTCCGGCATGGTCTGGGATTTGGAACAGGCTGTTGCTATCATGAGCACTAGCCAATTGGGTGAGGAACTCAATGATGAACAGATCAAGGCCATCACAGCTTTCCTCAAGACCCTGACAGGCGAGCAGCCCAAGATTACCTATCCGATCTTGCCGGTTGAAACCAAAACAACCCCGAAACCGGAACCCATGATCGCTCGATAGGCAGCATATCGTCAAGAATGAGAGATCCCCAACAAAGGGGAGCCAAACCACATTTCCCCTTCCAGGGACCTCTGGAAGGGGCTTTTGGGCATTCAGGCGAAACATACCATTCCTTTAAGATGAGGCTGCTTTGCGGCTAACTTGCCTGTGAATGACAACTTTGGCCCAAAAAATAGTCGCCCTAGGTCTGCTAATGTTCCTTAGTTTTCAATGTCTCAAATGGGCGAATCCCGTTGAAAAACTCACCTTTTCTAGTCGGGTTTCAGGTATTCCAAGAATAGACGAATGAGATTGCCTCACGCCGTTTGCGGCTTTGGTCCGCCTGGGAAGAGCTTTGCAAGTTTTCTGAGGTTCTGGGCGGTTGCTGCTAGGAGGAATTCGTCATTGGCTCCATTGGGACCTCGTAACCTGAGCCGCCTGAGGCCCAAGATGCGTTTGAGATGGGCGAACAGCATCTCGACCTTCTTTCACAGCTTGCATGAGATGGCATAATCTTCGGTTTTGGCTATGTCGCGGGCCATCTGGCGAGCGCCTTCATATTTTGAACGCAGAAGCCTGCGCGGAGCTCCCTTTGGACAGCATTGTTGCCTGAGGCCACAGGCTTCGCAGTCTGCTTTTGCTGCTCCATATTTGACAAAATCAAGGTCACTTTGATCCGCACGAACGGTCTGGAACTTTCTGCGATTTCTGAGCAGTTGCTTGCCTGCCGGACAGATATAGGAATCCGTCTCACGCTCATAAACAAAGTCTTCCCGCGAGAATGTTCCATCATCGCGTTTCGATTTGTCCCTTCTCGGCGGCGCTTCGCTTGCCTGCCAGGCAATGGAACACTGGAATATGCGGTTCAATTCCCCAATCATAGACCACCCATGCCAGCATCTCTGCCGCCCCATCGGCAGTATCAGCTATCAATCGCTCCGGCCAAAGACCAAACCTCTCATGTGTGCGTTCAATCATGGTCCGCGTGGCATAGGTCTCGCCAGTTCGCACTGAGCGGCTGGCCTGAACATCAACGATGATCGCGTGATCCGTATCGATAAGATAATTGTTTGAATAGGCAAAGAAAGCTGGTCCATGACGGGCCGCTGTCCATTGACTTGATGGATCAGAGTGTGAAGTGAATTTGGGAACGACATCTGTCGCCGCGCCGAAAGCCTCATCATCCAGAGCAAAGAGATAGTCCTTGACCGCGCGAGAGGCAATCTCTGGATTGATCTTGTCAGGATCCCAATCTTCCTTGGCAGTAGAATTCTGTTTGTTGGCATCGGCCTCGATGAGACTGGCATCCCTCGCAAAGTGCTCACCACCAACGACACCCTCTTCAATGCAACGGGCAACCACTGCCTCGAATACCACCCGTAGCAGATTGCTTTCACGGAAACGACCATGTCGGTTCTTCGAGAAAGTCGAATGGTCTGGAACGGGATCGGTCAGATCCAGCCGACAAAACCATCGATAAGCCAAATTGAGATGAACCTCTTCGCAAAGACGCCGCTCGGAGCGGATACCATTGATATAGCCGACCAGCAGCATCCGGATCATCTGTTCTGGATCGACCGAGGGGCGGCCTGTGTGGCTATAGAATGGTTGGAGATGGTCACGGACAGATGTCAGATCAACGAAGCGATCAATAGTCCGCAGAAGATGATCCTGAGGCACGTGCCTCTCAAGTGAAAACTCATAAAATAGCTCGGCTTGCTGATTCTCTCGACGCCCCATCATCGCTTTCAATCCCCCATCCCATGGGAAGATTGAATCAGCATTCTTGCCGCATCGCAACATTAGTTTTTCAACAAAATTGGGCGGGAAACTGCCTTACGTTTTCGGAAAGGCTTCGAGACGGCAATAAAAAAGCCCGGCCGGATGGTCGGGCTTTTGTGTTTCCAATGGTGTTCTTCGAGCTCTCGGCGCTTTGCGTTGCAAAGACGCCTGCCGCTGATGGTGCGGAGATTGCCGCGCTACCGTCGGCATTTGGCCAAGCCAAATGCCTTAGTCAAACAAAGACGAAACCGACTGTTCGTTGGCGGTGCGTGAGATCGCTTCGCCGAGCAGGTTGGCGACGCTCAAAACGCGGATGTTGTGGGCGTTGAGGATGGCCTCGGTGGGCTGGATGGAATCGGTGATGACCAGTTCGCGCAGCTTGGAGGCGGTGATGCGGGCCACCGCGCCGCCAGACAGGACGCCATGGGTGATGTAGGCGGTAACCGACGAGGCACCCTTGTTCATCAGCGCTTCGGCGGCGTTGCAAAGGGTTCCGCCAGAATCGATGATATCGTCAACGAGGATGCAGTTTCGGCCCGACACGTCACCAATGATGTTCATGACTTCGGATTCGCCAGCGCGTTCGCGGCGTTTGTCGACAATGGCGAGCGGTGCGCCAATGCGCTTGGCAAGGGCACGGGCACGAACCACGCCGCCGACGTCAGGCGAGACCACCATCACGTCTTCCACTTCGTTGCGCTCCAGAATGTCCCGCGAGAGGACCGGTGCTGCATAGAGGTTGTCGGTGGGAATATCAAAAAACCCTTGAATCTGCGCGGCATGCAGATCAAGGGTCAAAACACGGTCAGCGCCGGCATGGGAGATGAGATTGGCTACCAGTTTGGCGGAGATCGGGGTGCGGGGGCCGGGCTTGCGGTCCTGACGGGCGTAGCCGAAATAGGGGATGACGGCGGTGATGCGGCGCGCAGATGCACGGCGAAGGGCGTCGATCAGGATCAACAGCTCCATCAGATGGTCATTTGCCGGATAGGACGTTGACTGCACCACAAAGACATCTTGACCGCGGACATTTTCGTGGACTTCGATGAAAATTTCCTGATCAGCAAAGCGTCTTACGGAAACATCACTGAGCTCGATACCGAGATATTCCGCAATGCGTTTGGTGAGGGTGGGATTGGAATTGGCGGCGAGAAGTTTCATGAACCTTGTGCCCTGTCGCTTCGCATAGTTGGGGGAGCCATTGGTGGGGTCTGCTCCGATGCGACCCTGTGACAGCGCCTTGTAACCACGGATTCCGGGCAATGTAAAGTTTCAGTGACGGGGTTGCGTCAATATTTTGCCAATATTCAGCGCGTTCGGCTTTTCATGCACTATGGCGCATTGGTCGAGGCACTTTAGCGCCTCGACGGGTCATGGCTGGACCGGAGCTGTCAGGCTCGGGTTTCTAGATGCTAGCATGCCAGCTTTTCAGCTTGGCTGCGGTATCAACGGCGACCTCATCCAGCACGGGCCCCTTGACGCTCGCCCACGGGTCCGAGCCAACCATCGGGGTCTTCTTGGAGCCGGTGATGCGATTGATGCGCTTGCCTTGGGCGTTGAAGATGTCCCACACATAGGAGACGATGCAGTCATCGCCGGATTCACTGGCCGAGAAATAGCCCTTGATGCGATGGGTCACTTTGGAATCCGAGCGGGCAACAACGGGTAGGGACTGCTGGGCGACCCTGAGGCCAAGGGCCGCTGAGAGTTCACGCGCGACTGTTTTGGGCGCGCCAACCATCGGTTCGAAAGTCAGTACGGCTTCCGATGCAGGGGCCTTGTATGTCTGCGGCGCAAGCTGGGTCTGTGTTGCGGGGACGGAAGAGGCTGGCGGGAGCGTGTCTGTTCCCTCGGAGTCAGCGAGGGCCGTGGCCGGGGTGTCCGGAGCCTCGTCCGCAGGGGGCAGATTTTCCACGATGGAGGCTGGCCCCGTCCCGATCTTGCCCGGTGGTGTGGGGGAACCGGTGCCTATGCAGCCAGTCAGCGCAAGAATGAGAAGAGCGCTGGTTCCTGCCTTGCCGATTGGTCGCTTCCATAGTCTTAGCATGTTCGATTGTTGCTCCGCATCTGTGATTCGCAGTGTGTCCCCGCCGGATAAACCTATCACGGCGGCTGACCATGATGCAGTCCCTGGCCTCGATTTGGGACTGCGATCCTGTCATTTGTTATATTTTACTAATTACTCGCCGGGGGCTTACGGGTTTTCACCTTTGATTGGTTCTGGTGCGATGTCTGCCCGCATGACCCTAGCGAGTGGCAAGGTCGAGCGGCAGCTCCGACAGAGGTTCGGGGGCGCCGTCCGTCGTCAGATAAGTCTGGCCGAGGCTCATGGCGACGTTTTCATTGCTGTCCATCAGATTGACCTGCGCGAACAGGGTCATGTTCGGACTGACGAGATTCTCATTGCCGCGATAGATCAGTGGCCAATCCATCCAGCTTGGAGCGAAGGACGCGCCGACGCTGTAGCCGCAGGCGTTGAGCCGAAGTTTGTTGGCACCCATGTCATCGACAACATGTGCGTGGGTGTCGAAGATCTCCCCGATCATGTGTCCAGGGGTCATGGCGCTTTCCATGGCCTGCAGGGCTCGCATGGCTATCTTGTAAAGCTCGCGATGGCGCGGCTGGGGGCGTCCGATGATGATGGTACGGGAGGCTGGCGCATGGAAATGGCGATAGACCCCGGACCATTCGAGGGTGAGCTGATCCTGCGCGTCGAGCAGTCGTCGCCCGGTGTTGTAGCGGCAGAGCAGGGCTTCCTCGCCCGAACTGACCACAAAGTCATTTGCGGGATAATCGCCCCCGTTCTCAAGGATCACGCCCTGCAGGGTTGCGAGGATCTTGCTCTCGTCCGCACCGGCCGCAATGAGCGGCAAGGTTTCCTTGTAGGCCAAGTCGGTGAGTTCGCCAGCTTTGCGGACAAAGGCGATTTCGGCGCCCGACTTGATGGCACGCAAGGGCGGGATAATGCGGGATGCGTCCTCGGTATCGGCAAAGGAGCGCAGGGATTCATCCAGCGTTCTGCCATCCTTGGCCGTCAGCCCGTGGGCGTCATACTCGATGCCGATCTTGCTGCCCAACATGTCCAGATCATCCAGCAGACCGCGCAGCTGCATGGCCGGGGAGGCCTTCTTCTTGATCCGGTCGGACCAGATATGGACGTTGTCGATGTTGGATGTCAGCTTGGCCTGAAGCACGTCTGCCGAACGGGTCAGCAAGTCTGTCTGGCCTCCCTTTCTCAGAACCAGACACTGGAAGAGATTGAAGCCGGTGGTGTCATAGCCGGTCAACCAGTACATGGTCTCCTGAGAGAAGAGCAGCAGTGCATCCAGTTTACGGTCGGCCATCTTTGCCAGGACAGAGGCCTTCCGGCCCTCATATTCATCCGGCGAAAAGTGTAGCGCCATTCATGTGCTCCTTGCTTGTCGAACCTTTAGAACTGACGATGTCTCTTCGGGTCGTGACGTCGAGTGTATCAGATCACGGTGATTGCCGATATCTGTCGTCCATAATCGGGCTCCCTTTGATGAGTCGAGCGCCGATAGCTGAAAAACTGATCCTCTAGCGCGTAGGTGCAGCGGTCAAGGCTGATCGCCGTGCCGACGCCGCTTGCCTGCAGCTTTGAGAGAATGAAGGCGGGCAGGTCGAACTGGACATGCCCCTCCCGTTTGCCGTCCGAGAAGAAGCGTTCATAGGCGGCTTCCCGAGCGGTGAACCGGTCCTTGAACCCCAGATCCACCTCATAGTTCGGGCGGGAGATGGTGGGCCCCAGAATTGCCGTGATGTCGCGTTTTGTCGCGCCCAGCTCTTCCATGCGACCAAGGGTCGATTCAATGACGCCGTCAAATGCGCCGCGCCAGCCCGCATGAGCGGCTGCGACCACACCCGCATTGGGGTCCGCAAACAGAAGCGGGCCGCAATCGGCAGTGAGAATGGCGACGGCAAGGCCCCGTTTCGCGGTGACCAGTGCGTCGACCTTGGGAACGGTTGTTCCTGCAAAGGGAGCATCGATGATGAGAGCTTCGGGGGAGTGAACCTGATGAGCGGTGACCAGATTTCCTTCCGTCACGGTCATGGCCTCTGCCACCCGGGCCCGGTTCTTGCGGACCTGTTCATGATCATCATCCGATCCGTAACCACAATTCAGGCTTTGATAGCTTTCACTGGAGGTGCCACCGTTGCGCGTGAAGAAACCGTGCTGGATGCCGGTCAGTTCGGAAAGGGCTGGATGCTCGATGCGCATGGGGACTTTCTGAAATCCTGCTGTGTGTTGCGGTGTCGGGTGGTCCTGTGGGCGCGGAGCGCCGCAGCCGTAGCAAGAGAAGTGTTGAGTGTCCGTTTGATCAAGTCAACCGGAAATCATCCCCGGTCGATTGATCCGTATGGTAATGAAGATGGTCAATGCTATCCAACCGAGAAAGGCGGAATTGTGACCGCTTGAGGCAATATCGCCATGGTTTTGAACAGATTCCCCATTTGATCAGGGCCAGCCAGCCGTTCAACCGCGCTTTGAATGGCCTCCTGCTCCCTATGGCTTTTGCTTGTGCCCAATTGTCCCGCCCGTTCCAGCAGGCCAAGGTTCAGAAGAAAGGTGCCTTGTGTGACGGGATCCGGGACGGTGAGTGGGTTTGCCGATCCTTCGGCTTTTGCGAGTTCGGCTCTGGCACAGTCGGCAAGGGCCGAAAAATTCACATGCGCCGTCAGGTCCTGCTTGCCTGGCAAGGCCAGCGGGTCGGCATGGCCATGGGCCTTGAGCGCCTGAAGCGTGTCGCCGAACCCGGCGTCGACATAGCCATAGTCGATGAAGAGACCCGCACCGCCACGAAGCGCGAGACGGCCTGCAATGTCGGCCATGATGGCTTCGCTTGCCGGGCTCTTTTCCAGAATGGCACCCTTTTCAGGGGCGGCCTGATCGGAGCGTGCATGGTAGGCGCGAATCGGACCAACGCCGAAGGCGAGGGCCCCCTCTTTGTCGAGGCCTACGACACGCTCATGAACCGCTTCACCGGTTACGATCCACTGATGGACGGGCAGGCAGTCGAAGAATTCGTTGGCCACAAAGAACAGTGGTGCATCGGGCAGGGTTTTCAGGCTTCCATGCCATTCAGCCGGGAGCGGCAGGTCGGCAAGGCAGGTCTGCTGCTCCTGTCTCAAATCCGGACTGATCTCGACAAGGTGAATATGCAGGGCGCGTGCGGCTGCTTCATCGGTGGTGATGGCCCGCAGCATGTCGCGCATCAGGGTGCCGCGACCGGGGCCGAGCTCGACCAGATGGAACGGCGAGGGGCGGCCCGACTGCTGCCAGACTGACAACATGAAAATACCGATGATCTCGCCGAACATCTGGCTTATTTCGGGTGCGGTGATGAAGTCGCCCTCTTGGCCTATGGGCTGTGCGTTGGTGTAATAACCGTGTTCGGGGTCGGTCAGGCACAGGGTCATGTAGTCGGCAACGGAGATCGGCCCGCCGGTTGCAATCATGCGTTTGAGACGGGTTTCCAGAGGTGTCTCCTGATCGGGTAAGAGGGCGCGGTTGGCCGTATCAGGCGCATTGGATCGATGAGGCTCGGTGGGATCGCTCATATCTGCCTTTGGTCTGAGTTATGGTCTTGCCTTGAGGCGAGCATAAACCAAGAGCAGCATTCCTGCCAGAATCATCGGGGCAGATAACCACATTCCCATGGTGGTGCCAAAGCTGAGGTAGCCGATCTGGCTGTCCGGAAGCCGCACCAGTTCAACAAGGCTGCGAAAGATGCCGTAAAGGATGGCAAAACAACCGGCCACGGTGCCGGGGTGTTTGAGCGCGTTGGTGGAATGGCTCAGAATGCGCAGGATGAGGAAGAGAAGAATCCCTTCAAGGGCGGCTTCATAAAGCTGGCTGGGGTGGCGAGGCTCAGGACCGGCATTGGGAAAGATCACCCCCCACGGCAGGTCGGTGGTGCGCCCCCAGAGTTCGGAATTGATGAAGTTGGCAACACGGCCGAAAAACAGTCCGAACGGGGCGGCGAGCGCGATGAGGTCGAACATCGAGAAGATGTTGATCGACCGCGCCCGGGCAAACAGGATCATGGCGATCGTGACGCCCAGAAAACCGCCGTGGAAGGCCATGCCGCCATTCCAGACCGCCAAGATCTGGGCCGGATTGGCCAGATAGGCGTCGAGATTGTAGAACAGCACATATCCCAGCCGACCGCCGATAATGATGCCCAATGTTGCCCAGATGACAAAATCATCGAGATCCGTTGCGGTCAGCGGGCTTTGCTCGCTTGGCCAGAGGTGAGCCTGTCGCGCCATGCGCCGGGTATAGGACCAGGCAAGCAGGATGCCGACGATGTAGGCAATCGCATACCAGTGTATCTGGATGGGCCCAAGGGACAGGAGAACCGGGTCTATGGTCGGGAATGGAATAGCCAGAAAGGTCACGCTGCGCCCCTAATATGATGTCTTTGACTTGCTGAGGGTTAGTTGTGTGCGATGGGACAAGTCAAGAGACAGCCTATTTTTTAATTGTGTAATGCCCAAGGCACATTATATCAGTGTGAGGAAAAGATCTTAGGCGGATATGCGGGAATGACCAGTCGGGCCAGTTGACGCATGTCGAGTGAGGAGCGAGTGCAATGACACAGACCAACAACCGACTTTTCGATGAATTCGCAAAGCTGATGACGGATGCCGCTGGCGTTGCCCAAGGGGTTCGTGATGAGGCGGAGACCGCCATTCGCGCCCAGCTCGAGCGTTTGATGGGGGACATGGATCTGGTCACGCGCGATGAGTTCGAAGCCGTGAAGGCAATGGCCGTCGCAGCCCGTGACGAAAATGAGGCGCTGGCCGCCCGGTTGGCCGTGGTGGAAGAAAAACTCGGTATTACCAGTGCCAGCGAAGACGGACAGGGCGCAACAGACGAGCCGACTTCAGCGATCTAGTCAGGCGCTGGAATTCTTTTGATTGCCAATCCTCAGAAATGAAAAGCCTGCCGCTTCAATGTGGCGGGCTTTTTTGTTTCTTCGCCCCTTGTTTCTTTTTTCGTCAGTGGTTTGAATTCTCCTAAAGACTGTGGCACTCACTATACAAGATCGACAAACAAGGTTCGGGTCGTATCCCGGAGCGCATTTTTCAGGGAAACAGGAACATGGAATTGGGAAATCTCTCACTGGTGCTGGTCGGGGCAGGCAAGATGGGCAGCGCGATGCTGGCCGGTTGGCTCGACATGGGGCTCGATGCAGCCAAGGTCACGGTGATTGATCCGGGCCAGAGCGACGCGCTGCAAGCTTTTGCCAAAGAAAAGGGTTTCTCTCTTGTTGCCTCGCCTGAGGGTGTTGCTGCTCCTCAGGTCATGGTTGTTGCGGTCAAGCCTCAGATGATCGACACCGTGTTGCCGACGCTGGCGTCCGTTGTCGATGCCAACACTGTTGTCGTGTCGGTGGCGGCGGGCAAGAAAGCCGTCGATTTCCGCAAGCATCTGGGACAGGGCACCTTGATCGTTCGTGCCATGCCCAACACGCCCGCTCAGGTTGGCCGCGGCATGACAGCGGCCCATGCTGATGAGCAGATCAGTTCGGACATGCGCGACGTCGTTGCAACCCTCTTGTCCTCGATGGGGCGGTTCGTCTGGGTGCCAAGCGAAGATCTCATTGATTCCGTCACTGCGATTTCCGGCTCCGGTCCGGCCTATGTTTTCCATCTCGTCGAAGCCATGGCCAAAGCAGGCGAAACGCTTGGGCTTGATCCCGAGACGGCTGCCATTCTGGCGCGCCAGACCATCGTTGGGGCTGGTGAACTGCTCCACCAGTCAGAGCTTTCGGCCGAGACACTTCGCCAGAATGTGACCTCTCCGGGGGGCACCACGGCGGCGGCGCTGTCGGTTCTGATGGCTGAAGAGGGTGGGCTATCCGATCTCGTGGAAGAAGCCGCACGCGCTGCACGGGATCGATCCATAGAGTTGTCTGCCTGATCGGGCTTCTCTGCTATCCAAAGGTGTCCACTTTTTCGTCGCAATCCTGTTGTACGACTACGTAAGGGGATTGGTTGTCGTTATGTGTTTGGACTGATCCGGTGTCTTATTTCAATCGTAGGACAGGAAAAGAGGGTTATCGACATGCATGCCAACACAGAGCTTAGAAATCAGTTGTTCGACCAATTCTCGCGCACCGTTCTTGATAGCGGTTGGCGGGATCTGTCCTGTGCCGAAATTGCGACCGGTGCCGGGGTTGAGGTCAAGATGGCGTTTGTTGAATTCAGCAACCGCTATGCCTATGTGACCGAACTCGTCAAACGCATCGATTATGCGATGCTCGATGCCTATGATATTGAAATCGGTGAGGAACCGGCGCGGGAGCGTCTGTTCGATGTGATCATGGCCCGATTCGAAGCCATGCAGCCGCATCGGGACCTGATCGTGGCGCTGACCAAAGCGGCACGGTGTGATCCGATGTTGTCGCTGCATCTCATGGCTCTGTCGCGTCTGACCGCCGACTGGTTCATGGATGTCTCTCACATCTCACCTGCCGGGCTGGGTGGCCTTGTGCGCAGCAAGGGGGCTCTTGTTGCCTACGCGCGTGCCTTCAGCGTCTGGCTGGATGATGATACCGAAGATCTTTCAAAGACCATGGCCTGTCTCGACAAGACCCTAAAGTCGGGAGAAAAGGCGCTTCGCCGCGCCGAGCGATTGGCGCGGGTTGTCCCTGCGCTGCGCAAACGCTGCAAGCCCAGACGGAAGTCCAGAGACCGCGACACCTCTGAGACATCCGGGGCACCCGAGGCAACCTACACCGAGGACAGCGGCATGGCTCCCATGCCGTCCTGAGTTTTGCCCCGACAAGGGGCAAAGCTGCAACACTCTTGCTGTTTGTGACAAATGGGGCGTTTCCCGCTTTGCAAAAAGGCGTGAAACGCCCCAAATTGTATCTGCATTTCATTGCCGCCCTCGCTGGGCGGACCCATCACGAAAACACAAGGCGTTCGGGGATTATATGGCAGAAGCAGCTGCAGAGATTGCGTTTGATGATTTCATGAAAGTGGATATCAGGGCAGGCACGGTGCTGGAGGTGGAGGATTTCCCTCAGGCGCGCAAGCCTGCCTACAAGCTGAAAATCGATTTCGGAACAGAGATCGGGGTCAAGAAAAGCTCGGCCCAGATCACGGTGCATTACAGCCAGGATGATCTGGTCGGACGGCAGGTGATGGCCGTTGTGAATTTCCCGCCACGGCAGATCGGGCCCTTCATGTCCGAGGTGTTGACCCTTGGCTATGAGGATGACAACGGGGACATCGTGCTTGCGTCCCTCGACAAGCCGGTTCCCAACGGCAAGCGTCTTTGCTGAGCCGCAAGGGGATCAGGTTGGCAGCCTCAGGGTCGCCTTGAGGCCACCCATGTCACTGCGTCCGAGCTTGATTTCCCCGCCGTGAACTCGAGCGATATCTCGGGCGATTGACAGTCCCAGCCCGGTGCTGGGGTTGTTCTGATTGCGGGCAGTGTCCATGCGATAGAAGGGGCGGAAGACTGCCTCCAGTTCCTCTTCGGGGATGCCCGGACCATTATCCTCGATATCGATCGCCCACCAGTTGCCCAAACGCTCCGAGGTGAGTGTGACCGTGTCGGCGTGCCGCATGGCATTGCTGATGAGGTTGTGAAGGCAGCGTTTGATTGTCTGCGGCTTTACCTCCACCGCGTCGCCGCCCCGATGGGTGACGCTAAGGTTTTGGCCGGTGCGTTCCACATCATATTGAAGCTCGCTCAGAAACGCAGGAATGTCCAAGACTTCTGCGACTTCCGATGTCGTACCACGGGCGAAGTCTAGATAGTCTTCCAGCATATTCTGCATTTCGTCGACATCGCGTTGCATGTCCACCACCTCGGGCTCATCGCCCAGAATGGCCAGTTGCAGCTTGAAGCGGGTGAGGATGGTTCTCAAGTCATGGCTGACGCCGGCCAGCATGGTCGTGCGCTGTTCGATCTGCCGCTCGATGCGGCGCTTCATTTCAAGAAAGGCATGGGCGGCGCGGCGCACTTCACGCGCACCGGAGGGGCGAAAATTCTGGGCTTCCTGCCCCTTGCCGAAGCGCTCTGCCGCGTCCGCCAGTCGCTGGATCGGACGGATCTGATTGCGCAGAAAGAGAATGGCGACCACGAGCAGGACAAGTGAAGTGCCAGCCATCCAGACCAGAAAGATATGCGAGTTGGAGGCATATGTCTGGGATCGGCGTGCAAAGACGCGCAGCACCTTGTCGTCGAGCTTGATGCGAATTTCGACAATGTTGGAGCGGCCCACGGTGTCGATCCAGAAGGGTTTGCCGATCAGTTCATTGATCTGTCGTGACAGGGTCTGGTCGAGCAGGCTGAAGAATGGTTTCGGTCCGGCAGGTGGGAGAGGGCCGTCCGGCAGGATGGCGATGGACAGTTTGAGCTTGTCCTGAGCCAGATTGATAATCTTGCTGTAATCCTCGTCCTGCGGATAGACTTCCAGCACGGCAATGATAGCCGAGATGTCTTGCGTGACAGCCGTTGACAGGCGGTGGGTCACCGTTTGCCAGTGGCGCTCCATGAAGACAAAGGCGATCACGGATTGCAAGATCACCATGGGGGCGACGATGATGATGAGGGAACGCGCGTAAAGGCCCTTGGGCATGAGGCGCCCAAGTTGCCGAGCTCCTCGACGATAGCCATCGTAAAGCACTTTGAGCGGAGCCAGAGGTCTCAGCACGGCCTTAAGCCATTCGGGCCGTCTGGCGTGTGCGGCTTCCTTATCTGTGGGGTCCTGCCTGTTTGGCTGATCCATCGTCTCTCTTGCTATGAAAGGCCGGTTGTTTACGCTGTTGGTGAAGACCCGACGGTGTCAGTCCGTCAGGAGACGGTAGCCAATGCCGCGGATGGTTTGCAAGTAAATTGGATTGGACGGATCGGGTTCGATCTTGCGTCGCAGTCGGTTGATCTGGACATCCACCGTGCGTTCGCCGGTTCCGTCCTCTCCGGCAAGGGCAAGGCGGGTTACCGTCGCTCCGGGCTGGGAGGCAAACAGACACAACAGCTCCCTCTCTCTGTCGGTCAGCCGGATGACATCCTCTCCGCACATCAATTCCTGTCGTTCAAGCTTGAAGAGGAAGGGGCCGAAGGTCACCTCGTCGATGGGGGTGCCATTCTGGGCGCTCTGCCGTCTGAGGATATTGCGGATGCGCAACAAAAGCTCTCGGGGCTCGAACGGTTTTGAGAGATAGTCATCCACGCCGATTTCCAGCCCCTGAATACGGGATTCGCTTTCGGCACGAGCGGTCAGCATGAGAATGGGAATCTGATCTCGTTTCCGTAAGTCCTTTGCCAGTTCCATTCCGCTTTCTCCGGGCATCATGACATCGAGGATGAGCAGGTCGAAGCACAATCCATCCATCGTGTTGCGCGCTTCGGTGGCGTTCTGGGCCGTCGTCACGCGAAAGCCGTTGTTCGTGAGATAGCGTTGCAGCAGATTGCGGATCCGGCTGTCATCGTCAATGACGAGGAGATGCTGTGCGTTGTCGGGCAAGGATTTGTCTGCGCTGGACATAGGTGGCTTCACTCTTCTTGCGGACGGCTATTTCCGCTTGCTTTCCTGATGCTCCAGAGAGCCAAGCGCTTCAAGGCCCTCGTTGAGTTGGCGAACCATGGGCCGGTCTTGTGGCTCAATCATGGCATAAAGAAAGGCCTTGCTTGGCTGGCGACTATCCTCAGGCAGTGTCTGGAAGGCGCTCTCAATGCGCCGCGCCTGAACCTTGGACAGTTTGAGGGCCAGTTCGCGGCCTTTCTGAGACGGATAGAGCAACCTTTGTCTGCGATCGGTATCGCCGGGTTGCTGCGTGATATAGCCGTCTTCTATCAGTTGTTTGAGAACCCTTGAGAGGCTTTGCTTGGTGATCTTGAGCATTTCAAGCAGCGCCGTGACAGGGATGCCGGGGGTGCGATTGACGAAATGCAACACCCGGTGATGGGCGCGGCCATAGCCAATGTCGGCCAGCATGGAGTCCGGATCGGCGACGAAATCCCGGTAGGCAAAGAAGAGCAGCTCGATCAGTTCAAAGGAAATGCCATCCTTCTCCGACATCGGGCTGGTAATCACTTTGGGTTTTTCCATTTTTTTTCGCCGTCTCCGGTATTCCTGCTTGCGCGGTGTTGAGCGATCAAACTTTTCATTTTGCCGCATCAAGCGGAAGATTTTTCTGCTTTTACTGACATAGCCGGTTCAATTGCAATTGTCACGTCTTAGGTTTTCTCGGTCGGACGCACACAAAGTAAGTCAGTAATGTTGACTTACTTTGTGTCGTTTGTTACCACTAGGTCAGAAAATACGAAATATATGCAAACCAAATTGCCGCAAGGCATTCGGATTGCTAATTTTCGCAAGAACAAACGATGTGATCCATCCGTACTCGAAAGCACTCTGTAGATGCAAGGGAGATGCAAGGGGAGGCGGTCAGGATCATGAAGAACACACAGGAGAGAAACAATGGCGGGACCCGCATTTGACCAGCACGAAGGCTTCATCTGGTACAATGGTGAGTATGTAGAGTGGAAAGACGCCAAGTTGCATGTCCTCTCACATGGCCTTCATTATGGCTCCACGGTGTTTGAAGGGGTTCGTGCCTATGGCGGCGAAATCTTCAAGCTGCAAGAGCATACCGACCGTCTGTTCCGGTCAGCAGAAACGCTCGGCATGACCGTTCCCTACAGCAAGGACGAGATTAAACAGCTGCAGAAGGATATCATCGCCAAGGAAGGCCTCATCGATGCCTATCTTCGCCCGGTTATCTGGCGCGGTTCCGAAATGATGGGCATCTCTGCCCAGTCGAACCGGATCAATGTTGCCATTGCGGCGTGGAATTGGCCGTCCTACTTCAAGCCGGAAGATCGCCTCAAGGGCTTGCGTCTGGCGACTGCCGAGTGGCGTCGTCCGGACCCGCGCACCATTCCTTGCCATGCCAAGGCTGCCGGTCTTTACATGATCTGCACTCTGTCCAAGCACAAGGTGGAGAATGAAGGCTACAATGACGCGATGATGCTCGACTATGAGGGCAATGTCGCAGAGGCGACCGGTGCCAATATCTTCTTCTCCAAGGATGGTGTCCTGCACACACCGATTCCGGATTGCTTCCTTGACGGGATCACGCGGCAGACCGTTGTCGATCTTGCTCGGCGCCGCGGTATCAAGGTCATCGAGCGCAAAATCCGTCCTGAAGAGCTGGGAGATTTCGAAGAATGCTTCCTGACCGGCACGGCTGTCGAAGTAACCCCTGTCGCGAGCATCGACAGCAACAGCTTCACGCCCGGTGCCATCACCACGCAGTTGATGGATGACTATACAAGTGAAGTGAACCCTCAGGCAATTGCCGCCGAATGAGGCAAGCGAGCATCTACATGATCATGCAACGGCGCCTTGATGGGCGCCGTTTGTCGTTTGCGGTCAGGTTTCCTGCCAGCGGTTGAGCGCGGCGTCATCGGCATCGGTTGCGCTCACCCAGCCGCTATCACCCGAGGCAAGGCTCTCCTTCTTCCAGAAGGGGGCGCGGGTCTTGAGATAGTCCATGATGAATTCGGCAGCCTCGAACGCGACTTGGCGGTGGGATGATACCGTGACCACCAGAACGATGCGATCCCCCGGCAGGAGCGTTCCGTGCCGGTGAATGATGCAGCTGCCCTGAAGGGCAGGCCAGCGGGTTGCTGCTTCCCGTTCGATCCGTTCGAGTTCTGCCTGTGCCATGGCGGGATAATGCTCAAGGGTCATATCGGTGATGCGGGCGTCGCCGAGCATGTCCCTGACCAGACCGGTGAATGTAACGACAGCGCCGATGGCATGGTTGCCAAGGGTCAGGGCATCAATCTCCGAGGCAATATCAAAATCCTCGGTTTGCAGCCGAACGGTCATATTAGGCTCTTCTCATTCTTGGTTTCGATGTTGCCGGTGAGGATCAGCCGCCGGTCATGGGCGGGAAAAAGGCGATTTCCTCTGCCTGACCAATCTCATCATCCGGTTCGGCGTGGAATTGATCAAGGGCCACGCGGACGGTCTCCAGATCCTCAAAGGCGGCCTCATATTCCTCACCGCGCTGGCGCTGCCAGACGAGCAGGTCACGGACCTTGGTGACGGAGTCGGGCAGGGTGATCGTTTCTTCTTCTTTGCCGATCCGTTCGCGGATCCAGGCGAAATAGACGAGTTTCATGTTCGCCCCTTTATTGCTGTTTTCGTGAAATCCTTGCGAGAAGGACCTGAAGGCCCCATGAACCGGTAGTATGCGCGATTGATCGGCCCTCTCACAAGGGCAGGCTTTTCATCTTGGGGACGAGCGGCCCTATTGCCGCCGGATCAATCGTCGAGCAAGTATTGCATGCCGGCCCGGAAATAGTCGTATCCGGTATAGAGCGTGAGGAGGGCGGAAAGCCACAGGAGCGTCAGCCCGATCTCGCTGTTGTAAGGTAGAACCTTGTCACCGGCAGGTCCGGCAAGCAGGAAGCCCAAGGCAACCAACTGGGCGGTTGTTTTCCACTTGGCAAGCCGGGTCACCGGTACGCTGACCTGAAGGTCGGCAAGAAATTCGCGCAAGCCCGAGACGAGGATCTCGCGACACAGGATGATCACGCCAGACCAGATGTGCCAGCCGTAGAGCGTGCCATCCATCGCCAGCATGAGAATACAGACCGAGACGAGCAACTTGTCCGCGATCGGATCAAGCATGCGCCCCAAGGCTGATTGAAGATCCCAGCGGCGAGCCAGATAGCCATCGAAAAAATCAGTAATGGCCGCAACCACAAAGATGCCCAGTGCCGTCCACCGCGTCCAGTCGAGCGTGGGCCAGAGCATGAAGAACACCACGCCGGGTACGGCAAGGATGCGTGCAAAAGTCAGCAGATTGGGCAGGCTGAATGTTTTGGCAGCATTCATGAATTCGGTTCCTTGCAGAGGGCGGTCGGTTTCTCGGTCCCGGCCTTCTTCAAAGCATGACTGGCTGGTTGGCGTCAATGCGGCATAACACTTTGAAGCGTGTCAGTGGTTATCTTCGTGAAAATAAGCGTGGATGGCTTGCGCCATGTGTTCGGATATGCCTTCGACGGCTAGAAGGTCGGCAAGTGCAGCGCCGCGCACAGCCTTGGCCGTTCCAAAATGGTGCAGCAGGGCGCGCTTTCTTGCCGGACCGATGCCGGGGATATCCTCAAGGCCGGTCTGGGCAATCTGTTTGGAGCGCCGGGCGCGATGGGTGCCAATGGCGAACCGGTGGGCTTCATCGCGGAGCCGCTGAATGAAATAAAGAACGGGATCGCGTAAGGGTAACATGAAATTATCGCGTCCGGGCATGAAAAAGTTTTCCCGGCCTGCGTCGCGGTCTGGTCCCTTGGCCACACCAACCACCGGGAGATCGTGGACGCTAAGTTCGGCGAGGATTTCCAGCACGGCGTTGAGCTGGCCGCGCCCGCCGTCGATGAGCAACAAATCCGGCCAGGCGGGGTCCCCCTTATGACCTTCGTCTTCACCTGATTGTGCCGTTTCGGGGCGCGGGCCGTTTTCCTTCAAAAGGCGCGAGAACCGACGCTGGAGTACTTCGCGCATCATGCCATAATCATCGCCGGGTGTGATGTCTTCTGACTTGATGTTGAATTTGCGGTACTGGTTCTTCATGAAGCCTTCGGGACCGGCGACAATCATGCCGCCGACGGCGTTGGTGCCCTGAATGTGGCTGTTGTCATAGACTTCGACCCGACCGGGTGCTGATGGCAGCCCAAAGACCTCGGCCACGCCTTCGAGGAGACGGGTCTGGCTTGAGGTTTCCGCCAATCGCCGCCCCAGTGCCTCGCGGGCATTTGCGTGGGCATGATCAACGAGATCCTTTTTCTCGCCCCGCATTGGATGGCTGACCGTTACCTTGTGTTCGGACTTGCTGGTGAGAGCTTCTGCGACCAGGTCCTGCTCCTCGACCTTATGGGAGAGCAGCACAAGGCGCGGGCAGGGCTTGTTGTCGTAGAACTGGGCGAGGAAGGCACCGAGCACCTCCTCTTCGGTCTGGGTCTTGTCGGCCTTGGGAAAATAGGCGCGGTTGCCCCAGTTCTGGCCGGTGCGAAAGAAGAACACCTGAATGCAGGTCTGGCCACCGTCCTGATAGCAGGCAAAGACATCCGCTTCTTCGGTGTTTTGCGGATTGATGCCCTGATGGGACTGGATGTGACTAAGGGCGGCGAGCCGGTCGCGGTAGATGGCGGCGGTTTCAAAATCGAGATCCTCGGACGCCTTCTGCATGTGTTCGGACATTTCTTTGCGCACGGTCTGGCTTTTGCCCGTGAGAAACTGATGCGCCTCGCGCACGAGATGGCTGTAGCCTTCGGTCGAGATTTCGCCGGTGCAGGGGGCCGCGCAGCGCTTGATTTGATGAAGAAGGCAGGGACGGGTGCGGCTTTCGTAGACGGAATCGGTGCACGTGCGCAAAAGGAAAGCCTTTTGCAGTGCGTTGATGGTGTTGTTCACCGCGCCAGCCGAGGCGAAGGGGCCGTAGTATTTGCCTTTGCGTTTGCGTGCGCCCCGGTGCTTGGCAATCTGTGGCGCTTCATGGTCCTCGCCGATGAGAATATAGGGAAAGCTCTTGTCGTCGCGCAGCAACACGTTGAAGCGAGGGCGCAGCCTCTTGATGAGGTTCGCTTCCAGCAACAGGGCTTCGGTCTCGGTGTTGGTGGTCACGAACTCCATGCTGGCCGTCAGCTGGATCATCCGCAGGATGCGGTTGGTCTGATTGCCATGGCGGGCATAGTTGGAGACACGCTTTTTCAGATTGCGCGCCTTGCCGACATAGAGCACGTCACCGTTCGCATTGAACATGCGATAGACGCCGGGGCTATTCGGCAGCCGCCGCACGAAATCGCCTATGACATCAAAGCCCGTCCGGGGTTTGGAGGGTTGGTCATTGTCTGACGGGGTATCTGATTCTTCTGTCATGGCGCGAGAATAGCTGGTGGAGCGTGACGCGCAAAGCCCTGTTGTCGGGCTTTGCCTTGAGACTCATGTGATCCTGAAGGCGAAGGCAGATTCTAGAAAAGATGCGGAGGTTTGGGCGTACCGTATTTGAACACAAACGCGATGTAGCAGCCATATGCGATCAACATGCCAACCCCGCGGATGCGCGTGATTGGCATGCGCAACAGCGCGATGGGGAGCATCAGAGCCGACGCCGCCAGCATGATCCAGAAGTCAAAGTGAATGATCTGCTGGGGAACCTCAATCGGAATGATGGTCGCGGTGACACCCATGATGGCAAGTATATTGAAGATGTTGGAGCCGACCACGTTGCCGATCGCCACCGCAGACTGGTTCCGAATGGCGGCAACAAGGGTGGTGACCAGTTCGGGCAGGGAGGTGCCCAGCGCGACGACCGTCAGGCCGATGGCTGCGTCTGAAACACCCCAGTTGCGCGCGATGAGTGTCGCCCCTTCAACGGCCAGATTGCCGCCAATGGGCAGGCCGATAATGCCGATAACCGTAAATGCGACTGCGAGCCAGAGATTGGAGGGGGCTTCCTCCAGCATGTCTTCGTCGAGCAGGTCATTGGCTTCATTCTTCTGCTGGCGCGAGGTCCATACCGTCCAGCTGAGAAAGAAACCAAGAAGCGCAAGAAAGATGATGCCAGCCCGGAAATCAAGCAAACCATCCCAAGACAAGGCCACCAGGATGACCGAGACGGCAAGCATGAAGGCCGTGCTGGATCGTACGCCGCTTTCGTTGCATTGCGTGACCCGGATGAGCGCAGGAAGGCCCAGGACCAGCAAAATATTGGTGATGTTGGAGCCGACGATGTTGCCGATCGAAATGCCCGGCGCATTGCTGAATGCAGCGTCCAGCGAGATGATCAGTTCCGGCGCGGACGTGCCGAACGAAACAATGGTCAGACCGATAATGAGAGGGGGAATCCCGAGACGCGTGGCGAGCGCGATGGAGCCGCGCACGAGAAGGTCTCCTGCCACGAGCAGAAGGACAAGACCTCCACTGAGGTACAAATACATCAACATAGATCGGCAGAGGTCCGTTACGGTTTTTTATGAGTTATTGCGCGGGTCGAACGCACTCGATGATCGTTGCTAAGAGATATAGGCAGGCGGAATTGTCTTTTAAACCCTCGGGGTGTCAGTAAGTTGGATATTATCAAAACTGGCATGCTGCGTGCTCGGGGAATGCCCAAATGGGAACGGCGCACGGCATCGGAAATGCATGCGCCGCTTTGGCATCTGGGCGATCGAATGTTTTTTTGGGTTGGCTAGCGAACGGAACTGCAGTAAGCGCCGTGAACCTTCCACGGATCGCGGCCGGAAACACAGGCTTCGACGGCATAGCTGAAGCCATAGCCAGCAAAGCCAGCTTTGGCTTCGATGAGATAGTAAATGGTCTTGCTGTGTCCGCGCTTGGTGTAGCCTGTGGCGCGGCAATATCGCTTGGCGTAAAGGCTCGGTCCGTGCTCGCTGAGTTTGGACTGGCGGACACGCTCGATGCGATTGACCGGATCGCCGGATTTCACCACATTGTATTCGGCGGTCGTGATCGTCCGGTTCACACGGGACAGAACGCCTGCGCTGTCGCAATCGGGCAAAGCGGAGGCTTGGGCGAAGGTTGAAAACAGGCTGGTGGAGAGCAGTACAGCGCTCACAGCCACAAAATGTGGTAATCTCATGCAGACACACCCCAATGAATATAAAGACGTTATGCTTTGCAACTTCACCTTTCACAGCGCCGGGGTCAAGCGGCAAAGCGCAGAAACCTGTGTGTTGCTAAATGTGTCTGTTCGATTGTGACTGCTGTCTGTCCGACTGTGCGTTTCCGCATCATCCCGGACGGATTTGCTAACGAGGGTAAGGGGATGCATTCGGGCCTGGCGGGCCTGGCAAGCATGGATCAGGCGGGCGGGCAAATCCACTCGAGATAAGACCGATGGGCGGTCTCTCCCAACGTGCGGGCGAGGAAAGGCAATAATTGTTCCAGTTCGTCATGCAGCGTGTAAGGCGGGTTGATGATGAACAGTCCCGTTCCATTGAGGCGTTTGGCGGTGTCGAGCTTCTGAATGACAAGCTCGGCTCTGAGGCTGTTGGCGATGCCTGCCTCTTGCAACGCCTCTGCCGCGCGGTCGACGGTGCGCCGGGCCTTGATGGGATACCACAGACAATAGATGCCTGTTGACCAGCGCTTGTATCCCTTCAGGAACTCCGCGATCAGCCGTTCATACTCGTTCTCTTGCTCATAGGGCGGGTCGATCAGCACGACACCGCGGCGTTCCTTGGGGGGCAGATCGGACCGCAAGGCCACCCAACCATCATCCTGCCGGACATGCAGTCGCCGGTCACGGCCGCAATGGATGGCAAGCTCATCGGCGTCATCGGGGTGTTTTTCGATGAAAAAAGCCCGGTCCTGCGGTCGGCTCATCATGGCGATCAGTTTGGGCGAGCCGGGGTAGGTGGTGATGTGCCCATCTGGATTGAGCTGGTCTATGAGATCGAAATAAGGGTCGCAAATCTCTTTGAGGACGGGTGGGAGGCCCTTGTCCCGTTCAGCCATGAGGCGCGCTATGCCCTGCTGCCATTCTCCGGTTTTTTGCGCTTGATCACCCGAGATATCGTAAAGACCAGTGCCCGCATGGCTGTCGAGGCAGAAGAAGGGCTTATCCTTTTTGCCCAGATGTATGAGGATGCGCGTCAGGACGATATGCTTGAGGCAGTCGGCAAAATTTCCGGCGTGATAGATATGGCGGTAGTTCATGGAAGCGAAACAGCCTTGAAGCATGGGGTGAAACGGGCAGCATGGGGTCAAACGGGCAGGCGAAAGCTTGGCGCGGTATGACCGAGCCTGTTCGATCTGTCAATCAGGATGCCGTTTGAAGCCGGGCTTTGGCATTGTCCCTATTGCTTTGCGTCGTCGCTTTTGCTCTCGCTGGGCGTCTCGTCTTCTGCTGTCTCATCCCCGTCATCGACAAGTCCGGACGCTTCACCCTTCTCGACCTCTTCGACAATGGGGTAGATGATCAGATCCTTGCCGTCCATATTCTCCTCGCAATCACCGCTGAGGCCGATCTGGGCAATGTGAAAGCGGCCCTTCTCCCAAGCGAAGATGCTGAACTGGCGGCAACTGCTGGCGGTGCCCTTCTTGGGAACTTCTGACCGCAGAAGCTTGTTCTTCTCGTCCCATGTGGGCTTTTGCAGCAGGCTCGTGGCGTACCAGCCAAGTTTGGTATCCAGTTGGGGAAAGGACAGTAGGTTGGCCCATTCGTTGCGCCCATCCTCAACCTGATAGAGCCGGAAGCTGTCACCGGACAGGCTGGAGGAGCAGATGAAGCCGTAGAGCGTCTGAACCCCCAGTGAGATTACGATAGCTCGGTCTTTCAATTCATCATCATCGATGTCGGCAAGCCAGCAGCCCATCGTTGCGCGGTGATTGTCGATCAGGCGCTGCGGCACTTCGACCGCCTGCACCCTGAGTGTACTCAAGAAAAGAGCCAGAGCAGCAAGCAGCCAAAGGCCAAATGTCAGGCCGGTGTTGCGCGCAAGGTGGTTGCTCGAAGCGATTGCAGTTGCCTTGTCAGAGTTTGAAATTGATAGGCGGCGCATTGCCAACACTCCCGGATGTTCCGATATGTGAAAAGAGAATAGCTGACTCGGTGTTGGAAGGACAGTTCCACGACTTGATATTTTGGACGAGCCTGATGTCGATAATTAGAAGATTGATCCACAATCGGCATAAGGGCAACAGTCCGATTGTCGCGTCTGAAACTGGCTTGTCCATTGTTTTCATTTGCAGTGAAGTGCGTTAAGCAAAGCTGAGTGCGCTGATCGACAGTTGCTTGGTGACCGGCGTTGTTCCATTCCAGTTTGAGCAGGATATCAGAATGAAAGTTGCAATCATCCCCGTAACACCCTTTCAGCAGAATTGCACGCTGATCTGGGACGAGGAAACCGGCAAGGGCGTCGTGGTTGATCCGGGCGGAGATGTCGAGCAGATTCTGAAAGTGCTCGACCATGAGAAAATCGATGTTGAGCGGATCCTTATCACCCATGGCCATATCGATCATGTCGGCGGCGCGGCGGAATTGCGCGATGCGCTGGATGTGGAGGTCGAAGGCCCGCACGAGGCGGATCGGATGTTGATGGAGCGGGTGGCCGATCAGGCGATCCAGTTCGGGGTGCCTGCTGCCAAGCCGGTCGAGCCAGACCGCTGGCTGGTCGAGGGCGACACCGTCGACATTGCCGGTATGACCTTTGATGTGTTGCATTGTCCGGGTCATGCGCCGGGGCATGTGGTCTTCTACAATGCCGATGCGCAGTTTGCCATTATGGGGGACGTCCTGTTTAACGGCTCGGTTGGACGGACCGATCTGCCAGGTGGGGATCATGCGACCCTGCTTGCCTCGATCCGGGACAAGATCCTGCCGCTCGGGGATGATGTCGCCTTCATTTGCGGGCACGGGAATCACTCCACCATTGGCGAAGAGCGCCGGAACAATCCCTTTCTTCAGGATCTCTGAGGCAGCCGTGTCTGTTTCACAAAAAATTGAATAGGGGATGAGATGGCTGGAATAGAGTTCACGCACGATGAGAAGACGCATCTATCGCAGATGCTTCAGGCGTATTTCGGCAAGGAACTCGATCAGGATCTTGGGCGTTTTGAAGCAGAGTTCCTGCTTGATCATCTGGCGAGGACGCTGGGGCCGGTGTTCTACAACAAGGGCCTTCTGGACGCGCGTGCCTTGCTGGATAAACAAATGGATGAGTTCACGGATGCGCTTTATGCCATGGAAATGCCGCTTGACGGCGCGTGACGCATTCAGGACTTCTGCAACGGTTTGGCAAAAAGCAAGAATAGACTTGCTCCGCCATTGCGATTAATAATGACTATTCTGGTTTCCTTTATTTCGACCAGTTGGAAAGCCCGTGGGGGGGACGTCGTGAAGTTTGGACTTGTTTTCGGATTGATGTTGCTTGTTGCAGCCCCCGTTCTGGAGATGGAACGGGCAGAAGCAAAAGGCGTTTATACCGTTCCCGAGGGGAACCGCTTCAAGACACAGCCCAAGATCCCCCGATCATCGTTTCTTAGGACCCGGTCCAGCAAATCGAGCTTCGAGAAGAAATACGAGAAGGTGCGCGAATTGCTCGCGACAGATCGTAAGCTCTTGGCCAAAATCAAGAAGGTTGCCAAGAAATACGATATCGATCCGATCCACATGGTCGGGGCGTTGGTGGGGGAGCACACCTACAACATCGATGTCTATGACCACCTTCAGACCTATTATGCCAAGGCCGCGATGTATACCGGCAGCCGCTTCCGCTTCGAATATGAAGGGGAAAGCATCGAGGAGTTTTTGGAGCGACCACAGTTCGAAGACTGTAAGGATATCAAGGAATCCTATGATCTCTGGGGCTGTCGACAGGCCGTCTGGAAAAAGGAATTCATGGGCAAGACGGTCGATGAAAAGGCTTTTCCGAAAGATCGCTTCAGCAAGGTCTTCTTCCAGCCTTTTTACAGTGGCCAGACCTTTGGACTTGGACAGATCAATCCGCTCACCGCGTTGAAGCTCTCCGATCTGGTGCACAAGAAATCCGGCTATCGCAAGCTCGACGAAAATGACGCCGCCGAGGTGTACAAGGCCATCATGGAGCCGGACATTTCGCTTGCCTTCATGGCAGCGTTGATCCGCAAATCGATTGATGAGTATCGCGATGTCGCGGGGATGGATATCTCGAAAAATCCCGGCATCACGGCGACGCTCTACAATGTTGGAAGTCCGCAGGAACGGGCGCATGCCTTGCGCCGAAAAATAAAGCAGTCAGGCAAGCGGATCTGGCCGCGTGAAAATTATTATGGATGGCTGGTCAATGACAAGGTTGAAGACCTAAGAGCTTTGATCAGCGGCAAGAGCGCCAAGAAAAAGGACTAATGCCCAGCGGCTTCACTTGAGGATGCGAAAGCAGACTTTCGTGGTTCCTGCCCGGATGAAGCCCAGTTTTTGCGCCGCGATGCGGCTGACGTCAAGAATGCGGCCCTTGATGAACGGGCCGCGATCATTGACACGAACGATCACTTTTTTGCCGTTGCGCATATTCTCCACCTCGATCACGTGCCCGAATTTGAGCTTGCGATGAGCCGCAGTCATTTTCTCCGGGTCGGCATATTCGCCCGACGCGGTTCTGGTGGTCAGCTGATACCAGGAAGCCTTGCCGCATTGACGATCCTCGTCCGCATGGGCAACGTCTTTAAGAACGGTTAGGAACAGCATGCTGGCGCAAATCAGCATGGCAGTGGTCAGTCGTTTCATTGTGGTCGTCTTTCTTCCCGCCGCTCCGGTTTGGTTGGGTCTTGGTAATCGGTAACCGGGTTCGTATGGATATCCAGTTCGGCCAGAATGTGGTCGGAATGGCGTAATCGTGCCAAATTGTGCCATTCCTCTGCGCTGTTGCTGTTGTGCAACAGTTGGTGTGAGGTCTTCATTCAGAGCTGATCAAGTCGAGATACTCATCAGCATCGTCAGAATCGATACACACCCACATGGGTTTGTGATCGGAAAACTGGAACGTGCGCCATTCCTCATAGTAGCTTTCCAGCGTCTCGTGATCGTTGGAGGTGCCATTCAGCACCTTCTTGCCGCTGGTGGTCTTGCTGGCGTTGTCCTTGTACTGATCAAAGTCCCCGTCGCGGAAGACGGCGCTGAACAGCTCGACAATGCCGGCTTTTGCGTTTGCTTGGGCAGGATCCGGTGTGTCGATGAAATCGAGAACCTTCTGGTGCGCGCGAAAGGCTATCTGGTCGTAATATTTGGTCATATCAAGATTGCTCGGGCGATTAAGTGCCCTGGGGATCTTGAAATCATGGTCTTCCAGTGCTTTCATGGTTTTGTGGTCGGGGTGGACTATGTTGAAATCCCCAAGCAGGATCAATGCTTTGCCGTCTTTCTCGGCGGCGTCGGCGCGGCGTCCGAAATATTTGGCGATGCGCTCTATTTCCTCGATCCGCTGCTTAAGCTTTGCCCCGCTGCCGGCTCCGTAATAGATGTGCACCGTGCAGATGTCGAACTTGAACCAGTTGGACTGGAAGGAGGCGAGGAAAGGCGTGCGGCGGAATTGTTTGCCCGAATAGAGCTTGGCGCCGTCGAGCTCGGTAGTCACCGAAGAGACGAGCATGTTGTTGGGTAGGACGATTTCACCTGCGATGTTGCGGAACTGAACCTTGCGGCGGTCAAAGGCATAGAGTAGGCGCTCGCCATTGCCGCCCAACTTATAGTCAGTCACATCCGTGCAGATATAATCCCAGTGATCGCCCAGAAGGCGCATGACTTGCTTCCACTCGCCCAGTTCGTTGACTTCCTGAACGGCGACAAAGTCGAAGCGGGATATCACCTCGGCGATGTAATAGAGGCTCTCCTTGAGGCGAGGGCCATTGCCATAGCGTTTGCTTGCGTCGAAGTCGCGGAGGTTCCATGTCGCCAACAACAGGGTTCGCTCGCTGTCCTTGGCGGGGACAGATTTCGTCATCTGTTCTCTCAAGCGCTTGAGATTTTCAATGACGCGCGCGCGGTCTTGCTTGTTTCTGAAATCATAACGAAGATGGTAATATTGCATGGCCTGCCCCTTATCATCTCAACTTATGCAAGAATGCACTCCTGGTAGAGTGTATCACAGATTGCAAACCAGATGTGGCAAACTTAAGAGGGCAGGGGGTCTTGGTGTCCGTCCTATGGATGGGAGTGTGATCGCAACATGGCGCTGTTGCAGAATTGCGACAGAATCCAGCGTATTCATTGCAATGGTGCCAGAGGTGAGAACCGTGGCTGGTGCCGAAAAGCCGATCAGCATGTCTGTTGTGATCCAGATGATGATGCTGTGCTTTGGCGGTATCATCATGCTGGCAACCAAGACCCAACCACGCACCGTGCCTGATGGCGTTGTGTTCAAGTCGGGCATGGTTGCCGCAATTGCAATTTTCGGGATTGCATGGATGTCTGACACCTATTTCAAATATGCCATGCCGCAATTTCAGGCCGGTATCGTTGATATGGTGACGTAATATCCATGGACCTTTGCCTTGGCCCTGTTCATCGTTTCTGTTGTTGTGAACTCGCAGGCCGTGACGGCGCGCATGATGCTGCCGGTTGGTCTGGGGCTTGGCTTGGAACCGGCGCTGCTGATCGGATTGATGCCAGCCGTCTATGGCTATTTCTTCATTCCGAATTATCCGACCGACATTGCGACGGTCAACTTCGATGTATCGGGCACCACGAAGATCGGCAAATGGTATTTCAACCATTCCTTCATGGCGGTTGGCCTTGTGGCGGTGATCACCGGGTCCGTGGTCGGCTTTCTGCTGGCCGAGATTGTCATCGGGTAGGGTGTCAGAGAGAGCTGAACTTACAAATTGAAAAGCCCCGCCAGATTGGTCTGGCGGGGCAGTGTTTCATTCAGCAGCGGTGGTGAGCAGTTGGGAGGCTACTTGCTTAGCGCTCTGGTGTACCTCTTCTCGGAAAACCTCTCCCAAACGATGGGTGTTGGTGCCGAGGTGTTGGGCGATGATGTTGTATTTTTCGCCCGTCATACGCATCAAGTGCGCTGTTACTGCTTCTTCGAAGTTGAGAGCCTTGCGTTCGATTTCAACTTCATTCAGTTTGACCCCTGTCAAAGGGTGTATAGTTGCCATTCTCTGGCTTTTCCTTTTGAAAAGAGCCAGCGAAGCATTGACGTCTCCCACGCATTCCATCAAAATAGCGTGGTGAATTCACGACGCAGCCTAGCTGACTGCGGTTACAGTTAAGCCGGTACATGGTTCAGATGTACCGGCTTTTACTTTGCCTGATTCGCATGAGGACTCCAAGGGCATACAGCTAGGAGTGTTTCTGCTCTGTTCCTAACTGTACCGATAGCCTTTTAGGCCTTCGTACTATCCAACCACTCTCCCATAAATGGTATACTTGTCGAACTAGTTTTCTGTGTTCCGCCGATCAACTCTTTCTGCGCTTTGGTCTTGAGGCGGTGCTGGCACCCTTGGGTCTGGTCCGGTCGGTGCCGGGGCCCATGTCGTCGAGATCGGGCTGCTTGATGCGGCTGTTCTTTGGCAGGTTGGCCGATGTGCCATACTTCTTGGCCCCGCCATAACTGCCCGCCTTGTCCTCGACGCTCGATTGGCGAGCGAGAGGGTCGTCGGCGATGGCCAGTTCCGTTTCGCGTAGACGCTTGACCTCGTCTCTGAGCCTTGCCGCTTCCTCGAATTCGAGGTTGGCTGCGGCCTCCTTCATGCGGTTTTCCATATCCTCGATATGGGCCTCGAGATTGTGCCCGATCCCGGCCTGAACATCTTCCGCGAGGCCCTTGTCCACGGTGACATGGTCGCTTTCGTAGACCGAGCCGAGAATGTCGCCGATGTTCTTCTTGATCGTCGTTGGCGTGATGCCGTGTTCTTCATTGTAGGCGAGCTGCTTTTCGCGGCGGCGGTTGGTCTCACCAATGGCGCGTTCCATCGAGCCGGTCATGCGGTCGGCATAGAGGATGACCTTGCCCTCGGCGTTACGGGCGGCGCGACCGATGGTCTGGATGAGCGATGTTTCCGATCGCAGGAAGCCTTCCTTGTCGGCGTCGAGAATGGCCACGAGCGCGCATTCGGGGATATCGAGACCCTCGCGCAAGAGGTTGATGCCAACGAGCACGTCGAAGGCCCCAAGGCGCAGATCGCGGATGATCTCGATGCGTTCGATGGTATCGACATCAGAGTGCATGTAGCGCACCCGCACGCCCTGCTCGTGCAGATATTCGGTAAGGTCCTCTGCCATGCGCTTGGTCAGGGTGGTGACAAGCGTGCGGAAGCCGGCCTTGGCCTTTTCCTTCACTTCGCCGAGTAGATCGTCGACCTGCGTCTTGGCCGGGCGGATTTCGATGATCGGGTCAGTGAGGCCTGTGGGGCGAATGACCTGCTCGGCGAACACGCCGCCCGCCTCTTCCATTTCCCAGTTGCTTGGGGTTGCCGACACGGCGACGGTCTGCGGACGCATGGCGTCCCACTCCTCAAAACGCAAGGGGCGGTTGTCCATGCAGCTTGGCAGGCGGAAGCCATATTCCGCCAGCGTGGCTTTTCGGCGAAAGTCGCCCCGGTACATGGCGTTGAGCTGACCGATGGTGACGTGACTCTCGTCGACAAAAATCAGGGCATTGTCGGGGAGATATTCGAACAGGGTCGGCGGCGGCTCGCCCGGCAGCCGCCCTGTCAGATAGCGCGAATAGTTCTCGATGCCCTGGCAGACGCCGGTCGCTTCGAGCATTTCGAGGTCATAGCGGGTGCGCTGTTCGAGCCGCTGTGCTTCGAGCAAGCGCCCATGGGCTTCCAGCTCTTCAAGGCGCTCGACCAGTTCTTTCTTGATGCTTTTGGTGGCCTGATTGAGGGTCGGGCGGGGGGTGACATAGTGGGAGTTGGCGTAGAGCTTGACCATCTCCAACTCGTCCATCTTCTGGCCGGTGAGCGGGTCGAATTCCTTGATTTCCTCAATCTCGTCGCCAAAGAAGGAAATGCGCCAGGCGCGGTCTTCATAGTGGGCCGGGAAGATCTCGACGCTGTCGCCGCTGACCCGGAAGGTGCCGCGCTGGAAGGCCATATCGTTGCGCTTGTATTGCAGCGCGACGAGATCGGCCATCAGCTGGCTCTGATCCATTTCGTCGCCAACCTCGATCTTGAAACTCATCTCAGTGTAGGTCTCGACCGAGCCGATACCGTAAATGCAGGAGACCGAGGCGATGATGATCACGTCGTCGCGCTCAAGCAGGGAGCGGGTTGCCGAGTGGCGCATACGGTCGATCTGTTCGTTGATCGTGCTTTCCTTCTCGATGAAGGTGTCCGTGCGCGGCACATAGGCTTCGGGCTGGTAATAATCGTAATAGGATACGAAATATTCCACCGCATTGTTGGGAAAGAAACTCTTGAACTCGCCATAAAGCTGGGCGGCAAGGGTCTTGTTGGGCGCAAGGATCAGGGCAGGGCGCTGGGTCTTCTCGATGATGTGCGCCATGGTGAAGGTCTTGCCAGAGCCGGTCACCCCCAAGAGCACCTGCGTTGCTTCGCCGTCGTTGATGCCTTCAACAAGATCGGCAATGGCGGTCGGCTGGTCGCCCGCAGGTGAGAAGTCGGTCTTGAGTTCAAAGGAGAAACCACCTTCGGACTTTTCCGGGCGTTCCGGGCGGTGGGGTCGCCAGGGTTCGGCATCCATGAATTCCGGGCGGCCATGCTCAATGAGCGATTCCAGCGCGCGCACCGTTTCTGTGACGCCGGAGCGATCATCGCTCTTGCGCTTTTTCTTCTGGGCCTTCTTGCGCTCTTTGGTGACCCGTTCCAGTTCCTCGGCCTTCTCCAGCGAGATATCGAGGCCGGCAACAGGATTGAGACCACCGGCGGCGCGATCCCGGGCGCTGGCTTTCGGCTCATCCTTCTTTGGGCTGCGCTTGGGTTTTGTCGCTGCTTTGCTTTTGGTGGTCGGGCTTTTCGGCTTTGCCGTATCAGAGGCCGTTGCTTCGGCGGTTTTGGTGATGTCTTCGGCCCAATCGGCGATCGAGTCCGGCATCGGGACCGCATCAAAGGATGCCTGCGGTGCTTCACCCAGTCCCGGTTGATTGCGCTTGTCCGGTTTATTCCGCTTGTCTGACGCCATGCTTGTCGCTCTTGTGCCCTGATGCCCGTCCGGGGATTGGTTGTTCGCGTGAGTCCTCAATATAAGGGAACAAATAGGGAATAAGAAGGGGGTGCAAAAGAAAACTCTTGCGTTTGGACGCTCGGAAAAGGCCCCGCGTTCATTCGCCCAATGATCAATAGTTTAGTGTATTAAAACATTCTAATATTAGAATATGTATTAATTATCTGGCTGGGGCTGGCTCCTGTTTTAAGAGCCAGCATATAGGAGGAGCCGGATTTAGGAGGAAGAAATGACGCATGTAGTGGTACTGGGTGGAGGTCTTGGCGGTCTTTCCGCTGCTTATGAATTCCGGCAGGAAATGAAAAAGACCGACAAGGTGACGGTTGTTTCGAACAAGCCGTTTTTCCAGTTCACCCCGTCCAATCCCTGGGTGGCTGTCGGCTGGCGGGACAAAAAAGACATCACACTCGATCTGGCGACTGTTTTGCCCAAGAACAAGGTGGAGTTCATCTGCGCCTCCGCTGAAAGCCTTGATCCGGCGAATAATTCGGTTGGCCTTAGCGATGGCAGCAGCATCTCGTATGATTATCTGGTGATCGCGACCGGACCGGAGCTGGCCTTTGACGAAATTGAAGGGCTGGGGCCGGAAGGCAACACGATCTCGGTTTGCGATGTGGACCATGCGACCGCGGGTTTTGAGAAGTGGGAGGCCTTCTGTCAGGATCCCGGCCCGATCGTGGTTGGTGCGGTTCAGGGGGCATCCTGCTATGGCCCGGCCTATGAAACGGCCATGATTTTTGACACCGACCTTCGCAAGCGCAAGATCCGCGACAAGGTGCCGATGACCTTTGTGACTTCAGAGCCCTATGTGGGTCATCTCGGGCTTGGCGGGGTTGGCGATACCAAGGGGATGCTGGAATCCGCGTTCCGCGATCGCACCGTCAAATGGATCACCAACGCCAAGGTGGACAAGATCGAAGAAGGCGTCATGCATGTCACCGAATGCGATGAGAATGGCGAGCCGAAGACCAAGCACGAGCTGCCTTTCAAGCATTCAATGATGCTGCCTGCTTTCCGGGGCATTCCTGCCTTGCAAGGCATCGAAGGGCTGGTCAATCCGCGCGGTTTCGTGATTGTTGACAAGCATCAGCGCAATCCGAAATATCCCAACATCTTTGGCATTGGCGTGTGCATTGCCATCCCGCCTTACGAGAAGACCCCTGTGCCTGTGGGCGTTCCCAAGACCGGTTATATGATCGAATCCATGGTCACGGCTGCAGCGCAGAACATGGCCGAGATCGAAAAAGGCAAAGAGCCGACCCACGAAGCGACGTGGAACGCCATCTGTCTGGCCGACTTTGGCGACTCCGGGCTGGCCTTTGTGGCAATGCCTCAGATTCCGCCCCGCAACACCAACTATTCGGGGCAGGGCAAATGGGTGCATCTGGCCAAGATTGCGTTTGAGAAGTATTTCCTGCGCAAGATCCGCAAAGGAGAAACCGAGCCCTATTACGAACGCGCGGTGCTTAAGTTCCTCGACATTGCGAAGATCAAATCCTGATCAGGGCTTGCCTTCGTGACCGAATGATCAAGACCCTGTCCGGGTATTCCGGGCAGGGTTTTTGTTGTGCCTGTGGGGGTGGCGGCGTTTGACGGTTCAGGCTGCTTGATTGGCACGCTTGCGGCCAAAGCGTCTTTGCACAAGCGGCAGCAGTTCAACGAGCAGGATGCAGGAGAAGATCAGGGCGCAGCCGAGCATCTGCGTGGGGAACAGGCGTTCACCCAGCAGCAGCGCACCGAATATAGCGGCAAACAGGCTCTCGCTCGACAGAAGGATCGCGGCATCGGACGGTGGCGTGTAGCGCTGAGCGATGGCCTGCAGTGTAAAGGACAGGCCACCGGAGAGGATGCCGGTATAGGCAATCTCCATCCAGGCCCCGCTAAAGTTGGACAATTGCATCGGTTCGAGAAACAAACCCGCAACGGCACCGATGATGCCTGTCGTCAAGAATTGGACTGTCGCGATCATCACGGGATTGCCCTGCTCAGTGACAAGACGACCGATGAAGATGATCTGCAAGGCCCAGAAAAGGGCGCTGATAACCATCAACAAATCACCGACACGCATGGCTTCAAGACTGCCAGTCAGCAAGTAGGCTCCGGTCATGGACAGAGCAACGATCGGCCAGATCAAGGGGCTTGGCATGGTCCGGAAGATCACGATACCCATGATCGGTGTCAGCACCACATAGAGTGCGGTCAGGAACCCTGCATTGGTAACCGAGGTGGTATAGAAGCCATATTGCTGGGTGGTGATGGCAATGAAAAAGACAATGCCAACCTGCACAGCCTTGATGTAGCCGGAGCGCGTCAGACGCTGTTTGCTGCGCTTGAATTCCATCCAGGCAAAGGGAGCCACGACAAGGGCAGAGAGCAGAAAACGAGCGCCGTTGAAGCCGAGCGGGCCCATGGAGTCCATGGCCGTTGATTGGGCAACGAACGCTGCACCCCAGATGGAGGCGGCCAGTATCATCAATAGGTTCGCGGTCCAGCGGGACATCTGAGCACCTGTCATTCAGTGGGTGGAAAAGCGGCCAGCGGAGGTGTGGCGCGGAGACCCGGTTTTAGGCCAATCTGTCATTATGAGCAATCAAATTATTTTTGATCTGGGCTCCGGAATGTCTGAGTTCAGCCCGTTACCTGTCACTGCGATGCGGTCAGCCGGGCGGTTTTCTTGACCAGAGATCCTTCGGCAATGAACCGCATTGGACCCGGTGTAATGGCGTCGAACGGCCAACAGGAGGTAAGGGCAAGGCGCGGTTCCATGCCATTTGGGCTGAGGCCGGACTGGTCCCAGCGCGCGGTGCGCAAGCTTTCGATCCGGTAGGTGTCGCGGCTGCCATCAAGAGTTTCAACGGTGACGAAGTCGCCCTGTTTCAATTGCGCCATTGCCTTGAAGTGGGTATCCCTGTGCGCCGAAATGATGCTGGTGCCATTGCTGCCAATCGGTGCGGATTGGTTGAGCAGGACGGGCCCGAATGCAAGGCTTTCGCCTCCGGCCTCGCTCAGGATGATGGCTTCGAAATCAAGCGATGGGATGGTCAGGCGGGCGACCGGCCAGCTGTCAGCCCATGACCATGCCTTGACCGGTTTGCCGGAGACGCGACCCTGCTGCCAGGCCCGCTCAAGTAGATATTGCGCCAGCTCCGCCTTTGCCGGAATCCAGAGGCCCCACGCCACAAGGCCACACCCTATGAGGCCCAGAAGAAGGCTTGTCGCGAAGATTGGTCTGTTTAGGCCGGAGGAGCTGGATTTCTGTTTACGCAAGCTTTGATGCCTTTCGCGTCGGGGCGCCGTTCTTCACTGATGGTTTGTGTTTGTGCATCACGCGAAAGACGGGGTCTCTTTCGCGTGATGCTGATATTCGTGATGCTTATCAACTCGAGCTGGGTTTGATCCGTCGCCATTGCAGGCATGCCAGAAGGCTTCCTGCGATAAGCAGCATGGCAATTCCCAAAAGGATCATCAGGTTCGATGCCGTCGACGTCTTGGGAAGACTGATCTGCTGTGTTCCGGTTGGTGCGAGGGCCAGCTGTGCCGACCGCTTGGCGGGGGCGGCTGTCGTTGCCAGAAGCTGCTTGGTGTCCTTGAGGAACCCTGCCGTATTCGAGCGCTGCTTCAGTGTGCGGGAGACCGACCCCGGCGTGGGGGCAACGGATGGATCCTGCATCGGTGCGGCAGTATCGGCGGTGACCTCAGCCTGTTCTCCAAAGACCTTGTCGAACTCCCAGCCATCGGGCAGGTTGAGCGGCACTTTCTTGCTCTCGAGTTCTTCCTCTGCCGGACGGGACGGGGTCACGTCGACGGCGACAAGGCTGGTGAGGCGCGTGACCAGATGATGCTTGAGGCCGAGCGCTTCAATTGATTTGTCGATCGAGGCATAGTCATTGGACAGCAACCGCTCATTCTCCAGCTGGCGGATCTTGCCGCGGGCCCAGAGTGTGTCGATGGCCTTGGACGGTGCGGCCTTGGTGATGTCGACTGACATGGACCACGGCTGGTTGTTGAAGCGGCCGGTGAGTTTGAGGGTCTTGCCGAGCTTTGCAGCCTTGATGGCCATGATGACCGGCTCACCGCGATAAAGATCGGGCAGGGCGCTTGGCGAGGCTTCAACGCCTTCGCCACCTTCGAGCTCGATCTTCAGGTCCGTGGCAACAGGGCTGGTGAGCTGGGTGAAGAGCTTGCCCATCTTGTCCTTCACTTCGGTCACGTCACCAATGTGGGTGAAGGTGCCCCGGCCCACTTCAGCGGCACGGGACATGAAAAAGCTGTTGGGTGCCGAGCCGATGCCAACGGTGAAGATGCGCGAGCGTCCCTTTTGGGATTTGACGGCTTCGAAAAGCTGGCGTTCATTGCCGATGGCCCCGTCGGTGAGAAAAATCACCTGCCTGAGGGTGCCAGAATCGGGATTGCCATCCTTGAGCGCGCTCATCATGGCGGGCAGCATCTCGGTTCCGCCGTCCGCATTGATGGCTTTGACCCAACTGCGGGCCAGATCGATGGCTTCCGGGGTGGCCTCACGAGGGGTCGCGAAAAGCTCGGCCATTTTGTTGTTGAACCGAATGATCTGGAATTTGTCTTGCGGCTTGAGCTGGCCGAGCGCTTCGATCAGGCTGGCCTTGGCTTGTCTGATGGAAGGGCCTGCCATGGAGCCGGACTGGTCGATGACAAAAACCACTTCGCGTGGCGGAACGGCGAGCTCTTGGCTCAGTTTGTAAGGTGGCGTGATGTAGGCAAGCAGATAGTCTTCACCGGTGACGGTATTGCCAGGTTCGTCGTTGGCGGTTTCTGATTGGGTCTTGGAAGTGTCGGGCGTCAGGGTCTGGTGAAAGAGGCCCAGATTGGGCGTCTTGCCCGGCTTGCCGGTCCATGTGAGCTGGAAATCCTTGTCGGCGGGAACCGCGTCTTTTCCGAGTGTCAGTGTGACGCGGTTATCCTCGCCGGGCGTGATTGTCACGTCATGATAGTGGCTGACGACGTTCTCGATTGGAAACCCCGGCTTGAGATCGACAGAGAGGGTAACCGGATTGGTCTTGGGGTGTTTTTCGGGATCGAGAACCGGGGCAGTGATCGCCTTGCGATCCGGCACAGGATCCGTGTTGCCCCAGCCTGTCATGCTTTCTGACTGATTGGCTTCAAGGTCCATGACCGGTTTGAGTGGCAGGTTGGTCGGATTGTAGCGCGGGGCAACGACGAGAGGAACCCGAAGCGAAAACTCGTCATTCTTGCGCGGTATGGTCTGCTGATATTCGATCTGGATGGTGATGGATTCACCGGGGCCAATGTTGGCAACCGCATTGGTGAAGAGGTTGGGGCGGTGCTGTTCGAGAAGGCTCGCCTTCTTGCCCTCGCGTTTGGCGGTTTCGTAGATCTGGCGGGCTTCTTCCTTTGGCTTGATGATGCCTTCGATCAAGCGCTCGCCAATCTTCATTTTCATGCGGTCGACAGCGGCATTGTCCGGCAAGGGGAACACGTACACACCCTCGAGCCAGGCGTCGCTGGGGTTGGCGAATTTCTGGGTGACGACAGCTCGAGCCACTGGTCCGGTGATATCGAGCTTGATGTCGGTGGCGACCTTGGGGGCTTCGATATAGCGGCCTTCCTCCTTGGACTTGAAGAGCAGCCCGCCAGACTGCATGTCATCGGGCCTGATCAGCGGTGCCGATGGCGCTTGGCCCGCCTGCGCCCGGATCTGCTCTGCGTTTGGTATCGGAGCTGAATGGGCGACATGAGGCACGATGAGAAGGCCCAGCAATACGGCTGCTGCATAAGCGCCGATCCAGATCTTGAATGCCGATGAAATGGATTGCTCGTGATTGGATTTCTTGGGGCCGAGTTCGACGAAGTGCCGCTCCCGTTCTCCCGCTTTCCTTTTGGATTTGGTCTGTCGCATCTCTTTTTTCTTCCCGCAAAAGAGTGTTGATGGTCATCAAACAGTGTCACGGGATTGAGGCGCGGTTTTGGGGCAATTCGGGCGGCCCCGGTGCCATCGTGTGACCATTTTGTGGCTGGATCAGTTGCCGGTACTGGAGCCTGTGAGGCAGGTCACAAATTGTCGCAGCGGGATGAACGGAGGTGAAGGCCCTTTACAACTGTTAAATACTAATATAAGAATATTAGAAAGTACTTAATTATGGAGTCTTCGACCATGTGTCTTGATCGTGCTGTGTTTGCCTTTGCGGGCTTTATGGTTCTTCTCTCTGTCGTGTTGACGATGTTCGTGCATCCGCTGTTTGTCTGGTTGACCGTGTTTATCGGTGCCAACCTGTTGCAGTCGGCCTTCACCGGGTTCTGCCCGGCGGCCATGATCATGAAAAAGTTTGGCGTCAAGCCGGGATCTGCATTCTGATCTGGTAGACCGGTTCATTCAACCTGGCGTTCGCCCCTGAAGCATTCTTTCTCCCTTTTAAAAATTCAAAAGCCGCCCCGAGTGATCAGGGCGGCTTTTCCTTTTGTAAGGGAGATGGCTCACCCTTTGGGATGTCGTAGGAGTTCGGGTTCCTGTTCTTCGAGATAGGCTTCTTCGGCCTTGGTCAACTCGATATGCTCATAGCCGGTGATCATGGTGCGGATATAGTGAAACACTGTCTTGCCAGTGGTGGTCATATAGACATGGACTACAACGAAGGTGATCATTGCAAAGGCGGCGGCTGTGTGCAGGAAGGCAACGGCCGAGAAGAGCTGCCGGCTGCTGTCAAACTCCGCCCACAGATTATAAAGAAGATAGGCGATGCCGGTGAGCCAGAGCGCCGGGCCGATGATCACCATGAAGGTGAGATAGGCCAGCGACTGAAGTGCATTCTGCTTGCGTTTGAGCGTTTTGGCATAGGGGTGTGGTGCGCCTGAGATGATGCCCCACGCATAGAATTTGATCACCGCGAACAGGCCCTTGTTCTGGGGCAGATAATGACGCCACTGACCGGTGGTGAAATTCCAGAAAGTGGTGAAGAGCCACAGCACGATGAGCGTGATGGCCGCGAAGGTATGGATCATCACTGCTAGCGGGAAGGGCACAAAGCTGAGCGTGCCGTGCAGGTTGAAGCCTGACAGGGCGAGGATGAAGATCAGCAGCGCCTGCGACCAGTGCCAGAAACGTTCGTAGCGTGTGTAGATCTTCACTGAACGTTTGTTTGGGGGCCGCTTGTTCGGAGAGTGCTTGCCGGGAGTGGATTTTCTGGCCGGATCGGGCATTGGCACACCAGAGGTTGGAGAAGGGATGTCAGTCATGGGGCGTCTCCTTATGCCTCTTTGTCGCGGTTGCGGAAGAGAATGCGCAGCAGTGTGTGGATCAAGACGCCAAGCAGCGTGAGGCCAAAGACTGCATATCCGATGAAATCAAGCCACCGGAAGGAATCCCGTCCGGGCAGGTAGACACCGGTGATCCCATCAAGACGGCCTTGGTTGGCATGACATTCGGTGCATTTGACGGCTTGTGATTTGGGGGCAACCATGTGGGTGATCGGCCAGTACATGAAGGTATCGACAAAGCCGAGTTCGCCTGAGAAATCCTTGCCGATGTAATCCATGGCCGCAGGCACCGATTTGCTCCAGTCAAAATTGGTCCAGAGTGCCGTGTCGTCCTGTCCGAAGACATGGTTATAGACAAACTTGTTTGTGCCCGCGTCATAGGGCTGGCGCGAATGCATGCGCTTGAAGGGCCAGATGCGGGATTGCCCATCCGTTGCCGTGCCGCTCAAAGCGTTGATTTCCACGGGGGCGGACGGGTCGATGGTGTCATCGAGAAGCGTCCAGGTCGTTGTGCCATTGAACCATGCATAATGCGGCTGGACATTTTCGTGATACTCGAAATCGCCCTTTTTTGACATGTAGCTGGGATGGCCGTGCTCATCCATGAGCGTGTAGGGCTTGCCGTCCTTGAGCTTGCCGGCTGTTGACCAATCCCACAGGGTCTTGGTGGCAACCCCGCCACGGGCAAATTCGGGAATGTGGCAGGTCTGGCAGGCGACCGTGTCGGTGTGGTTGTTGAGCTTGATGCCCATGAGATCGTTGGCTTTGTGCGGCTTGCTCGAATGACAGCTCTCGCAGGAAGCGGTTGGCGTCATGAGACCGGCCAACTGATCGAGTTTGCGAATCTTGGCTGTCTTGGTGTCCCCGCCGCTCAGGGTTTTGGTCGAAGGTTTGGCTTCGGTCTGATAGCGCGAGCCGGGCCATCGGTGGCCAGAGCCTGCGTGACAGGCGGTGCAGGCCATGTTGAGGCCATCTTCGCGCATGTGGACGTCGAGCTCTTTGCCGGGATGATTGAGCGAGCTGTCGAGATCGCCATGCTTCACGCCATCGCCGCCACCGCCATAATAATGGCAGGAGCCGCAATTCTGTCGTTGCGGGTTTCGGACCGACTGGGCCGCCTTGGTCAGGTCCGGCGGCTCGATGACCTTGCCATTCACCGTAATGGCTTTGTACAGCGGGTGACCGGCCTTGGTAGGATATTTGCTATAGAGATCCGTGTCGGCGTGACAGACCAGACAATCCACCGCCTCTGGTGCGCTCGGTGGTGCCTTGCGCATGTCATCCCAGCCATAGCCTGCATGACATGAGGTGCAGCGGGGTTCATTCGAGGCAACATTGCCGCAAAAGGCATTGATCACCGTGCGCTTGCCCAGAGTCTGGCCTGTCTTTTCGTTTTGATATTCCCACGTCCAGTGAATGGAGTCGTGGATCTGGTCTGCGGCTTCGGTGTGGCATTTGAGGCATGCCTTGGTGACCTCCGGGCCGGATTTGAAATCCTGTTGCAGGATTTCAAATTTGGAATGGTCAGCGGTTGCACCGGGTGCCTTGCCTGAAAGCTGTACAGTGGCTGGCTTGATCGGCGAATGCGGCAGCGGTGCATCCGCCTCTGAAGCAGCAAATGCTTTTGTGGTGCCAAGGGCCAGACCAATGAGAAGCATGAGGTAAAGGCTGACGCGCCCTGATAGCCCTTGGGGCGCGGGCCATTGCGGTCTTTTCTTCATTGCAAGGTTCGTCATGTGGTCCTCCGAACGATTGCAGCTGGGGTGCGGATCGCCGACCCGGTTTGTCTGATGGTGTGGTCAGTTGCTTTTGTCATTGTCTGCTCTGGGCCATGCCGCACAGGACGCGGCAGGTTTGGCCATTGCAGACGAGCGTATTTAAATAAGGATTTTAAATACTTGTTTTGGAAAATCAAATATATTCAGTCGGACCGAATGTCACACGACCAAAGCATAAAGAGGACCTCGGGCTCATATGGCCTCACTTTTCGGGCTGCGAACGGATGCTTCCAAATTGGGCGGCAAGCTCGGTGCGT
Organism: Cohaesibacter sp. ES.047; assembly: GCF_900215505.1. Lineage (NCBI taxonomy): Bacteria > Pseudomonadati > Pseudomonadota > Alphaproteobacteria > Hyphomicrobiales > Cohaesibacteraceae > Cohaesibacter > Cohaesibacter sp. ES.047. Next base: position 1,927,294 of record NZ_LT907844.1, read on the forward strand.
TTTTCCTTTCCCATATTGGAGTGCATGCAGAACTTTCGGTCTGAAAGGATACCCAGCACGTCGCGGCTGACGGTGCGTGGCGACGAAATTGACTTTTTACGAAATGGGTTAGGTATAATCGCATAGGCCGGGTGCGCGTGTTCTGCCCAACCCGGGTGAAATGAAACGATTGTAGGTTTAGGGCTGTTGGTTGGGTACATTTGTGCGCAAGATTCTTCATCACTTGCGGCGGAATCTGACCAATTGTTATGCAGCGCTGCTTGAATAATGAGGGGGGCTGCACTACGGTGCCGTGGCGGTCGCGCCGGGCTTTGTGGTTGGCGTGGGTATCCGTTTTGACATTTTTCTAGCTGAATATTTGGAGGGCTCAATGAGCTTTATCGCCGAGCAGCTTTCGCGCGTGAAACCATCTGCGACCATCGCAGTCACCAACAAGGCGCGAGAACTCAAGGCCGCTGGTCGTGACGTCATCGGTCTGGGGGCCGGAGAACCAGACTTCGATACACCGGATAACATCAAGCAGGCTGGTATCGATGCGATCACACGGGGCGAAACCAAATATACTGCGGTGGATGGCATCCCAGAGCTCAAGAAGGCTATCTCGGAGAAGTTCAAACGCGAGAACGGCCTCGATTACGAGCCGGGCCAATGCTATGTGGCTCCGGGCGGCAAGCCGATCATTTACAACGCAATGATGGCCACCATCAACCCGGGTGATGAAGTGATCATTCCGGCGCCATACTGGGTGTCCTATCCGGACATCGTGCTGCTGGCTGGCGGTACGCCGGTTGCTGTCGAGACCACCATTGAGACCAATTTCAAGCTGCAGCCTGCGCAGCTCGAAGCGGCCATTACGGACAAGACCAAATGGATCATCTTCAACTCGCCGTCCAACCCGACTGGCTCTGCCTACACGCATGATGAGCTCAAAGCGCTCACCGATGTGCTGGTCAAGCATCCCCATGTCTGGATCCTGACTGACGACATGTATGAGCATCTGGTCTATGACGACTTCAAATTCGTCACCCCTGTTCAGGTTGAGCCGTCCCTCAAGGATCGCACCCTCACGATGAACGGTGTATCCAAGGCCTATGCCATGACTGGCTGGCGTATCGGTTATTGTGCCGCTCCGATGGAGCTCATCGCCGCGATGCGCAAGATCCAGTCGCAGTCCACCTCGAACCCGACCTCCATATCGCAGTGGGCATCGGTCGAGGCTCTGAATGGCCCGCAGGATTTCATTCCCGAACGCGCTGCCGTGTTCAAGGAACGCCGCGACATGGTTGTTGCCATGCTCAACGAGTGCGAAGGGCTAGAATGCCCGACACCGGAAGGGGCTTTTTATGTCTTTCCGTCCTGTGCCGGTACCATTGGCAAAACCGCGCCTTCGGGCAAGGTGATCGAGAATGACGAAGATTTCGTCACCGCACTGCTCGAAACCGAAGGTGTTGCTGTGGTTCAGGGCTCTGCCTTTGGTCTCAACCCCTATTTCCGTGTCTCCTATGCCACCTCAACCGAGGCGCTGACCGAGGCGTGTGCGCGGATCAAGAAATTCTGTGCTGCACTGAAATAACAGGGCTTACAGATCATTCTGCATATGAGAGCAGCGCGTCTTTGGACGGGCTGCTCTTTTTTGTGGCGGCGCTTTTCACATGCGCACTCATGCATGGGCTTTTTGCATGGGCCGCAAATGAGGGAAGTTTGGTGCGCATGAGACGGTGGATTGGGCCTGCGCTCAATACGGGTGTCGATATAATCAATTCGTCGAATAGTGGTGTTTCACCCTGCTAATCGAAATAATTTTGCGTTTGATCAAGGGGGGGCGTCCAATCTGAGCTAAGCTTTAGGATGTCCGTCCGACACGTTGACAGTTTGGTGGAATATTTGAACAAGAGGAGTTTTTGAAGGGGCCAGATATTTCGATGGAGGAGCTGATCAGGCTGTAGGAGGACTGATCAGATCAAGTGCCGGGCATCAAATCAAAATGTATGAAAGGAGGATCTGCCATGGGAAAAGCCGGCAGAAGAATAGAGGGTCCGCGATGCGTTGCGATCGTTGGGCCCTTTGGAAGCGGTAAAACCACTCTCCTTGAAGCCTTGCTGACGCGAACTGGCGCAATCAACAAATTCGGAACGGTCGATGGTGGAGGATCGATCGGGGATGCCTCGGATGAGGCGCGAAGTCATCATATGTCAGTTGAGGCGAATATCGCCGAGACGGAGTTTCTGGGAGACCAGTATACATTCATCGACTGTCCCGGGTCAGTCGAATTCCAGTTTGAAAGCTACCCGGCTCTCTCCGCCGCTGATCTTGCAATCGTGGTGTGCGAGCCGGACGAGAAGAAAATTCCTGCCTTGCAGGTCATTCTCAAATCCCTTGAAGAGCGCAACATTCCGCGCATTCTTTTCCTGAACAAGATGGACAAGTGCGCCAGCCGTGTTCGCGAGGTTGTCGAAGCCTTGCAGCAGGCCAGCACGCCGCCGCTGCTGCTGCGCCAGATCCCGATCTGGCGGGGCGAACAGGCCATCGGATACATCGATCTGGCTCTCGAGCGGGCGTTTAGCTACAAGGATCACGCTCCCAGTGAACTCGTCGACATGAGCGAAGGTGATCAGGAACGCGAGTGGGAGGCGCGCTACTCCATGCTCGAGACGCTCTCGGATCACGACGAGAAGCTGATGGAAATTCTGCTCGAAGACATGGAGCCATCGAAGGAACAGGTGTTTGATGATCTGGTCGCGGAAATGCGCCAGAGTCTTGTGGTGCCGGTTCTGATCGGGTCTGCCGAGCATGAAAATGGCGTGTTGCGGCTGCTGAAGGCCCTGCGTCACGAAGGGCTCGCCATTTCCGCCACGGTCGAGCGGCTCGGTTGCCCGGACGTTGACGGCGCTTCCGTTGTGCAGGTCATGAAGACCATTCACACCTCCCACGGGGGCAAGTTGTCGATCTCTCGCGTCCTCAAGGGCAGCGTCAAGGATGGCGATGTCTTTTTCACCGCCGATGGAGAGGAGATCGGCCGTGTGTCCGGTCTGTTCCATGTGCAGGGGCAAAAGACGATAAAGGATGATAAGGCCGTTCAGGGACAGGTCATCGCGCTGGGCAAGCTCGATAATGCCCACACGGGCATGACGTTGACAACTGCCAAGGCCGGGATCGAGCCCTTGGAGCAGTTCGAACCACCCGCCCCGGTCTATGCCATGGCCGTGAGTCCCAAGGAGCACCGGGATGAGGTCAAGCTTCATGCCACCTTGCAGAAGCTCGCTGAGGAAGATCCGTCGCTGATCATCGAACAGAACCAGGATAGCGGCGAAACCATCCTCAAGGGGCAGGGCGAGATGCATTTGCGTGTCGCACTGGAACGGCTTGAAGGCAAATATTCGATCAATATCGAGCATCACGCCCCGACGGTTCCCTACAAGGAAACCATCCGCAAGGGCACATCCGTGCGTGGTCGGCACAAGAAACAATCTGGCGGGCACGGCCAGTTTGGCGATGTGGTGCTGGACATCAAGCCAGTTGGGCGCGGCGAGGGCTTTGTGTTCACCGAGACCATCACCGGCGGTGTGGTGCCCAAGAACTATTTCGGTTCGGTGGAGAATGGCATCAAGGATGCTCTGGTGAAGGGGCCGCTTGGGTTCAAGGTGGTTGATGTGACGGTCAATCTCAGTGACGGATCCTACCATGCGGTGGACAGCTCGGATCAGGCCTTCCGTGCCGCTGGCGCGCTTGCCATGCGGGAAGGCTTGCCGCAGTGCAGTCCGGTTCTGCTGGAGCCGATCATGAATGTGAAGATCGCTGTGCCCAATGATGTGACCGCCAAGGTCAACACCATCGTTGCCGGGCGTCGCGGACAGTTGATGGGCTATGATGCGCGTCCCGGCTGGGAAGGCTGGGATGTGGTGGAGAGCCTCATGCCGCAATCGGAGATCGTCGATCTGATCATTGAGCTGCGGTCGATTTCTGCTGGTGTTGCCTCGTACGAGGCCACGTTCGATCATATGCAGGAGCTGACCGGCCGACAAGCCGACATGGTTATGGAAGCCGCCGCTGCCGCAGCGGAATGATCCTTACGACAGGAACGAGATTAAGACGGGGCCGCTGGCCCCGTTTTTGTTGGCATTGAAGATGGCTCTTAGTCGATCGAGCCATGGTAGAAATAGACCCCGCCAAGGCCGATGGTGAAGAGCAACCAGCCTGCGATGGCATGGAGCAGGACGGAGGAGCGGAAAGAGCGCCAATCAGCATCTGCTCCGGCATAGGTCCATGAAAAGACCAGCCCGCCCAGCATCGTCAAGATGACGGCGGCCCAGTTGAGATAGAACAGATGGGCAAGGCCGAAGGTGATGGCGCTCGTGGCAATCGCGATGCGGTTGCTGGGGAAGAGGGGCGCGTATCGGGCAAAGAACAGCACCCGGTAGATTAGCCCTTGCGGAATGACCGAGAAGAGCGGGTAGAATATCGTGATCATCAGCCAGAGGCGCGGCATGCTCTGGGGCAGCAAGAAAAGGGCTCGCGGTGCTTCGAGCATGGTCAGAGCATAGCTGACGGCGCCGGTCAGAGCCACAAAGGCAATGGCCAGAGGCCAGCTTGGAATCCAGCGGCCCTCCAGCAACGAACGCCAGCGAAAGCCGGGTGTGCGGAAGAGCAGGAAGATTGCTATCGCGAACAGCAGGACGAAAGCGCCTGGGATGCGGTCGGTTGGCACCAGATGCCATGAAACAGAGGCTGCCATGACGAGGGGAGCGATCACAAAGAGCGCGGCAAACTCCACCCAGAGCCAAATTTTTGCGCGGGACGTCAGGTTTTGGGATTCGGTCTCGCCCGCAGGCTGCCGCAAGCTGTTAGGAGGTGTCATGGCTGTGGCTCTGAAAATCTGGGCCTTTGAGGCTGATGGGTCCGACAAGTATGAATGATCGTATAAGTTGATGACTTTCTTTCTAGGAGATAGGCGCGTCGAGGTTGAAATCAAGGCGCTGGAAAACATCGAAAATCACTACACGGGATGGTGACTTGAATGGGAGTTGGCTCATCCGCTACGCTTTATGTCATGGAGTTTGAGAGGAGAGGGATCGCATGCTGATCAGGAATCTGCCCAGTTGGGTCTTGCGCGAAAGCGCTGCAACGGATGAACAGGTCTATCTTAATCGCAGAAATTTCATGCGCGGGTCTTCTCTGCTGATTGGCGGGGCTGCCTTGACGCTGAGTGGTCAGGGGGCGGATGCCGGTGCGGCTTTTGCAAGCGATATCAGCCAGTCCGTTGGAACATCGGATTTCAAGGATCTGACCCTCGATCTCTATCCTGCAAAGCGCAATGAGGCCTATACGATCAAACGCCCGATCACCAAGGAAGAGATCAGCTCGACCTACAACAATTTTTATGAGTTCGGCTCACACAAGCGCATCGCCAAGGCTGCCCAGCGGATGGAGACCCGCCCGTGGACCATCACCATCGACGGTATGGTGGAAGAGGAGATGGAGCTCGATATTGATGAGCTCATCCGGTCCATGGCGCTTGAAGAGCGGCTCTATCGTCACCGCTGTGTTGAAGCCTGGTCGATGACAATTCCCTGGACCGGTTTTGCCTTTGCTGATCTGGTCAAGAAGGCCAAGCCCCTGTCTGGTGCCAAATACATCCAGATGGAGACCTTTCACAAGAGCATGTGGGCCAGCGGTCAGCGGCAGACATGGTATCCTTGGCCCTATCTTGAAGGGGTGAGCATGGAAGAGGCGACCAACGACCTTGCATTCCTTGTCACGGGAGCCTACGGCAAGCCTGCAGCCAAGCAGTTCGGAGCGCCTTTGCGTCTTGCCCTGCCATGGAAATATGGCTTCAAGTCCATCAAGTCGATCGTGCGTTTCACTTTCACCGACAAGCGACCCGTGAGTTTCTGGGAGCAGTTGGCGCCGAAGGAATATGGCTTCTGGGCGAATGTGAACCCGGAAGTCAGGCATCCAAGGTGGAGCCAGGCGACCGAGCGCGTGTTGGGCACGGACGAGACAATTCCGACCCAGTTCTACAACGGGTACGGCGAGCAGGTCGCTCATCTCTACAAGGAGCTTGGCAAGACCGAAATCCTGTTCCGTTGATTGTCATTCGATGCCGCTGGGCTGACCTTTGTCTCTTTATGTGGCTTTGGCGTGTCGATGTGGTTTCACGCTCAACCCTGGTATGTGGGCGCACATGATCGGGTGATGGCGTGCTGCACCCCGAGGTCTCATCTGCCTCTATCCATGCATGTGGTGCAAGCCAAACAGCATAATCTTTTGATTCAGGAATGGGTGATTAATAGGCAGATTTTTCGAAGCCTAATAATTAGGCATCTGTCGCCCTGTATCGGGCGATTGGACTTCTCACCATTTGGCAAAAAAAAAGCCGGACTAATGTCCGGCTTTGAAGTATTTTCCGTGGAAACCCACGGAGCAATCACCTTCCAGAGGGGAACAGCTGGCTACAAACATCATTACTGGGAGGAGTGTAGCAACGACAATTGCCTTCAGCTGAGGCTATATATGCCTATAATTTAGACGATATTCAATGACTGAAGCCGCATGACAGTTATGCAGATATAGCATGGCAACAAAATGCCACACGCCGAGAGATCCCGCGTCTTTCGGAAGCGGAATAAACTCTGTGAAACAGGGCGTAGAGCGGATTAATAATGCCAGCTGGCTGCTTTGGAGAGCAGAAAATCGCGAATAGCATTGATGCGCATTGAATTGCGAAGTTCTGCAGCGTAGACGAAATAGGTTTCGAAACTGGGCATTTCGACGCTTGGAAGCAGCTGAACAAGGTTGTCGCGGGGGTGGACAACATAGTCAGGCAGAATTGCAATGCCTGCGCCACGCATCACCGAGCTGCGAATCCCGAGGATGTTGTTCACCTTGAGCGCCATTGTGCGTTTCTGTCCCGGAGGCATGCCTGCTGTCTCGAGCCAGTTCATGTCGCGCAGATAGTTCGGATGTTTTTCCCCGAAGCTGATCAGGCGATGATCTTCCAGATCCGACATGGATCTGGGTTGGCTGAACTTCTTGAGATAGTCCGGCGAAGCATACATGTGGAAATGCACGGTGAAGAGCTTGCGCTGAATGAGATCGGGTTGCACGGGCTGGTGCAGGCGGATCGCGACGTCAGCCTCGCGCATGCCAAGGTCGAGCTCTTCGTTCTCCAGCAGAAGATTGAGCGAAATGCCCGGATAGAGCTCGAGGAAGTCAGGGATATGCTGGGTGACCCAGGCCGACCCGAGCCCGACCGTGGTGGTCAGGCGCAATTCGCCGGTGGGTTTTTCCTTGGAGTCGGTCAGATGCGTGCGAACGGTTTCGAGCTTCATCAACACGTCATGCGCCGTGCGATAGAGCAGCTCGCCCTGTTCGGTCAGGATCAGGCCTCGAGCGTGGCGGTGAAAGAGCGTGACGCCCAGATCGGCCTCAAGGGCGCTGACCTGTCGGGAAATGGCAGATTGGCTCATATGCAGCTTGTCACCGGCATGTGTGAAGCTGCCCGCATCAGCGGCCGCATGAAAGATGCGCAGTTTGTCCCAATCCATATCGCCCTCCAATGAATCGCCCCAAGATCGACTCCGGGCCATTCAGGTTTGCTGTCCTTTGATTCCTAAACCCTGCTATGCATTTAGGCTACGCCAGTCATGCATAAACTGGCGTAGCCTATAGTCTAATAACATTGCAATGCAAATCAAAGCTCTGAGCGACTTATCCAACTCTTTCCGACGTAAAATACGTTATTATTCAGAGTCTTCGAGTTCTGCGAGGTATCGTTCGGCTTCCAGTGCGGCCATGCAGCCCATGCCTGCGGCTGTCACCGCCTGACGATATTTGTCATCGGTCACGTCGCCAGCGGCATAGACGCCGGGGATCGAGGTCGCTGTCGAATCGGGTGCGGTCCAGAGATAGCCGTTGTCATTCATCCTCAGTTGATCCTTGAACAGCTCTACGGCAGGAGCGTGTCCGATGGCCACGAAAATGCCATCCGCATCAAGATCCGTGATCTCTCCGGTCTTAACATTGCGCAGTTTCACGCCTGTGACGCTCGGCGGGAAGCCTTGTTTGCCAACGAAGTCTTCAACCACGGTATCCCAGATAACATGGATTTTCGGGTTCTTCTCAAGACGGTTTTGCAGGATCTTCTCGGCGCGGAATTCGTCGCGGCGATGGATGACCGTCACCTTGTCGGCATGATGGGTGAGGTAGAGCGCCTCTTCAACGGCCGTGTTGCCGCCTCCGATGACCAGAACCTCCTTGCCGCGATAGAAAAAGCCATCGCAAGTCGCGCAGGCCGAAACGCCGAACCCCTTGAACTGCTCTTCGCTCTCAAGACCCAGCCAGCGCGCCTGTGCACCGGTTGAGATGATGACGCTGTCGGCGGTGTATTCGGTTCCCGAGTCACCCTTCGCCTTGAAAGGGTGAGACGACAGGTCGACGTTGGTGATGATGTCTGACACCAGTTTGGTGCCGACGTTGGCGGCCTGCGCCTTCATCTGCTCCATCAGCCACGGTCCCTGAATTTCGTCCGCGAATCCGGGATAGTTTTCGATTTCGGTGGTGATGGTGAGCTGGCCACCCTCCTGCATACCGGCAACAAGGGTCGGCTCTAGCATCGCGCGCGCGGCGTAGATTGCAGCAGTGTAGCCCGCCGGCCCGGAGCCAATGATCAATACTTTGCTGTGCATTGAAGTGTCTTTCTTCGAATTGGGTGCGATCATCCGGAAATTGGGAGATCGAGAATCGGGCGGAGCCGAATTGATTAGGTTGTTTTTAGCAGATCACGGATTTCATCCGCAATCAGTTCAGTAGAATCTATGGGGGCTCTGCTGCCGGTTTCAAGGGTGTCCTCAAGGCGCTGCACGTACGGATGGGTCACAAGTTGGTCAATGGTGCCTTTGAGCTTGGGCGGATAGCCATCTGGCTCGAAGATATAGATGGGGGCATTGGTTGCCATCACATCGGACAGCATGGAGTGAGAATCGGCTGTCACAATGATAGCGTCGGCCAGGGCCAGCATCGTGGCATAAGGGTTGGTGCCGGAGCCGTCCCAGATCCAGTGGGGGCGCGGCAAGAGGGCCTGTTTCACCGCCTTCATCAAATGGGCAGGGGTGCGCCGGGACGGGGTGACCATGATGGACATGTTGGCGGGCAAATGCCGGACCAGATGATCGGCCAATCGATGGGCTGCTCTGGTTCCGAAAGCCGATTTGGCCGTGTCGCCGCCCAGAACGAGCGCGACGCGCGGCGCGGCGAGGCGGTGCAATTCAGAAGGGCCTCCCGTGCGCGCTTCGTTGAGGCGGGCAGGGGACAGACGATGGGGGGCTGTCAGGGTCGCAAGCACATTGGAGCCGCGATGCTTGTCGTGGATCGGCACCCAGATGAGATCGGCATTCAGCGATTTCGTGCGCGGATCCTTCAGGAAGACCGTCGTTGTCTCCGGGCTGATTTCCTTGAGCTTGCGCAGGTAGGCCACTGTGCGGCGGCCCGACGCGATTGCCACATCGGGAAAGGGAGGGGAGAGCGGCGAGCCCTCTTTGTCCGGCCTGTCTTGTGGGGGGATCGGACCCCACGGCATTGCCCAGACCCATGGACGCCCGGGTGCGACAAGCCGCACGTCGATGGTTCCACCCAGTCTTTCTGCAACGCCCAGGCATTGATTCTCGTCTCCAGCCTTGCCATCGCTCAAAACCCAGATCGTGCGGTCCCTATCAGTCACAACGAGAATGCCCCTTTTTGTGTGGATTTTTCGAATCATTCACAGGATTGTTAGTCTGTGTCGGAAATGCGAACAAAAATGTGTCAAAAGTTTCCATTCGTAACCGTTTGGGATTATTATGCCGGAGCGCGGACATTGTGTTGTTCAGTGTTGGCGGGCGTTCTGCCCCTTATAAGCTCACCCCAAGTAGAGAGCTATTGTCTTGAAAGCAAGATTAGATCCCATTGACTGGAAAATCCTGAAAGAACTGCAGGATGATGGTCGCATCACAAACGTAGAACTGGCCCGCCGTGTGGGTATTTCCGCGCCGCCATGCTTGCGTCGGGTTCGTGCCCTCGAAGAAGCCGGCATCATAAAAGGCTATCGAGCGATTGTGGACGAAAAGCAGGTTGGTTTCGACGTGACCGCCATTGCGATGGTTGGTTTGCACAGTCAGGCCGAGGCCGATCTCGTCGCCTTTGAAGAGCGGGTTCGCTCTTGGTCGCAAGTGCGCGAGTGCTATATGCTTTCAGGCGATATCGATTTCGTCCTGCAGTGTGTCGCGCCGGATCTTCAGGCCTTTCAGTCCTTCGTCATCAACGAGCTGACCGCCGCGCCCAATGTGGATAGCGTGCGCACCTCGCTGACCATTCGCCAGAGCAAGAACGAGCCGACCGTGCCCATTGATCTGGGGGATTGACTTGCCTTTTGCTGCGAAAAATGGATCGGAGCGGTGTGACCGCTCGTATCCATTCAAGCCGATATAGTGAAAAAGCGCGTTGGTTGCCAACGCGCTTTTTTTGAATCCCGGTTTCGAGGCCCGGTCAGATATATTTGACCGCGAGGATCTCGTAGGACTTTGACCCACCGGGAGCTGTCACTTCAACCGAGTCTTCTACCTCTTTGCCGATCAACGCACGCGCGATCGGGGAGGACAGGGAAATCTTGCCATTTGCCAGATCGGCTTCCATGTCGCCAACAATCTGGTAGGTCTTTTCCTCTTCGGTGTCTTCGTCAACCAGTGTGACGGTTGCGCCGAATTTCACCTTGTCGCCGCTCATTTTAGAAACGTCGATCACTTCGGCGCGGCTGAGCTTGTCTTCCAGCTCGGCGATGCGGCCTTCGTTGTGGCTCTGCTGTTCCTTGGCTGCGTGGTATTCCGCGTTTTCCGAAAGGTCGCCGTGTGCGCGTGCTTCGGAAATGGCCGCGATGATACGCGGGCGTTCTTCGCCGCTGCGTGTTTTCAATTCTTTTTCCAGAGCCTGATATCCTGCAGGCGTCATTGGGATTTTTTCCATAGCCGTCGGAAAGCCTCCTGATCGGTGGGGCCAAGCCCCGAATGAATACAAAAGTTAAGCGCTCCGAAAGCTCCTCACCTTCGGAACGCCATCGATTTTTCCAGCATTTAGAGCTCAAGTTGCGCTAATCGGGCGCCACGTCCCTCTTAGTGGGAGAAATAGTCCTGCAATGGCCGGACTTCAATATTCCCTGTTCTATAAGCTTCGATTCCCTGGGCCGCTGCCAAGGCACCGGCAACGGTCGTGTAGTAGGGTACTCTATGCAAAAGTGCTGCTCTGCGCAAATCCCTACTGTCGGAAAGTGCTTTTACACCTTCGGTGGTGTTGAAGACGAGATGCACTTTGCCGTTTTTGAGGGCGTCAACGATGTGTGGGCGACCTTCGAGCATCTTGTTGATCTTCTCGCACTCGATACCGTTCTCTGAGAGATAGCGCTGGGTGCCGCCTGTTGCGATGATCCTGAAGCCTGCGTTTTTCAGGCGCCGGACTGCCGAAAGAATCCGTGGCTTGTCATCGTTCTTGACGGAAATGAAGGCCGTTCCTTCGCTTGGCACTTTGGTGCCACCGCCAAGCTGCGATTTGGCAAAGGCGATCGCGAAATCCGTGTCGAGCCCCATGACTTCACCGGTTGAACGCATTTCCGGACCAAGAAGCGTGTCGACACCGGGGAAACGGGCAAACGGGAAGACCGCTTCCTTGATTGCGATGTGATCGAGCTTTTCGAGCTTCAGATCGAGCGCGGCCAGCTTTTCGCCAGTCATCACGCGGGATGCCAGTTTGGCAACGGGCTTGCCGATCGCCTTGGCAACGAAAGGTACCGTCCGCGAGGCCCGAGGGTTGACCTCGATGACATAGATATCGCCATCCTTGACCGCGAACTGGACGTTCATCAGACCGCCAACGTTAAGGGCAAGAGCCATTTCGCGGGTCTGGCGAGCCAGTTCTTCCTGAATCTCTTCGGACAGGGAGTATGGCGGCAGGGAGCAGGCGGAGTCGCCTGAATGGATGCCAGCTTCCTCGATATGCTCCATGATGCCGCAGACGACCACGTCCTCGCCATCGCACAGGCAATCCACGTCGACTTCGATGGCCCCGGACAGGTAGCTGTCGAACAGCAGAGCATTCTGAGCCAGAACGGCGTTGATCTGACCGGTCTTGTCGTTTGGATACTTGAGGCGGATGTCCGGCGGTACGAGTTCGGCCAGGGTCTTCTGAATGTATTTCTCGAACGCGTCCGGCGTGCGGACAATCTCCATCGCCCTGCCGCCCAAGACGTAGGACGGGCGCACGACCACGGGGAAGCCGATCTGGTCTGCGACGATGCGAGCCTGTTCGATGGAGTAGGCGATGCCGTTGCGCGGCTGCATCAGGTCGAGCTTGTGCAGAAGCTTCTGGAAGCGGTCGCGGTCCTCGGCCAGATCGATGGCGTCCGGGGACGTGCCAAGGATCTGAATGTCCGCATCTTGCAGGGCCTGTGCCAGCTTCAGCGGGGTCTGGCCGCCAAACTGCACAATCACGCCTTCGAGGGTGCCGTTCTCCTGCTCCTTGCGCAGGACTTCGATGACATCCTCTTCGGTCAGTGGTTCGAAATAGAGCCGGTCGGAGGTGTCATAGTCGGTGGAAACGGTTTCGGGGTTGCAGTTGATCATGATGGTCTCGAACCCTGCTTCGTCCATGGCGAAGCAGGCGTGACAGCAGCAATAATCAAACTCGATGCCCTGACCGATACGGTTCGGTCCACCGCCCAGAATGGCGACCTTCTTGCGATCCGAAGGGTTGGCTTCGCAAACGGAAACCCCGTTGAAGGGTGGCTCGTATGTCGAATACATGTAGGCGGTTGGCGAAGCGAATTCGGCAGCGCATGTGTCGATGCGTTTATAGACAGGGCGCACATCCATCTCGTGGCGCAGCTTCAGGACCTTCGCGGCCGTGGTTCCGGCCAGCTCCGCCAGACGCACATCGGAAAAGCCCATGCTTTTGAGCTTGCGCAGATTGATCGCGTCGGTGGGCAGGCCATGAGCGCGCACGCGCTGCTCCATGTCGATGATGCTCTGGATCTGCTCAAGGAACCATGGATCGAACTTGCAGGTTTCATGGATCTGCTCGTGCGGGACCCCAAGGCGCATGGCCTGAGCAACCTTGAGCAGACGATCCGGCGTCGCTTTGGCAAGATCAGCGCGGATGGCGTTCTTGTCATCGCCCTGACCAAGACCCTCGATCTCGATTTCATTCAGGCCGGTCAAGCCGGTCTCAAGGCCGCGCAGGGCTTTTTGCAGTGATTCCTGGAAGGTGCGGCCAATGGCCATGACTTCGCCGACGGATTTCATGGCCGTGGAGAGCGAAGGCTCGGCACCGGGGAATTTCTCAAAGGCAAAGCGGGGGATCTTGGTGACAACATAGTCGATCGACGGCTCGAACGAGGCCGGTGTTGCGCCGCCGGTGATGTCATTTGCCAATTCGTCCAGCGTGTAGCCGACTGCCAGCTTGGCTGCGACCTTGGCGATGGGGAATCCGGTTGCCTTGGACGCAAGGGCAGAGGACCGGGAGACGCGCGGGTTCATCTCGATGACAATGAGACGTCCGTTTTCCGGATTGACGGCGAACTGAACGTTGGAGCCGCCGGTTTCCACCCCGATCTCGCGTAGAACCGCCAGTGAGGCGTCGCGCATGATCTGATATTCCTTGTCGGTCAGCGTCAGGGCTGGTGCGACAGTGATGGAATCGCCGGTGTGAACCCCCATCGGGTCGAGGTTCTCGATGGAACAGATGATGATGCAGTTGTCATTCTTGTCGCGAACGACCTCCATCTCATATTCTTTCCAACCGATGATGCTCTCTTCGACAAGCACTTCCTTGGTTGGTGAGGCATCAAGGCCGCGTTCAATGATTTCGAGATATTCTTCCCGGTTGTAGGCTACGCCGCCACCGGTGCCGCCCATGGTGAAGGAGGGTCGCATGATGGCCGGAAGGCCGACCACTTCGAGGGCCTCGAGGGCCTCGGGAATGTTGTGCGCGAGGCGCGAAACGGGCGTGTCGAGGCCAATCTTGGTCATGGCCTCACGGAACAGCTCGCGGTCTTCGGCCTTGTCGATGGCCTCGGCGGTGGCACCGATCATCTCGACATTGTATTTTTCCAGCACGCCCATCTTGCGCAGGGACAGGGCGCAGTTGAGCGCTGTCTGACCGCCCATCGTGGGCAGGAGCGCATCGGGGCGCTCTTTTTCGATGATCTTGGCAACGATTTCCGGGGTGATCGGCTCGATATAGGTCGCATCGGCCATTTCCGGATCGGTCATGATGGTCGCCGGATTGGAGTTGACCAGGATGACTCGATACCCTTCCTCTTTAAGAGCTTTGACCGCTTGCGTGCCAGAATAGTCGAATTCACAGGCCTGACCGATGATGATCGGGCCGGCGCCAATGATGAGGATGGATTGAATGTCGTTCCGCTTGGGCATCTTGTCTCGCGCTCATGTCAAGGCACCGGCCCCTCGGTTGTCGCCTTTGTGGCTTGTTACGAGGGCCAGGGCCGATGCTGGTCGGGGGTGCAGATGAGATTTGGATCGCTATAGCGAACTATCGATCATTTTGCCATAGGTAGAGGCAAATTTTTTGGCTCATACCTGCAAATTTTCGTTCGCCTTTGGGCGTTTTCGGGTCAATGCCGGTTGGAGCTGAGGAAATTGGACTGTTGTGTCCGGTTTATTTGAAATCTGAATTTCAATTTCACTTCGATAGTTTATTTGCATGAGCCTGGGTGCATGCCTGCTCCGGTTTATGAAAAACCGGGACTGAGGAGCAGTGAGAGCGATCAGTCGTCGCCGACTTTGCTCAAATCCAGCTTGCTGATGTTGGCTCCGTCAAAATCGCTGATACCAACTGACAAAGCATAACAGGCCAGACGAACCGACTTCGGGATCGTCACGGACTTACCTTCACGCTTGCCCTTTTCATAATACTGGATCATGCGTTTCTTCAAACCGAGCAAGTCGGCAGCGTCTTTTTGTTTCAGACCCATGCTGCGACGCCATGCCCGAAATTGCTCGGGAAGCATGGCTTCGGCGTCTGCTTTATCTTGTTCTTTAGACACGTTTTAATCTTTTTGCGCAAAAATTGCGCCTTTGGCGTTGACAAAAACGCACAATGTGCACATATTGGGTGTGTAAGCGCACTAAGTGCAGTTGATTTGGTCCCAATTAAGCCCAGGAACGGGTGGAGGTCAATCAGATTTATTGTGCCGTTGAGTGTGATGTTAGGTGGGAAATGAAAATCCCAAAACAACTGGAGAAACCCAATGTTGGCTGATCTTGTATTGAGCCGCGAAACCTTGGGCGTCAATCGTCGGTGTGATGTCCATAAACATGCGATTGTTCGTCAAAGCTTCATGCGTCTGTGGCGCAAGCTGGCGGGATAGCACATCCAATAGGTTTCGGGCGTTCAGTCCGGAGCAAATAAAAATGCTCACTTAAAGACAGAAGGCTCGCACGGCGCGGGCCTTCTCTTTTTTTGTCCGGTGCTTTTTCGCGCCGCCACTCTAGGCCATCTTGGTGCCGGTGTGGGGTGCAAATTCAGTTGCTTCAGACCACGACCTGCTCCATGCTGACAATGGGATGAGATGGCAGAATTCTGCCCGGTGTGTAGAGCATCATCAGGAGAATCGGGGGACATATGCGTTGGCGTGGTCGTAGAGAAAGCAGCAATATTGAAGATCGGCGGGGAGAGGCCCGAAGCAATTATTCGAACCGCCGAATGCGGCTGCCGCTCGGTGGTCGCCGTAAAGGGGCCCCGAGCCTGATCGTGCTGGTCGTCATTGGCGGGGTTCTATGGATGATGGGCGTTAGCCCGACCACAATCCTTTCGATGCTGATGGGCGGCGATATGTCCATGTCGCAGCAGACGCAGACCAGCCAAGCACGTTCTCCGAAAAGATCCGCAGCCGAAGAGGAAATGGCCTCGTTCGTCAAGGTCGTGCTGGCCGAAACGGAGGATGTCTGGGGGCGGATTTTCCAATCGGCAGGCAAGACCTATCCGGAGCCGTCTCTGGTGTTGTTCTCAGAGCGGGTCCAGTCTGCCTGCGGATCTGCCTCTGCAGCGACCGGCCCCTTCTATTGTCCGAGTGACGAAAAGGTCTATATCGACCTTGATTTCTATAATGAGCTCAAAACACGCTTTGAAGCGCCGGGCGATTTCGCTCAGGCCTATGTGATCGCCCATGAGGTCGGGCACCATATCCAGAACATCACCGGGGTCCTGCCCAAGTTCAATGAAATGCGTCGGTCTATGAGCAAACTGGAAGCCAACCAGATGTCCATTCGGGTCGAGCTTCAGGCCGATTGCTATGCCGGCGTCTGGGGCTACTACACCAATCAGAAGGGTCTTCTGGAACATGGGGATCTTGGTGAGGCGCTGAACGCCGCCACTCAGATCGGCGATGATGCGTTGCAGAAGCGGATGCAGGGCTATGTGGTGCCGGACAGTTTCAATCACGGTACGTCGGCCCAGCGCAAGAAATGGTTCACCCAAGGCTTCGAGGACGGCAAGATCAGCGCCTGTGATACCTTCTCGGTGGCCAATCCCTGATCTGATGAGAAAACTTTTGGGAACCCATCGGCCTTTACTTGCGTTTTAAACGAAACAGGGAAAGGAAACACCCATGGCAAGCGCAGCGCAAAGCAATCGTTCGTCAATCAAGGATGAGGATACCTACAAGGCCTTGCGGCGTGATGGGGCGTCGAAAGAGAAGGCTGCGCGCATTGCCAATGCACAGGCGAACAGCACCATGCATCCATCCCGGAAGGGGGGCAAGGCTCCTGCCTATGAGGAATGGAGCCGGGACGACCTTTATGAACGCGCCAAGGAGCTCGACATAGACGGACGGTCCAATATGAAGAAGGATGAGCTGATCGACGCACTGCGCGATCACTAGACCAGCTTATCGGACCATGACGGCACAAGTGGTCTGAATAGCGGGATACGGTTCTGGGTAAAGGTTCTGTCTGCTTGCGACACAATGCCGACAAAATCACACCAAAACGTAGTTCCAAAAACAGCCAAAGAAAAAGCCATCTTCCTCGTCGCCCGATCAATGACATGCAGAGCATGGCAGGGTCTGGGCGGGGAAGATGGCTTTTTCACGTTCTGAGATAGCTGTCTTTGAGCTATTCGGGCAGCTTTTCCATCCCCTTGTTCTGGCGAACAAGATTGAGAAAACGCGTGAACAGATAGTGGCTGTCCTGCGGGCCGGGCGAAGCTTCGGGATGGTACTGCACCGAGAAGATCGGTTTGCCATCAACGCTGAGGCCGCAGTTGGATCCGTCGAACAGCGAGACGTGAGTTTCGCTGACCCCTTTGGGCAGGCTGTCGCCATCCACGGCAAAGCCATGGTTCATGGAGGTGATCTCCACCTTGCCTGTCGTCTTGTCCTGGACCGGATGGTTGGCGCCATGATGGCCCTGATGCATCTTCACGGTCTTGCCGCCAAGAGCCAGCGCCAGCATCTGATGGCCAAGGCAGATCCCGAACATCGGAACGCCTGCGTCGATCACCGCCTTGATGGCATCAACGGCATATTCGCCTGTGGCTGCCGGATCGCCCGGACCGTTGGAGAGGAAGACCCCATCGGGCTTGAGCGCCAAAATGTCTTCACCTGTCGCGGTTGCGGGCAGGATCGTGAGCTTGCAGCCCTGACGGGCAAGCAGACGCAGGATATTTCTCTTGATGCCGAAGTCGATCGCCACCACATGAAAGGCCGGGTCGGTCTGATTGCCGAAGCCTTCGTCCCAGACCCAAGGGGTTTGGGTCCATTCAAAGGTCTCGCGGGTCGAGACGTCCTTGGCAAGATCGGCTCCGACAAGGCCATTCCAGCCCGCAGCTTCGCGCTTCAGCGCCTCGATGTCGAAGTTGCCATCGGGCGCGTGGGCAATCACCGCGTTGGCAAGGCCCTTTTCGCGGATGTGGGCGGTCAGTGCACGGGTGTCGACGCCCGCAATGCCAATGATGCCGCGGCTTTTCAGCCAGGCGTCGAAATGGCGCGAAGAGCGATAGTTGGATGGCTCGGTGATGTCGGTCTTGACCACAGCACCGCGGACACCGCTGTTGCTGTCCATATCGATGGTTTCGGCATCCTCGTCATTGGTGCCGATGTTGCCGATATGGGGGAAGGTGAAAGTGACAATCTGACCGGCGTAGGACGGATCTGTGAGGATTTCCTGATAACCGGTGATGGCTGTGTTGAAGCAGACCTCAGCCACCGCAGACCCTGTGGTGCCAATGCCCTGACCTTCGATGACGGTGCCGTCAGCCAGCACCAGAAGGGCGGTCGGCTTGATCTCTTCCCACGGGGCGGGTGAGGAGGCCGGATTAGATGCGGAGTGAGCCATAGCCAAATGCGTCCTGAGTAGAGTGTACGTCGGTAGCCGCGTTCCGTCACCAGTTGCCGCTTTGAAGGCAACTGACGTCTTGCGATATGATCGTTGGAAGCGTCTGTTCTCAGACCAGATCATCTAGGGCAAAAGCGGGCGGGGGTCAATGTTGGCAAGGGGGCGGAGCAAAAAATAGTTCCCATATGGGAGCTGATGTGCGATTTTGATACGTTATTGACCAACGACAAGGGAGCCGCCACTGAAGGCCAGCCTTTCTTGTCAGGACCATTTGCAGCGATGGTCTCGGGGTCATTGCTGACTTGCCACTCGCATCAAGTCGCTATAAAGAGCTGTGTGTTTGATTTGAAGATTGAGACCTCAGAAACGATTGAGACCGCTGATATCTGTGGTATGCGGATCCACATCCTATCTACTACGGAACTGGCAATTCACGGTACTTGGGCATTGCATCGCCGGGCAGGCGAGTCCAAGTCCGAATTGAAATCAATGAAAGGCCTTTTATGCGCGAGCAGATCAATGAAAGCCTGACGGCAGCCATCAAGCAACAGGATAAACGCCGCATGGCGACCTTGCGACTGGTGAATGCGGCCATCAAGGATCGCGATATAGAGGCACGATCGCAGGGAGCCGACAGGGTTTCCGACGACGAAGTGCTTCAGATTCTGGCCAAGATGGTCAAACAACGCGATGAATCGATTCGCACCTATGAAGAATCCGGCCGGCTTGAAATGGCCGAGCAGGAGCGGGACGAAAGGTCGATCATCATGGAATTCCTGCCTCAGCAAATGGCTGAGGCCGAAGTCAATGCGACCTGTGCCAAAGCGGTCGAGGAACTCGATGCGGGCGGCTTGCGCGACATGGGCAAGGTCATGGCGCACCTGAAGACGCAATATCCCGGACAGATGGATTTTGGCAAGGCAAGCTGCATCGTCAAGGACCTGCTGCGCTGAGCCCGAAGACAATCCTGCATGCCAATTGAGTAGCAGTGGCCCCCACATCGGGGCCATTGTGCTTTTTCCAGATCTGATACTATGATGACGATCATGAAGCTTGGACCGTTCAGTCCTCTCGAGATGGTGCCTGAACGCCATCAACAAGACTGCTGTCTGTCGGGAGGCGTGAGGTCAATGGGTGGATCCCGGTTGCGTCGATGAAATATCCTCAAAGTCTTTTGGAACAGATCCGGGAGAGAATTGCCGTGTCCGACGTGGTCGGACGCAAGGTGAAACTGCGTCGGCAGGGCCGCGAATATGCGGGGCTTTCGCCTTTCAACAAGGAAAAGACACCGAGCTTTTTCGTCAATGATCAAAAGCAGTTCTATCACTGCTTCTCATCGGGCAAACATGGCGATATCTTTCGGTTTCTGATGGAAACGGAAGGGCTGAGCTTTCCCGAGGCGGTTGAGGCGTTGGCCGCCCAAGCCGGGGTGTCCTTACCTGCGCCAGATCCGCAGATGCAACGGCGGGAAAAGGAGCGGGCGAGCCTTTATGATGTCATGGAAATGGCCGCGCGGTATTTTCAGCTGCAGTTCAACTCGGAGTATGGGCGCGAGGCGCGCGCCTATGCCCAGAAGCGAGGCTTGCGGCCCGAAACGCTCTCGACCTTCCGCGTTGGCTATTCGGTCAACAGCCGGGATCATCTCAAGAGCTATCTTCTCGAGCGCGGTGTAAGTGAGCAGGACATGCTCGACACGGGCCTGATCATCAAGCCCGATGACGGGCGGGCGACCTATGACCGTTTTCGCAATCGGTTGATGATTCCGATCGAGGACGAGAAGGGCCGCGTTGTGGCCTTTGGTGGCCGCATTCTCGATCCGGATGGCAAGCCGAAATATCTCAACTCGCCCGAGACGAAACTGTTTTTCAAGGGAACGATGCTGTTCAACGCCCATCGGGCGCGGCAGGCGGCCTACGAGGCCGGATCGGCGATCGTGGTCGAGGGCTACATGGATGCCATTGCGCTGCATCAGGTTGGCGTCGGGCATGTGGTCGCCTCGCTCGGGACAGCCTTTACCGAGCAGCAGATTGCACGCATGTGGCGTTTCTCGAATGAGCCCTACATCTGTTTTGACGGCGACCGGGCCGGACGGCAGGCTGCACATCGGGCCATCGAACGCATCTTGCCCAGCCTGAAGGCCGGCTATTCCTTCCAGTTCGTCTTTCTGCCCAACGGGCAGGATCCCGATGATCTGGTCAAACAGGGCGGCTCGGAGGCCTTTGGCGAGGTTTTGAGGTCGGCGCGGCCCCTGTCCGATGTGATCTGGGAGCGCGAACGCGAAGCCCAGCCAGCTGATACGCCCGAGCGCAAGGCCGCGCTTGAGCAGCGGATCGAGGAGCTGCTGCGACTGATCAAGGATGAGCGGGTCCAGCGGCAATATCAGATGAGCTTCAAGTCGGCACTCTCCAACCTGTTCTGGCAACAGGAGCGCGACCGGCGGGACCAGTCACGCAATCGCTATTTTACCGGCGGGGGCGCAAAGGCGGGGCAGGGGGCCGGGCCGTCATCCGCGCTGCAGGCTTCAAGCAATGTGTCGCGGATGCCCGAGGAGGGGCAGTCAACAGAATATGAGAACTGTCTGATCGGTCTGTCCATTCACATGCCCTATCTGTTCGAGCAGTTTGCCGAGCAGATTCTGGCTGTTCCCTTTCAGAAAAGCAGCCTTGAAGCCTTCAAATACGTGCTGTCGCATCTCATCTTTGACAAGCAGGCGCGGACTTATGCAGATATCTATGCCGAGTGTCCGCAGGATCTCAAGGGACTTTTGGACGAGATGCACGGCATGGAAGTGCGTGATCCATCCGGCAAGATCTCGCAGCCTTGGGGCTGGCGGCTGGCGGGGCGCCAACGGGTGCATCAGCTCGCCTACGGGCCGTCTCGTCTGTTTCTGGAGCGATTGTTCCAGTCCTATCTCAATGTTCTGGAAATCCGGGAAATCGAGCAGGACCTCAATCGGGAAATGGCGCAATTGTCGGGATCCGTGAGTGAGGACATGTTTGCCCGCATCCAGTTTCTCAACAACGAAGTGCATCGGCGCCGCGAGGAAAACCTGCGCGAGGAACATGAACTGAGCGAGCTCTACAATCAGATGAAAGCCGCTGGCGTGCAGGCCAACCTCATCGATGTTCTGGCTGAACTGGGGCAGAACCGGTCGGACTGATGGCGAATCACCTGCTTCAAGACCTGTCGAAGCATGCGAATCAGTCCAAAATTGCCGGAAATCGGCTCTTAACCCCCTGAAAATGATTCGAAAATTCGGATAAATCGAACTTTTTCGGCCCGTTGGGGTTGCCGAATCGAATCGCTGCGCTAAATATCATTGATCGGCAGCCACTAGCGCCAAATGTCAAGCTGGCGAGGGAACCATTGATTGCTGCTAAATAATCAACACGATCTGATGCTGGAGGCCTTGCGGTCTGGCCGGCCTTGTTGTGTGTGGAAAGCTTTTTTGCACGGAAAGCAGAAGCATGTGGCGGGTTTCGGTTAAGGGGCAATTAACGCTCCATTCGGTAGAAGGATTGGAGAAATCCTGAAAGATCATGTCTTTGTGTCCGGGCGAGGCGAGCAAAGACATGAAAAAAGCGTCCGCGAGATTGGATGACCACTCGGACCATGATCCGTCTGGGGCATCCTTGGAGACAGGAATGGCAAGTAAGGCAACACAGAACGACGACAAGACCACCGGCGAAGGCGAAAATCCTGATGCGCCGCTTCTCGACATGACGGCATCTGCGGTCAAGCAGATGATCAAGACTGCCAAGAAGCGCGGATATGTCACCTATGATGAGCTGAATGAAGTCTTGCCGTCGGAAGAAGTCTCCTCCGAACAGATCGAGGACACGATGTCCATGTTGTCCGACATGGGGATCAATGTCATCGAGTCTGAAGAGGCGGAAGACACCGAGGCTCAAAACAATTCCACCGAGATTGTCGAGGCCAAGGGATCCACGTCCGTTGCCAAAACGACAACCACCAAGGAACCCACCGACCGGACAGATGATCCGGTCCGCATGTATCTGCGCGAGATGGGCTCGGTCGAGCTTTTGTCCCGCGAGGGCGAGATTGCTATCGCCAAGCGGATCGAAGCTGGTCGTGAGGCGATGATCGCCGGGCTTTGCGAAAGCCCTCTGACTTTCCAGGCCATCATCATCTGGCGCGACGAACTGGTGGAAGGCAACATTCTCCTGCGCGACATCATTGACCTTGAGGCCACCTATGCAGGTCCGGGCAATGAGGAAGAAGAAGACAGCGACGAGGAGACCGATGGCGAAGGTGAAGGCGAAACCACTGCCAGCACCGAAGTCAATGGCGCCGCTGCTGCTGCTCCTGAGGGGCCTGCTGTCGCTCAAGCTGCAGCTGCCCCGGCCAAGCCGGACGATGAAGGCATCCCTGCTGCCGATGGTGAGCAGACTGAAGGCGAGGATGACGACGAGGACGATGACGACCTCGAAAACAACATGTCCCTTGCTGCGATGGAAGCTGAACTGAAGCCGAAAGTGCTCGTCATTTTCGACCAGATCGCGGAAGACTACAAAAAACTGCGCCGTGTGCAGGATCAGCTGGTCGAAAACCGCATGGCCAACAAGCCGCTGTCGCCCAATCAGGAACGCCGCCATCACAAGCTCAAGGAAGACATCATCGTCGAGGTGAAGAGCCTGTCTCTGAACCAGAACCGTATCGATGCGCTGGTCTCCCAGCTTTATGACATCAACAAGCAGCTTGTTGCACGCGAAGGTCGCCTGTTGCGTCTGGCCGAAGCCTATGGCGTCAACCGGTCCGAATTCCTCAAGCAATATCAGGGCGCTGAGCTCGATCAGAGCTGGGCGAACCGCGTTGCGACGCTGACCTCGCGCGGCTGGAAGGACTTCATCAAGCACGAAGAAGACCGGATTGAAGAGCTGCGCGAAGACATCCAGATGCTGGCGACGGAAACCGGCCTTGAAATCGGCGAATTCCGCCGCATCGTTTCCTCCGTGCAGAAAGGCGAGCGTGAAGCCCGTCAGGCCAAGAAAGAAATGGTCGAGGCCAACCTTCGCCTCGTGATCTCGATTGCCAAGAAATACACCAACCGCGGTTTGCAGTTCCTCGATCTCATTCAGGAGGGCAACATTGGCCTCATGAAGGCGGTCGACAAGTTCGAATATCGCCGTGGTTACAAATTCTCGACCTATGCCACATGGTGGATCCGGCAGGCCATCACCCGCTCGATTGCGGATCAGGCTCGCACCATCCGTATTCCGGTGCACATGATCGAGACGATCAACAAGATTGTTCGCACCAGCCGTCAGATGCTGCATGAGATCGGCCGCGAGCCGACCCCGGAAGAGCTGTCTGAAAAGCTGCAAATGCCGCTGGAAAAGGTGCGCAAGGTGCTCAAGATCGCCAAGGAGCCGATCTCGCTCGAAACACCGATCGGGGACGAGGAAGACAGCCATCTTGGGGATTTCATCGAGGACAAGAATGCGATCCTGCCCATCGATGCTGCCATTCAGGCCAACTTGCGCGAGACCACGACCCGCGTTCTGGCGTCGCTGACGCCGCGTGAGGAACGTGTCCTTCGTATGCGCTTCGGGATCGGCATGAACACCGACCACACCTTGGAAGAGGTTGGTCAGCAGTTCTCGGTGACCCGCGAACGTATCCGCCAGATCGAAGCCAAAGCCTTGCGCAAGCTCAAGCACCCAAGCCGCAGCCGCAAGCTCCGCAGCTTCCTTGATAGCTAGGCGAGACAACAAGACCTATCAAAAACCCGGCCATCGCGCCGGGTTTTTTATTGGGCGGCGCGTGGGGATGTCGTCTTTACGGGGAATGGCATGTTGATGGTGCCCATTTGAGGTTGCGCCTCTGATGTGTCGCGGGGCATCTTGGAGGGACTTAAGAGAGGCGGGGCGTCATGGCGGTTCAGATCACATCCAAAGAAGAGCTTGAAGAATGGCTTCAGGATAAGCCGATCGATTGGGCGCAGAGCATCGCCTCCCGGGTGGCCTTGCGTGTTTTTCCGCTGGTGCTATGGGACCCTGAACGAGCGTCTCTTGAACGAAGTCAGGGCTTGACCCTGAAAGTCTTTCGAGCCAATTTCATATCGTGGGCTGCGGGCACTTATCCAGCCCACGATATGAAGGCCGCCGCCCGCTCCGCCTCCGCCGCCTCCTCCTCCTCCTCCTCCGCCGCCGCCCGCTCCGCCTCCGCCGCCTCCTCCTCCTCCTCCTCCTCCTCCTCCTCCTCCTCCGCCTCCGACACCGCCTCTTACGCCGCCGCCGCCTCCGCCTCTTACGCCGCTACCTCTGCCAACTCCGACCTCTTCGCCTCCGACTCCGCTGCTATGTGGCGATCTGTTGAGGCTGACTGTGAATGGCTGGAGGCGCATGGCGATGATGGTCGATTGATCGACCAGCCGCTCTGGCTGGAAGGGGATGCGGAAGGGATGCCTGACTGGGTGAAACAACCGCTCAAACGGTTCGCGGCATATCCTAAAGGAGGACGAAAGCCCGAATGGCGGCTAATCCTTGATTGGTATCGCGCCCTTGTGCCCATGGGGCGCGCCACTCAACCGCGCAGCGCGTTTCGCGAAAAGGCAGATATCGAAATCGCTCTGAAGCCCGATGAATTCTGGACGATCACTGAGGATCGCAGCGCCGAGCATATCTTGCGGGAGATTGGCGAGATTGGCGAGATTGCGCGGGGGGCGCCTGCCAAGAATGAATGGTCAGAGCGAATCGTTGCTTATTTGAGCGGAAAAGGCGAACCTGCAACCCTCGAAGAAATACGTTCTCACCTTCTTGAGTTTGCACCTCCCCCAAAACAAAGCACTGTAGGATGGCGCCTTAGCGAACTGACTTACAGCGGAGAGATCGTCAGGCTCAAACGAGGTGTTTATGTCCATCCTTTGCATGCTGACCAACCTAGAGCCTCCAGACTTGAAGAAATAGCCGAGCTTGAAGCCGAGCTCGAAGCGGATATTGAGACCGCAATCGAGAATATCGAGCCGCAAGTGCCCGCTGCCTATCGGTTCGAGCTTCGAGGCGGAAAGATCGATATTTCTCCTCCGTCGGATGTTTCGACGGATCCTGAAGGGGCGCAGGATTGTCTTGATGAATTAAGAGGAATGGCTGAGGCATTTTCGGAGCAGTTAGTGGGAGCCAATGTAGACCCACAAATAAGACAGAAAATTGATCGTCTGATCCAGATTTTGCCAGAGAAAATAGGTGATCTTCGTCCGCAGTTGCTGCGGGCACGCGCACGTTCCATTGAAAATTTGGCGTTTGTTTTCTCAAGGCCCGACGCAGAGATGGAATTGTCGCATCGACAGCTTGCTGGGTTGCTTGATGTTTCAAGTGGTGTTCAAGATTTGCAAGGTTTGTATCCTCAGCTGACAAGGCAGGATGCTGAGAATTTAACACGTAACCTGCCCCCTGAGGCATATCGGGACGTCAAAGGAAATCTTGACAAAGTCGAGGCTACTATTGAGCAAAGCGAAGATGTTGCCACTGACGAGGCAAAAGCGGCTTTGGCGCAAATGAAAGCTCTTTCTGATGAGCAGGCACCAGAAGCCGTTCAGCAAAAGAATCGCGGCGATTTTGCTCTGGTCGCCAGAAATTTTTTGTCCGCTGCTTCACGTTTGGCAACCGACAATGCGTTGACGCGCTTCGCTAAACAGCTACAAACACGCGCCTACGAGAAGGTACGCAACACCGTTCGGGCCGGTTTGGTGAAAGGCAAAGAATTTATTAGCCAGCCTGAGAAGCTCATGAAGCTCCTATCCAAACTGAGAAAATACATCGATCCACTTTCTCGAGTTCTGGATGGTTTCAAAGAGATTTCCGTCAATATCGATATTGGGCTGAAATATGAAAAGCGCTGGAAGCGAAACACAGATGGATCAAGTAAAAAAGTGAGCGGTGAAGTTGATAGTGAAAATGCAACTGCTACAGGAGAGGATGAGCAACAAGGCTCAGGTGATGAAGCGCTTGATCCTTAACTTAACCGCTCTCCCATTCTGACTCACAAAGCCCGGACATGTGATTGTCCGGGCTTTGTTTTTCTCTTCATAATCGGGCTTAACTGCTTCACATGTCGCTTGTGAAGCGATGGGGGATCAGTTGTCGAGTTCCCATGTGGTGCTGACAGTCACGTCAAAATCGAGGCTACCTTCGGCGACCGGAACCTTGGAGACCATCGCTTCATTGGCCATGGCGCGCATCATCATCGGGCGCGGAGCCTGTGGGGCGCTGCCTTCGCTCAGGCTCTTGAGCCTTTTGATCCCGACACCAAGCTCGGCGGCATACAGCTCGGCCTTGGCGCGGGCGTCGGCGATGGCGGCCTTGCGGGCTTCATCCTCGATGCCATCCTTGTTGGAGATATCAAAACGCAGGCCCGAGATGTTGTTGGCCCCGGCGTTGACAAGGGCCGTGAGCACCGATCCGACGCTGTCCAGAGCCTTGATGGAAACCGTGACGCGGTTGTTCACCTGATAGCCGACAATGCGGGGCGGTTTGGGTTCCGAATTGTTATCGTTGCGCGGGTAAACCAACTGCGGATTGATGTTGAAGTTGTTGGTCTGGATGTCCTTTTTGGCAATGCCCGCCTTGTCCAGCTCGGCGAACAGAGCTTCCATCTTGGCGTTGTTGTCGGCAAGGGCCGCCTTGGCGGTTTTCTCGCGGGATTCGACACCTGCGGACAGGATGGCCATGTCCGGCGCTTTGCTGACAGAGCCTGTGCCCGAAATGGTTAGGGTGCCGTTGGTGCTTTCTGCGGCGAGCGCTGGCAGAGTCATGAGTGGAACGATAGCGGCGAGAGCAAGAAACTGCTTTCTCATTGTGTGTCTGTCTCCTCAAATTGTCTTGGGCCTGTCGCAGCCATCGTCAGTGATCGACCGGCTTTGTGGCGGTTTGAGGGAACGAACAGGTTTTCCCGTCCTGATTGCCGTCCTCGCGCGGGTTTTCGCGTTCAGTTGCCTGTGGATCCTACACTATCCACTGCCTGTTGGTGCAGGGCTTGCCTGAATACGCAATTCGGTATACGTCATTTGCACTTCTGGATCTTTGGGCGATACCTTGCCTTCCGGAAGCCCTATGGCATTGCCTCTCTGATGATGGGGGCATGTCTGGTTGGGGACCGTAGCTCAATTGGTTAGAGCCGACCGCTCATAACGGTCTGGTTGGGGGTTCAAGTCCCTCCGGTCCTACCACTCTTTTCCTTTCCACTCGATCATCTCGTGCTTATTCGACCACGCGCTGCTTGACGCGGATGCCGCTGGTGATGCCTGAGGAGGGGTAGAGGATGATCTGGTCGCCTTCGTTGAGGCCATCAAGGATCTGGGCCTTGAGACCATTGTCCTTGCCGACCGTGACGTTGGTCTTCTCGGCGCGTCCATCAACGACCTTGAAGACGGCCCAGTCTTGGCCATCCCTGAAGAGGGCGTTCGAGGGGATGAGCAGGATGTCGTTTTGCTGCCAGATGATGATCTTGACCTCGACCCGGTAGCCATGGCCGAGCTTGCTTCTGCTGGCCTCTGATCCCGTGAACTGGATGATGGCATTGACGCGCTGTTCTTCGACACCAAGGGACGAATATTTCTCGTAGCCCCAAGGGTCTATGCGCTCCACTTTTCCTTCCAATTGGTCGCTGCCGCCCCATTGTTCGATCAGGACGCGATCACCGGGGCTGATCTGCACCGCGTCGCTCGAGAGCAGATCCACCTCGACTTCCAGATCATTGTCGATGTTGCCGATTTCCATGATCTTGCTACCGGCGGGCAGGGTGGTTTCGCTTTGCTGGAGGATGCGGAGGATGCGCCCTGTCGTCGGCGCGCGCAGCGGGATCGCCTTTTCTTCGAACTTGGCGGACGCAAGGTCGGAGCCGTCAAAGCTGATCAGGCGGGCGCGGGCGTTGGCAAGCTCGGCTTCGCGGACGGCGATGGCGGCTTCGGCATTGTCCTTCATGGCGCTTGCGCTTCTGACGCTTTTGCGTTTGAGCTCAAGGGTGGCAGTGCTGGCTGTGCCCTGTTCGGAGAGGGCCTCTGTTCGCTTCCACTCGCTGCGCGCATAGTCCAGATCGCCGATGGCTTTGTTGAGGTCGGCGCGGGCTACTCTCAGGGCTGCCTCGGCGGCGGTGACGGCGGCGCGGGCCTGTTCGCGGGTTCGGATATCAAGAGCAGACGGGTTGGTCGGGCGCATCCGGGCGACAATTGTTTCGTTCTTGATGACCGCGTCGCCGGGGTCTGCTTCGACACGCATCAGCCGCCCGGCAACCGGCGTTGAGACAACATAGGCATCGCGAACCCGGGTCTTGCCCTCTTCGTCGATGGTCACCATCATTGAGCCACGGGTCACCTGACCGATGTCAACCATGGTCGGTCGCGGCCAGAAGGCATAGGCCAAAGCCCCGACAGTTAAAAGAGCGGCGAGAATGGTGAAGGCGGAGCGGGATTTCTTCTTGGCCATGATGTTTTTCCCCAGTGATGCAAACTGAGACTATTCCCTGATTTTGAGGGCGGAGACGAGATCCGCCCGGTCGATGTCACGTTTTACCAGCCAGCCTGACAGGAAGGCTGCGATCAACACGGCGAGCGCTGCGGTGCCATAGCTTGCCGGGGAGAAGATGGTCGGGATCTGATAAAGATCCGTGCTGAAACCTTCGGCGATACTGTAATTGAGATAATAACCCATCAGGCTGCCAAGCGGCAGGGCTGCGAGAGTGATGACCGCCAATTCGCCCAAAAGAACGAAGGCGGCCTCGGAACGGGTGAAACCCATTACCCTGAGGCTGGCAAGATCTCTCAAACGTTCCGCATAGGCGATGCGGGCGGCGTTATAGACAATGCCGAAGGTGATGATCGCTGCGATGGCGACCATGACAAACCGCATTGAGCCGGCGCCTGTGTTCATCATTTTCTGCAAGGCTGCTCGAGCGTCGGATTTAAGGCTGACCCCAGCCACATTGGGGCGATCTTTCAGCGCTTTGAAAATCTGGTCCGCTTGATTGCTGTCGATGCGCAGATAGGCGGTTGAAATCCGCAAAGGCTCCTTGAGCACTTTGTTGAGGGCATCGATGCGCATATAGGCGGGTGAACCAAGCAGGCTTTCAGCGAAATTGGCGACCGGGATTTTCAGGATCGGGCGGCGGCCCTCAAGGATCTCGACGGTCAGCATCTCGCCGGGGGTGATGTCGAGGGTTTTGGCGAGGGCTTTTGACAGCACGATGCCTTGATCCCCGAGCGCGATGGGGGAGAGGTCCTTGGCGATGGCACGCTTGAGGTGGGGGGCATCCGTGAGCCCTTCGATGCTGCCGCGATAGGATCTCAGACCATTGCGCAAGAGGGCTGATACGCTGCGTTCCGGCTCAACCTGCAACACGCCGGGCAGGCTTTGCAGTTCATGAACGGCCTTCTGGCCTAAGGCATGAGTGAAGGTTACGGTGACATCGCTTCGGTCCATGACGGAGAAGGTCAGGTTCATGGTCTTGTCGAAACCGGCGAGGAGCGAAATCATTGAAACCGACAGCGCCATGCCGCAGGCGATGCCAACGAGGGCACCCAGCATCCGCCCTGGTTGTCGGGTGATGCGGCGCAGAACCATGCGGCTGGGTTGATCAAGCAGGCTTTCAAACAAGGCACCAAACCGGCCCGTGCGGGAATAGTCATCCGGAGCTGGCGGGCGCATGGCGACCGCCGGCGTGAGCGCAAAGACGCTGCGCAGGACAAACAACCCGCCCGCCGACGCGGCAAGGATCGAGATGAGAAAGGCTGTCACGAAGGAGGCCGGATCCAGCTCGAAGACGAGAATGGGAAATTTGTAATAGGTGAGATAAAGGCTCATCATGCCGCGGCCCAGCGCTATGCCGCTCAGACAGCCGGCGACAGCGCCGCCGATGGCGATCACCAGCACGAACTTGAAATAATGTAGGCCCACCTCCCAATTGGTGTAGCCGAAGGCTTTGATGAGGCCGATCTGCTCACGCTCGGACTGCACCATGCGGGAGATCACGATGTTGAGCAGGAATGCGGCGACCGCCAGAAAGATGGGCGGTACGACGCGGGACGAGCCCTCCATGCCGACGATTTCTTC
Source organism: Cohaesibacter sp. ES.047 (assembly GCF_900215505.1). Taxonomy (NCBI): domain Bacteria; kingdom Pseudomonadati; phylum Pseudomonadota; class Alphaproteobacteria; order Hyphomicrobiales; family Cohaesibacteraceae; genus Cohaesibacter; species Cohaesibacter sp. ES.047. The sequence continues at coordinate 1,957,730 of NZ_LT907844.1, forward strand.
GCTGATGAAGCGGTTGGAGGTCTGATCCTTCAGGCCATAAGCCCCAAGACCGCCATAAGGATCGAGAACCATGTCGACCCGATCAAGGATCTCCTGAAGACTGGTGCGGGGGCCAAGGGACAAAAGCGCTTCGTTGAAGGCACCCTGCATGTCATAGGCGGCGGACAGGGCGGTTTGGCTCATCCAGATGACGCCGAAGCGGCTGTCGTCGGAAATCATTTCGCCCGGCGCGACGCTGTAGAGATATTCCGGAGACTGCGCCAGACCAACGATGCGGAAGGTGCGCTTGGCGCCATTCATGGTGGCTGAAAGAGCGTCGCCGGGGGTGAGGTTATGGGCTCGGGCAAAGCTGTTGAGCAGAATGATTTCGTCAGGCTTGTCGTGGCTGATCTGGCGTCCGTCGGTTAGATGAATGGCATTGAGGCGTGGCTCACCAAGATCGGGCAGGGAAACGGCGGTGGCCCTTAAGGGCAATTCCAGGCTTGGCAGGCTGATGAGAGCGGACCCTGTCACCCGGCCCTCTGCGGCCGTGACTCCGGGCAGGTCTGCCAGATCGCGGATGACATGGAGCGGAGCGCGTTTGACCGGGGCAAAGACATGCGCCAGCCGGTTGCGTTCATAATAGGCCCGCCGGGTTTCACTGAGCGAGGTCACAACGCCGGACATCATAACGAGCAGCATCACCCCGGTCGCAATCACCGAAGCGATAGCGATGGCTTGGCCCTTCATGCGCCACAGATCACGCAGCAGCTTGCGGTCGAGCGGAGACATCATGGATCATCAGCCTCCTACCATTCGATCTCATCGGGTGAAAGAGGGGCGGCGTTTGTTTCGACTTCCCGGATCTGGCCATCGGCAAAATGGATCACCCGGTCGGCCATTAAGGCCGTGCTGGCGGCATGGGTGACGATGAGGACGGTCGCCCCCAGTTTCTCGTTCACGTCCTTCAAGACCTTCAGGATGACCCGGCCTGTCGAGCTGTCGAGCGCGCCTGTCGGCTCGTCGCAAAAGAGCACGTTGGGCTGTTTGGCAATGGCGCGGGCGATGGCCACCCTTTGCTGCTCACCGCCGGACATCTGGGCCGGGAAGTGGTGGGACCGTTCCTTGAGGCCCACAAGAGCGAGGGCTTCTTGTGCATCGAGGGGATCATCGGCAATTTCGGTGACGAGCTGGACATTTTCCAACGCCGTCAGGCTTGGCATAAGATTGTAGAACTGGAAGACAAAGCCGACATGATCGCGGCGATAGAGGGTGAGCTTGTCGTCCGAGAGGTCTGAGAGGCTCATGTCCCTGAAGTAGACTTCGCCTTCGCTGGCGCGATCAAGGCCGCCAATGATGTTGAGCAGGGTGGACTTACCGCTGCCCGATGGGCCGAGAAGGACGACGATCTCTCCTTGAGGGATTTCCAGATCGACCCCTCTGAGCGCGTGGACGGCTGCGTTTCCCTCTCCATAGGTCTTGGTCAGGCCTTTGGTGCGGAAGGCGAAGGAGGGCGTATCCTGCTTCATGGCCGAAGTCCTTTGACATCGCTTGCGAACACGGTTGCGTGCTGCTCCGAATATAGGCCTTTTGCGTGCCGACTTCCAGTCGCGCAAGTTAGTCGAGTGTCTTGCGGAAGCGCAAAAGGGCGAGGATTGCCACAAGGACCGTGAAGACGACGAGGGCGATCAGCGGGGACTGGACTGCTTGCAGATCTGCGCCCTTGAGCATGATGCCTCTGACCAGCCTCAGAAAATAGGTCAACGGGAAGATGCTGCCGAGCATCTGGGCCCAGTCCGGCATGCCCTTGAAGGGAAACATGAAGCCCGATAGCATCAGCGAGGGAAGAAAGAAGAAGAAGCTCATCTGCATGGCTTGCATCTGGCTGCGGGCGATGGTGGAGATGGTGTAGCCAATCAGCACCAATGAGGCGATGAAGATCATGATGCCAAGGAGCAACAGCGGCAGGGAGCCAACAAAGGGGACATGAAAGACCGCCCTGGCCGCAACCAGAATGACCACCACCTGCACCCCGCCAATGCCTAGATAGGGCAGGATCTTGCCCAGCATGATCTCGAAGGGTGTGGCGGGCATGGCAAGCAGGTTTTCCATTGTCCCGCGCTCGACCTCCCGCGTCAGGGCCATGGCCGTCATCATCACCATGACAAGCTGCAGGATGACGCCGAGCAGGCCCGGCACGATATTATATTGGGTGATGCCTTCGGGGTTGTAGCGTCGGTGAACCACGATATCGAGGCCCGAATTGTTGCTCTCAACCTTGCCCAGCTTACGCAGGAAAGCCTGATTGGCGACAGTTTTCAGGGTCGAGACCGCGCCTGACGAGGCGGACGGGTCAGTGGCATCCGCCTCGATCAGGATTTGCGGGTTGTCGCCCTTGAGGACCCGCTTGGAAAAGTCGGACGGGATGGTGACGATGAAGGTGACCTTGCCCTTCTGCATCAATTGATCGGCTTCTTCTACCGTCGAGACCAGATAGTCGAAGCGGTAATAATTGGTAACCTCAAGGGCGCTGACCATGGCGCGGGTGAATTGATCCTGAGAGGTGGTCACGAGCGCAGCGGGCAGGCGCTTGGGATCGGTGTTGATGGCAAAGCCGAACAGGGCGAGCTGAACCAGCGGGATGCCGATCATCATGGCAAAGGTGATGCGGTCGCGCATCATCTGGGTGATTTCCTTGGCCAGCAGGGCGTAGAGGCGAGTGGAGGAGAAAAAGCGATTGAGGGTCACGCCATGCTCCTGCTGTTGCCATTGTCCATATTGTCGGTCGACTGGGCCATATACTGGATGAAAACATCCTCCAGTGTCGTCTCTCCGGGTTCGAAGCGGATGTCAAAATCACTCGCCACCTTGCGCACGGCTTTTTCCAAAAGCGCCTTGTCGTGACCAACCACATGCAGATTGTTCCCAAAGGGGGCGATCTGGTCGACGCCCTCCATTGTCTGAAGCTGGCCGGAGGCAAGGGGCGCTTCTTTGCCGGTGAGGATGAAGGTGTGCAGGCCGGCTTGTTGCACGACCTCTTCAACCGTGCCGGAGGTCAAAAGCGTGCCGTAGGCGATATAGTTGATGCGGTGGCAGCGTTCGGCCTCGTCCATATAGTGGGTGGAGACCATCACCGTCATGCCGTCCGCGGCGAGTTGGTGGATTTCATCCCAAAATTCCCGGCGCGCCTTTGGATCGACGCCTGCGGTCGGCTCGTCGAGCAGCAGAAGCTTGGGCTTGTGCATGATACAGGCTGCGAGGGCGAGGCGCTGCTTCCAGCCGCCTGACAGAAGTCCGGCCAACTGGCTTTTGCGAGACGTCAGCCCAAGATTTTCAAGCGTGTCGCGGACAAAGTCGCGCGCTGGCGAAAGGCCATAGAGGCGGGCAACGAAATAGAGATTTTCCTCGATGGTCAGATCGGTATAGAGCGAGAATTTCTGCGTCATGTAGCCGACCTGACGCTTGATGTGCAATTGCTCGCGGCGCAAGTCGTGGCCGAGCACCGTGCCTTCGCCTTCATCCGGGGTCAGCAAGCCGCACATGACGCGGATCGTTGTTGTCTTGCCCGAGCCGTTGGGGCCGAGGAAACCGGAAATCTCGCCCTGATCGACGGTCAGGGAGACATTGTTGACAACGGTTTTGTCGCCAAAACGCTTGACGAGATTTTTAACGTCAATCGCCTTCATCGGGTCTCTCCGCCGGTTCCGGTGTCAAGACGAACCGAGACAATCTGGCCGGGCTTGAGGGCGCTGTCCTTGCCCAGCTTGGCTTCGATCAGGTAAACCAGCTTTTGGCGGTTCTCGAGGGAATAGATCACCGGCGGGGTGAACTCCGGTCCATCGGAGATGTAATTGACCGTCGCACTGAGATCGCCCGTGCAACTGTCGCATTCGACGCTCAGGCGACTGCCCAGCTTGATGGTGGCAATATCCTTTTCGGGAATGTAGAGACGCAGCTTCGCACCGCCATCCGGCAAGATCGATAAAACGGGGGCTGAGGGACCCGCGACTTCGCCCATATCGCGGATGACATCGACGACAATTCCGGGTTGGCTGGCTTTCAGGGTGCGTTTGGTGAGGCGCCATTCTGCCGATTCAAGGGCCGCTTCAGCCTGTTTGACGGAGGCGGTGGCTGCTGCGATTTCATCCTTGCGGGCGGGAAGTCTGGTATAGGCGAGATCGGCCTGCAATTCCTCCACCTTGGCTTTTGCCACATCATAGCTGGTTCGGGCCGATTCCAGTTTGCTTTCCGAAACAGTGCCTTTGGCGGCCAGTTTCTGCTGGCGCTCCATGTCGCGTTTGGCCTCCTTGGCGCTTGCGTCGGCTGCTGCGATGGAGGCCTTGATGGTCGCAATCTTTTCCGGTCGTGCTCCCTGTTCGAGATCGGCGAGTTTGCTTTTTGCCTGCGCCAGCGCGGCTTCGGACTGGGCGACTGTGATTTCTGCATCGCGCCGCTCAAGGATGGCAAGGGGCTGGTCATCGCTGACACGGTCGCCGCGTTTGACCGGGATGGCCGCGATCTGCGCTGTCTCGATGGGGGCAACCAGAACATAGTCACCTTCGACGTAGCCCGTGGCCAAGGGTTCGGGCGGTAGGCAGCCACTCATGAGCATGGACACAAGCGGGATGGAACAGAGGAAGCTCATTGTGTGGTCCTATGGCTGGATGTGGTTCGATAAGCGGCGATGAGTGCGCGAATGTTGGTCTGAAGGACGCGGAGGATCTGTTCGGTTTCGTCTGTGTCGTAGTCGGCCCAGCCAAGATGACGGACAACCACCGGTTGGCCGATGCGGAAATAGGCGATCTGGGCAATAACCGAGAAGATCCGGATCTTGTTTTCATTTGATTGAGCCTCCTCAGGATCAATGTCTATCGCTTTGGCCCAGAGGGTGGAAACATGGTCGAAGACGGGACCGAAGAACCTCTGATACATATGCTCAAAGACTTCCGTTTGCTCATAAAGTTCGCGAAACAGGAAACGGACCATAGTCTGGGCTTTGTTGAGGCTGAGCAACATGTTGGCCTGACGCAGCATGAAAAGCTCGAACTCGGTCTCTGCGTTTTGAGCGATCCGGGGCGTTGCGATCTGGTCCGGTGCTTTGCGCTGGGCTAGCATGTGGCTGACGATTGTCTCCGCGCAAGCCATGCGCAAACCGGCCTTGCCGCCAAAATGATAAGTGATGGAGGCGATGTTTGTACCAGCCGCTGAAGCGATCTCGCGTGTTGATGCCGCGGCATATCCCTTGTCGCCGAACAACTCGAAAGCGGCGTCGATAAGCGCTGTTCTGGTAGCCTCTGATCGTGTTTGTCGTGCCATGATGCTGAACCGTTTCTCGTCTTTATTGCGTGATCACGCTATCACGTGAGGTAAATTAAATCAATCGATTGATTTAATTTATGGAGAGATGAGGTGAAAGCCCCGAGCGTCATGGGGATGCGTGTTTGATCCTGACGGATAAGCTGTTGTAAGGTCGCGCCGAATCCAATCTCGCAAAATGACCTTGAAGGACCACACCAAGATGGAAAAGCCTCGCTCAGCCACCATGGAAAGCAGCAAGCCGCTTCGGTTTCGTGTTGCGCAAAAAACGGATGCCGCACTGATCCATCACATGGTGTCGGAGCTGTCTGCCTTTTTGGGTGACACGGAAAAGCATGTGGCTCGTGCCGAAGACTATGCGGAGCACGGGTTTGGCGACGTGCCTGCGTTTGAGGCAGTGATCGCCGAACTGGATGGGGAGGCTGTCGGCATGTGTCTTTACTTCAACAGCTTTTCAACATGGCAAGGCAAGCCGGGCTTTTATGTTCAGGATCTCTATGTGTCGAACAAGGCGCGCGGGCTGGGGTTGGGACGCAAGCTCATTGAGCAGGTCGCGGCCATAGGCAGGGACCGCGGCTGTTGCTATCTCAGACTGTCGGTCGACGCGGCCAATCTGTCGGCACAGGGCTTTTATGAGGCTTGCGGGTTCCAATGGTCCGAGAGCGAGAAGATCTTTGCGGTCAAGGGTGACGCGTTTCGTGTTCTCAGTGGCGGCAGTTCCGGAGGGCAGGAGGCATGAGCATCAGCCTGTTTGATGAACTCAAAGGCTCCGGCGGCTGGCTGGCAGGACTGTCTGACCAGCAATCGCGGTTGGAGCAGTTGGAGAGTTGGCTTTGTGAAGAAGAAGCGCAGGCGCGTATTTTGCCCGAACGCGGGCAGCGTCTGCGGGCGCTCACCCAGACACCGCCCGATGCGGTCAAGGTGGTGATAACCGGTCAGGATCCCTATCCGGGTGTCGAGGGGGACATGCCGCACGCCATGGGGCTTTCCTTTTCTGTGCCGCGCGGTATCAAGCCGCCCCGTTCGCTCGTCAATATCTATAAGGAACTGTCCGCCGATTGCGGTCTGGTTCCTCCTTCGCACGGCGATCTTTCGGGCTGGGCGGCGCAAGGGGTTTTGATGCTCAACAGCACACTCACCCTCCGGCAGGGGCTGGCAGCCTCCCATGCCAAGAAAGGCTGGGAAGCTTTTACGGCGGCGATTCTGGATCGGGTGAACAGGCAAGATGCGCCGGCGGTGTTTCTTGCCTGGGGGCGTCACAGCCACAAGCTGGTTGAGGGGATCAACGAAGAAAAGCACTGCGTGATCCGCACATCCCATCCAAGCCCGCTTGGTGCCCGTAAGGCCGGAAAAGGATTTGACGCCTTTCTTGGCTCGGGTTGCTTCTCGCGTGCCAATGCATTTCTTGAGGCGCGTGGCCGTGGCAAAATCGACTGGTCAAGATTTTGAAACCATGTCCGGGATTGGGGCGTGGGATTCATGTGCAAACTTGCGGACCATATGAATTATTTACATTTTAATAAGACTTTACGCTCCAAAATGAGGTGATCGTTCTGGTTGCGGTTTCTGGCTCTCGGGCAACTCTGGGGGGAGAGGGGAAGCCAGCACTCGGCTGTTCTAAAGTTGCCGTGTCTTTTCAGGCGCGGTCTTTTTGGTTTAGTTGGCAACGGAAGGCTGATCATATTGGGGGGACGAGCAGCAACATGGATCAATCCTTTTACGAGAAGATTCTCGACGCCATGACTGATGGTGTCTATTTCGTCAATCGCAAGCGCCAAATCCTTTACTGGAACAAGGCAGCCGAAGAGCTGAGTGGCTATAAAGCGGATGAGGTTCTGGGTAAATGTTGCGCGGAAAACACGCTGCAACATGTCGATGACGCGGGCACTCACCTCTGTTTCAAGGGGTGTCCCCTGTCTGCGAGCATGAGGGATGGCGAGCCGCGTGAAACCCATGTCTATATGCATCACAAGAGCGGTTTTCGCATGCCGGTGCATATTCGCTCCTTTCCCACACACGATGAAAATGGGCGGGTGACTGGTGCGGTTGAGATTTTCAAGGATGATCGGCAGCATCGCGCCATGATCTCCGAGGTTGAAACGCTGCGGCAGGAAGTGCTTACAGACCCCCTGACCGGTATTGGCAACCGGCGCTATGCGGATATCACCCTTGAAAGCTATGAAGCCGGTCTTGTGGCCAGAGGCATTCCGTTTGGTGTGATCATTGTCGACGTCGATAATTTCAAATCCATCAATGATACCTGGGGCCACAAACTTGGGGACCGAGTGATCAAAACCGTGGCCCAGACCCTGTTGTCTGCTCTACGCCCACGCGATATCGCCTGTCGTTGGGGGGGCGATGAATATGTGATCCTAATCCCCGAGGCGACCAAGGAGGGGGTGAGTGTCATCGGCCGGCGCCTGCTGCATCTGATCAAGGAATCATGGATCGAACTGGAGACTGAGGCGGTTACCTTTTCAGCCTCGATAGGCGGGGCTCTGGCGCAGCCTGGAGATACGGTGGCGTTTGTCATGGAGCAGGCGGACCAGCAGCTCTATCGTTGCAAGGAAGACGGCAGGAACTGTTTCTATTTCAATGGCTCCAAATATGACCTCAACCCGAGGATTGTGCTGACTGCTTGCTGATGACAATCGCAGCCGGGCTTTTCAGGTAGAACTGTCCTGCGGCGAATTGTCTTGCGTATCCATCGTCCATGCTGTATGTAGGCCTTTCTTGCCCGTGCGTGGACGATAGTCTTGATATCAGCGAGCAAGTATTCTTGCTAACAATCTTGATGATTGTTGCCGGGACGGACCCATCACAGGTCACACCCCATAGGCAGCTTTTCTGCGCAAGCTTCCCCCTTTTACGACGAAACGTCATTGCTCGCTGCAAATTTTGCGCGAACAAGCAATGTCATATGGAAGTAACTACTTGAAAAATTTCAATGAACTCGGCCTTGCCGAACCAATTCTTCGTGCCCTCGAATCCAATGGCTATGCCGAACCTACCCCCATTCAGTCACAGGCTATTCCGGTTGCCTTGTCCGGTCAGGACATTGTCGGCATCGCCCAGACGGGAACCGGCAAAACGGCCTCCTTCGTGTTGCCGATCCTTGATCGACTGGCCCGCAATGACAGACGTCCGACACCCAAGGGCTGCGATGCACTGATCATCGCGCCGACACGTGAGCTGGTTGCCCAGATCGCGGACAATATCCGTAAATACAGCAAGAACATGCGTGTTTCCGTGACCGTCGTGGTCGGTGGCGTCAAACCCACCCCTCAGATTCGCAAACTGGCAAGCGGGAGCCATATCGTTGTTGCCACACCGGGCCGCTTGCTCGACCATGTCTCCAACGGGCATCTGAACCTGACACAGACCCATTGCGTGGTACTGGATGAAGCCGATCACATGCTCGATCTGGGCTTCATTCCCGATATCCGCCGGATCATGAAGCTGCTGCCGAAGAAGCGTCAGACATCCTTGCTGTCCGCTACCATGCCGCCGCAGATTCGTGCGCTGGCAAAAGATTTCCAGACCGATCCGGTCGAGGTTTCTGTTGGCGCCGCGTCGCGCCCGATTGAGCGGATCGCTCAGAGCGTTCACCTCATGTCCCGCGCGTCGAAAGCGCGCTCGTTGACGCGCCTCCTCTCTGGTGGCGAAGTGGATCGTGCGATTGTCTTCACCCGCACCAAGCGGGGCGCTGACCGTGTGAGCCAGACCTTGCAGAAGGCTGGTCTGTCGGCCACCGCCATTCATGGCAACAAGAGTCAGGGCCAGCGGGTTCGGGCGCTGGCGAGCTTCAAGACCGGCGAAACCACGATCATGGTTGCCACGGACATTGCCGCGCGCGGTATCGATATCGATGATGTTTCGCATGTGGTCAATTATGAGCTGCCGGAAGTGCCAGAAGCCTATGTTCACAGGATCGGCCGTACCGCCCGCGCTGGACGCGAAGGCGTGGCGATCTCTCTGTGTGATCCATCCGAGGCAAAGCTCCTGCGCGATATCGAACGCCTGATCGGCAACAAACTGCCAAGCGAGATGGACGATAGCTATTCATCCGTTGATGCGAGCGCTGCCGAAGCATCACCAAGAGCGCGCCGTAAGCCGTCCGGTCAAGGTGCACCGCGTGCCTCATCGCATCGCAAAGGCCAGAATGACGATGGCAAGAGAGCCCAGACCGCCAAGCGCAGGGGTGGCAATGGCGGCCGGTCTTGGTCTCCGCTTGAAGATCGCGCGACCGGCAATGGTCAGGATGATCAGCGAGCACAGGGCAAGCGCGAGCAGAGCCGGCCAGCTCAGGGCAAACCAGCTCAGGACAGGCACGCACAGGGTAAAGCGGATCAGGGTAAAAAGAATGGTCGTCGCTACGGCAAGCCCTCCGGTGCACCCGGCCAATCTCAAGGCAACAACAGGGGACGCCGTGGGCGTCCGGCTGGTGAAGCTGCCTACATGTAAGGCCTGATGGTCTCTAGTTTTCTCAAGGTTTGAAGGCGGCCAATGGCCGTCTTCTTTTTATTGGGGGATTGAATCCCCTCGCTCAGCCCATTAAAACGGGGCAACTTTCCCTTTGATTCACTGAATGGTAGCGATTAATGGCTCGACAATTCATCTATCACATGCACGGCCTGTCCAAGACCTATAGCGGTGGCAAGAAGGTGCTGGACAATATCCATCTTTCTTTCTACCCCGATGCCAAGATTGGTATCCTCGGGCCCAACGGCGCGGGTAAGTCGACGATCCTGCGGATTATGGCTGGTCTCGACAATGAATTCACTGGCGAAGCTTGGGCGGCGGACGGGGCCAAGATCGGCTATCTGCCACAGGAACCGGTGCTGGATGAAAGCAAGGATGTGCTCGGTAACGTGATGGAAGGGGTTGCGGAAAAGCAGGCCATTCTCGACCGTTACAACGAGCTGATGATGAACTATTCCGACGAGACCGCGGAAGAGGGCGCCAAGCTTCAGGACATCATCGACAGCCAGAACCTGTGGGATCTGGACTCTGTGGTCGAGATGGCCATGGACGCCTTGCGCTGTCCTCCTTCTGATGCCGACGTGTCGGTCTTGTCTGGTGGCGAGAAACGCCGCGTGGCGCTCTGCAAACTGCTGCTGGCCGAGCCGGATCTTCTGCTGCTCGACGAACCGACCAACCATCTTGACGCCGAGACCGTGAACTGGCTCGAAAAGCACCTGCGCGAATTCAAGGGTTCCGTGCTGATCATCACCCATGATCGCTACTTCCTTGATAATGTCACCGGCTGGATTCTCGAGCTCGACCGTGGCTCGGGTATTCCGTACGAAGGCAACTATACGGCCTACCTTGAGAAGAAAGCCAAGCGTTTGGCTCAGGAAGGCCGCGAGGAAGCAGCTCGCCAGCGTGCCCTGTCGCGCGAACAGGAATGGATTGCCGCCAGCCCGAAAGCGCGTCAGGCCAAATCCAAGGCTCGTATCAAGGCCTATGACGAGTTGCTCAAGCGCAACGAAGAGCGGGCTCCGGGCTCGGCCCAGATCATCATTCCGCCGGGAGAGCGTCTTGGTGATGTGGTGATTGAAGCCGAAGGTCTCAAAAAGGGCTTCGGTGATCGTCTGCTGGTCGATGGTCTTGATTTCAAACTGCCGCCGGGCGGCATTGTTGGTGTGATCGGCCCGAACGGTGTCGGCAAAACCACCCTGTTCAAGATGCTGACCGGAAAGGAGGAGCCTGATGAGGGATCCTTGCGTCTGGGTGAAACCGTGCATCTGGGCTATGTGGATCAGTCCCGCGATGCGCTCGATGCTGACAAGACTGTCTGGGAAGAGATTTCCGGCGGCGATGACATCATCAAGCTTGGCAAGCGCGAGATGAACAGCCGCGCCTATTGCTCCGCCTTCAACTTCAAGGGTGGCGATCAGCAGCAGAAAGTGGGCTCCCTGTCAGGTGGTCAGCGGAACCGGGTGCATCTGGCGAAGGTTCTGAAATCCGGTGCCAACGTGCTGCTGCTCGATGAGCCGACCAACGATTTGGACACTGAAACTCTTGCCGCGCTTGAAGATGCGCTTGAGGATTTCGCCGGTTGCGCCGTGGTCATCAGCCATGATCGTATGTTCCTTGACCGTCTGGCAACGCACATGATGGCCTTTGAAGGCGACAGTCACGTGGAATGGTTTGAAGGCAACTTTGAGGATTACGAAGCGGACAAGGTTCGCCGTCTTGGTCCGGATGCGGTCAATCCCAAGCGTGTCAAATACAAGCCCTTCACGCGCTGATCATTCAGATCTTGCTGAAATCTGTGACCCCGGACGAGCCATCGTCCGGGGTTTTCTTATGGGATTGGGTTTATGAGTTTGGCTGCATGAGGCTGATGGTCGAGGGATGGGTTACACAACCTTTCAAGCAAACCCATATGATGCGATACTGCTAGTCATAGGGGACGCGCCCTCTGACGCGATTGCACCACGCTTGTGTGTGCGCCAACGATGAGAGGATTGAGCCATGAGCTGGAACCCAACCCTTGATCACGATCTGTCTGGAGCCAATGACCCGGACCTGATCGAAACCCTGATCATTCCGCGCGCGCGGGATCTGGCTGGCTTTGAAGTCCGTCGCGCCCTGCCGTCGATGAAGCGGCAGATGGTTGGCCCCTTCATTTTCTTTGATCAGGTGGGGCCTGCGGAGTTCATCACGGAAGGTGGGATCGATATCCAGCCTCATCCCCATATCGGCCTTGGCACGGTTACCTATCTTTATCAGGGCGAGTTCGAGCATCGCGATAGCATCGGTACGCGCCAGATGATCTACCCCGGCGAGGTCAACTGGATGCTGGCTGGCGAAGGCGTGACGCATTCGGAACGGACCAGCGCTGAAACGCGGCGCAAGACACCGCACAGTCTTTTCGGGGTTCAGACCTGGGTGGCGTTGCCTGAGGACCGTGAGGACATGGCTCCGACTTTTGAGCATCATGCCAAGAAAGCCTTGCCTGAGCTCAACGACAATGGCGCATTTGCGCGGCTCATTCTTGGCAACGCGTGGGGCGAAGCCTCGCCGGTAACGATGCACAGCGAAATCTTCTATGCCGACGTGACGCTAGAGCCGCATGCATCCTTTCCCATGCCGGATGGTCATGAAGATCGCGGGCTCTATGTCACGCAAGGAAGCATCGAAGTGGCGGGTCAGACTTTTGAGGCGGGCCACATGATGGTCTTTCGCCCCGGTGATCGTATCGCCGTGCGCGCTGGCGCTCGGGGGGCACGCGTCATGGCTCTTGGGGGAGAGACCCTCAACGGGCCACGATATATCTGGTGGAACTTCGTCTCCTCCTCGGTGGACAAGATCGAGGAGGCCAAGGAAGCCTGGAAAGCGGCTAATTTCAAATCGGGACTGTTTCGGCTGCCGGCAGGGGACGCGGAGGAGTTCATTCCGATCACTCCGGAAATGGATCGCATGAAGATCAAGCGCTAGAGCGTGTCGACAATCATCGCTCGGAGCGGGTCTTGATGCTGAACATCTCCGCGGCTGTCATGGTTCTTTGGCCTGTCCTATTTGGCCGTTTCAGCAAGCAATGAACTTATGGTTATCTGTTGGTTAGGCTTTTCCGTCAGATTTTAACGTGTCGAACCAGCCTGCGTTTGCGTCGGGGATGGAATCCGTATGCGGAAAATAGGGCTTCAGGTCCAACAGGGGTGTTCCATCAAGACAATCCAGATGTCTGACAAGAAGCCCGTCCTCTGTAACTTCCAGTAGATCCGCCACTGAGAGCGAGATCGGGTTGGGTCTGTTGGGTGACCGCAAGGCAAACGTGCCATGAATGGCATCGGCGAATTTGGGGCGTTGCTGGATCAGCGTCCGGTCCGCTTCGTGCATCCAATATAAAACAATGACATGGGAACAGGTTTCAAGGGATTTGAGGCCCGGAATAAAGTCAGGCTTCAGTCTGATGCGCGCCACTTCGTCCGTTTTCCGGCCGTGGCGGGGGCATTGATCGCGGGTTTTGAACGGCGTTTCGATCCGTCCAATAAAGCTGATCCACGCGTCATGGTTGAGGCTGTTGTGGTTCAGTTCGATTTCTCCGGGGCGTTTGTTCATGGGATTTTGGCCTTTGGTATTGCATGCGGATGGATAGCGCAATGCTAGCAGAGTCGTTCAAATTTTCATCAAATTTGCCGCAGTTTATCATCAAATTCCCGCTGGCGATTTAGGCGATTTTACACATGCACCTGTTAGCTTGTTTCGGAACTGCCTTTGCGACTCCATCGTCAGGGCCGAGATTTTTTACGGGGAAGTAACATGCAAGCTGCCAACCCAAAAACAGAACTGGTTGACTGGAAAGTTCTGAGCGGCCAGGGCGATCGGGGCAGAAGCGACGAGCTTATGCGCCACGTAGCTACGTTGTTTTCGCTGACAGCGGACCATTGCACACAAGAGCAGATTGATACCTATGACACTGTCATGCAGCGTCTGGCCGATCTCGTGGGGGTTGAAACCCGGTCCTTTGCTGCCAAGAAAATCTGTCGCTTGAGCAATGCGCCGCATGAGATTATTCGGCGCTTCGCTTTTGACCTGATCAGCGTGGCTGATCCGGTGCTGCGCAATTCACCGGTTCTGACTGATATCGACCTTGTGGAAGTCAGTGATGAGAAGGGTGAAGAGCATATGGTATCCATCAGTATGCGCAAATCGCTCAGCGTACTGGTGACCGATGTTCTGATCAGATCGAAAAAAGGGTCTGTGCTGATCAAGCTGGCTGCAAACAGCGATGCCGAATTCTCGGAGTTGGGCATGAGCGCCCTGAAGTCAGCCGCTGCCAATGATCAGATGCTGGCTCACGAACTGGTTCAGCGCGGGCAGTCAGGTGGCGACGGCCGCAACCATGAGGCTCCAAAACAGATTGTCCCGCAGGGCAGTGTGAGTTTGCCGGAGCTGTGGCAGAAGATCGAGCCGAATGTCTCTCAGTCGATGTATGATCTGTCGCGGCATTCCTATCTGGGTCGATACAAATTCGAGAATTCTCTCTGGAAGGCGGAGCGCTTCAACAAGCAAGGTCTGCTCGACAAGGGTATCCTGCGGCAGTTTGCCTGCAATGATCAGTTTGCGGACCTTGTCTGCGGCATTGCACTGGTCAGTGGTTTCCCACACGAGATTGTGGCGCGGATGATGTCTTCGGTGCAGTGGAACCAGATCCTGAGCCTGTTTAAGTTGCTCGGCTTCTCCGACCGCCTCGTAAAGGATATTCTGGAATGCGGCCCGTGGCTGCTGTGTTTGTCCAAGAACCAGTGTAGCGCTGTCATCAGGCAATATGTGTCGCTAACCGTTGAAGAGGCGAGAAGTCAGGCGCTTTTGTGGTCGCGAGACGGATTACTTCTTGACTGATCCGGCAGCAGGTGGCCAAACTGTTGATGCTGGACGGGAATTTCTGATATCGTCTGCAATCAGACAGGCTCCTTTGGGAGCCCGTCTTTGATCATTTGGCTGGTGCCATGGGTGCACCTATTTTAACAGACCCACGTGTGAAGACCCGCCGGCAAGGTGATAAGCTGCCTTCAGCCAATTTGCCGGTTGGACCCATCGGGCGAGTTGTGCAATAAGGTTGCAACGGGAAAATGATGGGGAACGGTCGATGCACGTAACCGCCTTTCGAATTTTTGTCAGAGATCTTGCTGCCGCACGTGAGTTTTATGCCAATTCTCTCGAGTGGCCCATGGTCTGGGATCGCTCGGAACAGGGAGCTGTCGGATTCGAGCCTGGCATGTTGGTGATCATCGAGGAAGAGGATGCCAGAGGTCCACAGGCATCATTGATCGGTCGCTTTACCGGCCTGTCGCTTGTCGTTGATGATTTGCCCGAGCTCTACAAGGTTCTCAAGGCTCGGGGTGTGCCATTCGTGGCGCCGCCTGAGCGGCAATTCTGGGGCGGTTATCTCGCCCATCTCATCGATCCGTCGGGCAATATTGTCAGTCTCGTGGAGTGATGGCCCTCTCAACATTGTGACGTAAAAAAGCGGACCCCGGTTGAGGTCCGCTTTTTCGTTGTGTTTATCAAACAGCTGTGTGGCGATCAGGCTTCAATGCCGTTGCGGTCGTCGTAATTCTGGACGATTTCACGGATCGTATCGGCAACGTTCGGTGCGATGTCGCCTCGCTCCATGCCGAAGGCCACGTTGGCCATCAGGAAGCCGGATTTGGACCCGCAGTCAAAGGTCTGACCCGTGAATTTCACGCCCGAGAAGTCCTGATCGTTCTTCAACTGGATCATGGCATCGGTCAACTGGATCTCGTTGCCGGCACCCGGGGGCTGTGAGGCCAGATACTTGAAGATTTCAGGCTGCAGAATGTAGCGGCCTGACAGAATGAGATTCGACGGGGCGTGGCCCTGAGCCGGTTTCTCGATCATGCCGAGAATTTCATAGTCCGTCTCACGCACTTCGCCGGTCTGAACGACGCCGTATTTGTGGGTGTCCTTTTCGGGCACTTCCTCGAGTGCAACAATGTTGCCGCCACGTTGTTGGTAGACTTCCATCATCTGGGAGAGGCAGCCGCGAGGGGCCTTCATGATCATGTCGGGAAGCAGAAGTGCAAAGGGTTCGTCGCCAACCAGTTCCTGAGCGCACAGAACGGCATGCCCGAGGCCCATTGGCTGCTGCTGCCGGGTAAAGCTGGTGTGACCGGCTTTGGGCATGTCGCGGCGCAATATGCCGAGCGTGTCCAGTTTGCCGCGTTGCTCCAGTGTATGCTCCAGCTCGACCTGAATGTCGAAATGGTCTTCGATGACACCTTTGTTGCGGCCTGTAACGAAGATGAAATGCTCGACACCTGCGGCTTTGGCTTCATCAACAACATATTGAATCACCGGTCTATCGACGATGGTCAGCATTTCCTTGGGCATTGCCTTGGTTGCTGGCAGAAAGCGCGTGCCGAGACCCGCCACTGGAAAGACGGCTTTACGAATTGGTTTTACCATATTTTAGTTACTCCAGGCCTTTTAAAAAGTCGTACGCTGTTATAAACGCCCCGCGAGGCGGATGGTTCCAATCAAAAGCAAATTATTTTCACTAAGGAAAACTCCCATTTCTTGGTAAACGGTTTACTATCTTTACCATATTTGTATGGCATGACTGGGAACGGGTGCTTCGTCACTTTTTAGCGAGAAGGACATGTCTATGCAGGTAAATCTCGGAAATATATATCACTTTTCAGGTCGGGTTGTAAAAGCTGTTTCACTTTGTCTTATGGTTCTCTTCGGCTCGAGCCTGTCGGCTGCCAGCCAGAGCTCTGCGGGATTTGAAAAGTGGATCAGGGATTTCTGGCCCACGGCCCGATCTTCGGGGATCTCCGCAAGCACATACAATGCAGCATTTGCGGGCGTTGAGCTCGATATGTCAATTGTCAAACGGGCCAACAATCAACCCGAGTTTGTGAAGCCGATCTGGTCTTATCTCGATAGCGCCGTCAGTGAGGCCCGGATCAAGAACGGGCGCAAGATGAAGCGTGAGCACGCTCGGTTGCTGGCAAGACTCGAACAGCGTTTTGGCGTTGATCGCCATATCCTGCTGGCGATCTGGGGCATGGAAAGCGCCTATGGGGCGATCTTCAAGAATACCGCTCTCATCAAGCCGACCATCCAGTCGCTTGCCACGCTGGCCTATGCAGACAAGCAACGATCAAAATTCGGCCGGCAACAGCTTCTGGCGGCTTTGAAGATTTTGCAGAATGGGGACGTCAAACCCTCCGACATGATGGGATCCTGGGCCGGTGCGATGGGGCATACCCAATTCATTCCGACCACCTATCTGACCAAGGCGGTTGATTTTGACGGTGATGGACGCCGTGATATCTGGCGCTCGGTGCCGGATGCGCTTGCCTCCAGTGCCAACCTTCTGGAATCGGCAGGCTGGGAGACCGGAAAAACCTGGGGCTATGAGGTCAAGCTGCCCAAGACCTTCCGCTTTGAACTTGCGGATGGCAAGCAGGCCATGACCCTCGCCCAGTGGGAGGCGCTTGGTGCGAAACGGGCAAAGGGACAGGCCTATCCCCGTCCCGACGACAAAGCACGGCTTATCCTGCCGGCAGGCTATAGCGGACCGGCCTTTCTGATCCTCAAAAATTTCGCCATGATCAAGCGATATAATAATGCTGATTCATATGCACTGGCCGTTGGCCATCTGGCCGACCGCATTCGTGGCGGTGGTCCGTTTGCGGGCAGTTGGCCTCGTTCTGACAGGGTTTTGACGCGCTCTGAACGCAAAGAGTTGCAGACAATCCTCAACCGGCTGGGGTATGATACGGGCGGAATTGACGGGCGTTTGGGCTCCAAATCCCGGGCCGCAATCCGGCATTGGCAAAAGCGCAATGGACATGTGCCTGACGGGTTTGCCAGCGGTAAATTGCTGAAAGCGCTTAAATAAAGGCGGCTAGGTCTCATGCGGGCTAGAGAATGACAGCCCGAATGGTTCGAGGAATATCGGTGTTTATGGGTTTGGATCGAAAAGACAGACCGGGTGTGAGAGCAAAGGCCATCGTGGCGGTTGTTCTCATTCCCTTTGTCTCATCCGTGGCGTTTGGGGCCATCGATGAAGCGCGTGCCGCATCAATTGTGGAGATGGCTTCTCAAGATCGCTCTGTTGCTGCTGCGCCTGATGATGGGCGTATTGTTGTTGCGCTGTCCTTTTTCGAGCGGCTGTTCAATCGCAAGAGCCGTGACAAATCCAAGGAGAAGGAGAAGGATAGCAACGCGTCCAAGACCCGTAAGCCAGCCGCGCCCCGCGTGCCGGTGATTCAGACCGTGAAGAAAGATCCCGATGCTGCAGTGATCGCAGTGTTCGGCGATGAATTCTCAATGGATCTGGCCTGGGGGCTCAAGGATGCTTTTGCCAAAACGCCGGATGTTCGCGTCGACATTCATTCGGTTGCCAACAGCGGGCTGATCTATCGTGCCAGTCGCAATCCGCTTGAAGATCCGGAAAAGGTGTTCGAGAAATCACCCTACACCTTTGCCGTTGTCATGGTGGGACTTGGTGATCGTGTGAAAACCCGCGAAGTGCGCAATAAAGAGGGAGACGTTGTGTTTCCCTCCTATGAATTCAAATCCGAAGGCTGGCTTCGCTCCTATGAGCGCGAGATAGATCGCTTGCGTCTGGCATTTGCAGAGCACGACAAACCGCTTTTCTGGGTCGGACTGCCGCCAGTGGGCAACAAGGATTTGAGTGCCAACCTTCTCTATCTCAATGATTTTGTCTCCAGCAAGCTGACTGAGCGCGGTGAGACCTTCATCGATATCTGGCCTGCTTTCTCCAATGAGGAGGGGGGATTTACCTTCCGTGGGCCCGACCTTACCGGACAGGAGAAGCGGTTGCGCCAGAAAAACGCGATCCGCTTCAACAAGGCGGGGCGCCGGAAGCTGGCATTCTTTGTTGAAAAACTCGTTATACGGGCCCTTTCCCAGTCGGTGGCCGAAGATGTGCTGCCAGAAAATCTGACGGCGGCTGACGAGACGGCACTCAAGGAGGGCCGTGGTGCGCAACGGGACATCTTTGTCCTTCGCAAACCGCCTCTTGACGCGGATGCCCTCGTTAATCCCGATGTTGCAACCGTTTCCAGCGCAATGCCGGCGACCGAGGCTCAGCAGGTGATCTCGCCAGGGCGCGTGCCGCAGTTGCGCGTTGATGATTTTTCATGGTCGGGGCGTTGAGGATATAGCCCCCTCATTATAGCTGTGCCTTGGGCGTTTGATGACGGCCTGATCATTGCGATGCAGGACGGATAGGGATACAAGCAGGTGGGACAAGTTTTGTCCGAACAATTGCTGTATCCAACTGCCGTGGAGCCAAACCCTTGTCACAGCGATCTTCCTTGCCGCCACAGGCTGGCATCCATCCGGATTTTGATTTTCTTCATGCCTTGGCCGATGTCGCGCGAGACGTCGTCATGCCGCTCTTCCGTTCGCCCATACAGGTCGATAACAAGGAGGAGGGCGGGTTCGACCCGGTGACCGATGCGGATCGCGAAGCCGAATTGCAGATGCGGCGGCACATTCATGAGCGCTTTCCCGATGATGGTATTCTGGGGGAGGAATTCGAAGCCGAACAACTGGATGCGAGCGGGCGCTGGATTCTTGATCCGATCGACGGGACGCGGGCGTTCATTTCGGGGTTGCCAACCTGGGGCACGCTTATCGGGTATTTTCATGAAGATGGCACGAAGCTTGGCATGATGAGCCAGCCTTTCACGGGGGAACGTTTCGTCGGTGATGGAACTCGCAGCCTTTACATGGGCCCCGATGGGGAGCGGACGCTCCGCGTGCGGGAGTGCTCGGGACTGGCACAGGCAACGCTGTTTACGACGACACCGGCCCTGTTCAACGAGGCAGAAATGCCTGCCTATCTTGCGGTAGAGAATGCGGTGCAATTGGCCCGGTATGGGGTCGATTGCTATGCTTATTGCATGGTTGCTCTGGGGATGGCGGATCTGGTTGTGGAAGCCGCGCTCAAACCGGTCGATATTGCGCCGCTGGTGCCTGTGATCGAAGGGGCTGGAGGCATCGTGACCAACTGGCGCGGCGGCTCCCCGCTTGAGGGCGGGCAGGTTATCGCTGCGGGTAATGCCAAGGTGCATGCAGAAGCGCTGGCGCTTCTGTCTCACGCTGCTGTTTGACGCCACTCTTCTAGCGAGTTTTTTTCCTAGCGCGGCATGTAGATGTTTTCGTTGGTCAGGGTGTTCTGACCGGGAATGAAGGCATCGAAGGCGGCCCAGAATTGCTCGCGCAAAATCTTTCGTTCCATCATGATTTCATGCCGGGATCCGGGGATCGGAACGGCATGAATGGCGCGGGCTGTCGATGCGAAATACTCGGCGGTCTTGGTGTTCACCACACGGTCCTGACTGGCGGTGATGATCAGGGTCGGCGTGTAGATGGAGGACTGCATTTCGCTCGATTGCAGGCGGTCCATCGCCTTGCAGGCCTCGTGTATCCAGCGCACAGTCGGGCCCGCGATGGCCAGCTCCGGAAAGTCGATCAGATATTGCCTGTTGCGATCATAGGTCGGGCCGTCCGATGTCAGGGTATTGACATCAAAGCCCAGCCGGTCGATGGGGGCTCGCTCCGCTCCGGGCATGAAATGTTTGCCGCGCCCCAGCAAACGTAAGAAAGACGAAATCTTTCGGACGGTTGACTGCTTCAGCCGCATGCTTAGAAGCTTCCGCCGTTCCGTGGCGAGTTCAATGAGCGGCGCGCAAAGAACCGCCCGCTCGAAGACCGCCCGCAAGCTTGGCAATTGTTCTAGAAGAATGAGCCCGCCCATCGAATGGCTGAGGGCAAAATGGGGGGGTGGAAAATCGGGCAGAACGCTTTCATGCAGAAACTGGTGCAGGTCCCGGCCATAGTCTGAAAAGCGGCGCACGTCGCCTTTGAGAGGATCGTCCAGAAGTCGCTCGGATCCGCCCTGGCCACGCCAGTCCATCGTCACGACCGCAAAGCCGCGGGCACGCAGGTTGCGGACAACTTCATAATATTTCTCGACAAACTCAGCGCGCCCCTGCAACAGGCAGACCGTGCCCTTGGGATGTGGGTGTGTGGAGGGCCAGACGACGGTGCGGACCTCGCGCTCATCCCAGCAGCGCATTGCCTTGACGCGGCCTTCCGCAAGGTCTGGATATTTGTCGATATTTCTCAGATACATCGGTTCCCCCGGCAGAGCGGCATCGGGGACAGTTTACTCAAAAGAGATAGCCATGGGAGGGGGAGCAACCAGCTTTTTTCATGTTATCCCTCTTTGTCCGCCATGTGGCATCGGAAAAGGGATTTCTCGGGGCCATCCAAGAGGCCAAACATGCGAAGGCCGCCCCATTGTTGGAGGCGGCCATCCGTAGAGGTCTGAAGGGGATCAGTTTATCCAGAAGGGCGTGCGGTGCTGCCGCTTGTAGTTGTTGTGTTTCTGCCAGCGGCGATTGTCACGCTGCCATTTGTGCTTCTTGATCGGGCGCATATCGCGCAGGACCGTGCGATGAATGACGTTGCCATTCCGGGCATTGACGATCAGGCGCATGGTTTTTCCGCGTTTGCTACGGGCCTGTACCTGATAGGAGCGACCATCGAAGCGCATGTTGCGTAGACCGCGAAAGCCTTTGCGCTTCAGGATATGGGCGATGTGCTGAGGCGACAGTTTGCGCGCCTTGACCTGCCTGTAATTATGATGCGGCAAAAGGCTGTTGACGATGATGGTCTGATGCTGGCGTACAGCATCGTGATGACCTTTTGCGAGAACGGGCGTTGCCAGCGTTGCGACGATCAGCAGCGGAAGTGCGAAGGTTGTGGCTTTCATGATAGTGCCTTTCTTCATTGGGTCGGGTGTCACCATCGTGGTGATGATGTCACTTTACGACAGTCAATCTGAACCCAATCAGAAGGCTTCGTTCACGCTGGATTTATCATCGTGGCGAGGATGAGGCAGTGCCTTTGAAAAGCCATTTTTGGCCACCCGTCGGTGTTTTGACGATTTTTGATTTTTTTAAAAATCGAAGATCTTGAAATCAAAATCCGATGTTTCCATATCTTGTGTATCGGAGGCCAAGATGGCTCCGAACTCACGCCGTTCTCGCCTGATACAGGGAGAATGGATCTTATATGAAGTCGCAATCCTGTCGCTCAAAGGAGGGCATACCTATGCGTCATTATGATCTGACTCCGCTTTACCGTTCCACCGTAGGCTTTGACAAGCTTTTCTCCATGCTGGACTCCGTGTCCAACCCTGACGGTACGCCGAGCTATCCGCCCTACAACATCGAACGTCTTGCAGAAAACAACTATCGCATCACGATGGCTGTCGCTGGCTTTACCGAAGCCGATCTCAAGATCGAGGTGAAGGAAAACACCCTGACTGTTGTTGCGGAAAAGGCTGAACAGGACAAGGAAAGCCGGGAATTCCTGCATCGCGGCATCGCCGCCCGTGCGTTTGAACGCCAGTTCCAGCTCGCGGACTACATGCAGGTAGAAGGGGCAAGCCTTGAACATGGTCTGCTGCACATCGACCTTGTTCGCGAAATTCCCGAAGCCAAAAAGCCTCGTCAAATTGAGATCAAAAGCCAAGACGGTGCAACCGACGCGGCTGTGATCGAAGGCTCCACTCACTAACGGTGCCTTTGGGTCTGTATCGCAGATCCCAAAATGGCGCGAGGGCTGTTGCTTGTCCCTCGGGTGCAGCCCCCGCGTTCTACTCGGCGGCCTGATATCAGGCCGTCTTCTTCTCCCCAAAAAAACCGTCTGATCTGTTGCCGCACCCAGTCAGCAGACAATGCCATGCATGATTGGCGTCCGAGCGTTCCGCCCGACCGCCACCTCTCACCGAAAGGGCACCGGGTTTCAGACCTCAGGTGCCCTTTTGGCATGAATTGGCGTGATGCGCCCTCAGTCGTTGATTGCCTTA
Source organism: Cohaesibacter sp. ES.047 (assembly GCF_900215505.1). Taxonomy (NCBI): domain Bacteria; kingdom Pseudomonadati; phylum Pseudomonadota; class Alphaproteobacteria; order Hyphomicrobiales; family Cohaesibacteraceae; genus Cohaesibacter; species Cohaesibacter sp. ES.047. The sequence goes on from NZ_LT907844.1 coordinate 1,980,423, forward strand.
ATAAAGCTATCGATCTCTTGGGGTGTTGTGGCAAAGGAGCAGACCAGCCGAAAGAGGGTCTCATCTTCGCGGGGCCTGTCTTGGGGCGGCAGGTTGCCGGTTGGCCAGTCATGGAAAACGGCACCTTGCGCCGTCGCCTTCGCAGCTGCGGTTTTCTTGATGATCGCAAAGACCTCGTTCGACTGGCTGTCCCACGCCGGGCGGGCATTGGCGCTTGCTTGTAGTCCGGCCGTGAGGCGCGCTGCCATCTTGTTGGCATGGCGGGCATTGTCGAGCCAGTGGTCATCTGCGAAGTAGCCCTCGAACTGGGCGGCAACAAAGCGCATTTTCGAGAAGAGATGACCAGCTCGCTTGCGGCGATAGATGAAGTCTGCCGCATCGTCCTTGTTGAAGAAGACCACTGCTTCGGCGCACCATGCGCCGTTTTTCGTGGCTCCAAATGAGAGAATATCGACGCCTGCCTTCCAGGTCATTTCCGCCGGCGTGGCACCAATGGCCAGCATGGCGTTGGCGAACCGTGCTCCATCCATATGCACCTTGAGGTGATTGGCATGAGCACAGGCAGCCAGATCGTGGATTTCACTGATGCTGTAGGCGGTGCCATATTCGGTTGCCTGCGACAGGGATATCGCACTTGGCTGGCCGTGGTGAACGACCCCATGCGGGACATCTTCCAGACCTTCTAGGATCGCGTCAGGCGTCAGTTTGCCAAGGGGGCCATCAAGGCCCCACATGCGCGCGCCCGATGACAGGAATTCCGGCGCACCGCATTCATCGACACGGATGTGGGCTTCCTTGTGACAAAAGACCGTGCCACCGGGCCCAGTTACGCTAGACAGGCCAAGCGCATTGGCTGCTGTGCCCGTTGCCACAACGAAGGCGGTGCAGTCGGTTTCAAAAATATCGCGAAACCGGTGCTCTATGGCCTCGCAGAGGTCGCCGTCACCGTAGGCCGGGACATGCCCGCCATTGAATTTGGCGAGAGCTTGCATCACAGGCTCGGAGGCGCCGGCCCAGTTGTCGCTGGCAAATTGCATTTGGATTTCCTTGAAGCGATAGAGTGATTTGCGCCATTCGACCGTCTCAAGGCTTCAAGGTCAAGAGGAAAGAGCCGCTGTTCCGGGTTGCTTGCGGGAAAGCAGTTTGGAGGCCAGATGGTCAAGGGAAATCATGCCCGGCCCCTTGATGATAAGGACGAGGAGTGGCATCAGCCAGAGGAGGCGTTGATCAAGGATAGCTGAATTGTGGACCGGATCAAAAAGCGTGCCGATGGTCTCTGCTTCGACCTTGTGGAAGGCGATGTCGACATAGCTCATCACCGCGATGAAGCCGATGAAGCTAAGGGCCGCGAGGCGCGAAAACAGGCCCAGAAGAATGAGCAGAGGCAAAACCACCTCGGCGACAGTCCCTGCGATGACGATCAGCTTCCATGGAAAGAAGGCGATCTGCGATGTGTCATAGCCGACGGCCTCGACGATGGGCGGGATGATCTGGGCGTAGGCGCCGACAGAAGGTTCGAACAGGCCAAGGGGACCATCGCCAAGCTTGGTCATGGCCGAATTGATAAAGAAGAACAACAGCACGCTTGAGAAGATCAATCTTGCACTCAGACCCAGAAACCAGCCATCGAGCGCCCTTTCAAGTCGGCAGAAGATGACTTTGTGAAACTGGTTGAGCTGGAGCAGGAAGGGCATGATCTGGACCTGAAGAGACTGATTGTGTTGGGTGTCGGGTGAACGAGGGTAGCGTTACGATCCCGGTGGATGGATGGAGGCAATCGCGCCCGTTTCGAGTAATCCGCCGAGATTGAGCGCGAAATCGAAGGCCTCGTTGTTGTTGGCGGCGCGCTCGGCAGCCTCTCCCAGCGGGTGGCCTGTCATCAGGGCATGGATGAAGTCATGGCCTCCGGCAGGCAGAGAGACCACCATAACATCCCATTCCGGGCGCGTGATGAGCGTGTCTTCCGGTATGCTTGCCACATTGGCTATCGCGCTTGCGGGATCGTCCGATTTGTGCGCGGCCCAGATGCTATAGGCGGGATGGCTGCTAGAGAGAAGTTCGGCGGAGGGGTGAAGATCGAAAATGAGTGCGCCCAACTGCTCTGGGTCGATCCGTTGCAGCTCTGCTGGATCAAGGCTCGGGGCATCGGCCGCGTTGTAGGATCTGAGCCAGGCATGTTCGAGCCTTGCCACATCACCCAGATAGGGCAATTGCCCGACGGGCTCAAAGCCATCGAGAAAGTCGCCAAAGGTTGCGCCATAGCTTGCCAGCATGGGAGACCGCGGCGGATGGGTGGTGATGTATACCCGCGCCATGGCCCGAAAAAAGTCATCCCCTACCAGTTGATGAATGGTTGGAAAGGCAGCCGCGAGCGCTTCGGTCAGGCTTGACACAACGTTGTTGCGATAGATGCCAAACCGTTTCTGCGCCTTTTTCATGCGACTAGGTCCGATTACGCCAGAAGGAATGGGCAAGTCTGGCGCGAGCAGGGCGTCCGAGAAGGCCTTTTGCTGTATGGTCAATGCGTGACTGTGCGCCAGCGACGTCTGATCAGATGGCATGACGCAGCTCCGCGCTGTTGGCCGCCGCTTTCAGTTTGGCTTCAGCTCGCATGGCTTCAGCATAAAGGACTTCCCATGCTGGAATGTTGCTGTCCCATTCGATCAGCGTCGGGACAGGGCCGGAGCGCTTCAATGTGTGATCATAGAGGGACCAGACCGCGTCGGCGACTTCGCGGTCGTGGGCGTCAATCAGCAAAGGCTCGCCCTCATCATCTTCATCGCGCGCAAAACCGGCAAGGTGGATCTCCCCGACATGCTCGACAGGGAAGGCATCGAGATAGGCGATCGGATCATAATTCTGGTTGGTGGCCGAGACGTAGACATTGTTGCAGTCGAGAAGCAGACCGCAGTCGGTGCTCTCCACCAAACGCTCCAGAAAGGTGATCTCCGACATGGTCGAGCTGTCGAAGGCGATATAGACCGACGGGTTCTCGATTAGGACCCGGCGACGTAACGTCTGTTGAAGCTGGTCGACATGCTGGATGACCCGCATCAGGCTTTCTTCGCGGTATGGGACGGGAAGCAGGTCATTGAAGAAGACGTCTTCATGGGTCGACCAAGCCAGATGTTCCGAGAACAGGCCGGGATTGTATCGCTGGTTGAGGATTCTCAGTCGGTCGAGATGGTTCTGCCGCAAAGGTTGGTTCGCACCGATGGAGGCACCCACGCCGTGCAGCGATAAAGGGTAGCGGGAGGCGATTTCCGTCAGATATTTGTGCGGTGGCCCGCCCGCGCCCATGTAGTTTTCCGGGTGAACCTCAAACCAGCCAATATCGGGCGATGTTTCAATGATGGTCTGATAGTGCTCGGCCTTGAGCCCGACACCGGCGCGGCGCGGGATCGGCTTGCCTGTCGGTGTGGTGGTCGCTGCTTTGGGTGGCATCGTCTTAGCCTCCTTGAAAGATCCCCATGCGAAATGGTCATTGAGCCTTGCGAATGGGGATGGATCTGGTTCCGAGCGGTTCCTCTGGCGACATTGGTGACGCCAGAGGAACTGCATCGGTATCTCGCTGACGTTTCGCTTACATGGAGTCTTTCATGATCGGCTCGAGGCTACCCATGCCGTTCGGAGTTTTCATGGTGGTGCAGGTGCCTTTGGGGACGAGCTTCCAGGCATTGCCCTGATAATCTTCAGTCGATGTGCCTGCGCAGGTGGTGCCAGGGCCGGCCTTGCAATCGTTCTGGCCCTTGAGAGCAACGCCGTAGCATTTCTCCTTTTCCATGGCGTAGGCGCCGCCAGTGGACATGGCGGTCATGGCACTTGCGGATACGATGGTTGCGACGGCGCCAGCAAGGACGGTAGCGGAGAAGGATTTGGAATTGGTGGACATGCGTGTCTCCTCGGTGATTGGAATTGTTGCTCTGAAACTGGTTCGTGCGGTTTGTCTCGCTTTCGAACAAGGCCAAGTCTGTCGGCAATTCCGATCAATAGGAAATGAATTGGGTGTGACGCGCGCCTCACGCCAGCTCACTGAGCCGTGAGAATCATGGTGAGGTAGCAAGAGCGCGAGTTGGGGCGACGGGCAGCTTCCTGTCGCTTTTTATCTAGACATTGTCGCGAGCAGTTGACTAATAATTGTGCAATTATTTTCGATCTCGAAATTGGCCTAAAAATTATGCACAGGTTATTTCGGTCTTGGGATTTAGTCGAATGATGGCTTTAAAGCGCATTTGTTTCAATGCTTTATTGAGTGCGTTTAAATGCGTCGCAGCGCTATTCTGGCCGCTGTTAGACCGGTTTGGGCGGCAGATCAGCACTGTCTGGGTTGAAAAAGCGTGGGCCGAATGTCACTGTTGCAGTGCGGAATACTTCCCGCCGCCCTTGCTGGGCGTTTCCTCCTTAGACTTTTCGGGCCGCCATCGTGCGGCCCTTTTTCTTTTGTGCGTTTGGAGGGCTGGTGGATCAGTCACAGTGTTGGTGATCAATTTCTGTGACGGGCCAAAGTCTGGCGGGAATAGCCGCAAAAAGGGGCGGGGAATGCGATCAGGGCGCGATGGCCAACGCCCAAAACAAGGACGCCATATCCCAGCCAAAGTGCGCAGATGCGTGATCGTAAAGAGGGACTGCTATTCTGCTGCTGCCGCCTCGGGCAACAGGTGGTCGTTGGCGCATTGCATCAACAGCTCGGTGAAGCGAGCAAACAGATCCGTCAGTTCATCAAAGTGATCCAGCGGTTCCAGCGTTTCCTCGTTCATATAAAGGCTGCGATCGATTTCGATCTGCAAGGCATGCAGCCCCTTGATCGGGCGGCCATAATGCTGGGTGATAAAGCCGCCAGCATAGGGCCGGTTGAGATCTACCTTGAAGCCCAGATGGGTCAGGATGCTCTTGACTGAGCTGGTCAGCGAGCTGTGACAGCTGGTGCCGTAGCGATCCCCCAGAATGATGTCTGGCCTGATGCTTGGATTGGTGTTCTTGAGAACACGGGATGGCATGGAATGGCAATCGATGAGACAGGCATAGCCGAATTCGACATGGGTGAGGGCCATCTGCCGGCGCAACGCCTGATGATAGGGCTTGTAGAGGCGATCAATGCGGTCAAGCCCTTCGGTGAGCGCGAGTTTGTGGCGATAGATCTCCTTGCGCTCGGAGACAATGCGGGCGATCGTGCCAAGGCCGCTCCCCACGCGCGTCCCGGCACTCTTGGCATAAGAGGGCAAGGGAGCGTCGAACATGGTGGGGTCGAGCTCGTAAGGCTCTCGATTGAGATCGAGATAGGCGCGCGGGAAATGGGCAGACATCAGCGGCGCGCCGCAGTCAGGCACTTTTGAGAAAAGGTGATCGACATAGGCGTCTTCAGAGCTGCGCAATTCCATCTCGCTCAAGCGACTGGAGTGCCGGAAGTCCTCGGTGTAGCAGCGTCCGGAATGGGGCGAATTGAACAGATAGGGAGCAAGCAGCTGTTCGGGATGGTCGATCCGAAAGGGCGTGTCGAGTTGGTGGGTCGGTTCGAAATTCACAGAGCTCGTCTCGTTGCTGTAACTCTTGTTTTTCTGCGACATTCGGCAGGATTTGATCGGTTCTTCACCGGTTGGCCAAACATGCCTTGAGTCGCGCTAAGGGCTTATGAAAGCTGATACTAATGGAAACTTCGTGTAAATGGGAGAAAAACTCCTAAGATTTTTGTCGAATCTTATGAGGTGACTGCGCTAAGATGGTGAAAGAGGGGCCGGGTTCACTTGATCTTTACCCGAAGTGGTATGAAATGTAGGATCAGTCGTCCCTGAGAAGTGGGATTGAAAACCGATCGAGAAAGTCGCCCGCAAGGGGCTGGAGACCGATATACCATGTCGCAAATTTTGCTCGCTGAAGATGATAATGACATGCGCCGCTTTCTGGCGCGCGCTTTGCAGAATGCTGGCTACGAAGTCGTCTCTTTTGATAACGGGAAAAGCGCCTACGACAGGCTGCGTGAAGAGCCATTTACCTTGCTTTTGACCGATATCGTGATGCCGGAGATGGATGGCATTGAGCTCGCACGCCGCGCGACCGAGCTTGATCCTGACCTCAAGGTGATGTTCATCACCGGGTTTGCCGCCGTTGCTCTCAATCCCGATTCTCAGGCACCCAAGGACGCCAAAGTGCTGTCCAAACCGTTCCACCTTCGAGACCTCGTCAATGAGGTCAGCAAGATGCTAGCAGCCTGATTTCGGACCATTTTAAGGGGCTGCCATCGTCGCGCCGAAGGCTTGCGACGATGTTTTTCACAGATTTGCAACAAACGGCTGAAGAGTTCGGCGAAAGGGGTTGCAATCCCTTTTGCAGAGCGGTAGAAGCCATCTCACCGCATGGCAATGTCCTCGTTACGAGGGCGCCGACAGGATGGGCGTATAGCTCAGCGGGAGAGCACTTCGTTGACATCGAAGGGGTCACTGGTTCAATCCCAGTTACGCCCACCATCCTTTCCTCAATGAAAACAATGCCATAGATTTTCGGGCCACCTCTGTAACGAAGTTCTCTCTGGTTCATCGTGAACCGGTTCTTCAAGAGACCCTCCTGTTTTCCATTTCGCATGGGAAAAGAAGGATGTTTTCCGATAGATAACACTTGAATGGCCATATCTTCAGGTTGGATTCTGCGGATCATTCTTACATGTCCAATTGTGTAGCTTTTGCTGTCTTTCGAAGATAGTCCGGTGAAAATTTCGCGTAGACCTTTTCCGTGATCCTCGAATCTGAATGCCCAAGAAACTGTGCGATTTCTGACATGGAGTTCCCTTCTTCGGCCATCCAGACAGCAGCGCTATGGCGCAACAGATGGGCAGTAACCCTTTTGAGACCAGCCTTGGCCGACGCGGTGGCCAACGAGCGTTTGAGAGATTTTACTGGCTTGTCACCCCACGTGATGACATGTTCGGTCATGGCCTTGGACTTTGCCTCGAGGAGCGCATGATAAACGGTGTCATTCATGGGCACCACCGCACGGCCCTTACGCCTTTGAAGATCTTCTGGTCGCTTAAAAGTGATCAGTCGCCGTTCAAAATCGCAACGATCCCAGGTCAGCTCCGAAACTGCTCCGATCCTTGCTCCTGTGGCGCTCATAATCGTAATGGCCAGCTTAACATGGGGTTTCGTCGCGCATTCGATGAGCGTTTTGACTTCGGCTTTTTTGAGGTATCTGTCGACAGGGTCTGGTTTCTTAGGTCGATGGATATATGGAGCTTTCTTGATCCAGTCGTTTTTCTCGCCGAAATTCATCACTGTGCTAAGATGACCGAGTTCTGTCCAAATTGTCCCATCTGCTTTGCCTGCAGCCCGACGGGCTTCGATATAGTCTGTACAGGTTTTCCTTTTTATCAGATTTGGCAAAAGATAGCCAAAATGCTGTCCAAGAGCTTTCCATGTATGTTCCATGGTCTCGAGAACTGCTTTGCCCTCGTTCTCTTGCACATACTCATTCCAGAGCCATTCTACCGTGATCTCTGAGGGTGTTTTTAGGATATCTTCAACTTGAGCTAGACGCCGCCGCGCTTCTTGGAAGTCTGTCGTACCAAGTGATGCGCGGCGAGTTTTTCCGCCCTCGTACCAGACTTCACACCAGACGCCACGATACATTTTGATTTGATTAGACATGTCTCATACTCCTTTACTGCTGAGACGGGGATACGGAAATGTTTTTTGCCTAAGCGGAATGCTGACAGTTTGCCCTCGTTGATCGTCTTGATGACAAGGGTTTTAGAGCATTGCCAACGTTCTGAGAGTTGTTCCGGAGTGAGGGGCTGACTATCCATTTGCGGGCCTTCCAAGATGCTTTCTCGGCGAATTCCATCGCTATGCCGCCCGGTTGAATTCCAACCGACGGCTCTTTGCGTTTGCGTGAACTAAAAGGGAAGTAGAAAAGCTGAGAGCTGGACCCAAACCAGAATGCGTCAATTTCGAAAGAAAAGCGCTCTCAGGACCGTGATTTGTGCCGAAAAGCTCTTTGATCACCTCGTGTTCCTGATATAATCGAGGTGTTCAGAAATCTTGGCAGTCCCGATGTGCAGTATTTGGGCTGCTGTGATCGCTGGCGACAGGTGCAATATGTGCGTTTTTGCATAGGGCAAAAATTTCACAAACCCAAATAAAATTGACAAAAAAAGTTATCTAACTGATTTCATGAGGGTTTATTCTCGGTTTCCGCCGTTTTTGTTGAATCTACCAGCTTTTCCGCCGACGCTGTCTCATTATCCTCGCCATCGTGTCATGGATGGCGAGGTTGTTCGGTGCGCTTTACTTGATTTACATCTCTCTGAACGATTGTGCCCGTCGCTTCTCAGCGTGAATGATATCCAGAAACCGATTGGCAAAATATTGAGCTTCTTGCAGATCAGCCCGTATACTGGCGTAGGATGAAGCCAAAGGATTGTCCGCATCCAGGTTGGGCAGAGCCTCCAGCAAATCGTCGACGATCTCGTCAAATTGCGGATCCAGAACACAGCGATTGCTGACAGCATCGATCAGGGCATGTAATGGCCTGATGTCGTCGAAAATATCGCCAACTGCAATATCGGGCATAGAGGATAGCGCCCTTCGGGCCGCGAAGATTGCATCGGCTCCGATATCGATGATGCGGCTGGCATCGGTCTTGTGCTGATCGACAAGAAGCGAAATATTGTGGCGATAGGTTTCAGGTATAAGGGGCATATGGTCATCCTTTTCAAAATGAATGGTTTGGTGATTTGTCCGGCCGACACCGTGGCTGGTCGGACAAATCTCAAAGCACTCTGTGACTACTTCTGGGGATCGGGTTTTGGGATGGCAATCGGCGCTGGGATAATCATCCCGGACATTTGGCGGCCAGATCTCTTGGCAAGCAGGGCTTGTTGTTTGAGCATATCGGCTCGTCCTTCTGCGCGCTCAACGTTGGTGGCATGGATAAGAGCTCTAAGGCGTTCCAACTGAACGAGCTCGTCACCAACCAGCCGACCAAGGACTGGTGTTCCATCCTTGTTGAGTGCAAAGCCTTCATGGTTGACAGAGACAATCACAAGGCCACGCAGATTGTAGACTGTCGGCTGCATGAGACCTGCTGCACCAAAGGCGGCAGAATGCTCGACGCGGATTTGGGGTCCGTGGTTAAAAGTTGTCCCGATGTCATGTCCCCGGGCGAGAGTCAGATAGCGGGTGCCGATATAGATTGCCTCGTCGACAACAAGCCATGGCAATGCCTTCTTGGGTGGTTGTAGAGGATTGTCGAAATGCTCTGAAGGCATCTCGAAGGCAACAATGTCGCCACAGCTGACAGAGCCTTGCCAGTTGCTGGCGTGCTTCGTGGATGGAATATTTTTGCTGGTCATCAATATCTCCGACCTGGTTTGAAGGGATTTTGACACCTGCCTTTCCTGGTTTCTCTTTCTGGCGAAACGGATCGGGCGCGGCGTCACCAGACCCGCTGCGCACAATCCGGTTGCCATCCGTCAGGGGTTTTTGATCTCATGATGATTGGTGGGATCAGCATGAGATCAGGGAGCTTGCAGTTTAAGGGAAAGAGCCTCGAGAAAACCGCCGCCAAGAGGTTGTCTCGAGTCCGGCTGAAGGCCGCCAAGGGGATCCAAGGAGGGCATGGCAATCGCTCCCTTGGCCGGAGTTGGTCTGGCAGAGAGGATCGTCTGCCAGTCGCCAGACAGGCCCGTCGGAGACGAGTGGGAGATCCAAGAGGATGGGCGCGATAGCCCCCTCTGGTCCGGCTGATGGCCCCGGTCGGGTTTGGGTAGGCGGCGCGCTACCCATGCGGCGATATCATCGTCGCTGGGTGCAGGGGTTTCCCATGCCGCACTCTGCGTAAGAGCCCTCGGAGAGTCGACACGTTTTGATCCGCGAAAGCGGAGAAATCAAAACGTATAGTCGGACCCTACTACTCTTGAACCACCCTTAATTTGCCTCTGAAAATGAGAGGTTTCTGGGGTTGTTTGCTTTTATTTCCGGATCAATAAAGTGCGCCCTATTTGCTTCACAGGTCATGACATCAGACATGTGGAGTAACGCAATTGCAAGGGTATCAATACGGTCGCGTCGAGTCATATAGCCGCAAAGGCGGCCAACAAAAAAAGCGTGCGAATGGAGACAGAGCCTGGACCGTCGATGAAGTTATCGCCGAGGCAGAGCGCAAGCCTGGATCATGTAGTCATGTGGAAGAGCCAGATCCAGACCCATTGATTATACCGGGCTCTTGTAAAAATTTTGATGAGCTACGCCAAGCTCACAATGATGCCTGCAAAGTCAAGCAGCAGGTGCCATATACAAATCCAAAGACTGGAAAAAAATCCCTACGCACCAAAGCCCTGCGAGTCGACAAACACACGCTTTATTCTTCTGTGATTTCGCTTCCAATCCTGAGTGCTGATGCATGGGCAATGCCCGATCTGATGGACGAGTGTATGGACTTGTTTCAACAGGTCGTCCGTTTCGAAACGGACCGCCTCGAAGAGGCAGGTGGTCAATTTGCGATGGCAGTTGTGCACCGAGACGAAGCGCATATGCATATCCATGTTTATGGCGTTGATCCTGTGCGTGGAGAGATCACCTGGCTTCATCCAGGAAAAGCTGCCGTTGATAATATCCGTCGAGGCGCTGGCTGGAAAAAAGACAATTTGGCCGAACAGGGTCGAGCCTATTGTGATGCTATGCGACAGTGGCAAGATGATTTCTATACTTCAGTTTTCAGGGACGCTGGCCTGATGCGGTATGGCCCCAAGCGATTTCGCCTGCCACGAGCTGAATATCTGCAGCAAATGGCTGCTCATGAGCAGCTTGCGGTGACGAGAAGAGATCTGCCGGAGGCTAGAAAAACAATCGACGAAGCACATAGCCAGCAGGAAAGCATCGAGGCAAAACGGCAGGAGTTGGAAAGGGAAAAGCGGGAATTTGAAGAGTATGTGACTTCTAAGGAATGCAAGGTCCAGATTGCCGAAGAGGACCTGTTTGAACGTCAAAACAAGGTATATTTCGAACAGCAGCAAAAACAGGCGGAGGGTGATCAGATCATTGCCAAGGCGGAAGAAGCAAAACGGGAGGCAGATGCAATCCGGGCCAAGGCGTTACGCCAACAAAAACTGAATGAGCAGTATATCGAGAGATACGACGATGCTCTTGAAGCAGGCCTGGCTGCTGTCGATGATGGAGTGATTTCCTATCAACCGTCGAGTGGCACAGGCCAACAAGACAAGCTGAGTTTTGGCCCAGCTGCTCCCAAGGATGGTGAGCAAAGAGCGATTTTAAAAGCCAAATGGCAACCTGCTCTTAAAGTGATCAAAAAGTATGCCCGGCGAATCTGGAGCTCAGAGGCCGCTCAGTGTGAACGCCAATTCAAAGCGGATCCTTCACTGGTCGATGTACAGGTGACATATAACCCTGATGCAGCGCCTCAGTCTGACGATATTCTGAAAATGGACGTAAAGGTCAGTCTTGATAAGATCAAGGGCCTTTCACAGCCAATGAAGCGGATTCTCGGCGGCATCGCGAATGTCATTGCTACGCAGGTTGGCAACGCCGCGATCAAGTTGGCGCGATCAAAACTGCGGGATGAACTCGACGACCTTAAGGCATATCGTGTCCAGCACCGACAGCAATATGGCTCCATTGATCCAAAAGCAGAAGCCAAAATGTCATTTCAGGAACAGGGCCTAGAAAACATGATGGCCAAGGCGCCAGATCCGCGCAATGCGGAGAGACGGGCAAGACAGGACCTAAGGAGCAAAGGTGACAAGATGGATCGGTAGCCCGGTATCACCAATATCGTCGATGTCAGTCTTTCCTGGTATTGCAGAGCAATGTTATGCAGAGGGCAGATAGCTCGGCCAAGATTCCGATATATAGTGGAACCATGAGATCGGGCGCAAATGGATCATTTCGAAACTGTTGCAGGACTTTCGCGATCCGCTCAACCACCGTTTCGTCTGATGACGGTAAATCCTTGTGGCGACTGTCCGCCTTTCTTGCTGCTTCAATGGCCTCCGCTGCCATTGCCTCTGCTTGATTATACTGCCGTTCATATTCTGCGGCCTTTGGCCCGCATCTATCGCGCCGACATTCCGTCTCCCATTCATCATGGTAAAGCGCTGCAGCCCTCTTTTGCTTGTTATAGGTGATGATATATCCTTCAATGATGGCTGCCTGCTTTTCCCTCATATCCACTTCGTCCGTCGCTTTCTGCAGAGGCACGCATAAGAGCGTGGTGGTCGAAAGAATGGATATCGGGGTCGCGACGGTGATGTATAGAGCCAAGAGGCTGACCAGGGACCATCGGTGGTTTCGCACGCATCGCAGCGCGCCACCAATTGCTGTTGATCGGCAAAGGTCCAAAATTATCATAAGAGCCATAATCGTATAGCTTGTTACAGGATCGCTCCCTCCGATCTCGAAGCCCAGTCGAGCATTGATGATCATCAAGGCGACCCAGATCATTGTGCAAATGACCTGCAAATAACTTATTCGCCATATTGCCTTGGTTGGAGGCAGCGTTTCCGAGAAGGCCAAGGTGCTGGGGTCATCGGTTGTGTCTGGCGACGCAGTTGGCATCGGTGAACCCTTCGGGGCCTTTTCCCACAAATCGGACTGCTTGTTGTGGCGCATCAAGCCCTTCTCCTTGGCTTTCTGCATTACGCCTCGCACCATATTGCGATCGACCGCGGCATCCAGTCCGGCGCCTTCAAGAGCGTTGCTGAATGCTCGCTTTGTAAAGGCTTCGGGCAGTTGGGCCAATGCGGCTTCGATTTGGTGCAGATAAACCGGTGTGCCAGCAAAGGTGCCGAAGAGATCGTCTGGTTCTTGCCCGGTGGTCGGGTGTGATGTGCCATCGTTCATTCTATTCTCCTAATCAAGACATCAGTTGTTTGACCGGAAGAGCGAAGGCCCTTCCGAAGAGGAAATAGAAAGAATTCCCGTGAACGAAAAAGTTTATGCAGATTGCTGCTGCAAGACGGATTTACCGGTGATGTTTGGCCTCAGTTCATGACAGCTGTCAGTGCATCAAAAGGTGATCGTGACGGCCAGAAATGCACCTGACCAATGACGCGTTGGAACCAGAAGCCGAGACCATTATCACGTTGGTACTGATGGTCAGAGGTTGCTGTCTAATTGCATTGATAAAGCCCGACATGACTGCCGCAGTCAGCTGGTTTAAACGAATCTTTCGTCACAGACGAGGTCAAGTCCAAGGCAACTGCCGTTGATACGCCATTCAGGATGGATGGGGCAGGAAGTAAAGGCGGATTGCCAATACATGACCGAAATGCCGCTATCGTGTTCTGCGTCATGCTGTCATGACAACCGTCAGGACTGTCATGACAATCATCAGAACACCCCGCCGACCATCATGTTTTGCAAGCGTTTGGAATAGTGTGGATGAGCAACTTGTTGGCTGCGTGCATTACGGTCAGGAAGTTGCTGACGGCGCTGGTGACGATCAGTCTCGCATCACATTTGTCACAAAGACGGTCCGTTGTCTGATGGCATTCGAAGCATCTGTTGTGCCGCTGTTTTACCTGTCATCAGAACAAATAGACTGTCTGTCATGACGTCACGAAATGTGCCTGACATCCGTCAGAAGCATCCTGACAACGTGATGACGAATGTGATGCCACGAACAAAGCAAAGTCTTGGGTGGGCGAATGGTGTTGAAAAAGTCGCTATTGAAGTAATCGCTTGGTCCTGCTTCAATCCTTTTAAGAAAAGGAGGGATTTGCAAATGCCTCTCAGCGATGCAAGCATCGCCTGCCGGCCAATGGATGGGACCGAGGCAAGTTGCGCAGGCAGCACTCTTTTATGAGTTTTCGATTGAGGATCACGTTCCTGCGGATCACTTGCTCAGGAAGGTCGATCACTTTCTCGATCTGAGTGAGATCAGATCTTTCCTTGCTCCCTATTACAGCAGCCAGGGTCGCCCTTCGATTGATCCAGAGCTGATAATCCGGATGTTGTTGGCCGGCTACATCATGGGCATTCGCTCAGAGCGGCGCATCTGTGAGGAAGTTCACCTGAACCTGGCTTATCGTTGGTTTTGCCGTTTGGACTTGGGTGATCCTGTTCCTGACCATTCGACATTTTCCAAGAATAGACATGGCCGTTTCCGGGATAGTGATCTTTTCCGCCACCTCTTCGAACTGGTGTTGACCCGCTGCATCGCAGAGGGGCTTGTCGGTGGGGAGGCTTTGGGTGTTGATGCGTCTATCGTGCAAGCTGATGCAAAGTGGCTGAACAAAGTTGAGGCATCAGATTGGACGCCAGAACGGATCACGCGGGCAACAGAAGAATACTTCGAGACCCTTGATGATGCCGCTTTCGGCGCGGCAACGCCCGTGAAGCCAAAGGTGCTATCGCCCGTTGATCCAGCTGCACGCTTTACCGGGGCAAAGAATGCCTATTCGATCTTCGCCTATTCTACCAACTATCTGGTGGACCTGGATAATGCCGTGATTGTTGACGTTGAAACAACAGCGCCGATCCGGCAGGCGGAAGTCAATGCCGCTCTGGATATGGTTGATCGTGTTGAAGAGAAGTTTGGTATATACCCAGAACGCTTCGTCGGTGTTGGTGCTTATGGCAATGCCGAAACACTGGGTTGGCTGGTTCATGAAAAAGGTATCGAGCCACATGTTCCGGTCCTCGACAGATCGCAGCGGCTCGACCAGACATTCTCGAGGACCGACTTCATATTCGACTGCGAGAATGACCGATACATTTGCCCTGATGGCAAAGACTTGCTGCCCAGCCGCCGTCAGTTCCAGACGATCCGACCCAAGGTGAAGGACGATGAAAACATCCGATATCGTGCTGCTAAAGCGGATTGTCAAAACTGCGCGTTGAAGTTCAGATGCTGCCCAAACACTGCCACCCGACACATCACCAGATCGATCCATGAAGGAGCGCGAGACTTCGCCCGAGATCTGGCAGACACGGATGCCTTTATCGCCTCAAGACGCGCAAGGCGAAAAGTAGAGATGCTGTTCGCTCACATGAAGAAGATCATGGGGCTGAATAGACTGCGTCTTCGAGGCCCAAATGGAGCAAAAGACGAGTTCACACTGGCAGCCACAGCACAAAACCTGCGCAAGATGGCAAAGCTGCTACCAACACCGGCATGAGGGAGAGTTTAACCTCCCAAAACCGCTCTTCGTTTTGCGCTGCAACACATTGTTTTTCAACAGAATTGGCGGATTGAGGTCATTTCCTGCAGGAGCGAGATCCGTGGTGCCGCAGGCGAAAGCGGCCATTCAGGGGACCAGGAGACGCATCTAGGCTGCGACTACCAAGTTCGGGTGGGTTGAGGACATTTCCCGCTGGCGCGAGATCCTGAAGGCTGCCAACAGAAGCGGACATTCGTTAGAACTAGAAGCTCGCCCTGGCCGCTGCGGTATGGTCGCTCGGCAAGTGGGCGCTCGCTGTGCCGAAGAGCGCAATCAAGCCCCCCCCCCCCCCCCCGGAGTTCGTGCTGATGGCGTATTGAAATTGATAAATCCCAAGCCCCACGAGACATCAAGGTTGCACGAGAATAAATTTGCAATTATTGAAATGTGGGGGCCAACTTATGAAACTCGTCAACCAATTCAAAGAATTCTTAGCCGATACTGTCAACCTCAATCAAACCCGCATCGACCGACTTGAAGAACGGGTAGAAACCATCAAAAGTTTCATTCGAGGCTCGGACTGGGAGCCGAAGATATCAACGTTTATCGAACAGGGCTCATGGGCGCACGATACAATCATTCGCCCTGTGGATGGTGGCGAATTTGACGCCGACCTCCTGGTCAAGGTGCACACAGTCAATGGTTGGAGTGCTGCCCAATACGTCAAAGAGTTAGGGCGTGTCTTCCTCGACAACGGCCGCTATGGCGACAAAACCGTGATTTACGATTACTGCGTTACGATCACCTACGCAGATGATTGCAAGATCGACATTGCTCCCTTGGTGATGGAGCGCGAACACCAAGGTACCCTAGAAGTTTGCAACAAGCGCAAGGATGAGTTCGAAGAATCCCAGCCCGTAGAGTACACGCGTTGGATGCGTGAGAAAAACGGCTATTCGGGGAACAACTCGTTCCGCAAAGCCACGCGCCTCATCAAATACAACCGCGATATCAAGAAACGCTTCAGCTGTCAGTCCGTACTGCTGACAACTCTCATTGGTCATCGTATCGAGTGGTCTGATAAGGATTCGAGTGCATTCAGTGATACGCCGAGCGCCTTGCAAACTATCATGGGAAGGCTGGATGATTGGCTGCAAGCGCACCCCGACAAGCCGGCAGTTCCCAATCCCGCACTCCCGGCTCAGGATTTCGCCGATCTTTGGAACGACACTCAATATGCTAACTTCCGCAACTTCGTGAACAAGTACCGAAAGTGGATTGACGACGCGATCAATGCTACGACCCTATCCGATAGCATAGAGAAGTGGCGAAAAGTGTTCGGCGACGACTTCGCGAAGGGCGAGACTGTGCAGAAGGCTGAGGCCTTGGCCATGCAACGGGCCAATGCGATGCTGCTGGAAAGCGCCGCCCACCTCGACAGCCTCGTCGACAGTGTCATAGATTTCGGCATCGCCATCTTGCCTGCACGGTTCAAGAACCCTGCTCACAAACATGCCCCACCCTGGCAATCTGCAGAACACGTCTCTCGCAATGTCCAAGTGTCGGCAGAGTATTCCAATCACAAAACAGATAGAAGCTATCCTGTCCAAAACGGGGAGGCGCTTCCACCACGTGGCGGCTTGTGGTTCGATGTCAGGGTCAATAAGTTCCAGCTGGTGCCCGCGGATTGTTATGTCCGTTGGCGGATCACCAATACAGGTGCCGTGGCTATAGCACTCAAAAAGGGGCGTGGTGGATTTGAACACCCCACCGAAGTTAATCGTCGCTGGGAGGATCTGCAATACCACGGCGTCCACATGGCTGAAGCCTTTGTCATCCGCAAAAGCGATGATCGTTTGGTTGGCTATAGCGAGCCGTTCTACGTTGTGATCAAATAGGTTGTGGTGCCCGGATAAAAAATTGTTGTAGTGAGCTAGTCATGGTAAAAACAATTGCAGAAGCGTTTCGTGTTTTCCGCAGCAATCTTGAAATCACAGACCTGCAAGAGCAGGCGGTCGCTAGCCGCCAACGCGACATTCGCGGAGTATTGGATCGCGATTTTGTCATCAACGACACGTTTCTAACGGGATCATATCGTCGTAGAACCATGATTAGGCCACTGAAAGAGGCGGATGTCGACATCTTCATTGTATTTGATGTTAAGTACTTTCACAGTGGTGGAAAGAAAGCGTTGCTTGAGAGCATTAAGAAGTCACTCCGAAAGACATATTCCAAAACTCCCGATATAAGGCCGGACGGCTCGGCTGTGACTATAACGTTCACCGACTTCAAGGTAGACGTGGTGCCCGCCTTTAATCGCAATGGTGGCGGCTACATTATCCCAAGCCTCGAGCTTAACAAGTGGATACCCACAGACCCTAGAAAGCATGTAGAACTATGGACAGCGGCCAACAAGGCTCACAACTGTGACCTCGTGCCTTTGATCAAGATGATCAAAGGGTGGAATAAGAGCCGGAATCTCTTCAAGTCATTTCATTTGGAGACGTTGATCCTTAAAGCACTCGACGGCGTCACGATCACGGATTACCCATCGGGCATGCGGTACGTTTTCAACAAAGGCATCAGCCTCGTGCAATATGAATTGGCTGATCCGGCTGGCTATAGCGATGATGTCGGGGCACACGTGAATACCGAAGCCAAGATAAAACTCCTTGTGGACCGTTTGACCTGGGCGCGAGACCGATCAAGGGAAGCTGAAGCAATGGCTAAAGCCGGTAACGTCTCGGGCGCAATCGACAAATGGCGCCTGATCGTGCCCAACTATTTTCCGGCATATGGCGGACTAGATAGCCCGAGGTAAAGCGGCGAAAATTAATTGGTTTTGCGTTGATTGCAGAAGTACTTTTGGCTTCTCCCCGCTAAGAGGTATCAGAACTTCGGCCTGGAGATGGTGCTGGTTTCGGAATGATTCTAGGTAGACCTTCACCCGCACAGGTGTGAAAAGCCTCCTAGCTGAATAGCATATGTTCTTAAGGAGAATATTCGTGTCACTAAGCCCTAGGGTCAAAACCCATCGATACCATTGAACTATTGAGGCAAATCAGATTCAATCGGCTCAATCAACGGATTGGAGGCTTGAATGGGACATCTGTTTCGGTTGTCGGATTCGCAATGGGCTGTGATTGAGCCACTTTTGCCGAACGACAAAGGAGGTGCCTGCCGTGTCGATGATCGCCGGGTAATTTCTGGCATCATCCTTGTTTTGAAAGTGGGCTGCCGTTGGTGCGACTGCCCAGCAGACTATGGCCCCTCAACAACGATCTATAACCGGTTCAACAGGTGGTCGCACAAACGGTTCTGGGTTGACCTTGTTGAGGCTCTGGCGATTTAAGGTGCAGTGACCAAAAGCACCGCTATCGGTAGCACCTATGTCAAGGCTCACCGTTCTGCCCATGGCGGAAAAGGGGCGAAAAATCAGGCGGTCGGGCCGTCGCGGGGGGGGGGCCATACCACCAAAATCCACATTCTGACCGATGTCATTGGCCGTCCCCGCAGCGCTCTCGGTAGTTATAGTCGACGAGACTTGGCTGTACGCTTTGGCTACTCCAGATGGCGTAGAGAAGCCGCGCCTTCTACTATATTTAGCAAGCGAGTCTTGTTGGTTTCGTAACTTCCCCAAAAGCCAATTTCTGGGAGGTTTCCGCCATACCAAGATCCTTCAATGGCTTTTGCCAACTCAACAACGATTAGGCCTTCTCCGAAGAACGCTGATTTGTTAGGCATAAGAACAAGCAGATTCGAGGCTTTGTTCGGCTCTAGGTCGAGAGAAAAGAGATCTGCAATGGCTGTTGAGGAGTCTAGCGAGGTTTCGACTAATAGGCAGTTGCTTGCGATATTGGCGTTGCGCAAATCCTGTTTGGCTTGCTTTTCATCCGCTTCGGTAACACCTTGTGCTCGTCGATCTTCACAGCGAATTTGATTGAGTTCTTCTTCTGTCGCATCAAGCTCAACCATTCCTTTGATATGAGCTTTATCATTCGCCGCGACCAGAGCTAATCTGCGCGTCCAAGCCTCTTCAGGCCATTTCAGTAAAGTGAAAATCTGCTCGAGTGCTGTTTCTTGATTGTGGCCTGAACGATCATTGTGATGATCGACCCAAATTATGTGCCCATATCCCGGCAGTTGATATTGATTCAGATCGTCACGAAGTTCTACAGTAACAGGGATGTCTCCAGATACGAGAACTGCATTAATTTCATCCAGATAGTGACTGGCTGAGGCCCCCCATGGCAGTGAGTCATTACGAGTCGGAAATCGGGCATCCGTCTCGAGCAAATGAGCAATCTCAACCATTTCAAGGTCCTGTCCACCAAGAAAAAAGTGATAACGGGGTGAAGTAGGGGCTGGTGACGGGGATTTTCGTTTGGCCATAATTGATACTTACAAATTCTCATGCCGACGCGGAAAACTTTACTGTAAGGCTATCATAGCTATCAGATTGGTGGTCTTCAGCAAAGTGGAACTACTTACGAATGGCCTAATCATGACGGTTCTCTTTGGGTCGTATATCTCTTTTCCTGTCTGAATCCGCTGTGTGCAGAAGTTGGGAACAGTTCTGTGTTCTGCTCTGCGGGGAAGGGGAGTCTTCACAGGAAGGTGAAATTGGATATTTTATCCATAATCCAAGAAATATAGCAGCAAAGAGGCTAATAATAATCCCGTATTTCAATGCTCTAGATGTAAATCTCTCTTGAATGGTCCTGCCCGAAGAGCCGACCAGCCGGTAAAGCACAGCGTAAATTATTCCGCTGATAACGAGAAAGGCTATTGCTCCGTAAAAGAGGTCTACCCAAATTGCAGAAGAAAAACTCTGAGAACCGAAAGTGCTATTGTCATTCCAGAAAGGATTAATCGGATTTTTCTGAAACAGGATGTTCATACCAAGGAAGCTGAAAATGAGACTGGCGGCTAGGCCCAACGACGCAAGCACATTGAGGTTTGCGGCAGAATCGGTCTGTTGTTGCTGGTCTATAGCCAGAAGGAAATCGGTAGCGGTATCCAGCTCCTGCTTTACATCTTCATACAGTGAGTTAAGTCCGATAACTTCCCGCCACTGATTATACATTTCAATGGGCTGTACCTGATTGGAAATGCCGGTAAATCTGTATTGATGTGTGTACAGCAAGAATTCTCTTTTTAAGTCGCTGATTGCCCGGTGGAATTGCTGTTCCACTTTCGGATCTGGTCTTTTGTCGTTCCGATCTTCCTCATAGCTGGCAACCACATTGGTCAGTCGTTTGGAAAAGCCAAGCAAAGTTGAATGCTCCAAATAGGCCAATAGACTCATTTGAAAATAGTGCCTTCGGAAATGCTCTTGAAGGATATTGTCAAAATAGTCACCGGCTCCCACTGTCGTAAAGGCATAGCTTGCGAACATCAATCGAACAGCTTTGTCGGGGGTTGCTGGGGACAGGAAAAAACGATCGTAACAGTGTTTTTCTTCGAAGTCTCTTAGGAACAAGGGGTTGTAAGGCATGGGATCAGCGCCAGAGCCATCCGCAAAGCATAATCTTACCCAGTCGCCCCGGCTGACCGTTGACAAGCAAGATGGCCCATCACAATTCTGTTTTGACAGCGATAGAAACGTCATTATGGGGATGCGCTCATCCATGATATGTCGGCAGGTGAAAGGCATGCCCTTGCCAATTGTGGTCATATATGCCTGGTCTGATTGACTGACATTGACGGGGTTGAAGGGGGCGATCAATTCTTGCCAGTGTGGGAATAATTGGGGTGAGCGCTTATGTTTGCCCGAATCGTCCAAGGCCTGCCGTCGCTCCTCTATGACTGCGAGACGCTGCTTTGGCTGTTTCAAGATAGGTGTCCGGGACGGTGAGAAAATCAAGTCCACTTGTTCAGGACAAAGGCCTGATCTGTAGCTCTCTTCCTCATCGGCCTTGCTACTAAGTTTAAATGGTAAATGGACAAAGGGGCTATAGCAACGTCGCAACTGATCTGTCAGGGACTCAACATCTGCAAGCGACAAGACGGGAGGCGAATTTTTGCTTCCCTCATTCCAGCTAACCTCTAGCGCCAAAAGTACGATGCCGGTTGAGGCCAAATAGAGATTGCAGCGGTCTACATCCAGAGTAATTTCTAGCCCTTTTCCCTCATCATGCGCAAGCTTTACCTTAAGCTGCGTGATGTCGTCGCGCTTGAACAAATGTAATCGAGAAACTGCGTCTCTATTCGGGCGATTTGTCGAAGAGATCGGGCGTCTTTGATAGAGAAAATCCTGAATTACTTCATGGAAAAAGACAAATTCGGCATACTTGTCATTTTCATGTTTGATGCAATCTGCTTTGCGGCGCTTGTTTTCAGCTTCATTGTTTGTTTCTGCTGTTTGAGCGGCAGATTCTTCTGACCTCTTCTCAATATGTTCCAAAAGATCTTCTTCTTTCCTCCACGCGCTGGAGAAAGAAGAAGCGCTTTTGTCTTTTGGCGATTGCAATTCCTGAGCGATTTTGCTCATAAGCCCAGCAAGGCTCTGGGGCAGATCATCCTCGTGGACGGCTTTTTCATTTTTCAAAGCCTGCCTGTCCAGTTCGACGAATAGGGGCCAGATCAGGATCTGCCTGAAGGTGCGCACAGAGATGCCGCGGTTCTGGCTCCACTTGTCTGGCTGATAGTTATTGTTATTCTCGTTCAACCCCAACAGTTGGCTTTCGGCCCAGGTCTTTCTGTCCATTCGGCATCCCCAGTATGCAATTTCCAGATGTGGGTATCGTCGTGTGCTGCGCTCGAGATTGCAAGCAAGATATGTTGGGAATTCAGAAAAAATGAAATATCGCTTTGTCCATAGGATTTGCCCCAGTTATCAGTCATCAGTCGTCATTCCAATGGAATTGTTTGCTTCCTGATATCTACGGTGTATCCTTGAGATGTGGGTACGGTCTTCGATTAAGCATATGCGTTAAAACAACGACTTGGGCATCGTGACATACATGGTGTGGGGATATTCGAGTTGTGTTTCTTGATAGCTTTAATGTACCAGGCTGATCCAACCGTGTCCGTGGCGCGTGTCTTTACCTGCGTGGACGACCGGAAGGAGACTGATAAAAGGTGCTAGCGGTTCCAAATCACCACGAAGCTTGATAAGTCCGCGTGTATCATTCATTGGAATAGTGGTTCCGGATCGGGAAGATCGCCGAGCCCACGAGTGCTGTGACGTTCTGTCTCCAATGATCTCGATGGAACGGGCAATGTTGCGTAGCGCACCGAAATCGCACTCCAGCTTGACACCATGCCAACGTCCAAGCCCCTCAATCCGGTCAATCAATCCAGGTATCAGGTTGCTCATGGTTCGATCCTCGGAGCGTAGTTTCAGCGGGCTAAGCAAGCGAAGAGAAAGCCCGTTGCCCAATTCCTGGATTTCCAGTCCTTCATCACGAATGATTTCATGGTCTAGCAGGCGCCAGGGTTTGTCCCAATGGCCGACGCCATTCTCAAATATTGAAATCAGCAAATTTGCGATTAGTTGACAATAGGAGGATGCGAGCCCGAAAAGCACCAATTGGACGATGGCACGTGGACGGCCTGCGCCAACTGGTTGACGGAAGGCGCGCAATACCCACGGTTTCGGGATTTCACGGCCACGAGGGAGACGGCCTATTTCGTTCCACAGGAGATCTAGAAGACAGATCGGACCATGGCGGCAGGGCTTGCCTTCGCGAGCCAGATGGCAGGCATTTTTCGTGAGAGTCGGCCAAAGAGCTCCACGCACCCTGCGCGCGATGTCATATCCACCAATACTTTCGAAGTCTCCTTCAATCAGTAATGATATTGTGGCCCAGCAAAAATTTTCGGCTAACTCCGAGGGGCTGGCAGATACCAGATTGGAGCTTACGAACGTGCGAATGTCCATTCCGGTTGCGCTCGAAGCCGTGTTATTGAAGAAATCGTAAGTTGGCGGGCTCATTTTTTGATTTATATGATTAGAAAGGAAGGGCTACCTGTTATGGCAGGTCCCCCGAATGTGTGGCATCGGGATAAACCTGACTGTCCAACAACGTAGACGCGTAAGCTGTCACCTGCAACCAGAAGCTTTTCAATTTTTTTGATAAGGCGGTTCGCTTGTTTTTCGCTCATCCATGCTTCGAAGACCGAGTTTTGTACGCGAACCGCACTATCTTCCAGAACGCCTGCGACCTTGCGGCGGAGCTTGTTGTCGCTGATATCATACGCAAAAACGGTAAACATGATTGTTCGGGGCATATGACACCTCTCAATAATCCATTCGATAGGGTTTGTAACTTTGCTGGGTTAGAAGCGCTTTTGCATATCGTTTTGCTTGTCGCAATATCAGTTGGCGCCAAGGAATACTGGTGGATGTTTTAGGGTCTTTTATTGATCTGGATAGCCAACGTTCATAGCCTCGAATGATCGCCTCACGGGTCGGAGAAGAAATATGAAAACCATTATGGCCTTTCTCAAAACCTTCAGGTTTGATTGCGCGTTGGGCCGCCAAAGTTACTGCACAAGCCTCTGCGACTGGTCCACGAAATTCTTCAACCAGGTCAGTCGCACATGCTGCATTGCCATTTTTTACTGAATGAAGCACGGCAAAGCCAGGATGAAGACCCGCTCGCAATACAGCACCTTCAATGTCGTTGGTGAGTATGACGGAAAGAAAGGACAGAAGGGCGTCAAATGGCGTCTCCGGAGGGCGTCTGCGCCTGCGGAGAAATATCCAGGTTTCAGGCAGCATTTGCCCCAGTACGTCCCAGTATAGCTTGGCTGACCGGGCCTCATAGGCCATCAGTGTTGATGTGGCCCCATCTTTGGGAAGTTTGCGTAAAACCCGGTTTATTTCTTCGCACGTCCGTACAACGCTCAAATCGTTTTTCGAGCGGTTCAATCGCCTTAACAACGCGCGCTGATTATGAATTCTGGCAGACACAATTGCTTTTGCTATCTTGAAGCGACGCTGTTCTTCCAACGAGGCCTTTGCTTGTTCCAGATGGAGCTTCGCATTGATGCCTACGCGTGGCCCGGCCATCCCTGAAATGTCTCCCCCTGCATTCATGAATGCAACAGGAACCCGTGTTTCCAATATCGTGCGCAGTGCTGACATGTCGACTTCAACATCGGGATATATTTCCAACCGGTCAAGCATTTCCGGCCTTAGCCGCAGTCTCGGGCGTTCTGCTTGAGAAACTTCAAGACAATCACCCGTACCAAGTGATAGGCGGGTGCCGGGGCTGGCAAGGTAAAGCGTTCGACGTGAAGGGATTGAACGGCCTGTGCGGTCCTTACTTTCATCCAGTTCAGCGGGAGCATAGGTCGGATTTTCGCCCTCGTCCCATGGATCTTCAATAACGATTGAACGCACGAACTCGCAACCTAGAAATCGAAACCCCTGATCGAAGGAAACGATACGTGTCTTTTCAGGATGCAGCTTCAAGCCTTGCTTGCCGAGTAACTTTGAGGCCTTTTCTCTTGCCTCCTCTGCCAAATCCCGTGTTGGCGCCAGCAGGACGAAATCATCCGCATAGCGAACAATGCGTGATTTGCCATGTTTGAATGCCTCGTCGAGCGGATCGAGAAACAGATTGGCCAAGACGGGGGAAATTGGCGAACCTTGCGGTAGGCCTTTCCCATTGTCGCCATAGGTTTCCAGCCAAAGGCTCACCAGGTCAGTAAAACGCTCGTCATTTACGTGTTCGTTGAGCCGCAAAATCAGTTGTTCATGCGAAACATTGTCAAAATAGGACTTGATGTCGGCATCTACAGCCCAACGCAGCCCCTCGCGTCTATATTTGTCAACTTTCCAGATCGCCTGGTCTACGGATCGACCTGGACGGTATCCAAAACTTGATTCCTCGAATATTGGCTCGAAGCCGGGTACAAGAAGTTGCGAAGCGGCGGTTTGGACAACACGGTCGCGTATCGCAGGGATCATAAGCTGTCGAGTTCCTCCACTCTTCTTCGGAATCTTGACAGGTCTGGCTATGCGGGGCTGGTAACGGCTTTCCAGCAATTCTTCGACAAGATTTCCGATTTCATGACGTAGGCGTTTCTCAAATCGTTCAATCGTCACATGGTCTGTACCCGGTGCCCCTCCGTTTTCCTTCACTCGGGCAAAGGCCATTGTCAGCGCGGATGCTTCTGCAATGGTGTAGAAAAGACCTTTGAGTTTGCGGGACATGGGACTATCCTCGATTTAGTCATGTGGAAAGTGGCAATTTCCTAGTTTTGCCTGAAACCTCTGTGGAAACTAATAATATGCTGAAAAATATGGATAAAATCACTCTATTTGATGGAATTTTAAAAAATAGCTTGTTGTGGCGGACGCAATTCATGCCAGTCTATGGAAATAGCTTGATTTTATCGAGTGATTTCAGCAAAGCTTAGCGGGTCGGAGATGGCCGTTACCCCGTAAGGAAGGGGACTGAAACATGTGCGCCCAAAGGGCTTGGGTTGCCCCGTCAAGAGATGGCCGTTACCCCGTAAGGAAGGGGACTGAAACTCATGGTTGCCATAACCATATTTCGGAGGATTTGCTCCGAGAGATGGCCTTTACCCCGTAAGGAAGGGGACTGAAACTCACGAACGATGTACCAGCGACACCGCCGTTGGGAGATGGCCGTTACCCCGTAAGGAAGGGGACTGAAACTCCATAGGGCCTACGGAGCTGTCTTCATCGTGGAGAGATGGCCGTTACCCCGTAAGGAAGGGGACTGAAACACAGGCGTTCGATAACAACGGCATTTTCTTTGCGAGATGGCCGTTACCCCGTAAGGAAGGGGACTGAAACGGACGAATCCGCCAAAGGCAAAGCCTTCTCCGCGGGAGATGGCCGTTACCCCGTAAGGAAGGGGACTGAAACGCGGCAACTGCGGCAGGTCGGCTGCCAGCGAAGGGGCAGAGATGGCCGTTACCCCGTAAGGAAGGGGACTGAAACCCAGTGCAATCAGCACCGCATCAACGTTGCTTTCGGAGATGGCCGTTACCCCGTAAGGAAGGGGACTATTTCAGATCGATCGCTTTGCTTTTGGTGCGAGAGACAATATGTCGCTTGATCTCTTCCTGCCTGTATTGCACTCTTTTTCGGTGCAATCTTGGGGAGTGGTCGCGTGAGGAGATTCCTTGTTCGTGTTGAGGCTGTTAATCTGGCCTCGTCTATAGTTGATACAGACGATCTTTCAGTCATTCGTGGTGGGGGCTTTGCCAATCTTCTGGTTCCGGAAAGACTTCTGGGTGCCTTGGATATGGGAGCCTTGGCGTTGGTTTTTGCCGGAGCGTCGCAAGCTGAAGCCATATTGAACGTAGCAGAAAATGTTGACGAACGGCAGGTCGAGGCGCGCCTGATATCTCTGGCCAGTGGCCAAGAGGATGTTGCCAATATGGAACCCCAATTGGTCGCCATTTTGCCGCATCTGACCCTGTTGTGCGCGGTTGTTCCCTATGAAAGCGGATATCTGGCGGCGAGCCGATATGCCATTGGCAAGATTCGTGAACGTCAGCTGATGAACCTGACCATCGACAAAGGTGAGCCACCGGCACAGTCTTTTCGGCGACCTTGCATGGTAGATGGCACCCGACCGGGGAGTATGTCTCTTTCCAAGGGTGGCAAGAAACTGATTGTTTCTTCCAGTGTGTATTCTCGTCAGATACTTGGACGTGAATTGAGGCAAGAAATCTACAGGCAAATCGGAGTGCGTACGGATCGCAATCTGGAATATGCTGACAGTTTTGCCGATCTGGTGAATGATCCTCCGCCGGGCCTTTCTCCCTCCCTGAAGGGTAAGATGGCAGTTGTCTATTTTGATGGTAACAAATTTACAGCAATTCGCGAGCGGGCGATCCGTAATGATCAGCACGGTGGTGGTGATGCCGTCAGGGCGTTTTCAGAAGCTGTTACCAAAGCCCGCGCGCTGTTTCTGGATCGGATTCTTGATAATCTGGAAAATGACAGTCGCATGTATTGTGATGGCAGACGTCTTCGTTTCGAAATCCTTATGTGGGGAGGAGACGAAGCCCGTTTCGTCCTTCCTGCTTGGAAACTGGCCGAAATATTGCCCATTCTGGCAGATGACATGGAAGGAGAGCACTGGGCGTTTCGCGGTGAGACGATGACCAGTGCGATTGGTGTCCTTGTTTGCCATCACAAGATGCCGATCACACGAGCTGTCGCGATGGCGGACGACATCGTCGACGAGATCAAGGCCTATCAGCGCGCAAAGGAAGGCAAACCGGAAAATATGCTTTCAATTCAGCTTATTGAGAGCATTGAGCCTCACGTGGGTGGTATTCGCGGGTTTCGTCAAAAACTCTACCAGACTTCAGATGCTTCTGCCTTCGTGGTTGAGGGTGCTTCGGGCCTTCGTAGTATTATCGATAGCTATCGGCGGATTACGGATCCATCAACCGGATTGCCGCGAAGCCAACTGTATAATCTGATCTCTGAAGCGCGCTCCCAAGGGTTGCCTGGACAACTGGCCGGAGAGGCAAGTAATCTGGAAGAATTGCTGCAAACTGCGGTAGACCGTAGTAGAGGCGAAAATGGTGAAGATGTTGTCATGGCCCTAAAAGCCGCGCTCCTTGATCCGGCTTTCGGTGTCTCCGCCGGAGCTCCCTTCGTTGGCCTAGTTCGGATTGCTGAGACATGGGATCTCATGCGCCCTTTCATGGTATCCAGTGAGCTAGAGACGGAGATTGGGTGAAATGAAGTGCTATAATCTTACTATTTCCGTGACAGGCCCTCTGATGATCGCCGGGATCGAAGCCATTGCTCATGGTGTTGATGCGCCGTTTCTGCGAAATCATGAGGGCAGGATCATAATACCTGGTTCGCAAATTCGAGGGGTCGTGCGCCATGTCATGCGGGCCATGGCTGCAAAGAGTGACAGACTGCCTGAAGAGAAGGCTGACCGCCTTTTCGGGCAAGTCTCGGCCACAGCAGGGGAAAATGCTGATGAAGCATTTGAAAGCAACTCAAGTGCCTGGGAGCCAAGGTATGGAGAAATAGAATTTTCCGACCTTGTCATTGAGGGACGAGAAGACCGTTCATCAGCTATGACACGTGTTGCTGTCGATGGGTTTACCGGAGCAGTTTCTCACGGCAGTCTTCAAGTGCTTGAACAGCCGATAGCTGTTGGAGAGACTATTGACTTCTCTGGATATATTGAAATTCAGACGAAGGATGGTGATGAAGACGAGATGGCAGATTGGGTGCGCAAAGCACTCATACTGACACCTGCGATAGGGGCTCACAAAAGTGCAGGTTTTGGCAAAATTGAGCGCATTCTGCTCGAAAATGGTGTTGAAACAAAAACGGAGTATGCAGTAGACGAGGGTGTGATCGCTCAAATAGTCAGAGCTGGCGCGGCAGAGGTCGTGCTGGTCTTCGATGCCCCCTTCCTTGTTTCCTCTGGTCGTTGGAACACCAATCTTTTTACCGGTTCGCCTGATGTGCCGGGATCTGTCCTCAAGGCCGCGATCGCGCAATCTACAGGAGCCAATGAGACAGATAGTTCTTTATATCAGAGTTTGGCAGGCTGTGTGATGGCAGAGCTTCGCCCTGCCAGAGAAGATGAAACCAGACCGATGACACCTCCGCTTTCGCTTTATTATTTGGAAACTATGGGCGAACTTCTAGATGCCATTGATGTTTCACCGAGCGATTGGGCGGAAGATGGTGAAATGATTTCCTTCGCAATGGACTGGAAGGAAGGTTCCAAGCCTTTTGAACTAAGAAGCCAGAGCTATCCACGTTCGTTCGATGCCAGCTATCATGTGCGCACGCATACGGCAATCAACGACAGCGGGACTGCTGATACCGGGAAATTATTCACTTTCGCAGCGGTCGAGCCCAAAGATTTTGTCTGGAAGGGGCGAATTTCCAAGGGGGCTCTGAATGATGATGAGTTTGCCGAGCTTTTACGGGCGTTACCGGGTCGGCTTTTGGGTATTGGCAAGACACGCGTATCCGCTAGTCTTTCTATACAGCCTGTCGAGCCGATTTCTGACAGGATTTCTGGCGAGGTGATCATGGTTCTCGAGACCGATGCGTGTTTGCATACGCCGAATGATCTTTTCGCTTTTGGCGATGAGCCAGCTGAAGAGCAGCTTCGATTACAATACCAAGCTTATTTGGCCGGTGCTCTGCGTGATCGTACAGGAAATTCAATAGTTTTCTCCGACGAGGATCTGAACCTTAAATTCTATGCCTCTCAACGGCGTCTGGGTGGATATCTCTCGGCACGATACGCACCCACAGACGATGGCTACTATCCTTGGTTGGTGACAAATGCTGGGTCGGTGTTCCGCTTCGTTGTTCCCGAGGGATGCGAGGTTGCGTTGGAAAGCTTTGTCTCGTGTGGCCTCCCTGTTCCTGCAGGGTTTGATACTGCTCGCAAGCATTGGCAAGGCAATCCTTTTGTGCCGGAGAATGGTTTTGGCGAAGTCCGGATGAGTTCGGCTAAATGAGTGGGGCGATGAACATGCTATTGGAATATATTCGCTTTTCATTCGAGCTTGAACTTGCCAGTGATTGCCATATTGGAGATGGCAAGGACAAAGCCCTGGCCGAGCTGCGGCCCTTGATGGAAAATCTGAGCACGGATGTTGACGGCGGAAAATTGGAAACGCGGGTTGCGACAATTGTTCGTGCTTATGATGGTTCGCCATGCTTGCCCTCAACCTCGCTCAAGGGTGCACTGCGGAAACAGCATGAATTGCAAATGGCTAAAGGTGAGCTGGAAGGCTTTTTTGGTGCGATCAAGGAAGGTGACGAAGGGGCAATGGGGACGTTCGCCCTTTATGCTGGCAAGCTAAAAGGAACAGATGATAGCGTTGCGGTAGGGTTGCCTTATTGGGAAATGAAAGAGCAGACTTGGATTGCCACTCATGTTGCCATTTCTCGCGAAACCGGTACTGCTGAGCATATGAAGCTTTTTAATCAGGAAATGCTGCCAGCAGGTGCTGTCTTTGAGATTGAAGGTGTCTGGTTCGGTACTTTGGATGAAGCAAGAGATGGACTTGCGGTTTTGCTCGCTCCCTTCGCAACACGCGATGGTCTCAGCATTGGCTCGGGAATAAAGCATGGCCTTGGAGCATTTCGCTTTTCCAAGAACAAGGAACAAGTCTTGTTGAAGCAGACCCGGTTTTTGCCAGCTACAGGCGTAGTTGAGGAAATGGTTCCAAAAGGGACGTTGACGATCCAGCCGCAGGGCAAAGGGCAAGAGAGGATTAATCTCAAGCTATTTTGCGATGGCCCGTTTCTCTCGGTCGACCCGGCTCGACGCAAGGGCGAAAATACAGCCAAAAACTGCATCAAAGCCCTTAAACGCAATGATAAGACGCCAGTTCTCCATATCCACTCTTTGGTTGGTGCGTTGCGCGCGCGTGCTGCATTTCTTTCCGAGTGTGAGGGTTATGGTGGTGACAGGAGATTTCGCAAATCTTCTGAATGGACCAGCCCTGTCGAACTAACATCGGTTGAGAGGCTTTTCGGAGTTGGAGGCTGGCGTGGTCTTGTTCGCTTCTCTCAACCTGAAAGTGCCGGTGCGCAAGAGAAAGGTAGTTTGACCTCTATTGCCATTGATCGGTTTTCTGGCTCGGTGTTGGACTCAACGCTTTTTGAGCACGAGGTTTTTGTCGGTGTCGAGCTGGATGTCTCGCTTTTATTGGAAAAGCGCACTTCGCCCGATGGAGTGGAATATCCAACCAGGGAAGATCGGAAGCTCTTCATGCTGCTGCTTGAGGGCCTCCAGGGGGATGTGCTGATGCTTGGTCATGCAACCAATCGCGGATTTGGCTGGTTCAACGTGGAAACGACCGACTTGGCCGCAATGAAGGAGAATGGCTGATATGGCTACGGCACCTTATCGATTTATTCCGATTGAACCGGGTTATGTTCAGGCGGCTCCAGTTAAACGTGAAGATATACGTTTTGACAAACCATTGGCGGAAGGCAGTCTTTCCGCTGTGATTGATGTCGAGTGGACAGCAAAAACCCCAATATGTGTCGGTGCGAAGGAGGATACTTCTTCAGAGGTGAGACCCTTGAAGATTGGGAAGCGCTATTGTTTGCCTGGAACCAGCCTGCGGGGCATGTTGCGATCTGCTGTGGAGATAGCAACCTTCTCGCATCTGGGCCGTATCAATTCCAGCCATCACCATGGTGTGCGGGATTTTGCCGGTATGGGTGACTATCACTCGGTTAAGGTGGGAGAAGTCAAGGCAGGTTGGCTAAAGCGGGAAGGAGGAAGGTGGAGGATCTATCCTGTGCGGCATAGGGACGCTCGCTTTGTCTTGGTTCCTATCGATAGCCTTCTTAATACATTGTCTGAACAGAATAGAGTTGATTTCTCGACTTGGCAGACAAGTATGTCCGTTGCAGAGAAATATGCGCAGCTACCACCAGTCTATCAAATGCGGCCAAACAAGTATTTTTATGCGCTGGAAAAGGAGGGTAAAGGATTGCCTCGTGCTTGCCTGACGAGAGATGCTCCCGGTTCATCGAGGACTTTTCAGTCTAGTACGCATCCAATCAAGGATATGTACGTTATTTGTACAGGTCCTTATCGTCAAGAGGCAACAAGAACCTCTAACCCTAGAGCGGAAGAAGGGACACCCAAAAAGAACGAAGCTCTTTTCCCTGGACCCGGCATTACAGGTTACCTCATTCCGGATGCCTGGATGGATGTGTTTCATGGCATGCATTCGGAATATGCCCGAGATGGGGGAAACCCACGCGGAGCTTGGCGCACATGGTTGCTTGCAAAAGGGTGGCAGGATGAGTTCAAAGGGTTTAAGGCCAGCAGTGACGAGGAAGCAATTCCGGATTGCATGAGGGAGGAAAAACTCGGAATTCCGGTTTTCTGGAAAGGGGACATAGCCAATCTGGAGAATATTGATCCTGA
This sequence comes from Cohaesibacter sp. ES.047, assembly GCF_900215505.1. Lineage (NCBI taxonomy): Bacteria > Pseudomonadati > Pseudomonadota > Alphaproteobacteria > Hyphomicrobiales > Cohaesibacteraceae > Cohaesibacter > Cohaesibacter sp. ES.047. Next base: position 2,012,418 of record NZ_LT907844.1, read on the forward strand.
TGATCCACCGGCCCCGGGGCTGCAATCATTCTGGTTTTCTCTTTCGAGAGTTATGCGCGTGCCACACGGATATTCGGTTGGTGATGTTGCTGGACGTCTCTATTCTGAAGCCAATGGTTATCACTTGCCACGGATGTCGGAAGAGGATGGGTGGGATTTTGCGCGCGCCATGTTTGGTGAAGTTGATGGCGCAAATGATAGTCCTGAAAGGGCAAAGCCTGGTAAACGTGCCGATGGGACGAGGAGAGAAGATGCACAGCGTGGCCGGGTTGCCATCGGCTTTGCGTTTGCCCCGGAAAATACAAGGCCGGAATCTGCATCCAGGAGAGGTGTTTTTGGTCAGCCGCGCGAAAGTTTCTGGCCATTCTATCTGCGACATGGAGATGCTGTTGCAGATGGGATTTTGGGCAGTGATCGTACCGTAAGCTATTCCAGTGAGGCGGCTGTGCCTGCTGGGAGAAAGCGTACCGTTGTTCGCAGCGCAGAAGCTCCTGCATTTCCTGGAGGCAATGGCAACGAGAATACCGAGACAAATGTGCGGTTTTTGCCCAAGGGTACCATTTTTACAGGCCAGATCAGAGTTCACAATTTCCATCCGGTGGAATTTGGCGCGTTACTGTATGCTCTGACCTTTGGTGTTGAGGATGGGTCTCTTTGGCATCAGCTCGGAAGGGCCAAAGGGATGGGGCATGGTGCTATTTCGCCCCGAGTGACTATCGCAAAGTGCGATTTGGTTCACTCCCCCGATGACGAGGCTGCTATTGGAAACAACTCCAGTGTTTCTCAATGGATCGGGCACTTCCGTGACTGGATGAACAAACAGATGGAGGTTCGGGATCTTCCTGCGCATGCTGATCATCCTTCCATCAAAATGCTGGAAGCAATGGCCAACCCGAGTGTTGGTGATACGATGGCGGGCCAGCATAAATTGGATACGGGCGAGTTACCGGATTTCAAGAACTGGAGGGATGTTTCTGGAAGCCAAGATGGAACAATGAGTGGCCCTTATCCACTTTCGAGCCCTCTTGATTTGAGTTAGAGCGTATCCCGAAAAGTGTGTATGGTTTTCGGATAAGGATGCGCTTCAAAACAATGGCTTGGGCATTTTATTCAAATCCTCTGAGCCGGACGTCTTCAAAACGCGCTAATAAAGCATGACTTTTTCTGGCATTAGGTTTGTGGAATGATTTAAGATATTGAAAATAAGAGATAAAACAGGGAGACTTTTGAAATTGTACTCAAAAATTGAATTTGGAGTGGCTAAATGCAGCCAGGTTAATGGATTGGCCTTGATTATTATGAGTAATTTCAGGAATATCTAGGTGGTCGGGAGTGGCCGATACCCCGCAAGGAAGGGGACTGAGACCTGAATGATATGGTTTTGCTGGTTGGCTTGATGGAGGAGTGGCCGATACCCCGCAAGGAAGGGGACTGAGACGAGGGCTTTTCGCCCCCTACTTTGGCCACACAGGGAGTGGCCGATACCCCGCAAGGAAGGGGACTGAGACATACGATGGCGGGCAAGCGGGTGATCAGACAGTCACGGAGTGGCCGATACCCCGCAAGGAAGGGGACTGAGACGCATGGGTGCGGAAGCAATCGCTTCAAACACATTGTCCGTCAAATATAAGGGGTCCTAGTGGATTGATCGGATCAAAAGAGTCCAGAAAGTGATTCCCATCAGCATTTTGATGTGCGAGTCTGCGACATGCGCAGCAACATTTCCTTTACGGTATCTTCCGACGACCGGCAGCGATTGAGGGCCATCATCGCGGCCCCGAACAGCCCACAGAAGCACGTCTGGCGGGCGCGTATCATCCTTCTGAGCGACGATGGTCTGGGCACCTCCGCGATCATGGCCGAGACCGGCAAGTCGAAGACCTGCGTGTGGCGATGGCAGGAACGGTTCATGCATGAGGGCGTCGACGGCCTGCTTCATGATCGGTCCCGGCCACCCGGCAAGGCGCCGGTCCCGCCGGATCGTGTCGCCGAAATCCTCCGCCTGACGCAGGAACCACCGCCGCATGAGGCAACACACTGGACGCTGCGCGCCATGGCCAGGGTCGCCGGCATTGCAGCTTCGACGGTGCAGGCGATCTGGAAGGCCCACGGCCTCAGCCCGCATCGCTGGCGGCAGTTCAAACTCTCCAACGATCCGGCCTTCGCCGAAAAACTCACCGACATCATTGGTCTTTATGTCGACCCGCCGGCCCATGCTGTGGTGCTGTCGGTCGACGAGAAATCGCAGATACAGGCCCTCGACCGCACCCAGCCCGGATTGCCGATGAAGAAGGGGCGCGCCGGAACCATGACCCACGACTACAAGCGCCACGGCACCACCACCCTGTTTGCCGCGCTCAACGTGCTGGATGGCACGGTCATCGGGCAGAACATGCAGCGCCACCGCCATCAGGAGTTCATCCGTTTCCTCAATCGCATCGAGCGCGAAGTGCCGCAAGACAAGACGATCCATGTCATCCTCGACAATTACGCCGTACACAAAAAGGACAAAGTCCGCGCCTGGCTCGCCCGCCATCCGCGCTGGACATTCCACTTTACCCCGACATCCTGCTCCTGGCTCAACGCAGTCGAAGGCTTCTTCGCCAAACTCACACGCCGCAGGCTCAAATACGGGGTCTTCCATTCCCTCATCGATCTGCAGGCCGCAATCAACCGTTTCGTGCGCGAATACAATGCTGACGACCCAAAGCCATTCGTCTGGAAAGCGGATCCCGACGACATCATCACCGCACGAAACCGAGGGTTCCAAACGTTGGAATCAAACCACTAGCTGCTCCGGTCAGGATTGTATCGCTGTGTGATTTGAGCTCGGATTTCTCATGTTGCTTCATGAGCTGTCGCGTTCTCGCGAAACGTTTTGCTTGGACTACGTTTAGGGTACCTGTTTAATTAGATTAAATTCCATATGATCCCGCGCGACCATGAAACTCTCCTTCCACGCCTTTGAAGACATGTTTGAGGGTGGATTGAATTGGAAGAAGTAACCCACCACCTGCATGTGGCAGGTTTCATCGACCGCTGTCATATAGTTGAGATTGGGGAATTGATCGCCATCTTCGTCGGGCTCACTCATGAAATCATTTCTGGTCAGTCTTGTTCCCGTGATGGCTTCAAAAGCGAGGAGCAGCTCATCGAACTGCTTTATGCATTCATCAGACGTCAACTCTCGACATTTGAATGATCCACTGCCTAAGTTTTTCACGCTTATGTCATGGCCCATAGAGATAAATAGGTCTGCCATTTTATTCCTCCATTTCGGCTTGCGGTTCTGCCTATTGAGACTGCGAGCCAATTGGTGAGGGTATTGAATTTTCAATGTGTCCAATTCTGGGTAGAGTCGGCCTTGTATTGTGATGTAAGTAATATTATTGTATTAGTGGATTTGCTTTTTTATGGTCTGATACTATTATGATATCACTTGTTACAGCATCGAAGGCTAGGTCAACGCTGCGGGATAATGTCCGCGCAAGACGTCTTGGTATGAATTTGACGCAGGCCGGCCTTGCTGATCGTTCGGGCGTTCCTTTGCCGACATTGCGGAAGTTTGAACAGACCGGCTCAATCTCGCTTGAGGCTTTTCTCAAGCTCCTGATGGTCGTGGGCGGGATTGAGGAGGTGATCGAGGCAACGGAAAATCGGGCGGAAGAATTTGCTTCCATCGATGACGTCTTGAAGCCGGAACCCGGCCTCAAACGCCAGAGGGGGCGCCTTAAATGATCGACTTTCAACCTGTCAGGGAAATCAAGGTTGGCCTTGATTTCGGAGAGGATGCCATTTCTGTTGGGCGCCTCGCCATTCGGGATGGACGAATCTATTTCGAGTATGATGCCTCTTTCATCAATACCGGGAAGGAGCTTTCCCCTTTGCGTCTTCCTTTGAAGCGTGGTGTTTCAAGTTTCGATCCCTTTCTCTTTGAAGGTCTACCGGGTCTGTTCAATGACAGCTTGCCGGATGGCTGGGGGAGACTGCTGTTTGATCGCTTTGCCCGATCGCATGGTGTCTTGCCGCAGGAAATCTCTCCTTTGGACCGTCTCGCCTTTATGGGTCATCGGGCGCTCGGCGCGTTGGTTTATGAGCCTGATCATGCTGTCGGTGAGCAGGAAGGGACCATCAGTCTTGATGCGTTGGCAGATCAGGCACAGGAGATACTGGAAGGGCGAGCGGAAGATGTCCTTGAAGATCTGCTGGCGTTGAATGGCTCCTCCGCGGGAGCCAGACCAAAGGTTCTACTCGGCGTCGATCAGGATCGCAGAGTGATTACTCATGGTGTGTCTGATTTGTCAGACGGTTTCGACCACTGGCTGGTCAAGTTTCCTAATAGCCGAGACGGGATCGACGCGGGAGCCGTGGAATATGTTTATGCCCTGATGGCCAAGGATGCCGGCATTGAAATGCCGGATGTTCATTTGTTCCCGGCAGCGAGCGGACCGGGATATTTTGGGATCCGGCGGTTCGATCGTGTGGGCGAGCAGCGCTTCCACATGCATACAGCATGCGGCCTGCTTCATTCAGATTTCCGAACACCGTCGATGGATTATGAGGATCTGGTCGCTTTGACGCAAATGCTGACAAGAGACATTCGAGAAGTTGAAAGTCTATACAGACTGGCCGTCTTCAACGTTCTGGCTCATAATCGCGATGATCACTCCAAGAATTTCAGCTTTCTAATGGCGAGTGATGGCAATTGGCATCTGTCACCAGCCTATGACCTGACCTTCTCTTCCGGTCCACGAGGAGAGCAAAGCACCATGGTGATGGGGGAGGGGCGCAATCCCGGCATTGAGCATATGAAAAAGCTGGGAGATGAAGCCTCTCTGCCAAAAGGTCGGGCAGATGAAATCATCGCTGATGTCAAAGCTGCGTTATTACAATGGCCATCTCTGGCGAAAGAATTTGGTGTATCGCCAGAGACAAGGCAAGTGATTAGCAGCAGGCTTTTGATGGAGTCATAATGATTTTCCGGTTTTAAGAAGTTCCCGCTGGTTCACGTGAACCGGTAAACCGGAACAAATCGAGAATATGTAGGCTCTACCGGTTCAAAACGAAGTTCTCGTTTGTCGATTTCCTGCGGTTTCGAGTGGAGGGAAGAAAGTTGACATCGAAGGGGTCACTGGTTCAATCCCAGTTACGCCCACCATCCTTTCCTCAATAAAGTCAAATCCTTGTACGCTAGCACGGGCGTGCTGCGAAGTTGCCGCTGGTTCATCGTGAACCGGTTATTGAAATGATGCTCTTGCTTTCCAGTTTGCGCGAAGATGAAGGGCATTTCCATCCGGAAATACCCACTCAAGACCAGCCTTTGTTGGCGCGGTGGCCAACGAGCATTTATGGGATTTTACCCGCGTGTCACACCATGTGATGACATGCTCGGTCATGGCCTTTGCTCCTGTGGCACTCATCATTTTACTGGCCAGTTTGACATGCGGCTTTGCCGCCCACTCGATGAGCGTCTTGACTTCGTCTTGGTCGAACCCCATTCCGCATTACCAAAAAGATGATAATCCGTGATTAGGTTTTTACCTTCTCAAGCGTCTGAAAATAAAACATAAAATTTCAAATTGTTACAATAGTCAGATCAAGTTTGACAAATGATAAAACTTGGTGCTATTTCTTGAAGAAGAAAGTGGCAAGTGGAGGCTTGTCGGAGGAAACTGCGACCCAGGTTTTGGCAAGGTTTGCGATAGGATAACGAGGCCCGTTGATGCTGATGCATTCTGCCGTGGCCGTTTGACCTTCCAGTCTGGTGTCGTGCGTGCGGTGAAATAAAGGTTCTGCATGTTGCTGTGGTCATCAGCTTTTTCTGCTTCCGAAGCCGCTGCCATTTCAAACACCGTCGATCCAGTGATCGGCGATGGCAACATGGTCAAACAAGGACAGTGATATGCAACGCTTTCTCAACAATCCCGATGACATCGTCGACGAAACAATTGCCGGTTTTGTGCGGGCTCATGACGATGTCGTGCGTCTTCATGAAGACAATCACAGAGTCGTTGTCTCCCGCTTTGCCGGTGAGAAGGGGCGTGTCGGTATTGTAACCGGCGGTGGCTCCGGGCACGAGCCTGCCTTCGTCGGCTATACCGGCAAGAACATGGTCGATGCGGTTGCCGTTGGTGAGCTTTTCTCGTCCCCCACTGCCAAGAGCTTCCTTGACGCGATCAAGGCGGCCGATGGTGGTGCTGGCGTTGCCATTCTTTACGGCAACTACGCCGGCGACAACATGAATGTCAAAATGGCCACCAAGATGATCAAGAAGGACGGCATCGAGGTGGGAACGGTCGTTGCCAATGATGATGTCTGTTCTGCGCCTGCTGACGAACTTGAAAAGCGACGCGGTGTTGCCGGTGAGATCTTTATGTGGAAGATCGGTGGTGCCAAGGCCGCAACGGGTGCTTCGCTTGAGGACGTCCTTGCCGCTGCGCAAAAGGCCATCGACAGCTGCCGCTCGGTCGGTCTGGGCCTTGGTCCCTGCACCCTGCCAGCCGTTGGACATCCGAACTTTGAAATCGAGCCGGGCAAGATGGAAGTTGGCATCGGGCATCACGGTGAACCGGGTGTCCGGGTCGAGGACTTGGGCACGGCAAACCAGATCGCCGATGACATGGTAAAAGTGGTGCTGGATGATCACAACCTTCCTGAAGGCACGGAAGTGGCGGTGCTCCTGTCGGGTTTGGGCGCGACACCGGTGAACGAGCTCTATGTCCTTTATGATCGCATGGCCCAGCAGATCGAGGCGCGTGGTCTTTCCATTCACAAATCTTTTGTCGGCAACTATTTCACCTCACTGGAAATGGTTGGCGCAACCCTCACGGTGATGGCGCTTGACGATGAACTCAAGTCGCTTCTGGACATGGAAACCGATTGTCCTGGTCTTTAAGGGAGAGAATGACATGCAAGCTATTGCAAATAAGGGTGCCGGTAGCATCCTCGCCGAAATTGCGGCTGTGATCGTGGACAACAAGGCCTATCTGTCAGAGATCGATGGCAAGATCGGGGACGGTGACCACGGCATCAACATGGCCAAGGGGTTCGGTCGTGCGGCTCAGGATCTGGATCCGGATGGCACTCTGACCGATGCGATGGAAGTGCTTTCCAACGTGTTGATGACAGAGATCGGGGGCTCGATGGGGCCGCTCTATGGCATGATGTTCTCTGACATGGCCGAAGCCCTTGGTGATGCCGAGATGATTGATCCCAAAACGTTCAGCGCGATGCTTCGGGCCGGACATGACGGGGTACAGGGTATCGGCAACGCTCAGGTCGGGGACAAAACCTTGCTGGACACGCTGTCGCCAGCTCTCGAAAGCTTTGACAAGGCCATCGCTGATGGTCAGAGCTTTGCCGATGCGCTGGCATCGATGAAGGCTGCCGCCGAAGTCGGGCGTGACAGCACCATCGATCTTGTGGCCAAGCTCGGACGATCTGCGCGCCTCGGTGAACGGTCTCGCGGTGTTCTGGATGCTGGAGCGACCTCCTGCTGCCTGATCCTTTCCGGCTTTGCCGATGGTATTTCTGCCCGTCTGACGTGATTGGATGGGTTCCTTTGGCAACCTGATTTTTGTGCAATGGTACCGCGCGATGCGCGGTGCCTTTTTTGTTGTCTTGTGTCGCGGACTGGTCAGTCCTTGCTGGATGACAGGACAAGGGGGCAGAGGATGACGCGATTGGGGTGCGGGGCATATGAAAACGTCGCGGGCACTGGACGCTCCAATACTCTTGCCACGCTTGCGTTCTGGTTGCGAAGATTGGGTCCGTGGGATATAGATTCTGGCATGAAACAGGTTGATATCGAAGATATGGTCGCCTTCTTCCGGGAAGTGTCGATACGCATGAAGGAGCAGGCTGATTATCTCGGTCAGCTCGATGGTGAAATTGGTGACGGCGATCACGGCTACACCATGGCGCGTGGCTTTTCCGCCATCGTTCAGGCGCTGAATGATGCCGACCTTCAATCGTTTGACCTGTCCGCGTTGTTCAACCGGAGCGCTGAGAGCTTTCTGGAAGCCGTCGGAGCTACCGCAGGCCCGCTCTATGCCTCGGGTCTGTTGTCTGCCAGCGACTTGGCTGATGGATGTAAAGCTCTGCCCGATAGTGACGCGCCCATGATCCTTGTCGCAATTTGCGAGGGTATTGGCGCGCGCGGAAAGGCGATTGCAGGAGACAAGACCATGATGGATGTCTGGCTGCCGGTCGCCCAGACCATCCGGTCACTTCATCAGAAGGGAACTCCACTGCCCGCTATTCTGGCTGAGATCCGTGCGGTTGCGTCTCGCGGTGCAGAAAGCACCCGTTCCATGAAGGCCGTTCGTGGCCGCGCCGCCCGTCTTGGAGATCGCAGCCTTGGCCATATTGATCCGGGGGCCGCTTCGGCTGCCATTATCGTGGAGTGCTTTGCGGATACTTTTGAACAGAGGGGCTGCTAATGCCCCCCAAGAAAAAGCCGGGACCGGCTCGTTCTGAGAAGGCCGCTGGTGAAACGGCCATTCCTCTGCGGTTCGGTAATGATCCCCTTCTTTGGGCCAGTTGGCTCTATTACGAAGAAGGCCTGACGCAGGGTGATATTGCCCGCATCATCGGGGTCTCTCGGGCAACTGTTGTCTCCTATCTGGCCGATGCGCGCACGCGTGGTCTGGTCAATATTTCCATCGCAACTGAGCATTTGCGCACCTTGTCCATTTCCAAGGCGCTCAAGGAGCATTTTGGCCTCAAGGACTGTGTGGTCATCCCCGGTGAAGGCGGCGACCGCTCGCTGATCGACCGGCTTGGCGCGGCCGGTGCGCAGGTGTTGGAGGAAATGCTCCGCTCGGGCGACACGATTGGGGTCGGCTGGGGGCGGACCGTGCTGGCCACGGCCAATGCACTCAGGATCGACAAGCTTGAGGACCTTCGGGTGGTGCAGGCAACAGGGTCCACGTCCAGTCATGTTCCCTACGCTCCTGCGGCTTGTGCGACCAAAATGGCGGCTGCTGTGGGTGCCGAATGCATCCCCTTGTCCGCTCCGGCCATCGTCTCCAGCCCCGAGCTTCACGGCATCCTGACAAGCGAAGCTCTGATCCGGGAACAGTTGGCATGCCTCAATGAGCTCGACAGCATTGTCTTCGGCATCGCCTCTATGCGTCCGGGTTCGACCCTGCACAGCTCCGGTTTTCTTCATGACGATCCGGTTCTGCGAGATGCCTATGCGACTGCTGTGGGGGCGATTGCCGGGCGCTACATCGATGATCGGGGCGCGTTGGTCCAAGGACCGCTTGAGGACCGCACAATCGGGATTTCACTCGAACAACTCGCCGCAGTGAAGACCCGCATCGCGATTGCCGGGGGGACGGATAAAGTTCCCGCGATTCTTGCCACCTTGCGTGGCGGCTATATGAACGTACTGATCACCGATGCCACCACGGGCATTGGCATTCTGAGCGCCGAAGGCAAGAAGACCTTCATCCCGCGCGGAATAAGACAACAGGCCGAGGAGACGAGTGAAACGGTCGGGGCGGCCAGGAGCACCAGCATCAAGAAGTTCCTGAATGCGCCCGAGGACGCTATTGATGAGGCTCTGGAAGGCGTTGTCATGCAGTATGCGGACTATTTGCAGCCGGTTAAAGCGTCCAACCGGGCGCTGGTGGCTCGTGATGGTCCTCGTCCGGGCAAGGTGGGGCTGGTCATCGGCGGCGGGGCCGGGCACGATCCCTATTTCTATGGGTATGTCGGGCGTGGGCTGGCGGACGCAGTTGCGATTGGCAATATTTTTGCCTCACCACCTCCGATGCCCATTCTTGACTGCACGAGAGCGGTCAATGGTGGTGCCGGAGTGGTGCATCTGTTCGGCAACTATTCAGGCGATGTCCTCAACTTCGAAATGGCCGCGGACATGGCCAAGCGTGAGGGCATCGATGTGCGGACCATCATCACCACCGATGACATCGCATCCTCTCGCAAGGAGGAGCGCGAAGGACGGCGCGGTGTTGCTGGTAATATCTTTGTCTTCAAGGTTGCGGGGGCTGCCTGCGATCAAATGTTGTCCATCGATCGGGTCGCGGCTCTGGCACGCAAGGCCAATGAACGAACCTATACGGTTGGTGTAGCGTTGGAGCCCTGCTCGATGCCTGAGACACGCCGTCCCACGTTCGTGCTGGGGGATAACGAAATGGAAGTGGGCGTTGGGGTGCATGGTGAGCCGGGCATTGCGCGCCAGCCCGTGGCCAGCGCCAATGATACGGCGGACATCATGATTGATCGCATTCTGGCGGAGATGGGCTCTGCAAGAGGCGAGGAGGTTGCATTGCTGGTCAACTCCTTGGGGGCAACACCCATGATGGAGCTGCACATCGTGGCGCGGCGTGTCCGCCAGCGGCTAAAGGCCCACAATGTCACCATTGCCCGGAGTTGGACGGGCAACTATTGCACATCCCTCGACATGTCCGGCGTGTCCATCTCGATGCTGCATCTGGATGCCGAACTCAAGGCCATGCTGGACCATCCCTGCGATGCTCCGGCCTTTCGGATTTCCTGAGAACGTGCGAGCAACCCCCAAGGGGCGTTGCTCAGCCAGGATTGGCAGACCTCTCAGGCCTTTTGCCTATTTGTCCCAGTCAGGGGCCCTCTGCGCGGGGGAGAGCAATCGGCCGTCTTGTCTGGCGAGCGCATGGATTGCCTCCATGTCGCCTGTCGAAAGACTGAAATCAAAGATGTCGAAATTTTCTGCCAGCCGCGATGGATTGACGGTTTTTGACAGAGCGGCGACATTTGGCTGCTGAATGAGCCAGCGCAAGGCAACCTGCGCTGCGGACTTGCCGTAAGCTGATCCGATGTCTGCAAGCCTTTCATCCCTGGGCACCAAGCCGTCCGCCATACCGTAATAGCTCGTCAGCGCCATGCCGTGCTGTTTGCAGGCATTCAGCACGAGTTGCTGGGACAGATAGGGGTGATACTCGACCTGATTGGTGACGATCGGTGCCTTGCTCAGGCTGACAGCCTGATTTATCTGGCTGACCGTGTAGTTGCTGAGGCCGATATGACGGGTCATGCCCCTGTCTACAGCCTTGTTGAACTCGGGCATCTGGACGTCCATGGGCACTTTTTTCACAAACGGCCAATGGAGCAGCAGCAGATCGACATGATCGACGCGCAGTTTTTTCAAGCTGTCTTCTATGGATGGCAGGAAGTCTTGGGGATCGAAGTTGTCAATCCAGACCTTGGTGGTCAGGAAAATCTCGTCCCGGGCGATCCCCGAAGCGACTAGGGCTTCGCCGACAGCATCCTCATTGCCGTAAGCCTGTGCCGTGTCAATGTGACGGAACCCCTGTTTTATCGCCAAAGGCACCATCTTGACGACATCCTTCGGTTCCATCCGAAACGTCCCAAACCCGAGAGCAGGCATGGTCGCCCCGTTCGAATGCACATAAAGCATTGTCTGATCCTCCTGAATGCAAGGGGTGCTAATACTGGTTGGTCGCCTTCGCGCATCTTGAACAAGATACAAACGACAACACCCCCGGCACAAGGTGTGCCGGGGGTGCAGTTATCGCGATCAGATTACTTGGAAAGACCGATCCGTTTCAGGAAGTCCTTGTGGCTTTTCACCATCATGGCAGCTTCCGGAGTCTTCTCGGCCCATGCGTCCCACGCTGCTACTGCTGCATCACGGAACTTGGAACGATCTTCCGGAGACCAGTCATAGGTGGTCACGCCCATTTCATCCATCTTGCCAAAAGCTTCGCCGTTTTCGATCATGGTAACCATGACATAGTCGGTCATCAGCTTTTTATGTGCAGTTTCGATGATGCGCTGCTGGCCTGCGCTCAGAGAATCCCATGCGTCCTGACGGCAGGCGAGCTGATCCGAAGACATCGAATGGAAGCCCGGATAGGTGGTATGCTTGGCGATGTCATAAAGGCCAAGGGACGCATTCTGGGCGAGGGTTGAAGCGTCTGCGCCATCAACGATACCGGTTTCCAGAGCGGTGAAGATTTCGGTGAAGTCCATCACAACCGGTTTTGCACCAAGAGACTGGAAGATTTCGGTTTCAAGGCCCGGAGGGGAACGGAACTTGAAGTTTTTGAGCGAGTCGATGTTCGGCAGTGGTTTGGTCGAGCTCAGGGATTCCTGACCGCCAACCTGCGCACCAATGAAATGCATATTGTAGGGCTTGTAGATTTCGTTGATGGCTTCACGGCCACCGCCAAAGTTTACCCATGCCAGATATTGCATCGGGGTATCATAGCCGCCCATTGTGTCTGCAACGAACTGGAAAGCGGGGTTTTTGCCGGTCTGGTAGGAGCCGTTTGTCATGTCGCAGTCAATGATGCCAGTAGACGCGGCGTCGAAGGTTTCTGCGGATTTCACAACTGCGGCTGAATAGAAAAATTCGATATTGATCGAACCTTCAGACATGGTTTCGATATCATCGACGAAATTGGCGAGAAGCTTACCTTGCGTCGATTCTGGTGCCATATGTGACTGAATACGAAGGGTCACATCCCCCGCAGCGGCAGCAGTTGTCAGCATCCCGAGAGCGAGAGCCGTTGTGACGGCCAACTTGTTTTTAATTTTCACCAGAGTTTCCTTTCAAATGTTGAAACATCTAGGTGTCCGGACCAGTCCGATCCAGACTCCTCCTCGACCCCTTTTACGGGTCACATTTTGTCTGAAGGACAACCGAAACTCCTCCGTCCCGATCGTTGATGCTGGCATCAAATATGCCCTTCAGACCCTTCTTCAAACAGTCAGCCTAAGTGTGGAAAATTCCGATTATTCAGTCGGTTACCTCTCTATGGCATCATGTTGAATTTCAATTTTCGCAAGGTTTTGCACCAAATGCTCCTTGATATGTTGCTTGACGAGCTCCTCGTCTTTCTCAAGGGCAGCATCAACAATTTTCTTATGATGATGGATGTTCTGCGACACCTTGTGGAAGTCGCGATCTTGCGTGTTCAGCTGCTGACGATGGCGGAAGAAAACCGTTTCGTGCGTTTGTTTCAGCACTTCGTTCCTGCAGGCATCAATCAGTGTCTGGTGGAAATCCAATTCGGCGCGAACCCATAGAAACAAGAGCTCTGGCGAAGGCTGATGATCCTTTGCCCGCTTCTCTATGTGGCTCAACGCATAGTGAGCGGCAGACAGCTTCGCCTCCCAGGCTATGCCGCCGTTTCTGACGGACAGAACGGCTCCCTCGCACTCCAGTAAAATACGAAAATGCGTCAGCTCATTCTGCAGTTCGGCGATCTGTTCGGGTTTCCTGAACCCCCGCTGTTCCTGAAAATCGATCAGGCCCTGAGTTGAAAGCCGAAACAGGATTTCGCGGATGGTCGAAGCAGAGACCCCGTACTCCAGACGCAAGTCTTCAGCTCGTATTCGCTGTTGCGGCGAAAACTCGGCGCTTACCAATCGGTCACGAAGGCTTTCGTAAATATCTATAATGTCTATTTTTTCTGTAATCACAAACATTCCGCCTTTTCTCGTGTAAATCCATAATTCCATAATTTTTTGAAAATCTCAATGTTTTTTATTGCGATCTCCAAATTTAGAAGTTACCGTCTAAACCAATGGAAGAAGGCAACTTTGTCGTTATTGACATGTGCTGATTGGCTTTTGAAGGGGTTGGAGGATTCTTTCTCAAGTGGAACCTGGTTGCGCACAAGGGCTATTGGTTGCAACCAAGTTCCAAAGACGTCATGCCGCAATCGCAAAGAATTTCCTCTGGCGAAGCTGCTTTCCGAGCTGATTGAATATCTGGGAGGAGGCTCTTGAACCCAATTGGTTTTGGGGTGCTCTAGATCGGTTCTGCCGATTAGCAAATATCCATAATGGTCTGATTTTGTCTGCGGCATGAGCCACCTACCGGCTCTGCGCCGTGTCCATTATGTGTCTGGGTCCAATCACAGTTCCATTTTTTAGTGAAGTCGCATAGGGAGGAAAGGTTATGCGAGAGTCAACTGGAGAACTGCGGGAATGGATTATCCCTTCCGCATTCTTGATTTGTGCGGGTTGGGTCATCTGGCATATGCCAGCATTCATCCTCGACCTCTATCCGCCCGATAACCAAAGCCTCGTTGAAATTCTGAGACAACTTCACGAGAGAAAAGACGTCTCCCCCGGATTGCCCGGATTGTTTGGAGGCTATGCGGACGCCATCGACTGGCTTGCGATGGTGCTTATACCGGTTCTTTTCGTCTGGGGAAGCCTGACCGTCAGGATCGCGCACAACGAGTTCAAGCACTGGCGCCAGATAGACCGCCCGACGCTTTTCATTTCGCGCATTACCATGATTTTGATAATCGCGATGAGCTGCATCATGCTCTATGAGGTCTTCCTTCGGTACGTTTTCGAAGCGCCGACGCTGTGGGCCAACGAGATGACGCAATGGCTGGCCTGTTTCGTCTTTCTGTTCTCCGGCCTTTATGCCATGCAGCAGCGCTGCCACATCCGCATCTTCCTGCTCTATGACATGCTGTCTCGCAGAACTCAGCGGATTCTGGATGTTATTGCCGTCATCATTGTCTGTATTCCCGCATTCTTCCTTGTCTACGGCAGCTACATCCAGGTTTTCGTGAACAAGTTCTACAAGTGGGAAATGTATGGCACCGCCTTCGACCCCCCGCTTCCGGCCACTGTGCTGCCTGCAATTCTGATCGTGATCACCCTGATCGCGCTTCAGTCAGTGATCAACATCTTCTCCGACTGGAATGAAGTCAAAGTCCTCCACAGCGCCGCAGAACAAGTCGATCAAGAAGAAATTGATGCCCTCAAACGCAATGTTGGAGTTCAATAATGGACGTCGGAACTATCTCATTGATCCTTGTCATAGGTATGTGCCTGTTGCTTGCCATCGGCGTACCTCTGGCTTTTGCCTCATTCTTCTTGGCCGTTCTGGTCATGATCATGAAGTTCGAGCCCTCATTGCTGCTCAATCCGCTCACCTTTGGCGACGGAATTCTCACCGGGCGACCCGGTACGGGGCCTCTGTATATTCTCACGCAGAAGGTTTTCGGGCTTCTGACAGACTATGTCATGATTTCCGTTCCGTTGTTCATCTTCATGGCCGCTTTGCTGGAGCGCTCCGGCATTGCAAAGGAGATGTACAAGGCGCTTGATTATTGGCTCTCCAGCGTGCGCGGCGGTGTTGCCATCGTGACGTCCCTGATGGCTGTGATCATGGCGGCCATGTCGGGGATTGTTGGCGGGGAGGTGGTCCTTCTGGGCCTCATCGCTCTGCCGCAAATGCTACGCCTTGGCTACAATCAATCTCTTGCGGTTGGGACGATCTGTGCCTCGGGAACGCTGGGAACCATGATCCCTCCGTCGATCGTGCTGATCATGTACGGGCTCATCACGGAAACCTCGATCAAGGCTCTTTTCACAGCTGCATTCCTGCCCGGTTTCATGCTTGCCTCGATGATCATTCTTTATATCATCATCAGAACCCAGCTTTACCCTGAAGACGCTCCCTTGCCGGAACGCAAGCCGGGTGATCCCACCGGGCTTGAAAAATTGAGCATGTTCGCGGCCTTCCTGTCGATGCTGATGTCAGGTGTCTGCGGCTTGCTGTTTTTGCGTGCACTGTTCTTCACGGTCACGGGGCAGAATGCCAATTTCGGTGAAAATGTTGACCCCATTCCACTGGGCATGGCTTGGCATGTTCCCTGGCTTGCCGGTCTGGTTATTCTGGGTGTTGTGCTGGTGTTGTTTGTCTTCGGTCGTGAAAGGTCTGCAAGGGGCTGGAAACACGGCAAAGGACTGGTGCCACCCTTCGCCGTCATCAGTGTTGTGCTTGGATCCATTTACGGTGGTATTACCGGTATTACCGAAGCGGCTGGAATGGGTGCCTTTGCAGTCTTCGTGTTTGCATTGATCCGCGGGGAGGCATCCGTCGGTCTTCTGTGGGATTCGATGATGCGAACCATGAAATCGACAGGCACGATCCTGTGGGTGACGATCGGTGCTGCTGCTCTTGCAGGGGCCTATACCTTGTCAGGTGGCCCTCGCTACATTGCAGACCTGATCGTCGGCTCCGAAATGCCCACGATGGTGATCCTTCTGACGATGATGCTCATCCTGCTGTTTATGGGTGCGTTCATGGATTGGGTCGGGATCGTTCTGCTGATCATCCCCGTCTTCCTGCCGATCGTGCAGCGCATCCCTGTTGAAGAGATCGGGTTCATTGGTCAGCTCAATCCTTCGCAGGTGTCGATCTGGTTCGGGGTTCTGTTCTGTATGAACATGCAGGTGAGTTTCCTCTCACCACCCTTCGGGACGGCGGCCTTCTATCTCAAGTCGGTTGCGCCTGAACACATCTCCCTGACCGATATCTTCAAAGGGTTCTTACCCTTCATCGGTGTGCAGCTTGTGGCGATCTCCGTTCTTCTGATCTGGCCTGAAATTGTAACCATCCTGCTCTAGGGCAGGGCTCAAAATCAGATGTTGGCCGCAACTGGCCAACATCGAAATCCACGCCAAGAGCATCCGGGCGAACCGATGCAAGTGACGCCCACTGTTCAAGGCAAAACGACTGATCATCACCGAACGGCTTTCACGAGAGCGGCCTTTGCTTAACAAACCGTCTGGCTTTGTCTGTCTGTAGTTCAATTCTGCCTCGCTTCATGCCGCAAGACCGCGGCCGTGAATAGGCATGTGAGAAAACTCTCGATTTATGGAGAAATTAAAATGAAAATTCTTGTCACTGGGGCAGGGGGATTTGTTGGTCAGCGCGTTGTGCGAAAGCTAATCGAGCTTGGGACAATCACTGTGGATGGTGTGGAAGCTCCCGTCACCACCGTCTATGCCTGCGATCTTTTTGGCGATGCAGTGCAGGGTTTGGCCGATGAGTTCGACGCGGTCGAAGCGCTGGCTGGTGACCTCACGGATCCGGCCATGGTGGCCAAGATCAAGGACATCGCACCTGATATCATCCTGCATCTGGCCGCTGTCGTCAGTTCGGCTGCCGAAGCTGACTTTGATCTGGGTATGAAGGTCAATGTCGACGCATTGCGTTCCCTCATCGACTGCTGCCGGGCACAGCCCAAGCCCCCGGTTCTGGTCTTCACGTCATCGATTGCCGTCTTCAGCTGCGAAGGCAATGCGGGAATTGACGAGTCATGCACGCCGATGCCGCTCTCTTCCTACGGGATGGAGAAGGTCGTGGGTGAATATCTTGTGCGCGATGCCAGCCGAAAAGGGTTCGTACGCGGCAGAACAATCCGTTTCCCGACCATCGCCGTTCGCCCCGGTAAACCGAACAGCGCGGCTTCCAGTTTTGCAAGTGGCATCATTCGCGAGCCTCTGGCAGGGCAAGAAGCGATTTTGCCAGTATCGCGCTCCATCCGTCTTCACCTCGGATCGCCTGATATGGCGGTAGGGTCGGTTGTTCATGCGATTTCTCTGAAGCAGGACGTGCTTGGGGATCGCGGCGCCATCACCTTGCCTGGCCTCAGTGTCAGTGTTGAGGAAATGATCGGCGGGCTGCGCGCCATTGCAGGAGATGATGTGGCTGCGTTGGTCAAGGACCAGCCGGATGCCAAGATCGAAGCCATTGTTGCCACATGGCCGGGGTCCATCACGACGCCGGAAGCTGAAGCCCTGGGCTTCAAGCCTGACGCGCATTTTGATGATCTCATCACCGCTTACAAGAAAGCCTACGCCTAACCCTGAAGACGCTTGGAGCGCAGGTCTTGACTGGCCTGCGACCCACCCTTTGACCAGATTCCACTAAAGGAAGCGAATATTATGAGCAAGTACAGATGGACGCGCGATAATTGGCCGATTGCCTGTGCGATGATCCCCTTTTCTCCGGTGTTGCCTGATGGCACTCTCGTTCAGGATGCGCCAGCCGAGGCGTGGGCTGAAACGTTGGCCCTGATTGCCGACGAAGGATTCACCGAGCTTGATCCGACTGATAGCTGGATGCGGGTTGCTGATCTTGAGACATCACGCCTTGAAGACTTCAAGGCTGTCGTCAAGGAAGCCGGGTTGACCATTCCGGCAATGTCGACATCGCGTAAATGCGTGATCGACAAGGATGTGGGGGATGAGATGCTGGCCTATTGCCACCGTTTCCTCGACACGGCTGCCGACCTGGGCGCTAAGGAAGTGGCCTTTGGGCTCTTTGGTCCCATCTTGCCAGCTCAGCAAAAGATGCTGTGGTTCTGGCTCGCCGAAGGCTACAGCAATCCCGATGATCCGGAGACATGGCAGCTTGCCGTGAACCGGATCCGTGAGTTGGCCGACCATGCAAAGGAAGTCGGCATCGACATCGCGATGGAGATGTATGAAGACACCTATATCGGCACGCCGGACAGCGCTGTTCGCTTCGTCACCGATGTGGATCGCGATAATGTGGGTATCTGTGCCGATATTGGCAACCTTGTGCGGCTACATCGTCCCATGGAGAAATGGGACGTCATGCTCGCCAAGGTCGCTCCTTTCATGAAATACTGGCATGTAAAGAACTACATCCGCGATGAGGATCCCGAGAATGGAACCTTTGCAACGGCGCCGGTTCCCCTCGAGTTCGGTGTGATCAATTATCGCGAAGCCATCCGGATGGCATTGGCCGAGGGCTTTTCGAGCCCGATCCTTCTGGAAAACTATGGCGGCGACGGGCTGTCGGTCTGCGGCAAGAACCTGCAGACACTTCGGCGCATTCTGCCGCGCGACTGATGTTGCGTGGCTAACATAGCCAAGAAACGAGAAAAGCCTTGCCGATCATCTGATCGGCAAGGCTTTTCTTTTGTCGGTACCTTTGCGGGATTACTTTTTGAGCCAGCCCAAGGTCTGGTCCGTTGGGGTGTTGCCGGGCTTGTATTCAGCACCAAGCGGCGCAGTCCAACCCAGTTTCTCTGTCATCTCGAAAATGAAATTGTAATTCACTTCCCCATGATCTGGTGTCCCCCGATCCGGAACAGACGCGAACTGAATATGCCCGGTCAAAGGCAGCATCTTTTCCAGTCTCCTGACAAGATCCCCTTCCATGATCTGCAGATGATAGCAGTCGAACATCAGCTTGAGATTGGGCGCGCCGACCTCAAGGATGATCGCTTTTGCCTGCTCTGATGTGGCCAGAAAATAGTTCGGCGCATCATAGTGATTGAGGGGCTCGATCAAGATCGTGATGCCGTGTTTCAAGGCTTGCTCGCAGGCATATGTCAAATTGGAGATGAAGGTCGCGTGCGCCTTCGGGCCTCCTGCAAAACCTGCCATGACATGGACATTTGGCGTGCCAATGCGGGCGGCGTAGTCAAGCGCCTGATCAATGGCCGCACGGGCTTCCTGTTCCCGTCCCGGGATGGCCGCCGTGCCATTGTCGCCCGAGGCCACATCGCCTCTGATCGTGTTGAGGCCAAGCATGATGAGGCCCGTTTCATCTAGGGCGGCTTTTACGTCTTCAGCAGGCACCTCAAAGGGCCAGTGACACTCGACGGCATCAAAACCGGCAGCTTTCGCAGCGCGAATGGCGTCAGGCAACGATAGGTCGCTCCAGAGAAAGCCGAGGTTGGCAGAAAATTGTGTCATCACTCCCACTCCACATTGAATTTGGTAACCAGATTCTGCACCTGCGTCTCGCTCAGGCCTCTTGGGCTATGGCCTCTGGTCAATATTGCGAGCCGGGCGGTATCCTCCAACTCCTCGATTGCATTGCACGCGGCTTCAACGTCCTTTGCCGCGACAACCGGACCATGATTTGCAAGCATCACGGCAGAGCGTTTGCCTGCCAATCCCTTGACCGCATCACCGATTGCGGCGTCCCCTGGCATGAAGAACGGCAGAAGCTTGACCTTGCCGAGTTTCATGATGGCGTAGGGTGTGAGATGGGGCAGGAAGTCATCTTCGTCGGCTTCCGGCATCATGGAAAGAGCGACCGAATGGCAAGAGTGCAAATGCACCACGGCACCGGCGGTTGAGCGTGTGTCATAGAAGGCGGAATGCAGAGGCATTTCCTTGGTCGGCTTGTCACCGCTGACCAGCATCCCTTTGGCATCAAACCGGCTCAGTCTGGCCGGATCCAGTCGGCCAAAGCAAGAACCGGATGGCGAAACCAGAAGGCCGCCATCGGACGTACGTGCGGAGATGTTGCCGGTTGAGCCGCCGGTCAGACCGCGATCAAACATCGACTTGGCCAGCAGGCACATCAGCTCGCGCAATTGTGCTTCTTCGCTCATTGACCTTCGATCTCCTCTAGCTTGCGGAGTGCATCGTCAAAGAAGCGAACGTCACCGAAGTTGCCTGACTTTAGCGTCAGTGCGATTGTCTTGCCGCCCGTGTTGCAGAAGGACCAGGGCACACCGGGGGAGATCTCGGCGCTCACATCCAGAGTGGTGACGTCAAGGGCTTTGGTTACGGCGCCCGATGTCTCGCCGCCGGCAACGATGAAGCGTTCCGCTCCCTGATCGCGTGCAGCGACGGCGAGTTTTGCCAAGGCGTCTTCGACGATTGCGCCTGCTTGCATCGTGCCGAGTTTTTCCTGAGCGATCCTGACCTGATCCGGTTCTGCTGAAGCATAAATCAGCGGAGCTTTTGCCAGATCCTGCGCCGCAAGCCATTCCAAAGCCTTTTCCGGACCGTTTTCGTCCAGATCCAGCGGATCGAGCCGATAGCTCGGGGCTGCTTCGCTGTAAGCGGCGACCTGCGCGCGGGTCTTGGCGGAGCAGGAGCCGGACAGGACAATCGCTGTTTTTGCCAAGTCGGGCACTTGCGTCTTTGCTTCATCCGCAGACAGTACACCCTGTTGCAAATACAAATCTGGCAGAGGCATCGCGATGGCGCTGCCGCCAGTCAGAAGGGGCATGTCTTGACAGGCTTCGGCGATGAGGTAGAGATCCTCATTGGCCACAGCATCAATCACCACATGGGCAACGCCGTCTTTGCGCAGTTCTTCAAGCCGTGCCTTGATCGCCTCGGGGCCCTTGGCAACACAGAGCCGATTGGCAAGCCCGACCGGTTTGGTTACTTGCGGCTCAAGCAAACGCATCAGGTTGCTGTCGCGCATGGGAGTGAGGGGATGGTCCTTCATCGGACTCTCGGCAATGGGCTGTTCACCGACAAACAGGTTGCCCATGAAGATCGAGCGGCCGTTCTCGGGGAATGCCGGGCAATAGATCGTCTGATCGGTGCCGATTTCTTCCATCAGGGCTTCGGCAATCGGGCCGATGTTGCCCTTAGCTGTGGAATCAAAAGTCGAGCAGTATTTCCAGAAGAAGTGCGTTGCACCAGCCCGTTTCAGCCAGTCGTAGGCTGCGCGTACTTCCGGCAGGGCTTCATCAAACGGTGCAGTTCTGCATTTCAAGGCGATGACTTCGAATGTCGTCGCGTCCGTTGGCTCTTCCGATGGCACGCCCATCCGCAGGGATACTTTCACCCCAGAGCGTGCCAACAGACCGGCCAGATCTGTTGCTCCTGTAAAATCATCGGCTATGCAGCCAAGCAAGGTTCCCATTGGCATATCCTCCTGGGCATAATGGCTTTGATTGAGTGTGGGCGAGCCGTCTTTGGGAAAGCTGATCTAGGGTCGATCAACAAACGCGGACTGTTCGCCCAATTTCGTGTAGTGGTCGGCCTTGCAGATCAGTCCATGCCGGGCAGGGTGATGCCTGCATTGCGGGCGTAGACCTTGGCAACGGCCGCGTCGTCTTCCATGCCGAGGCCTGTGCCCGCTGCCGCAAGATATTGTTGCAGAGCTGCCGCGGTGATCGGAGCGCCGAATTTGGCACCCTTGGCAATGTCGAGGACAATGCCCAGATCCTTCAGCCAGATGTTGATTGCGGAGTGGGGGGTATAATCGCCAGCAACAATATGAGGCGCGCGGTTCTCGAGCATCCAGCTGGTGCCTGCGCATTTGGAAATGACCTCGACAAAACTTGCCGGATCAACCCCTTGCGTCATGCCGAAGGTGATGGCTTCGCCCATTGCTGCGATGTGAATCCCCGCCAGCATCTGGTTGACTGCTTTCATTGCGGAGCCTGCGCCTGCGCTGTCTCCCAACCGGAAAACCGTTTCTGCAGTGGCATCGAGTAGCGCTTCTGCAGCGGCATAGGCAGCCGGGGTCGCTGACGACAGGATGGAGAGCTGGCCTTGTGCCGCTTTGATCGCGCCTCCTGAAATCGGTGCGTCCACGTAATGGACACCGACCTCAGCACATTTCGCTTCCATTGAGCGCGCGAAATCCGGCGCAACGGTCGCGCAGGACATAACGACTGCGCCTTTCTTGAGTTTGGAAAGAATGCCCTCGTCGCCGACGAGGACTGCCTCGGTCTGTGCTGCGTTGAGAACAATCAGTACGGCCGCGTCAAGGTCGGGGGCGATATCGGCGAGCTCTGCAGACTTTCCGCCCTCATCGACAAGGCTTTGCATCCGCTCAGGCACGATATCATATCCGTAAGTGTCATGCCCCGCCCGTATCAGGCTTTGTGCCATGCCGTAGCCCATGGAACCGAGACCGATTGCTGCTACCTTCATCTTGGTATTCCTTCCTCCAGCAATTCCAGTATTTGGCAAATTGCCTTGCCAACTCCGAAGAGTGTTTGTAATGTAATCAAGTTGGTATCGGTACCGATATCGATACCGTTACCGATAACAGAATATTGGATCGAAGACGCTACTCTGTCAAGATCAAATGCGGGTGCACACAGGGCATCGAGTGACGCAATCACTAGAAAACCAGAGGGTTTTCGCCAGCAAGGACACAGGTCGATCATGCCGAGAGTGACATTACTGGATGTGGCCAAAGCTGCCGCTGTCAGCAAGATGACCGCATCCAGAGCCTTGAGAGAGCATTCTGACGTTGCGGCGGAAACCCGCGAGAGAGTGCGCAAGGTTGCCGCCGAGATGGGCTATGTGCCCAATCAGATGGCCTCCATGCTATCCGCCAAGTCCTCATTGATCATTCCGATGATCATTCCCTCGATATCGAACAGTGTCTTTGCGGACATTGTTGCCCATGCCCAGCCGCTGCTGCTGGAAGCGGGTTTTCAGATGATGCTTTTCAACACCGACTATTCCCTTGATCAGGAAGAAAAGGCCATTGCCGCGTTGATGGCCTGGTCTCCGGCTGCGTTCATCCTGTCGGGCGTCGATCACACGGAGCAGTCGAAACTGCAATTGAAGAATGCAGGGTTTCCTGTGGTGGAAATGATGGATCTGACTGAAGACCCTATCGATCTTGCTGTCGGATTCGATCACTTTCTGGCTGGTGCCGATATGGCCCGATATCTCATCGGGCGCGGGTACAAGCGTTTTGCCTTTTGCGGCAATCAGCTCAACATGGACACGAGGGCCTACAAGCGTTTCGTCGGCTTCAGGGATACGCTTCAAGCAAATGGCTTCATCGAGCCTTCGCTGTTCAATATCGATGAGCCGGAAGGTGTCCTCACGCAAGATGTCTTTCAAAGCATGGTGAACGCCAAAGACGGCCTCGATTGCATCTATTTCAGCAACGATGATCTGGCGATTTCTGCTCTCCTGCTGTGTGCTCGGCTCGGGATTTCCGTTCCCGATCAGTTGGCAATTGCCGGGTTCAACGACATTCCTCTTGGGCGGCAGATCACGCCCCGCTTGACCACCACGCGAACCCCGCGCGGTTTGATCGGCGAGAAAACGGCGCAATATGCTCTTGATGCGATCAAGAGAAAGGAAGGCATTCCGCGGGTTCTTGATCTGAAGTCGGAACTGGTCCCCCGCGAAAGCGCCTGAGCCTGAGGGTGCAGCTCATTTAAGCTGCACCACTGTTCGTATTTTCCTCAAGGTGTGCGCGACGCCGTGCGATAATCGGTCGAATGATGGAAAACGCCACAAGTCCGACCGCGATGACAAGCAAAGTCGCGCTGATCGGTCGTTCGATGAAAATGCTCGGATCGCCATGGGACATACCAAGGGACCGGCGCAGTTCACTCTCTGCGATAGGGCCAAGGACGACCCCGAGAATGACCGAGACCAATGGAAAATTGATCTTTTCGAGCAGGAAACCGACAACCCCGAAGCCAAGCATCAACCAAACATCGGTAATCGCGTTCTGGACGGAGTAGGTGCCAACGATACAGCAAATGACGATGATCGGCCCAAGGGCAGAATAGGGAATGTCCAAAAGTTTCGAGAGAATGGCGATAAAGGGCTTGGAGATGACCAGGATCATCAGGTTGACGATGAGCAGACCGACAAAGACTGCATAGATCAGATCCGTGTTGCCGCTCATGAACAAGGGGCCGGGCTGGAGCCCGTGAATGATGAATGCCCCCAGAATAATCGCGGTTACCCCACTGCCGGGGATACCAAGCGCGAACAGCGGAACCAAAGCCCCCATGGCGGCGGCGTTGTTGGCTGCTTCCGGGGCGGCAACCCCTTCTGCAGCGCCTTTTCCGAACCGGCTGGGATCCTTGGACCAACGCACGGCTTCACCGTAGCTGACCATTGCAGCGGTGCTTGCGCCAATCCCGGGAAGAATGCCGATCAAGACACCAAGAATAGACGAACGGGCCAATGTGCTTCGAATTTCACGCATCACGCCACGGTCAAAAATGGTGATGGAGATTTTCTTTGCAGGCAAATGAACCTGTCGCTCCTGACACCGTTTCAGAACTTCCGAGATCGCGAACAAGCCGATGATGACCGGAATGAGGTTGATCCCGCCCATCAAATGAAGATTGCCGAAGGTATAGCGTATGGTTCCGGTCAGAGGGTCGATGCCAATGGTGGACACGAACAGCCCCAGCAGTACGCCCATAATACCGAGCAGCAGATTGCCTCCAAGTGAGGCAACAACCGACAATCCAAGAACCGCGAGCGCAAAGAATTCGGGTGAAGAAAACTGAAGGGCAACTCCGGCAAGGATCGGCGTTGCAAAAATCAGAACAATCGTTCCGACAACCCCGCCGAATGCGGAGCTGAGAATGCCAATCCCAAGCGCCTTGCCAGCCTCGCCCTTTTGGGTCATGGGATAGCCGTCAATGGCTGTCATAACAGCTTCCGGCGTGCCCGGTGCCCGGTAGAGAATGGACGTTATCAGGCCAGAAAAGACACTGGACGCATAGATCGCTGTTAACAGCATGAAAGCGCCAGTGGAATCCATGCCGTAGGTCACAGGCAAGAGGATGACAACCAGAATGACACCGCTGATGCCAGGAAGTGCACCACCAATGAAGCCGATGAAAACGGCTGTCATTAGAATGAGCAAGTTGACTGGCTGAATAACGACGAGGAACCCCCCGACAAGATCCTGTAACATCAGATACTACCTTTCCCAAAGGCGCTCAAAAGGACGCCTTTAGCGGGTCGCTTCAATCAAGGAAGCGGAATTTCAAGAAGAAAGTCGAATACAACCGCAACAATAAGCGCCGCGACCAACGTCGTCAGGGCCAATCGTTTTATGTTGCGCTCGCCGAGCGCAAAACTCACAACACATGCGAAAATCGGTGTGGTTATCAGGTAACCAAAATGCGTCATCGCATAGAGGTAGATCATGGTTGCCACAAAGACGACGATATGAGTATTGGCCTGCAACCAGGTCAGCTTGTCGCTCGACGTTTGCTCTTTTTTGCTCGGCCGCTCTTCATAAGCATTGCTGAAGAGTGACAGAACAAGCTGAACCGCAGCACCTGCTGCTAGAAGCGCGAGAATCCAGAAGGGCCAGAAGCGCGGGCCGATGCGTGTTGTGACTTCGTTGCCGCTGGGTAATTGCATTGTTGGCACAAGCAGCATGAGGCTTGTCACCAGAACGATCAAACAAAACAAAACCATGCGCGCTTTAAGCGTTCTCATCATGCCAAGCTCCTCCGTCGTTTAGTACCCCCGGACCGACTGTGGCCCTGCACATGTCGGCCCGGGAGAATTGAGGCTCGACCGCAGGGCGATGGAGGCGCATTCGATTGCCTCCACCGCCTTGTTGACGGGCTGTTATTGTTTGCTTTCAGCAAGCAAACGCGTGAATTGCTCAAGATTTTTTTCCAGAGCGGCGCGATAGTCCTTGCTGCCTAGCCATCCTTCACGATAGTGCAACTGCACTTTTTCCTCATAGGTCTGATAGGCCTCGGAATCGTAGATTTCCCGCAGTGCATTTTCATAAGCTTTGATGATTGCGGGGTCAGTTTTGGCGTTGATAAACACACCGCGCTCATTGCCGAAGGTAATGTCCCAGCCGTTTTCAACTGTCGTTGGAACATCGGGGAAGTCAGCCAGTCGTTCGTCTGCCAGAACCATGACGGGTTTCATGTGGCCGCTTTCGATGTAGCCGAGCGAAGCACTGATCTCATTAAACAGGCCATCAATATTGCCGCTCATCACGTTGGCTGCGACGCTGCCTTCCTCATCGTAAGGAATGAACTGCATATCAAGACCACTGGCGTCTTTGAAGGCGAGGAACGCCATACCATCCGGGCTTGCCGCATGCGTTCCACCAATGATGACTTCGCCGGGGTTTTCCTTGGCATATGTCATAAAGGCTTCGAGCGAGTCATATTTTTTGGGGTTGACCATGAGGGTCAACACATCCGACTGCATCCGGGCGACCGGTGTCAGCATGTCAAGGCCGATCGGATTCTGACCTGCAGCAAGAGAGGTGATGATGGTGGAAGACGCAAAATCAATGGCCTCACCATTGGCTTTTCCGGTCGCGGTGCGCTGATGCGCCATGACGCCGGACGCTGCCGGCAGATTGACCACAATGACGTTGGTGTCAAAGATGTCCTTCAATTTCGGCTGCACCTGACGGGCAAAGTTGTCAGTGCCGCCACCGGCGCCCGCTGCAACGAAAGCCGTAATCTCTTTTGGCGAAAAGCTCTTTGCCGCATCGCCGGCCATGGCCGGAGCTGTTGCTGCAAGGCCAATCAAGGCACAGCTGAATGCTGCGCTACGCATAAGGTTTTTCATGATCATGTTCCTCCCTAGAACTTTGAAGTCATTGAATGCAAGGTTATTTAAGCTCAGGACGACCGCCCTTGCGAATGGAAGCGAATGTCCTGATCCTGGCGAATCTCGGTAAGTGGGGTGGGGTCGAAGGGTTCTAAATCATCCATTACGATGTAGCCTCCTGCTTTTACCGCACGCGCCAATCGTTGATTGGAGGCAAGGTAAAATGGAGCGGGGCTGTTGCCCGACAAGGCACCTGCGGGAACCAGTCGGGCAGACACGCCGTTGATGGAATGGTGATGACCACCCATTTCAAGGCATGTCCCCTCTGCCAGATCGATATCAGCAAAGGCAACAAGATCAAAGCAATGCTTGGGCTCCATTGCGCCGCTTGACCGATCAAGCAGGCCCGCTTCCAACAGGGATGTCGCAGCCTCCAATCCGAGAAGATGGCGCGGCAGGAACAGCATGGCTGTGCGCGCGTTGCGGCTAATGATATGTCCCTTATCTGCCAACATGCTCCACGTATCGGCATGTTCGCAGCGGACGATCACGAAAACGCCGCCTGCGAAACTGATCTCTCCAGGTTCTCGCAAGCAGTGGAAGACATCCAGAACGCCTGTTTTGCTCAGAATCCCTCCGTCTTCAACACCGCACAAAATTGAAGGCACTTCGTCGATGCGGGCAATCGGGCAATGGAAATCAGATCGATCAATATCCATTGCACAGGCATTGGCAACGATGCTCATCTCACACAGATCGGGAACGGCCCTCTGAGGGAGTGCGCTGGCCGCTTTTGCCCGAGACTCCACAAGTGCCGGAATATCTGAATCCCCCATTCGCGCAACGGGCGCGAATTGCGGCGTTTCATAGGTTGAACCATTGCACGCGATTGTGCCGCTTGCTCGGTCATAAACAAAGTCATACTCGCTCGCCTTGCCGGCAGCAATGATTTCCAGACCAAGCAGTTGCGCCCAGGTGATAAGCCCGATCAGCAAACTTGGCTGATCGCCATCTACTGGAGTGAACACAAGCCCGGCTTCCTTGGCGCGCGCAGAAAGTTCTGCTCCGACAACGCTATCCACCTCTTTTGAAACCATTGCCACATGCTTGCCTGCTCTGATGGCCAGATCTGCATGACGGGCACCATGAACCGGGTGACCTGTTGCCTCCACTGCAATCGAGAAGGGCAGGTCGACAACATGGGCCAAGTCATCTGTGGCAATAAAGGCGCCTTTTTCAAAGGCCTCTTTCGCGCTTTGCGCTGTATGGCAAACAGCTATCTGGGCTTCATCCACGCCTGCATCGATCATGGCTTCCACGACATTTTGAGCTGTAACGTCCACACCGATGCGAACTTCAAGAAGTGGGACCCGAAGCCCCTGAGCCAACAGGCTTCGACCGAAACCGCCGGTCCCAATGATACAAGCTTCGACTATCTTGCTGTCGGCTTTGAAATAGGAATGGTAATTCATCGGCGTTCCTCAGACTTCACTTTTGGCACACGTATTCCGGTGATAAAGTGCGATTTGCACGCAATGTTGGAAAAATTTGGAGCTGATCGCTCTAAAACGTGTTCTTTCATAAAAAATTGCATGCAATATAGCGATTGTCAATTGGCTTGCGGAAAAAAGTCGCTTATTTTAGTGTGACTGCATGCAATTCGAGTGGAGCCTATGGATTTAAACGACCTCACCCCAACCCCTGACGTCATCGCAAACTGGCCCCGTGGGCAAAGATCGATCTTGATGGCCAATCTGCTTCGCGATCTTATTGTGAGCGGCCAGACACCGCCGGGAGAGCGCATAAGTGAAAGAGTTTTGACCGAAAAGTTCGGCATATCCCGCACGCCCTTGCGGGAAGCGTTCAAAATTCTGGAGAGTGAGGGGCTCGTCTCCATTCGGCCCAATGCGGGCGCCACCGTCATTCAATTGTGCACAGAGGATGTCCGTGATGCCCTTGAAATCCTGATCGGTCTTGAAAGTATTGGCGCTGAACAGGCTGCAACGCGTGCCTCGGCCGAAGAGATCGAGGAAATCGCTGAATTGAATGCAAAAATGATAGAAGCGTTCGAAAAGCGTGAGCTTATGGAATATTTCCACATCAATCAGGAAATCCACCAGAAGATCATAGACGCAGCAAAAAACACGGCTTTGTCGCGGATCTATGCCGCGGAAAGTGCCCGTATCAAGCGCTTCAGGTTCGCAGGCAATCGTGATCTGGTTCGATGGAAAAGAGCCGTGCAGGAACATGCCCAGATCCTCGACGCGCTAGAGCGTCGGGAAGGGGCCTTGCTGAGAGAAATTCTCAAGGCACACCACATTGCAGGCTGGAAAATTGCCCAAAAGGCCTTGATCGCAGACGGGCAAATACGCCCTGCCTCATCCCCGTGATCTTATCGTTCTTCAGTCAGGGCTAGCCAGTTTCATGATGATGATGCCGCTGACGATAAGAAGCGCCGCAATAACCCGTGCAGGGGTGACGGTTTCTTCCAGAACGACGATACCGACGACAAACGCGCCGACCGCTCCGATGCCCGTCCAAATCATATAGGCTGTGCCGAGGGGGAGGGTTTTCATCGCCACAGACAACAGCCCGAAACTGGCGGTCATTGTTATGAGTGTGATGGCGGTCGGGAGGGTGCGGGAAAAACCGTCGGACTGCTTCATGTAAAAAGCCCAAACAGTCTCCAAGACGCCGGCAATAAAAAGACAAACCCAAGCCATGGTTGTTTCCTCTATGCCGGGCCGTCCCGAATGAAAACCAGATCGGTGAGGTCGTCCTCACGGGTGGAAATAGGACTTCACATCGGGGGCGTCAACCATACAGGCGAGGTTCATGCTGCATTTCAGTTTTTTGGAAACAGTGGCTGATGCAACAGGTAGAGGGTCTGGACCTCTGCCTCTGCTTTTCGCTTTTCCTTGGCAACTGAAAGATGGCTTTAAGGCTCATCGTAGGCGTTTGCCACTTTTCCGCTCGAACAATCGGACGTCGCCCAGATCGAAAGCAAGACCGACGGCCGCTTGTTCTTGGAATTGGCAGATCCCAATTTCGGCGACCACAACGCGCTCACCGTTGTCGGACGTCAAATGCAGATAGGACATTCCCCCTAAACACTCGATGAAATCGATCCGGAATTGATTGCCATCCGGATCGATCGACAGATGTTCAGGACGGATGCCGACTTCGATTTCTGTTCCCCTCGCGGGCAAGGCAACAGAGGGTGACAGGCTGGCCGCCAAAGAGGTGACGAACACTTCGTTATCCTGCACTCGCGCGCCCAGAAAGTTCATCGAGGGCGAGCCGATAAAGCCCGCCACGAAGCGGTTGTCCGGATCCTCGTAAAGCTCCAGCGGCTTGCCAACCTGTTCGATATTCCCATCGCGCAGAACCACAATCTTGTCCGCCAGCGTCATGGCCTCGACCTGATCATGGGTTACATAGATCATTGTCGCGCCGATCTCCTTGTGCAGTCGCGCGATTTCGACACGCATCTCGACACGCAGCTCCGCATCAAGATTGCTCAGAGGTTCGTCGAACAAAAACACGTCCGGACCGCGCACGATGGTCCGGCCGATGGCCACGCGCTGGCGCTGGCCGCCCGACAAGGCCTTGGGCTTGCGATCCATATAGGCGTCAAGCTTCAGGATCCGACTGGCTTCGGCGACCTTCTTGCGGATCACATCCTTTGGCACGCCATTCATGCGTAGCCCGAAGCCCATGTTCTCCTCGACCGTCATATGCGGATAAAGGGCATAGGTCTGAAACACCATGGCGACGCCCCGCTCTGCCGGATCGAGCTTGGTTACATCCAGCGAGCCAATGTGGATGCTGCCCGATGTGGTGACCTCAAGCCCTGCCACCATCCGCATCAGGGTCGACTTGCCGCAGCCGGACGGGCCAACAAAGACGCAGAATTCCCCATCCTCAATGGCCAGACTGACGCCGTGGACGACTTCCACATCGCCAAATTTCTTGACAACATTCTTCAGCACAACACCGGTCATGGCTCTACTCCGCGCTTTCTCTGCATCCCTTGCGTGTCAACGCTGAAAGGATTTCGATTTCTCTGGGGTCATAGGGTGTGCCGTCCGTCTGGAGCAGGTCGTGGAACCATTCCGCCGGTGCTTCATGAGCATCCCGAGCCCCACCGTGATAGGTCTCCAGCATGGCAGGCCATGGCAGATCGGTCTGGGTGCGGCCACGAACAAAGCCCCACTGGTAACATCCCACCTTGTTCGTCTGATAAAGCTCAAGCTGGTCTTCAATTTTGCTACCGATCGTGCGCGCCATCCATTCCGTTGACAACATCGGTCGGCCATAGGCGCCAAGCTGTTCTATATACCGGCGCGCATGATCGCTGTCGCAATAGGCATGAAAGGTGATGATGTCGGATAATGCGAGTGCCAGACGGTCGATCTCATTGTCATAGGCGATGCTGTTGTCCCCCACCGGAGGTGTCCGCCATGCTGCGACTGTCAGCGGCTGGGTCACTCCGACAGCGCGGGCGCACTCAAAGCTTTGGATCATCAGATCGCGGCTGTGCTCCGCCAAGGCCGGGTCATAGTTCGAAAAGCCACCGTCATGGCAGAAAATCATGCCATTGCCCGGCTCGTTATAAAGGTCCCACGCCAAAATGCGCGCGTCATCGGAAAAGCGGCCCAGAATATCGGTGACATAGGCTCTGAATCCGCTCCACTGAGCCCGATCCATCACAGCAGAGCGGCCCGGACTGGCAACCGCTCGGCTGTTGTGAATGCCGGGCACAGGGTCTGGCTGCGGGCCATAGACCGGCTCGAACCCACCGAAGCCGCAATCATCAAACAGCACCGGCATGACAGAAAGCCCAGCCTCCGAGGCACAGCCAAGGAACCAGTCGAGGCGCTCCATGAGCCCGTCGCGATCATGCTGCCAGACCAGATAATGCAGATTGACACGAGCGGAATTGAAGCCGATGTCTGCTGCCCAGCGAAGCTCCCGCGCGATGGTCTCGCGATCAAAGCTCTGGGCCATCCACATGTCCAGAAAATTGACCGCAGTAGACGGCAGATAGTTGAAGCCGCAGATCCAATTCTGCTGCTGCCACCAGTTTTGGGCCTCTGTCTTCGGCCAACGGCCAGTGGTGTTCAATTCCATTGTCTTTTTCCTGAAATAGGGATCTAGGGACGGCACCCGCCCGGCCCTTGGGCCGGACAGGTCTGACTGTTTGAAGGGCTTTGCCCTTGCGCGAGAAAGATCAGCGATCCAGTAGATCCTGTACATCAGCCTGAGCATTGGACAAGGCTTCGTCGACGTCCTTGCCGGTCAGCCAGATGGCTTTGTACTCGCGGTTGAGCGCATCCCAGATAGCGCCGTAACGCTTGTTGGGAGGCATTGTTCTGGCCATCTCTGCGGTGCCGGCATATTCGGTCCGGTGCGGCAGCTTGGCATAGGCATCGCTCTGCAGAACTGAATTGCGAACTGCCATATGGCCAGTGCGTGCCCAGTCGCCATTGTGATCATTGATGAAAGCCAGAACCTTCAGTGCGGCCTGATATTTCGCCGGATCATTCTTTTTCACAGATGCGGGGATTGCCCACATGTGGCTGTCTGCCCAGGAGGCATCCGTGCCGAACAGGGTCGGGAAACTGGCCGCATAGTAATTTTTGAGAGCGACATCCGGATCGGCAGCCTGTGCGTCGTTGAAGTCGACCACCCATGTGCCGTTGATGAAGATCGCTCCTTCCCCGTTGAGGAAGGCCTGCTGGCTATCGGCATAGTTCAGCTTGGGCTTGGCATAGCCATTGTCGAACAGATCGGTCAGGACCTTGAGAGCGGCCTTTGCTTCAGGGGTGTTGACCGTGGCGGTATCACCCTCATAAAGGTCACCACCTTGCTGCCAGATCAGGGACATGACCACCCGGACGCCCGTATCAAACTGCGAGAAGTCACCGATGAGATAGTCTTTGCCGGTTTTCTCCTTGACCTGCTTGGCCTGCGCCATCAGCTCGTCAACCGAAGTGGGAAGGACGGGTTTGCCATCTTTAACCAGCCCTGCTTGCTCCATGATGTCCATGTTGACGTGCCACAGGTTGGCATGGAAATCGAACGGTACGCCATAGACACGGCCCTTATAGGTCACGCCCTCTTTGGCGGCCGCGGCCCAGTCTGATACGTCGTTCCCGGCACCGGCCAGATCATCGGTCAAGTCTGCAAGGGCACCAAGGCCAGCGAATTCGGCAACCCGGTGACGGTGCATCACATGGACATCCGGCGGGGTGCCGCCGGCATAGGCGGCTTTGATCTGGTCATAATAGTTGCCCCAGTCGGTGGGCAGCGTCTCTATGGTGACGCCATCGATCTCGGCGCTTGCGGCATTGATGATCGATTGCACGATGCAGGGTTCACCAACCGACGCCTTTGTGTCGGTGCCGGCATCTTCACATGCGCCGAAGAAACGGCCCAGCGTGACATCCTGAGCGAGGGTCGGGGTGACGACGCCTACGGCCATCGTCGCCGCCAGAATTAATCTTTTCATAGTGTATCCTCCCATTGGTCTTGATTGTGGGCCGCAAGGCCC
This sequence comes from Cohaesibacter sp. ES.047, assembly GCF_900215505.1. Lineage (NCBI taxonomy): Bacteria > Pseudomonadati > Pseudomonadota > Alphaproteobacteria > Hyphomicrobiales > Cohaesibacteraceae > Cohaesibacter > Cohaesibacter sp. ES.047. The sequence continues at coordinate 2,045,815 of NZ_LT907844.1, forward strand.
GGTTATCCTTTGCTTCCGCCTGCGGTCATTGCCTGAACCACGTAACGCTGGAAGATGAGGAAAAGCACAACCACTGGCACGGTCGCGATGACGCCAGATGCCATGACCCGGCCAAGCCCCTCGGATTGTGCGAAGTTTGATTGAAGGCTGGCGAGGCCGAGCGTGATGGTGAAAATCTCGCGCTTCTGGGCAGAGACCAGCGGCCAGAGATAATCGTTCCAAGCATAAAGAAAGGTCAGGATCGCCAGCGTGGTGATCGCAGGGCGCGCGAGCGGCAACATGATGTGCCAGAAAATCTGTAGCCAGCTCACACCATCAAGGCGCGCGGCCTCCTCTATATCGGCAGGAATCGCCTTGAAGAACTGCATCATCAGAAACACACCGATCGGCACGGCCACCCGTGGCAGGATCAAGGCCTGATAGCTGTTATGCCAGCCAAGATCGGCAAACATGGTGTAAAGCGGGATGAAGACCGCCTGCTCGGGCACCATCAGACCGATGAGACAGAAGACAATCACGACCTTTTTGAAAGGAAAGTCTAGCCGGGCCAACGCATAGCCTGCAGTGGTGGAAACAAACAACACCGCAAACGTCATGCCGAAGGCAACAATGGCCGAGTTCAGGAACCACAGCGGGGTGTGCCCGAAAGAAAAGAGGGCCGTATAATTGTCCAGCGTGAAGGGGATCGGCACCAGACCGAAGAAGGTCGAGGAGGTGGTCCGGGCCAAAACATCGTTGGGCTGCAGCGACAGGGACACCATCCAGAGGATGGGAACCAGCCAGGCAAAGGCGGGGATGGCAAGCGCTGTCACCAGCCAGTAGTAGCCGCGTCCAAGCATCACTTCTCTCCCCGTCCCAGAATGAATTGCACGATGGAAAAGGCTCCCATAATGATGAACAGGAAGATCGCCATGGCGGTCGCCCGTCCCAGATCACTATCCCTAAAGCCGGTTTGGTAGATGTAGCGCACAAGGGTCTGAGTGCTGCCGTCCGGCCCGCCACCGGTCATCAGATGCGACTGCCCGAACACCTGAAAATGCATGATGATCTGAAGCACCACGACCAACGTGATCGTGCGCTTGAGATTGGGCAGCGTGATATGGCGGAAGGCGCGTAAGCCCCGCGCATTATCTAAGGCGGCGGCCTCGTAAATGTCCCGACTGATATCCTGTAGTCCGGCAAGAAACAGAATCATGGCCACGCCCAGTGACCACCACACCGTGGTGATGGCGATGGCAGCCATGGCAAATCCCTCGTCGGTCAGCCAGTGGATGGGTGTTCCGCCAAACAGCTCCATGACATTGGCAATAAGCCCCTGTCGTGGAGAGAACATGATCTGCCAGATGAGGGTCACAACCGTGACCGACAGCACTTGGGAGAGAAAGAAGACGGTGCGAAAAATCGCCATCATCCGGCTTTCGCGATTAAGAAGCGCGGCCAAGGCAAGCGCCACGATGGTCACGCCGGGCACGGTCAGAGCAACAAACAGGATGGTGTTGCCAACCGTCGGCCAGAAGCGGCGGTCATACCAGCGTCCCCCATCTGCGGGATGGAAGCCCCAAGCGATGAAGAAAACGAGCGCCACCACGCCGATCAGGATGGCCGTTGGCCGGCTGATGCGTCGCAGGCGCTCAAGAACAACCACGCCAATCAGAACAGCCGAAGCGCTTCCTTGAAGGAGAGGGAGTGCCATTGCTGACCAAACGATATCCCGCCCCCACATGATGCGCTCGAAATTGCGCAAGCCGACGAATTGCTTGGCTTCGGGGTTGAAGGCTACGGCCAGAAGATTCCAGTCGTGCAGGCTGATCCAGATGCCCCGAAAGAAGGGGAAGACCAGAAACGTACCATAGACAATCAAAAAGGGGGCCAACAGAACGAGCGCCGAGCTTGTTTGGCTCAAACGTTGTGTCGGCAATCGAAAACTGGCCACTTAGTTCCTCCCATGGCAGAAATCGCTTGCGCTAAAATTATTAGCAATATTTATTAGCATCCATCAGACCAATGCGCAAGGAGGATTTTGCTTGGCTGAAAATCGGCGACCTCAAGGCAGCAGGGTGACGATGAATGACGTCGCACTCCGAGCAGGTGTTTCGCAATCAACAGTCTCTTTTGTTCTCAACGGGCAGGAAGACATGCGGATTAGCAGTGAAACCCGCAGCCGTGTGCTGCAGGCGGTGCGTGAACTCGGCTATCGTCCCCGATCGGCAGGTCGCCCGCCCGCAGGTGCTGGCCATGCTGTGATCGGCCTGATGGTTGATGAAATTGCGACCAGTCATTTCGCCGCCATATCCATTGATGCCATCCAGTCCGCAGCCTGGAAGAAAAATGTCATTCTTGAGACCGTCATGACCGGTGGTGACAAGGAATATGAGCGTGCCATTCTGCGCAAATGGTCAGCGGACCGGGTACGGGGCGTCATCTACAGCTCGATCCTGACCCGCATGGTTTCGCCTCCTGATCTGCTTGCCAATCACAAATGCCTTCTGATGAACTGTTATGACCGGGAAGGGCGCTATGCCTCGATTGTCCCCGGCGAGCGGCAGGGTGGTGAGCGAGCCGCCCGGGCCCTCATTGATGCGGGGCACCGCCGGATAGCTTTCATCACCGGAGAGCCGTGGATGGACGCGGCCAGACTGAGGCGGGAAGGCTTCGAGCAGACCTTGGCCGATGCTGGTCTTCAGTTGGATCCGGAGTTGATTGTCGAGGGCAACTTCCTTGCATCTGGCGGCCGTAGCGCGACCCTTCGATTGATGAACCGGAATGACCCGCCCGAGGCCATATTCTGCTCGAACGACCTGACCGCCGTGGGCTGCTATGAAGCGCTCAAGGAATTGGGTTTGAAAATCGGCGTTGATGTCGGCGTCATGGGATATGACGATCAGGAAATTGCACAGCATCTCCATCCGACCCTAACCACCGTTCTCCTGCCCCATGCAGAAATGGGACAATTGGCAACCGAGCTGATCCTTGCCGATCGGGATATCCCCTTGGAACAGGTTGACGTTGTTTGCCCGCTGGTTGAGCGGGTGTCGCACGTGCGAAGCCCATCTTGACAGCAATGACCATCGTAATCCCGCATCGAGACATCAAAAAGCCCGGCCAAGAGGCCGGGCTTTTCTGTTTGTGAAGGCACCATTTCAGGCACCCGGTATACACCGATGCGGGGACCGGATTACAGAAATATCATTACAGGATCGATTGGCCCGTTGAGGCCCAGTCCTTGGCAAACTGTTCAAGACCCTTGTCGGTCAGCACATGCCGTGCGAGCCCTTTGATGACGGCGGGCGGAACGGTGGCCACATCTGCTCCGGCCAGAGCTGCATCCTTGACATGATTGGCGGATCGTACCGAAGCGGCGAGGATCTCGGTCTTGAAGTCATAATTGTCGTAAATCTGGCGGATGTCGCTAATCAGCTCCATGCCTTCAATGTTGAGATCATCAAGACGTCCGACAAAAGGACTGATGAAAGTCGCTCCCGCTTTAGCAGCAAGCAGGGCCTGATTGGCGCTGAAGCACAATGTTACGTTGGTCTTGATGCCCTTCTGTGTGAAGTAGCGGCAAGCCTTGAGACCTTCGAGGGTCAAAGGCAGTTTGATCACTACATTTTTGGCAATCCCGGCCAGATGCTCGCCTTCGGCAATCATCCCGTCAAAATCAAGTGCTGCAACCTCTGCAGACACTGGGCCGCTCACAAGGGCACAGATTTCGGCGATGACTTCCTTGAAGTCGCGGCCAGATTTGGCGATCAGCGATGGGTTTGTGGTTACCCCATCGAGCAAACCGTAGTCATTGAGTTCGCGGATGTCTTCGATGATTGCTGTATCAACAAAGAATTTCATGGTGCTTTCCTCCAGTAAGGTGGCCCGATTGCGTGGCCGCAGTCGGGTAGTCCGGTTTGCTGCCGAGTTGGTCCGGCAGCAATTGTTTCCATTCCGACGGTCAATCAGTCGCGGTCAATATCCGCGTGATCAAGTCAGGCAAGTCGTCAAAATGCTCAAATGTTGCGGTGTGGTGTATCTCCTCCACCATTGACTTGCGATAGCCTTCGGTAAAGAGCAGGAAGGGCACCCCGGCCCGGCGGGCCGTTTCGGCGTCAACTTCGCTGTCGCCGACATAAATCTGCTTTCCCGCGCCAAGCGCATCAAAGGTGGCAATCAGTGGCGCCGGATCGGGCTTGTGCACCGGAAGGCTGTCGCCTCCCAGAATTTGAGCAAAAAACGTATCCAGCTCCAAATGGCGCAGAACTGCCGTGCAGGGGCTCATTGGCTTGTTCGTGCAAATGCCAAGGTCATGCCCTGCTGCCGTCAGCCTCTCCAGCGCCTTCCGGACCCCTGGGTAGAGCTTGGTGCGATGCACGGCCCCGACATAGAGTTCGCGGTACCGTGCCAGAAGTCGCTCTTGCTCACAGGCGGGAATGTCGACAGTTTCGCGCATTCGCTGCACAAAGGTCGGTGTTCCGCTGCCCAAAAAGGCGCAGACCTGAGCCAGTGACACATGGCCCTTGCCTTCTTCGGCAAGCACGGTATTGGCAGCAATGAGCAAATCCGGTGCACTGTCGATCAGCGTTCCGTCGAGATCAAAGACGATTTGGGCCATCTTGATCTTCTCCTTTCAACAAACAGGTCTTGGTTGCTGGGGGAGGCCGAAGCAGAGCCCGGTCCGAGACACAAAGCCTTCCCCCACTCACACAAGGAGTTACGAACCGCAAAGCCGCTTGGCGCGCGCAACGATGGCGTCCTTTGTGATGCCGAATTCCTGATAAAGCCGCTCGGCCGGAGCCGAAGAGCCGAACCCATCCATTCCGATCACATCGTCTTCACTTGCAACATAGCGCGTCCAGCCGAACTTGCCCGCCGCTTCAACGGCGATGCGCGGGGCCGTTCCCAGAATTTCAGCGCGGTAGTCCGCAGGCTGGGCATCGAAAAGCTCCCAGCAAGGCATGGAAACCACAACAACACCCATGCCGCGAGAATGAAGCGCCTCAGCAGCCTCGACTGCCAGCGCCACTTCCGTGCCCGTGGCGATCAGGGTGATGTTTCGTTCCTCGCCGAAGCTGCGGATGACATAGGCGCCTTTGGCGGTGAGATTTTCATCACCCTCTTCGAGGCGCAGTTGCGGCACAGCCTGACGCGACAGGGCCATCAGCGAAGGTACCTTGCGCGACCGGATGGCAATGTCCCAGCACTCCAGTGTTTCTTTCGCGTCGCAAGGACGGAAGACCTGAAGATTGGGAATGGCACGCAGGCTGGCCAAATGCTCGACCGGCTGATGGGTGGGGCCATCCTCGCCCAGACCGATACTGTCGTGGGTCATGACGTAGATACTGCCGATGCCCATCAATGCCGAAAGGCGAATGGCATTGCGTGCGTAGTCACTGAACACAAGGAAGGTGCCGCCATATGGAATGAAACCGCCATGCAGCGCCATGCCGTTCATCGCGGCAGACATGCAGAACTCGCGGATCCCATAGCCGATATAGCGGCCGGGTTCCTGACGTGAGAACTGGCTGCTCACCGCGTCGACCCGTGTCAGATTGCTACCCGTCAGGTCGGCAGAGCCGCCCACAAGTTCGGGCAGAGACCCGGCAAGGGCGTCGAGCGCCAGTTGGGAAGCCTTGCGGGTTGCGACCTTGATGGGCTTGGCGACAAGGTTGGCGCGTGCCTCGGCCAGTGCCGTTTCATATTCGGGCTGCCGTTGGGTGGACTGGCGGCGAATGAATTCGGCTCCATCGGGATGCGCCTTCAGCTTGGCTTCCCATTGTTCCCGCTCGCTGCGCCCCTTTTTGCCAATGGTGCGCCATGTGTGCGAGAGGGTGGGGGGAATTTCGAAGGGTGCATAGGTCCACCCAAGAGCTGCCTTGGCCGCAGCGCCTTCTTCTTCGCCCAGTGGCGCACCATGCGCAGCGGATGTGCCGCCCCGGTTTGGCGAGCCGAACCCGATGATGGTCTTCATGGCGATCAGTGAAGGCATGCTGCCTTCTTTTTTTGCAGCAGTCAGCGCGCGATCAACCGCTCCGGCATCGTGTCCATCGCAGGACTGGACATGCCAGCCGCAAGCACGAAACCGGGCTGGAACGTCTTCGGAGAAAGAAATCGAGGTCGGGCCGTCGATTGTGATGTCATTGTCATCATACAGCACGATCAGTTTGCCAAGGCCCAAATGTCCCGCCAGGCTGATGGCTTCCTGCCCGATGCCTTCCTGCAGGCATCCATCGCCGAGCATGACATAGGTGTGGTGATCCACCAGATCCGGAAATTGAGCCGCAAGCAAACGTTCGGACATGGCCATGCCGACTGCCGTCGCGAGCCCCTGTCCCAATGGTCCGGTTGTGGTCTCGATGCCTTTGGCGTGCCCATATTCGGGATGGCCGGCTGTTCTGGACCCCCACTGCCGGAAATTGCGGAGCTCTTTGAGGCTCATATCTTCATAGCCCGTCAGATGAAGCAAGGCATAAAGCATCATCGAGGCATGGCCGTTTGATAACACAAAGCGATCCCTGTCAGGCCACTCCGGATGGGATGCGTCGAATCGCAAATGGTTGCGAAACAGAACTGTCGCGGCATCGGCCATGCCCATTGGCGCTCCGGGGTGACCCGAGTTGGCGGCGTTGACTGCATCGATTGAAAGAGCGCGAATGCAGTTAGCCAGAGCGAAGTTCTCCGGTCCCTGCTTTTGCTTGCTGGCAATGAATGGATCGCTGATCATCAAATTTTTCCTCCTGTCGCTCCTGCAATATATCAAAAATCACAAAATAACAATATAAAATCACATTACATACAAAAATATGTGATTTATGGAGCTAAATTCGCAAATTAGTCTCAAAAATCACATTCTAGATATTGTTTTTGTGACGTTTCAGCGTTACATATGGTTTCAGATAAAAGGGTTTTTAATCTGCATCAGGCAGAGAGCGGCTGTTTTACGCAAAAGCCGTCTTTTAAGGCCCTGAGAACAAGATGTCCGAATGAAGAGTGGTGAAGCTCGTACCAAAATCGGTCTTTTAACATTTGCGACCTGAATGGACCGGCAAGACACATATCAACGGGAAGGAAACGACAATGAAAATTGCAATTGCAGGCGACAGCGCCGGAGAAGGCCTTGCCAAGACTTTGGCCGAGCATCTGGGTGATCGTTACGAAGTATCCGAAATTTCGCACAGCGAAGACGGACCGGACGATTTCTATGCCAACCTCTCTGATCGGGTCGCCAGTGCCGTCATGAAAGGCACCTACGATCGGGCCATTCTGGTGTGTGGAACGGGTATCGGCGTGTGCATCTCGGCTAACAAGGTTCCGGGCATTCGCGCTGCCCTCACTCATGATACTTATTCGGCCGAACGTGCTGCCCTGTCCAACAATGCGCAAATCATCACTATGGGCGCTCGGGTTATCGGTGTGGAAGTCGCCAAGACGATTGCCGATACATTCTTGAAAGAAAGCTTCGACCCTCAAGGGCGTTCAGCCGGGAATGTGGCTGCAATCGACGCGGTTGATACGAAATACAACAAGGCTTGAGACGTAAAACGGACCCAAACCTCCGTGGGTCCAAGTGAGGCGATACTCCCGACTGGCAACAGGCGCCTCGCTTAGTCTCTGAGCCAAACCCGGGGCAGGCCGCAACAAATTGGGGCTTGTCCTGTGCGAGGTGTGGCGATTTTGTTCCATCGCCACACCTCGGAAGACAATAAAAAACGCTGCATTGATCATAAAGATGAATGCAGCGTTTTTTGTTTGCGCGAATGATCGGTCCTGCGATCAGGCGGCGCCCAGCTTGGCGGAACATTTGGCAAGGATGTCAAGGTAACCTTCAACATTCCAGGCCGAGCGACCGATGAACAGGCCGTCGATATTCGGGCAGGAAATCAATTCTTCGCAGTTGCCCGGATTGACCGAACCGCCATAGAGACAAAGCGGGCGGTGTCCCAGCACGTCTTCTGCAACGGCCAAAATCTCTGCCTGCCGCGCATCTGCATAGTCCGAGCTTGCCGGGATGCCGTTGTCGCCAATGGCCCAAACCGGCTCATAGGCCAGCAGGACCGGTGCTGTCTTCTGGTCACCCGACAATTTGCCAAGCGCACCGCGCACTTCCTCTTCAAGAACCTGTTGGGCTCTGCCGGATTCCTTTTCTTTCAGCGTTTCCCCAACACAGATCAGAGGCGTTAGGCCATGGCGGATGGCCGCCTCCGTTTTCAGCCCGACCGTCTCATTGGTCTCACCAAAGAACTCACGCCGTTCTGAATGGCCCAGCTCGACAAGATCAAGGTTGCAATCTGTCAGCATGAGGGGCGAAACCTCCCCCGTCCAGGCCCCTTCGTCCTTCCAATGCATATTCTGTGCACCCACTTTTACCGATGTGTCCGCGAGCAGGGACTTGACCTCTCGCACGGCAGTAAAAGGCGGCACGATAAAGCGCTGGATGCGCGGATCCCGTTCAGCATCAGCAGCCTTCAGTGCGCTTGCAAAAGCCGTAGCCTCTGCCAGCGTCTTGTTCATCTTCCAGCTTGTGCCAATCCAGAATTGAGGGGTGACAGTCATGTTTTAGGCCTTTGCAATTGTGAGGTTCAATCCTGCCCCTTTCAGGTCTTCGACTACATTGGCTTCTGGCTTGTCATCGGTGATAATCCAGTCGAAAGCTTTGAGGTCCGACAAAACGTGGAGGGCTGTGCGATTGAAACGGGAGTGGTTTATGAGGAGGCATTTGCGCGTTCCCGCAAGCATCATCGCCTGCTTGGCCCGCACAATATTGTCATCCATGTGAAATGCCTGTAGTCCCGACACGGCTGGTGCGGAAATGAATGCGATGTCAGCTCGCAACCGATGAAGTGATTCCTCGGTTACGACCCCGCTGTAAGCGTTGAACTTGGCTGAATAGATCCCGCCGAGGGCCAGCAATGTGATCCCGGCCTCGCCCAGCAAGTCGCTGATGACGGCCTGATTGTTGGTGATAACGGTCAGGGGGCGTCTCTGGGGCAGCATGGAGCCAAGAACGGCCGACATGGAACCGTCATTGATCATGACCGTCATGCCCGGCTCGATTAGGGACAGGGCCTGCCGGGCCATGCGATCTTTGGCTTCGGCATCCTGCTGGACGCGAATCCGGAAATCGCTCTCGAATTGGTTGCCCGCATCTGCGGTGGCACCGCCTCGCACCTTGCGCAAAACGCCGCTTTGTTCGAGCTCGTCGAGATCGCGGTGAATGGTCATTTTCGACACACTGAACCTCTCGGCCAGATCGTCGATATCGACGCTTCTGTGCTCTACCAAAAGATCCATAATCAGCTGTCTTCGGTCTTCGCCTCTCACGCGCCACCTCCATATCCGGCATTTCAGCGGATGTTAAATTTGTAACATATAAAATCACATATTCAATAAAATTATGTGATTTTGTGAGATGTTTTCGTGACATGCCCCAAATTCTATAAATGCCACATGTCTGCTCCGAAAGCAGATGCCGTTTCTCCCGAAGTCTGCGCACAGTATAAAAAGGCTGTCCGGCGATTGCTATGTGAAACCCGCCACAAAATCACGGATGTCTTGTAAATTCGCATCGACTATCCTAGGGTTAGGACCATGTATTTATGCTTCAGACGCTTCACTTCTAGCGCCAATCAATAGCCAAGATTCACCCGCAGAGAGACCTGTTTCCGTATGGCCGACACGATCAGCCCGCTTGATGAAGAGCTTGAGCGCGCGCGCGTCGCCTGGCTCTATTTTATCGGTGGCCAGACCCAGCAAGAAATCGCCAGACGGATGAATGTCACGCGCCTGAAGGTCAACAAGATCATCGGGCAGGTGAGGCTTTCTGGCAATGTGCAGATCAATGTCAATCTACCGCTGACAGACTGTATAGAATTGGCCGAAAAGGTCTCGACACGCTACGGGCTGATCGAAACCGTCGCTGTGCCGGATCTGGATGATTTCATGAACCAGAAGCGCGTGATCGGTGAAGCCGCCGGATCGCTTGCCAATGGATTGATCGAGGGGAGGGACATGGGCGTGGGGGTCGGCTCTGGCCGGACCTTGAGCTTTGTTGTCAGGAGCGTGCAGGCCAAACCCAAATTCGACAGTTGGGTTGTCGGGCTAACCGGAGGCGTGACCAGTGGCTCGTCCAGCAATTCCTTTGGCGTGGCGACGACCCTTGCCCATGTTCTGGGTGTCGAATGCCACTATCTAACGGCCCCGATCTATTGCGCCAATCCCGAAAGCCGCAACGCGTTGTTGCTCAATGACGAACTGACCGATGTACTGGCGCGTACCGAAATCGCAGATGTTGGAATTGTCTCCTGTGGTCACCTGAAGCTGGAGACCTCGCTCACCCAGATACGGGTTGTGAAAGACAATTTCGATGCGGTGCAGAAACTGGGCGCTGTGGGGGAGTTCATGGGGTGTTTTCTTGATGCTTTTGGCAAGCCGATTGATCACTTCCTCAATGACTCGGTTATTGCCCTGCCACCAGACAAGATGAAGCTGAAACCAATTTCAATGCTTGTTTCTGGGGGGCTCGAGAAGATCCCCATCATCCGGGCCATCCTGCGGGCCGGCTATGTCAATCGCCTTGTGACCAACGAGGGGGTTGCCCGAGCGTTGCTACAGGGGCCGCGCTGAGTGCAGCCCCTGTGCGTCGATCTCGCCAAAAGACGATGATACGGTCTCGATCAGGCCATCGCTTGGTCGAGTGCTTCGCGCATGGCGCGCAATGTGATGAATGTCGAAGCGGCGCCGGGGTCAATATGACCGACCGCACGTTCGCCCAACTTGGCAGAGCGTCCCCTGCGTGAGAGCATCGGCGCAGTTGCGTTCATGCCGCTCTCGCCACCTTTTTGAGCGGCGGCCATCACGTCGGCCGCAGATCCACCTTTGGATGCTACCTGCTGCGCTTCCTCAACAGCAGGCACCCAGGCGTCGATCATGGTCTTGTCGCCAGGACTGGCGCGACCGCGATCCTGAATGCCCTGACAGGCAGCGCTCAGCCATTCGGCCATCGCGGCTCCATCAAGATTGAGACGATTGTTGACAGCCGTTCCCGCCCTCAGAAAAGCCGTAGCATAAAGAGGGCCGGACGACGCTCCCACTGCATCAAGAAAGGCTTTCGCCATTCGTTTGCACATGCTTTCGATGGTTTCATCATCTGAGGCTTCTTCCAGCGCATGCTGGACGGCTTTCCAGCCGATTTCCATCGTCATGCCGTGATCGCCATCACCAATGACACCATCCAGTTCAGACAGCCAATCCTTCTTCGCAATAATCTCATCGCCGACATTGTGCATCATGGCTTTGAAGATCGCCGGAGTGACATCGCCCTCGGTGATCAGGTCGCGCGGTGTTTCCTGACTGGTGACGACTTTTTCGACGGGCGCGGCCACCGGCTTGCGGCGCACCGCTTTTTCGCTGGTCCGCTCCATGGTGCCGACGACCAGTGCCGGCGTGCGGCAGGGATGATCAAGCAGCGCTTCAAGGGTGTCATCGAGCTTGAGCAGGGTGACCGATGCACCAGCCATTTCGAGCGACGTGGCATATTCGCCAACCCATGAGGCATGGATGCTGACGCCCTCGCTATCAAGACGCTGTTTGACGCGGCGAAACAGGATGTAGAGTTCGATCTGCGAGGTTGCACCAAGCCCGTTGACCAGCACCGCGACGCGGTCACCTGAAGACAGACCGGCTTCCTTGAGAATGGTGTCGACCAGTTCGTCGGCTACCTCATCTGCCGGGGCGAGCTTGTGGCGCCGGATACCGGGCTCGCCATGAAGCCCCATGCCGATTTCCATATCCTCGTCGTTGATCACGAAGTTGGGCTTGCCGGTTTGGGGCAATGAGCAAGGGCTGAGAGCCACCCCCATGGAGAAGGTTGCGTCATTGGCAGCCCGTGCCATTGCCTCGACCCGCGCCAAAGGCTCACCCAGATCAGCAGCAGCACCGGCAATTTTGAAAACGAAGAAGTCGCCCGCAATGCCGCGTCGTTCGGAACGGCGATCAAGCGGTGCGGACGCTACGTCATCGGTTACTGCAACATGGCGCACAGCAATGCCGTTCTGCTCCAGCTCCTCGGCCGCCATCGTAAAATTGAGCACGTCGCCAGTATAGTTGCCATAGAGCATCAGGATACCCGCACCGCCGTCTGCGGCCTGCGTCGCCTCGACGATGTGGGCCGGAGAGGGGGAGGCAAAGATATTGCCAACGGCCGCGGCGTCTGCAAGTCCGGACCCGACATAGCCTGCGAAGGCCGGTTCATGCCCGGACCCTCCGCCAACCACGATGCCTACCTTGCCGTCTCGCGGTCCATCAAGCGAGACAACTGCCCGTCCGGTCTTTCCGCTCACGCCCAGCATATCGGGATGTGCAGCCACCAGTCCCTCGATCAACTCGTCAATGATAGCCTCGGGAGCGTTGATCAACTTTTTGGTTTTGATTGCTTCAGTCATGATTTCTTCTTTCGTCAATTCCAATTCGTGGCCGCTTAGGCATCCGAGCGAAGATAACGGCGTGAGACGGCGTCAAAGGAAATCGCGAGTACAACAATCGCGCCCGAAACGATGCCCTGCCAATAGGGTGACACACCGAAAAGAACGATAATATTCTCAATGATGGCAATGATACCGGCGCCAAATATTGCGCCGACCGGACTACCGATGCCGCCCGTTGTTGCAACGCCCCCAATCACTGAAGCTGCGATGGGCGCAAGAACCCATGTGTTGCCGATTGACGGCTGGGCCGTTCCAAGGCGGGCAACCATAAGCACGCCGGCAAGAGCGGCAAGGCCACCCGCACATGCGAACGTCAATGTCCGAATGTAGTCAACGCGGATGCCCAGCATTCTTGCCCCGGCGGGGTTGTTGCCAATGGCATACATGTAGCGGCCGATCGGCGTTTTCAGCATCAGGAAGGAAGCAACAATCAACGCAACCAACATGATGAGGAATGGAACCGGGACACCCATCAAGGCTCCCCTGCCCAGAAACTGCACTTCCTTTGGCACACCGGTAATGGCAACCCCTCGGGTCAGCACCAGAATGGCACCGCCAAACACGCCGGCCATACCGATGGTCAAGACCAGCGAATGCAGCCTGAGGGTTGTGACGAGAATCCCGTTCACGAAGCCCATCAAGACACCCAAAAAGATTGCAATGAGCATGGAGAGATAGGGGTTGATCCCGTATCTGACCATCAGGATGCCAGAGATGATCCCGCATAGGCCGCCGATTGCGCCAAGGGAGAGGTCGAGTTCACCAAGCACCATCAAAGACGACTGGGCAATTGTGATAAGGCCAACAAAGGCGAGGCCGCGCGCTATGACCGAGAGGTTGTAACCACTCAGAAAATAGGGAGAGGCCAGCGAAGACAGCACGAAGATAATGACCAAGGCAACGAACACGCCCGCAATCGGGCTGCGTAGTTTGATCATTAAATTACTGGATTGAGCGTTCATCTGGTTTCGCCTCCCGTTCCGAAGATAGCCCCCACGAGGGTTTCATTGTTGGTATCTGTTGAATCGTACTCGCCGGTGATTTCGCCACTGTGCATTGCGATGATCCGGTTGGCGCATTTCTTGAGCTCGTTCAGTTCTGACGAGACGAGGATGACGCCCACGCCATCCTCGGCAAGGTTGCGCATGATGCGATAGATCTCGGACTTGGTCCGGATGTCGATGCCTTTGGTCGGTTCATCGAAAATGATGACCTTGGGGCGCGTTGCCATCGCCCGGCCGATGATGGCTTTTTGCTGGTTGCCGCCGGATAGCTGGGAAATGCGCTTGGCCATGCTGGGGGCCTTGATGTCATAGTCATCAATGACCTTCTGCACGGCATCGCGTTCCGCGCCGCTATTGATGCCGGCGGGGCCACAGGTCAGCGAAAAGAGGGAAAGGCCGATATTCTCGCGCAGAGACAGGAGCGGGAAAATGCCGTGATGCTTTCTTTCCTCGGAAAGATAAAGCATGCCGCCTTTGACGGAGCTTGAGGGTTTTCCAAGGCTCCAGCTCTTGCCGTCAACCGCGATCTGTCCCCCTGTCGCCTTGAGGAAACCGAAAACGGTTTGCATGACCTCAGAACGACCGGCTCCAACCAAGCCGGCAAACCCGAGAATTTCACCGCGGTAGAGATCGAAATTGATATTGGAAAAGCGGCGACCGCTGAGGCCTCGCACTGCCATGATCGTATCCCGCGTGGGGGCTTTGGGGAGGAACAACTCCTGAAAGGCCAGATCCTGCCCAGACATGGCGCGAATGAGGTCGGCCTCTTCGATGTCTTCAATCAGCCCGCTTTCGACCCATTCGCCATTGCGCAGGACCGTGTAGTCATCACCGATATTGAGGACTTCTTCCATTTTGTGACTGATGAAAACGATGGCCAGATTCTGTTGCAGCAAGTCCCGAATGACCTTGAAGACCCTGTCGACCTCAACCTGAGTCAGGGAAGAGGTTGGCTCATCCAGAATGAGGACACTCATCTTCTTGTTGGTGCAGGCCCGTGCGATCTGCAAAAGCTGTTGGTCAGAGACAGAAATATTCTTAACCAGCGCTCTCGGATCTGCCTCGATACCGAACCGGTCAAGGTAAGTTCTTGCCTCTTTGACGAGGGCGGCGCTGTTGACCAATGTGCCGCCATGCCCTGTTTTATGGAATGGCATGAAGAGATTTTCGGCGACGCTCATCTCTTGGAAGAGGTTCAATTCCTGAGGGACGTAGGAAACCTGATCATACAGGGACGGATCCTCACGGGGATCGCAACTGTCAATAAAAACCTGCCCGCGGGATTGCCGATCTGTGCCTGTCAGGATTTTAACCAGAGTGGATTTGCCGGCTCCATTCTCACCCGCAAGAATATGCGTCCGTCCAAGCTCAAGCTTCAGGTCAACATCGTTGAGCGCGGTCACGCCGGGGAAGTCCCGACCCAAGCCGCTTGCTTCTAGAAAAGCCATGAGATTTTACCTTCTGGGGAAGTGCTGAAATATCGGGAGCGCGAACCTGCGAACAGGCGCGCCCCCGGACCATTTATCCCGGAAGACTTAGCCGTCTACATTTTCCTTGGTCAGGAAAGAGTTGCCTGTATCAAGATAGCCCGGCACAGGAGCGCCGGTGGCTTGCGCCCAAAGCAACATGACAGACCAGTAGCCCTGCAGTTCCGGCTGAGATGCAGAAGAGCTGTCTGCGACACCGCTGCGGATCATGTCGAGCATTTCGTTCAGGTTATCGAGGCCAACGAGAGTGACTTTACCCTCTTTGCCAGCTTCAATAATTGCCTGACCAATGCCGATCGGACCGGCCGCATCGCTGGCAACCCAACCCTTCAGATTCGGATTGGCTTGCATGATGGCAGCTGCCTGCTGCTGGGCAATTTCGATGCTGTCATTGTCGATGCCTTCTGCAACGACCTTGATGTCTGGATATTCAGCAAAAACCTGACGATGGCATTCTGCGCGAATGGCATGGTTGGGCGCGGTTGGAACACCCATCATGATGGCGACTTCGCCTTTGCCGTCGAGCACTTCGACGAGACGGCGCGACGCGATTTTGGCCTGCTCGCAGAAATCGGAACCGATGTAGGGGATCTTCATGCCTTCTGGCGGCACAGAGTCAAAAATGACGAGCGGGATATCCTGTGCCTGCGCTTCTTCAAGAGAGGCACGGTTGCCAGATGGGTCGAGCAGATCGAGAGCCAGCCCGTCCGGGCGGGTGGCGAGCGCACTGTCAATGATCTGGTTCTGTTGAACAACATCTGCAGACTGCGGAGCAGAATAGATCACTTCGATGTCGGCGCCGGTCTGGGCTTTGAGTGCTGTCGCTGCGGCCTGTGCACCGTCGTTCACTTTGTCAAACCAGGGATGTACGACCTTGGGAACGACAACAAAACGGTAGCTGTCTTTCTTGATGGTTCCTGCATCATCCTGAGCCATAGCCGCAACCGGCAAAGACACGGCAGCACATGCCAGCAGAGTAGCAAAAATCTTCATGAGTTTCCTCCCTTGGGGTGCGAGCAATCTTCGTCGCTCGCTAAAAAAGACACGAGCCTGGTGCGAGGCTCCTCCCTCGCATGTCCCTGCTCGCGATAAAAGATACACCTGTATTTTTAAATTTACAAGAGTATTTTTAAGCGCACATAAGCACATTAACGGAGGCGATCCATTGCAAATGCCCCTTGGTTGCAATCTTCTGGTTGTGCTTGCTGCTGAAAGATCAATTGAGGAAAATGGGGTGGCGTCAGTGGAGATCGCGACGGCGTCCGCACGCTCAGAAATAAGTGAATGACTTAATCAAAATGCTGAAAATTAAAGAAATATCCGCCTTGTCCACGGCGGTGAGAGGCAGGTGTCGGTTGTTATTTGTGGGGCGGATCAGCTGGCCCTTTATTGCCATGATCGGCCCCACATCAACTCTACGATGTTTGCGCCAATACCAAGGTTTGGCTTAGCCCCACTTCGCCAAAGCGGCAGCTAGCTCGGGGCAGGATTTCGCCATTTCGGGCAATGTGAGGCCAGCTTCTGCTGCCTGCCATGCCTGACGAATGGCCCTTACCCCTGCAGCGGCCCCATTGGGATGACCATGGATGCCACCGCCGCCCAGATACATGAGATCAAGCGTCTTGCCGGTGCGTTGATAGGTATCCACAGCCTGTCCACCCCATTGCCCGGAGCACACGACAGGCAAGGGGCGATCGCTTTCATCAAAGATCGGTGTCATACAGTTTTCGAATGATTTGACGAAGCTGTCATCGGATTCCCAATACTTGGCGCGAATGCCGTTGATCTGGAACTGATCCACACCGAGCAGGCGCCAGATTTTCTGATAGGGCGAAAACTCCATCCCGAACCCGGGATTGCGTGTCATGATGTCCCAGCCGTTGCGATGGGCATGCAGACACAGACCCGAGCGCTTGCGCAGAAAGCTCATTCCCCCGTAGCCAATCGAGTTTATATTGACAACGGCTGCATTCCCGCCCGCTTTCAAGACAATATCGTGGTTTCGCATCATCTCGTCCGGGTCTGCGGAAGAAATGCCGAAGGCATACATCACTTTCTTACCGGTTTTCTGTTCGTGGTCCTTGATAACGGGCATGAAAGCTTCAACGCGCTTTTCAAGGGGAGAGTAGCCGGGGCTCATCAGCTTCTCATCATCCTTGATGAAGTCGACACCGGCTTCGCACAGCTCGGCGATCATCGGGGCGGTTTCTTCAGGTAGCAGACCAAGAGACGGTTTGATGATCGAGGCAATCATCACGCCTTCCTTCACGCCCATCAACCGGCGAGACCCATCAATGCCGAATTGAGGTCCCGGATGGCAATTCCACGCATCCGGCAAACTGATATCCATGATGCGGATGCCGGTGACGCCGCGAATAGAGAAGGCCCCCCCGATGACGATGGTGGCAAGAGCGGCAATATCGGTTCCGATTGCTTCCAGTGGGAAATCGATCGCGATATCGGCGCGATTGAAAGGGCCTTTAAGTGCGGGATCGGGAATGGAAGCAAAGCTGTGAGGCTCCAAGTTTTCAACACTGACCACGCGGGCTGCACAGCGCGCTTGAACTTCTTCCGACTCGCCCGGCAACTCGGTGAAGGTGCCCGTTGACTGATCTCCAGCCATCTTATGTGCAATCTTTTCAGGGCTTTCAGTCGTTTCAATTCTATAGGTTACCCTGATGACGTCGGCGCTCGTATTTCTGTCCTGCATGGGCCTTTTCCTGTATACCTTTGCTCAATCTGGTATTATCATTATACCAGTTGAAAAGCGAGGCCAAGAAAAATGTCGGGTGTTGTGTGTCCATGTGGCACTAAGAAGAGAGTGACAGGCTGTCTGGTGCCGAAAGTCCTCAGCTGATATCTGGCATGAAACAACGAGGCATGGTTTAGATATGATTGGTCGCTTCGGTGGTGTGATTTATTGCCGCTTCCAGTATCATTGCAATTATGTGTTGCGCACTTTGCGGATATGCTGCTTGAAGGGCAGTGACAATTGGTTGAAAGGTCCAACGGATTGGGCTTGAAAAAAAAGACAGTGTGAGGCTGTTCAAGATAACGCCTGCTCATGAAGGGTGCGCGCAAGGTTTGGAAGGATGGAATAGTGAGCGAGATAGTTGATCAAAAGAGCGATAGAAAGATAGTTCGTCAAAAACTCTCCGAGCAGGTTCTTGATGAGCTCCGTTCGATGATCAGAAGCGGGGAGTTTGCTCCGAACGACTACTTGCCCTCGGAACGGGATCTCATGCAGCGTTTCGGAGTGGGACGCCCAGCTGTCAGGGAAGCCTTGCAAGCCCTGCACACGCAGGGACTGATCACGATCAAGCATGGCGAACGGTCTCGCGTAAATCTATTGACCGCCACTGCCGTTCTCGATCATGCCAACGAGATTGCGCGTCTGCTGCTGTATTCCGCGCCGAAAAACTTCGAACATCTCAAGCAGGCCAGACGGATGTTTGAGCGTGGTATTGTCAGAGAAGCGACCAAAATGGCATCGAAAGACGACATTCAGGATCTGAGGGATTTGATTGTCAGGCAGGAACAAGAGTTGAACAATCCAAGCCAATTTGTTGAAACTGACATCCTGTTTCATAGTCGCATCGCTGAGATCACCAAAAATCCCATTATAGGAGCGGCCTCCAGTGCGATGCTCCGCTGGCTCATGGAATATCAATATGAGTTGTTGCACTGGGCTGGAAACGAAGACACGACCCTGAAGGAGCACAGAAAGATTGTCGACCATATGGAGGCCAAGGAAGAAGAAGCGGCCGTGCTGGAAATGCAGCATCATCTGGATCGAACAAACGCGCTCTATAATAGCTAACATGTGTGGCTGTTCGGCCAAGCATCGAGATGACAAGGTCGAACAGCGATTTTGAGTTCAGGAGACAGGCGTTTTAGTGGGCGCCACCTCCGCTCCGGACCCAGCTGAAGAAATCGCGCGTCCCCATCTGGCCGCCTTTGAGAGCGATTTCCAGGCCGTCATGCGGTGTATCGCCAAAGCCGATGCAAATGGATGCCCCCGGTATCGTTGCCGCCTTTGCCTCCAGAGCCTGAATGCCCAGCTGTTGCAAGCCGTACCCAGAGGTGTCGCCGCCAGAAATGATGGCACGCCGTACCGAAGAGGCTTTCAGGACCTCATCCAGAGCCTTTCCCAGAGAGACCCCAATGCGTTCATTGGCCAAAGCTGGATCCATGGAGCTTGAGGAGAGGGCATGATGGAAGGTCTCAACTGCCGGATCATCGGGCCCGCGTGCCGAACAGACAAGAGGGCTTGCGCCTTTGTCGAGCGCTTCGAGAGATAATTGGCTTATGCGTTTGACTTCCGCCTGCAAAGCGTCATCAGAGCCGCAAGCCAACTCGCCCTTGAAGCGGATGATCTCGAAACCGTCCGATGCGGCATGATCCAACTGTTCTGCCGTCATTGGCGAGACGGAACCTGAAACCGCAACAATCTGGTCGACAGCCTCAAGCGATGGCAAATTGGAGCTGGGGGCCAGCATGCCGGTCCTGATCCAGTGACGCACAAGGGCATATTCGACACCTTGGCTGCCAACGACAAGCGACAGGGCCTCACGGTTCTCCCACAGCAGCCGTCCGGCAGCTTCTTCCGATGTTGCCTCCATGGAGTCGATTGAAAGGATCTTGGCGCCTTTCAGGATTGCTGCATCAAGCGCGGCCTGAGGGTCGCTCCAAAGTGCTTCCAGATCGATAAGACTTGAAGGCAAATCTGTTTGGGCGCTCAGGTGACGGAGTAGATCCGCTTCGCTCATTGGCGTGACCGGATGCTTCGACATGACCGGGTGCCGATCCAGCCTATATACGCCGTCGTAGGTGCTTGCATATAGATTGCCGAAAGACTGGTAGCGTCTCATCTGAGGGGCCGCGGTGATCAGGGGAACCGCTCTTGATGCTCGAACTTTCAGGCACGTTTCGATCGCCGCGCCAATCGAGCCGCTTTGCGGAGAGGAGTCAAAGGTCGAGCAGACTTTGTAGTGCAACAATGGGGCACCAAAGCTGTCGAGCCACCCTAGGGGCTCCGGCAGGTTTTCCGCCATCCATTCAGGGCTCTTTGACCGTGCGGTCGATGCCAATCCAACGCCCAAAGCATTGGAAAATCGCGCTCTTAGATCATCGGATGGAATGTCTGTAAACAGAACTGTTGGCAATCCGGCGAAGGCCAGAACCTCCATCACGGCAGCGGCTCCTGTAAAGTCATCTCCATACCAGGTGATCCATGGGGATGACGAAAGGGTCTCTTGGTTCTTGTGCGTATCCACTGCTTCCTCCGGATAAATTTTTGCGAATAAACGAGTCAATTCCGATCGTGCGGTTGACATTTCCAATCAAATATATAGAGATATGATCATTATGTCATCATACCAGTTTAACAAATTGTTGTTTAACTGAGAGTTAGGGAGGACACCTTCAATGACGGTAGTCGCTTTATTTGGAGCCGGTGGGAAAATGGGTATGCGTCTTGGGCGCAACCTGCTGGATACGGAATTCGAAGTGCGTCATGTGGAAGTCTCTGATGCCGGCAAACAGCGGCTCAAGACAGAGCATGGCGTGGACACAGTGGACCAGTCGTCAGCCATTGATGGCGCTGATGTCGTCATTATGGCTGTGCCTGATACAGTCATCGGAAAGCTGGCTGCAAATCTTATTCCGACGCTTGCACCAAACACGATGGTTGTGATCCTTGATGCCGCAGCGCCTTATGCCGGCTATCTTCCGGAACGGTCGGATATCACCTATTTCATCACGCACCCATGCCATCCGCCGATTTTCAACGATGAGTCGACAGAAGCAGGCCGTAATGATCACTTCGGTGGCATTGCAGCAAAACAGGGTGTTGTTAACGCGCTGATGCAAGGTCCAGAAGAGCATTATGCCCTTGGTGATCAAGTTGCCCGCGCGATTTACGCTCCGGTCGCCAACACATATCGCTGCACCGTCGAGCAAATGGCTTATCTGGAACCCGGACTTTCGGAAACTGTCTGCGCCTCGCTGCTTGTCGTGATGCGTGAAGCCATGGACGAGGTCGTGAAGACAGGTGTTTCAAAAGAATGTGCCCGGGATTTCCTCCTTGGTCACATGAATATTCTTGCCGCGGTCATTTTCGAGGAAGTCGAAGGTGTGTTCTCGGATGCCTGCAACAAGGCAATCGAATTCGGAGTTCCAGCTCTTATGAAAGATGACTGGAAAAAAGTCTTCGAGCGTGAAGAGATCATGGCAAGTGTTAAACGGATTACCTAGTAACTAGGCAATCCAATCACTCGAGGTCTGAAACAGGGAGGATGACCTATGAACAAATTCCTATCATCATCATTGATCGTTGCGGGGCTACTATTGGCCAGTGCACCGGTTAGCGCCAAGACGCTCAATCTTGGCTTCACGCCGCCGCTTGATAGCCATTATGGCGACGCTGGTAAGGCGTTCAAGGCCAAAATCGAGGAGCTTTCCGGTGGTGATATCACCGTGTCCTTGAAGCCTGCTGGAGCATTGGGTGGTGAGCGTAGCGTCGTAGAAGGGTTGCAGATCGGTGCGATTGAAATGACCATTTCATCAACCGGTCCGATCGGAAACTTCGTTCCCGACGTTTACGCTCTGGATTTCCCGTTCCTTTTCAAAAGCTATGAGTCAGCACATAAGGTGCTGGATGGCGAGATTGGACAGGAACTGCTCGACCAGATGGCCGATTCCGATCTGATCGGTCTCGCATGGGCCGAGAATGGTTTCCGCCACATCACCAACTCCAAACATCCGATCGTGAAGCCTTCTGATCTGGAAGGCATCAAACTCCGGACGATGGAAAACGAGGTGCATATCGCTGCGTTCCAGGCACTGGGAGCTGCGCCAACACCGATGAGCTGGACCGAGGTCCTTACTGCCTTGCAGCAGGGCACGATTGATGGTCAGGAAAACCCGACGCCCATCATCACCGTCAACCATATGTGGGAAATCCAGAAATATGTGACGATGACTGGTCATGTCTATTCTCCCGCAGTTGTCTTGATGTCCAAGGTCCATTGGGACCAACTGAGTGAGCAAGAGCAGAAATGGGTCAAGGAAGCTGCCCATGTCGCCGCAGAAGCATCCCGTGCAACGGTTGCTGCCAAGGAGAAAAGTGGCGTGCAATTGATGATCGACAACGGCATGGAAGTTGTAACGGACGTTGACAAAGACGCTTTCGCAGCCGCTGTTCAGCCTGTTTATGACGAGTTTGCACCGAAATATGCGCCAGAACTGATCCAGCGCATTCGCGATGC
This sequence comes from Cohaesibacter sp. ES.047, assembly GCF_900215505.1. NCBI lineage: Bacteria > Pseudomonadati > Pseudomonadota > Alphaproteobacteria > Hyphomicrobiales > Cohaesibacteraceae > Cohaesibacter > Cohaesibacter sp. ES.047. Next base: position 2,068,041 of record NZ_LT907844.1, read on the forward strand.
TCAAAAATAACGTCATGTGATGATTTTGGTGGCCGCCAGATTCGCGGTGGCCACCACCTGTTCTGCAATGAACAAGAAGGGGGAGACATCCCCCTTCTTCACAGGGAGGAGAAGTCATGAAGCCAATCCATCAGGCGGCTGAGTGGTTTGTGCGATTAATGCACAATCTTTCGGCGATTCTATTGGGTCTTGCCGTAATTCTTGTTTTTGTTCAAGTTGTTACCCGCTTTTTATTGGGTGATGCTGCCGTCTGGACCGAGGTGCTTGCACGGGGGCTCATTATCTGGTCGACCTTTTTGGTCGCAGGGGCAGCCTTTCGGTTTGGCACCATGATCCCGATCGATTTCATTCGATCCCTTTTGCCGCCCAAACCCCAAATCTGGATGACGAGATTGGTCACACTGCTGTGCCTGATCTTTATGGGCGTTCTGTTCTGGTATGGCTTGGCTATGGCCCAGCGCGTCATCAATCAACGCGTCGCGATGCTCGACTTTTCAATGTCTGTATTCTATCTGGCGATCCCGCTCGGAGCCTTGTTTGCTGTGCCCGGCTTGCTTCTGCGACATCTTGAAATTGAAAGGGAAGAGCAATGAATGCCGCACTCGCTATATTTCTGATTGGCTTCTTTGCCTTGTCCGTTCCCGTTGCCGTCTCCATTGGGCTGGCTTCCGTCTTCTCGATCAAGCTGTTTTCGGTGCTGCCGCTTATGGTGGTGCCACAGAAGATGTTCACGGGTCTGGACAGTTTCCCGCTCATGGCCGTGCCCTTTTTCATCCTTGCCGGGGTCATCATGACCCACGGCGGCATTTCCGCCAGGCTGGTTGATTTCGTCAAGGCGATCATTGGCAATCTGCAGGGGGGGCTGGCAAGTTCAACCGTCCTGACCTGCATGGTTTTTGCGTCGATTTCAGGCTCGTCAGTTGCAACGACGTTCGCCATCGGATCGATTTTGATCCCGGCCATGGTAAAACATGGATATCCCACGCCGATGGCCGCTGCGATCCAGGCATCATCCGCTGAGCTTGGCGTGATCATACCGCCGTCTGTTCCCCTGATCCTATATGCCGTCTCCACCGAGACTTCGATCACCAAGTTGTTTGTCGCCGGGCTGGTGCCGGGTTTGATTATCGTGGTTGGACTGATCATCATGGTGCAGATCTGGTGCCGTCTGACGGGCGTGGGCAAGTCGGATGGTGATCAACGCAAATCCGTTCTTCGCGCAGGCAAGGATGCTTTTGGCGCTTTGATGATGCCCGTGATCATTCTGGGCGGCATCTATGGCGGCATCTTTACACCGACAGAAGCAGCAGCCGTCTCGGTGGTCTATGCGCTGGTCCTGTCGTTGTTTGTCTATCGGGAGATCAGCTTCAAGCACCTGCCGGTGATGTTTCGCAGGGCGGCCGTCTCTTCGGGCGCTGTGATGTTCATCATTGCGGCAGCGTCGCTCTTCAGTTTCCTGATCAGTCTGTCAGGGTTGCCAACCGCGGTCGGTCACTGGGCGACCAACACGTTTTCTTCACCCATTACCTTTCTGTTAGGGATCAATGTCTTGCTGTTTATTGCCGGCATGTTCATTGAAACATCGGCTGCCATTCTGGTTTTGGCTCCGATCCTGACACCCGTTGCGTTGCAATATGGCATTGATCCGGTTCATTTCGGCATCGTGATTGTCGTCAATCTCGCGCTCGGCATGTTCACGCCTCCTCTTGGTGTCAATCTGTTTGCTGCAGCTCAGGTGGCTAAAATTCCCGTCCAGAAGATGTTCTCCAGTCTGCTTTGGCCGCTTCTTGTGGTTATCGGAGCGCTGCTGATCATCACCTATGTTCCTGCGGTGACAATCGGGATTTCTGGCGGTGGCCTGACGCACTAGAGCGGGAAATGTGCCCCTGAAACCTCCCTCAAGGGCATTGCCAAGTTGCTTCCCGTTTGAAGGGCGTCAGGCGCCAGATGTCGATGCCTTGGGGCATTGATCAAAAAGAAAGGGGCTGGCGGTCATGCGCTGGCCCCTTTTGCGATCCGAGCGTTCGCGGGTGGCAGGCGGAGGTCTGTCGGGCGTTAAAACACGAGCTCTCTCAAAGGCAAAAGCCCCGCGCCCAAATGTGCGGGGTCCCCCTGCAGGGCGCTGACGATCAATGCGGGGCGCGGCAATCTCTTGTCGCGGAACGCTCCGACTGAGGTCTCCATGAGCATGTGTCTGAGATCGTCCGGCGCTTCACCGCCAAAAAAGATCGCTTGCGGATCGACCGTGGCCTGCAAGGCGCGAAGCGCGAGCTGAAGCTGGGGTTTGACCGCCTCGAGCCAGTCCGCCACTGCTGGCCACTCGGCGTCGAAGCGGGACGTGAGGTCCATGACCCCGTTGAGAGCATGGCCTTTTGCGTTGAGTGCCCGCAGCAACTCTGACAGGGCAGGGCGCCGGTTCAACTCGTCGCTCAGAAAGAGAGCCCCGATTTCCCCCGCGTTGCCGTTGCCGCCAAGAAATGGCCTGTTGCCCGAGTAGATGCCTGCACCGAAGCCGTGGTTGAAAGAAAGATAGGCGAGCGTATCGCAATCGCTTCCCGCTCCCAGATAATATTCCGCCACAGCACTGGCCGTGGAGTTGTTCTCAGCAAAGGCAGGGAGATCAAGCGCGCTGCCGAAATAGGCTTCCAGCGGCAGGGATTGCCACGTGGACAGCAGCTCCGGGGGTTGAAACTGGTCATTTGGCCCTGTCCGGAACCCCTGCATGGAAATGCCAATTCCGACGATGGACCGGTTACCAATGCCCTGTTTATGCCAGGCGTCCATCTTCTGCCGAACAAGGTTTACGGCTTGCTCGGGGTTCGAGGCTGCGAGGAGTTCGGTTTCCTGCGCCAACGGATTGCCTGACAGATCAAGCAGGCACAGCCGAACGTGATCCGTGCTGATGGACAGGCCGATCGAGGCAAAATTGTCCGGGTGGATCGAGACGGTGGGGCTCGGCTTTCCCCGACCGGCAATGACCGCTTCTCCAAATTTCAGATACCCGCGCTGCTCCAGACTATCGACGATGCGATGCACCGTCTGCTGGGCCAATTCGGTTTCGCGAGTGATCTCGGATCGCGCCATCGGGCCGGAATGCTTGATCGTCGACATGATTTTCCGCTCGCTCTGACTGAGCGAGCAGGCGGCGTCGATGCCTGCATCAGATTGCATTGCGTTTTTACCCATCCTCGATTTTTACGTGCTTGGGCATATTCGCCCTTGCAGCATTTTCGATCAAGCGTTTTTTCACTTGACATGAGTAATATTAATATTACTGTCAATGAGTAATAAAATACGGTCCCTCGGGAGGAAACATGACCGCCATCAGCTTGCGCAATCTGTCAAAGACATTTGGCACCTTCACAGCCCTTTCCGAAATGTCGCTCGATGTGAATTCCGGCGAATTTCTAACGCTGCTGGGCCCCTCGGGTTGCGGCAAGACCACGTTGCTGAAACTGATCTCCGGATTTCTGGAGCCGACCAGCGGTAGCATCAGCATCAATGGCAAGGACGTGACCAACATCCCGCCAGAGGCGAGGGATACGGCCCTGTGTTTCCAGTCTTATGCGCTGTTCCCTCATCTGACTGTGCGCGCCAATCTGGAATTCGGCCTGCGCCAGAAGAAATTGCCTGCCAAGGAACGGAATGAACGCGTCGCGGATGTTGCCGCAAAGCTCGAACTCAAGCAGCAGATGGACCGCCTTCCCAACCAATTGTCGGGCGGGCAACAGCAGCGTGTTTCTCTCGGTCGGGCTCTCGTCATGCGGCCAAGTGTTATCCTGTTTGACGAACCCCTCTCCAATCTGGACGCCAAATTGCGCGATCAGGTGCGGATCGAAATCCGCCGGATCCAGCGCGAATATGGCCTTACAGCGATCTATGTGACCCATGATCAGGCCGAGGCGCTGGCCATGTCAGACCGGGTTGTGGTGCTGAATGAGGGCCGTACGGAACAGGTGGATAGCCCTGAAGCAATCTACTCCCGCCCGCGCACAGGGTTTGTGGCTGATTTCATCGGCGATGCCAATGTTATTGAGGGCGTCATCGGCGAGAAGGGGGCTGAGGGATGCTGGCAGGTCGAAACGCCCGTTGGGCATTTGCAACTGCCGTTCGATGCCGGTGAGACCGGTTCGCGGGTTTTCCTTGGTTGGCGTCCCGAAAAAGTCAGTCTCGGTCAGGGTGCTCTTTCAGGTATCGTCAAGAACCGCGCCTTTCAGGGCCATTACACGGATCTGATGATCGAGACAAACGGCTTCACTCATCGCATTCAGGTTAGCGAAAGCAGTGCGCAGGAAGGTGATCTCGTTCATTTCGACATTCCTGTCGAGCACCTAATCGCACTGGAGGCGGGACTATGACATTCCGGCGTTGGGTCCTTGTGATTCTGCTGCTTCTGCCCGGGCTCGGTCTCATTTTATGGTTGATGGGCACCGTGGTCTATATCGCCGTTGCGCAGTCGTTCGGTCTTTATTCCATCAGTGGCGAGAGCCATTTGACTGTGGCCTTCTGGGCAGATCTGTTCGATAGCAAGATGTTTGGTCGTTCCATCCGATATTCCATTTATGTCGGTGTCCTGAGCGCGCTTTTCTCTGTGGCGCTTGCCTATCCGTTGGCGATCTGGTTGCGCAAACCCTTCCCTGGTTCCATGACCATTGGTGCAATCCTAAAGGCGCCCATGCTGGTGCATGGACTGGTCGCTGCCTTTCTGTTCATCAACATCGTCGCCTATCATGGCTTGTTCAACCAATTCATGATGTGGTTGGGCATCTGGGACAGCCCGCACAGGCTTCAAAATGACCGCAATGCCATCGGTGTGCTGCTGTTGCAGACCTGGAAGCAGATGCCTTTCGCTCTCCTCCTTCTGACAGGCGCCGTTCAGGGCATTTCGGACGATGTTCTCGATGCAGCACGCGATCTCGGCGCCGGATCTTGGGCGCGGTTTCGCAAGGTGATTGCCCCGCTGACGGTGTCTGGCATGCAGGCGGCCATGGTGATCATCTTCATCGGTGCGCTGGCCGACTTCAGCTTTCAGACCATTGCTGGCCCGATCAATCGGCAGTCTCTCTCGCAGCTCATGGTCAGCTACAAGGGGCGGGGCGACTGGCATTCCGCAGCCGTGGTGGGCGTGTCGATGATCGTGATCGCGCTCGTAGGATCGGCCATTCTGGCCTTTGTCTCCCGTCTTGTTCTGAAGGGAGGCAGGAAATGAGTCAGTCTCGCATCAACCGTATTCTCATGGGGCTGGTGGTCGTTGTATCGATCATCTGGCTGGTCATTCCCTTCTCCATGGCCATTCTTTGGTCGCTGGTGGATCCATCTCAGCCATGGACGGCAGGCACCTTGTTGCCTCCGGCTGTCTCCTTCTACCGATGGGTTGACATGTGGCAGAATTCCTCGTTGAAATCTGCCCTCATCACATCCTACACACTCGCGCCAACCACGGCCGTTGTGGCCTTTCTTCTGGCCCTGCCGACATCGTTCGCATTGGGCCGGATCGAGTTCCCGGGGCGCGAGGTCGCAAAGACCCTGTGTCTACTGCCACTGGTGGTGCCTCCCTTTATCACGTCGGTCTTTTTCTCGGCCCTGTTGTTTCAGATCGGTCTGGCAAGCTGGCGAATGGGGGCGATCGTCTTTGCCCATTCCATCATTTTCCTGCCTTATGCCATTCGCATCCTTACGGTTTGCTTCGAACAGGTCCGGCAGGATCACGTGGATGCAGCGCGTGATCTTGGTGCCAGCCACTGGGCGAGGTTCAAGGTTGCTTACCTGCCTGCCCTGCGCCCGGGCATCTTCGCAACGCTGCTGATCGTCTTCATCCAGTCGATCGAGGAATTTGCCATTGCCTTCATCGTCGGCTCGCCGGATGTGGTGACCATTCCGACGCTGCTTTATGCGGCGCTTGGGCAGGATTTCGTCCGCCCCAATGCTGCGGTGCTGTCTCTCATTCTTGTCGTTCCCAACATCATTCTGATGCTCGTTCTGGAACGGCTACTCAAGTCAGCCAATCCGACCCTGTCTTCCGGTAAGGGATGACCGGAGGCAGGCAACAATCAATAAAAATCCGAGCAGAATTCAACAGAGGAGATGATCCATGCTCAAGAAACTACTCATGTCAGCCACCGTGCTGCTTGCATCCGTGCAGATGGCATCTGCTGCGGATCTTGGCTCCATGTCGTGGGACGAGATCGTGGCACAGGCAAAGGAAGAGGGAGAGCTTACCTGGTATGTCTGGTACTTCCAGGATGACTTCCGCCGCGAGGTCAAGGCCTTCGAAGAAGCTTACGGCATTGAGGTGACCATTCCGGTGACCACTCTTGATGGCAACACCGAAAAGTTGCTTGCTGAGCGGGACCGCGACACCGGCGACATCGACGCCTTTGCATGGGATTGGGATCTTCTGAGCACGGTCAAACCGGCGTCCCTGTTCTACTCTCTCGACATGCTGCCTGAAGATGAAGGACGTGTGTCGACGCTGTCCGGATATGACAGCAAGGGCTATGCCTTCGCATTCTGGGGCAACCAGACCGGCATCGCCTACGACCCGGCCAAAATCGAAGCGGAAGATCTGCCGCAATCCGTTGATGACTTTGCTGCATACTGGCAGGCCAACCCCAACAAATTCGGCTTCAACTACGAAAATGGCGGATCTGGGCCGTCCTTCTACCAGAATGTTTTGCGCGTCGTCTCTGGTGCTGACTTCACAGACGGATCTGACAGTGACGAGCATCTGGCAGAGCTGCAGCCCGGCATCGACTTCTTCAACAAATATGCCGAAGATTATGTGATCACCGTATCGAACGCGGATTCGATCACGCGCGTTTCTGATGGCGAGCTGACGATGGCACCGGCTTGGGAAGACCATCTCGCAGGCTTGCAGAAACGGGGTGAAGTGCGCAAGGAACTCAAGTTCTACATTCCCGAAATGGGCATGAACGGGGGCGGCAATGCCATCGCCATTCCGCGCAACGCGCCGCATCCGGCTGCTGCCGCTGTCTTCGTCAACTGGCTGACATCGGCAGAAACCCAGTCGAAGCTCAATCGCAACTTCGGTAGCGCCCCAATGAATGCGGCTGCCGACGATAGCTATGCTCTTGTTCCCAACGAACAGCGCCAGTATCGCATGCCTTGGGGTGCTCAGCCATTCCGCGGCAAGGTTGAAATCGACTTCATCGAAAATGTTGTGCAGGAACGCTAAGCGTCCATGCCATCGAGGCCGGAGATCTCCGGCCTCGATACCCTTATCGAAACGATCCTCGTTCTGGCGATGAGCCTGCGATTGGCCTTGGCGCGACGCAACGCCGGGATTTTCCGATATCTCCGGACACCGGACATCCCTTGATTCCGGATATCCCCTGTCAAGGCCCGAACTGTTTGAGGCAACCGTGACAATTCTGAGCTTCCTGATCCAGCTAACCAGCGGCGCCATGCTGCTGTTGTTCTCCGTCCGCTTCATGCGGATCGGGATCGAGCGGCTATGGAGTGTTCAGATCCATGAGAGCCTCAGTGACGATTCCACGACCTTTCGCAATCTGATGAAGGGCACCGGTCTGGGCTTTCTCATGCAAGGGGCCACGGTGGTCATGCTGATGACGGCATCGCTGGCGGGATCAGGGTCCATTCCAATCCTCTCCGCAGCTGTTGTTGCCCTTGGCGCAGATATGGGCTCGGCACTGGCTGTGCAGTTTCTGCATTTGCCCATATCGGCATTGGGGCCTCTCGCGATCCTCGTTGGCGCAAGTCTCTATCTTCGCTCGAACAATCCGCGCCATCGCAACATGGGCCGCACGCTTCTTGGGCTTGGCCTCATTTTCCTATCCTTGTTTATCATTCGCGACAGTGTGGCGCCGCTTGGCGATATGCCATGGACGTCGGCAGTCGTCGACTATCTTAACCGGGATGCCGTGACGGCGGCCCTCGCTGGGCTGGTGTTGACATTCCTGATGCATTCCAGTGTTGCCGCAGTGCTGACCGCTGTTGCCTTTTCCGCTCATGCGGGGCTTGGCTCCTTTGCTGGGCTTGCTTTCATGCTGGGCTGCAATCTGGGCAGTGCGCTGCTGCCGGTGTGGCTGCTCAAATATGAAAACGAGAGAAGCAAGGCAGTTGCCCTGTCCGTGGCGATCCTTCGCTGTTGTATCGCTGGGTTTCTGGTTCTGCTTCTCGTCTTTGCACAGGGTCGGGTCGAGATCCCCCCCTTGCTGTCTGCTGACCAGATGATCCTCTCGGGCCATTTGGCCTTCAATTTTCTGTTGCTGCTCAGCGCTCCGGCCTGCCGCAAAGTCTGTTCGGTTCTGGAGCAACGCATGAACCATGGCCTTAATCATGCCAGTCCGGACTTGTCCGGCGACGTGAGCGAGGACAGCACCATCGCCTTTCCTGCAATAAAGCGTCAGGTGAGCGGCATGTTGGACATTGCCGCCATGATGCTGGAGGAGGGGGCCTCTGCTTCGCCCGACGTTGAAGCGATCGCACAGATGGAAATACGCATGAACGAGGGCTTGGTGAGCGTCCGCCAGTGCTATGCCCGCTTGCCTGTTGGCAACGAACAGGAGCTGGACAGCATTCGTCAGATCGTCGAGTTCGCCATTCGCGTCGAACGATGTGCGGATGTTCTGGCTGGCAAGTTTCTGGCGCTCCAGCTTGCTCACCGCAGGGGAGAATTCAAGTTTTCCGAGGAGGGGCTGGAGGAAATCGAAAGGATCATCGACGCCGTCCGCAAGGCGATCATTCTGGCGCAGGAAACGGCATGGACCGGTTTCGTTCCCGTTGCCCAGCAGCTTGTGGTGCACAAGCAGAATGTCGCCGAGATGGAACAGACGAGCCGCGCCAATCATCTGGCGCGCTTGCGGCGCGGTAACCTGACCAGCCTTGCATCCAGCAATCAGCATTTGGAGATGATCGCCGATCTCAAGGAGATGAACAGCAAATTCGCAACCATTGGCTACGCAGTGATGGAACAGCATGGACGATTGAAAAAGTCCCGCATCAAAAATGCCTCGGCAGTTCCCCCTGCTTCGTGAATTTCAGCCACGAGCCAACGGACAAGACACTCAGGAACCGGTGATCACATAACTCGCGTTCCTATCCCAGACAACCGACCGGACATCAGCCGATCATCCGCTCCCAAGGGATGACGGCCGGTCCAATCCGATGAAGTGGAGACCTCGATGACTATCAGAAACTGGTCGATGCCAGAGCCAAAGCGTAGCAATCTCAAAGCATTGCTAACCGGCCAAAACGCAGACACGCCATTTCCTCCCGCCATTTCCGAGCCTGGAAAGGGCGGCAAATTTGACGCTGCGGGGTCTCTGCTCAAATTTCCCGGCAACACCTTCATTTGTCATATTGATCGCCAGTCGGCCTTCTTTGAAGCGCTCTGCACAATGCAGGATCGGCTGAAGGCCATGCCTTATGCGGATCATTTTTCTTTCCTGCCCAAGGCAAGCTTCCACATGACCGTGTTCTGCGGGGTTAGTGGAGATCCACTGGGACAGGATGGCTGGACAGACGCTCTGCCAATTGGCAGCGATCTGCCGACGGTCACCAACTCCTTCATTTCTGCGCTTAAGCGCGAAAAGGGAGAGGCTGGCTTCAGCGTCAAGGCGACAGGGTTGGTCCTGCCGGCCACAATCGAAATGGCCGGCTCGAACGAGATAGAAGAGAAAAAGCTGCGCGCCACTCGGGCGCTGCTCGAAAGGGTCACCGGCATCAAACGGGGAGATATTGAAAGCTATGGCTTTCATGTAAGCATGGCATATCCCGTTCGCTGGCTCAGTCCGGATCAGGCCGACGATGTGATCAAAGAGGCCGAGGCTCAGTTTGAAGACTTGCTTGCCAACTTTGGCCCAATCGCTCTGGATCCCGTGGAATTCTGCTTGTTTGAAACCATGCATCGGTACGACACGATCGGGGTGCTGGATGAAACCGGCTACCGGGAAACCAGCGCAGATGCCGAACGCTACGAGCAAAGTGAAGCATCATAAAGCGGGCAAGCGTCCGCTTTCTCCAATGGCGCAGAGACGCATTGGTCGAGGCAGTGTACATCGCGACATCTGTTGACATTGAAGGGGGCACTGGTTCAATCCCAGTTTCCCCACCATCCTTTCCGCTACTGATCAGATGACGACAGTTCGGCGCTTGTTTACCTGACAGCTCCGAGCGGGCCGTCTGCTATGTCGGCAATCCGCCAAAGCAACCTGCGAGGTTTCGTGCCTTGTCGCTGATGCGACAGAATTTTGCGCGAAAATGCGTAGCGGGCACCAATATATTCAAAATTTGTTGTTATTAGGGGCGCTGAGCAGAACGTCCTGCTCTGGATTTTAGGCGTTATGTAGTCTAACTTCATTACGCTATGACCAAAACCGCCGAACCCTTACCACACGCCATTCGCCCCGTTCTGTCATTTCTGGGCAAGGCTGGCCAACGGGCCAGCGAAGAGCGCTTTCGCCTTCTGTCCCAGATAGACAGGGAAGGCTCGATCTCCGCTGCGGCCAAAGCGGTCGGGATCAGTTACAAGGGGGCTTGGGATGCGGTCCATGCCCTTAACAACCTGTTTCCATCGCCCCTTGTCGTCACTCAGCCCGGTGGACGAAAGGGTGGAGGAGCATTCCTGACCGAAGAAGGGCGCAAGGCTCTTCAGGCTCATCAGTATCTCACGGAACGGCTCGCTGCGTTTTGGGCTGAACTGGAGCAGGATATGATGGGTTCTTCTGATCGTGCCGTTTCTCCCAGTCCTCTCTTGTGGAGTTTTGCCATGCGAACCAGCGCACGGAATGTCTTTCACGGTATCGTTGAATCCGTGATTACGGGTGCTGTTCATTCAGAGGTCGCCTTGCGCGTATCCGACCGAACGCTCCTGACCGTTATCCTGACCAACAAAAGCGCCGAGTCGCTTGAGCTGCGCGAAGGGCTGGAAGCCTTCGCCCTCATCAAGGCGTCGGCACCTGTCTTGATGATCGACGAAGGACAGACCCGCCTGTCAGCGCGAAACCAGATCAGGGGTGCGGTTCTGTCTGTCGAGGATGGGGCGGTGAATAGTGAGGTGTTGATCGATATCGGTGACAGCAAGGTTTTGACCGTCATTATCACCAAACAGAGCGTTGAAACGCTCGCAATCAAGCCCGGAGAGCCGGTCTGTGCCATGATCAAGGCCTCGCAGATCATTCTCGGGGTCGAATAGTCGCTTGTCTTTTTTGCGTTTTCTTTTTTATGAGGATTGTCATGTCGTCCCTGTTGAACAAACCCGCTCTTTGGTCCTTGATTGCCCTCGCGCTCTCGCCTCTTGTTGCGCCGCAGAGCGAGGCGGCAGAAACCAAGATCGCCGTGGCTGCCAATTTCACCTCGGCTGCCAAGGAAATCGCTGCCGCCTTCAAGGATGAGACCGGCCATGATGCCAAGCTTAGCTTCGGATCGACCGGCAAGCTTTTTGCCCAGATCGTCAATGGCGCGCCTTTTACGGTCTTTCTGGCGGCCGATCAGGCCCGTCCGATCAAAGCGGAGCAGGAGGGAGCGGCGGTTGCCGGATCCCGCTTCACTTATGCCACTGGGCGGATTGTGCTCTTCAGTCAGGACGCGGAACTGGTTGATGGGGAAGGGGCCGTACTCCAGTCGCCCGACCGGTTTGATCGCCTTGCCATCGCCAACCCTGCCACTGCGCCCTATGGTGCTGCCGCGATGGAGGTGATTGAGGCGCTTGCCGTGCCGGTCGCAACGCAGGACAAGATCGTCCGCGGCGACAGCATCTCTCAAACCCATCAGTTTGTTGCCTCGGGCAATGCACAGCTGGGGTTTCTTGCCCTTTCGCAGGTCATCAATCTTGATCAAGGGTCTCAATGGGTGGTTCCGACCGCGCTTTACACGCCGATCCGACAGGATGCTGTCCTTTTGAAAACCGGAGCAGATGACGAAGCAGCCAAAGCCTTTATGATCTTTTTAAAAGGGGATAGGGCAAAAGACATCATTCGCTCATTCGGCTATGGTGTCGAGTGAAACACACGGACCTAGAGGGCCTTACCAACGGGGAGTAGATGAGTGCTGGAAGCCATCCTGCTGACGCTTGAACTGGCCGTGACGGTGACTGTCCTCTTGCTGCTGATCGGCACGCCGATTGCGTGGTGGCTGGCCCGTTCAAAATGCTGGTGGAAGGAGGCCGTTGGTACGGTTGTGGCGTTGCCTCTGGTGCTGCCGCCAACGGTGCTGGGGTTTTATCTTCTGCTGGCGCTGGGGCCAAACAGCTTTCTTGGACGGTCGATTGCTGCCGTGTTCGGGCAAACCCTGCCTTTCACTTTTGCGGGGCTGGTGGTGGCGTCGATCATCTATTCCATGCCCTTTATGGTGCAGCCGATCCGCAATGCCTTTGAGGCAATAGGGGAGCGTCCCCTTGAGGTCGCGGCCACCTTGCGCGCTTCGCCGCTGGATCGCTTCTTTACGGTCGTCCTGCCGTTGGCCCGTCCGGGGCTGATCGCCGGCACGATCCTGAGTTTTGCTCACACGGTGGGAGAGTTCGGTGTCGTTTTGATGATCGGGGGGAACATTCCCGGCGAGACCAAGGTCCTGTCGGTCGCGATTTATGACTATGTCGAGACCCTGCAGTGGAGCAAGGCGCATATATTGGCTGCCGGTATGTTGGTCTTCTCGTTCCTTGTCATTTTCACCACGACCACCATCGAAAAACGCTTGCGGAGCAAGATGCAATGAGGGATGGAAACGAAAGCCCGGATCAGGAGATGACCGCCGCATTTCGGGGGGCGTTGGGGACGTTCGATCTGGATGTCTCCTTTTCTTTGCCAGCGCGGGGCGTTACCGCTCTTTTTGGTCCATCCGGTTGCGGCAAGACGAGCATTCTTCGATGTGTTGCCGGGCTGAACCGTTTGGCGGATGGCTTCTTTTCTCTCAAGGGTCAGGTCTGGCAGGATGCGGACCGGTTCGTTGCCACACACAAGCGGCCCATCGGATATGTCTTTCAGGAGGCAAGCCTGTTTCCCCATCTGTCGGTTGAGGACAATCTGCTCTTTGGCCACAAGCGGATGGCGGCGCGTGTTGACAACGGGAGGGCGGTGCTCAATCAGAAAGACGTGGTTGAGTTGCTGGGTATCGGGCCATTGCTCAAGCGGTCGCCGCTCAAACTGTCCGGAGGCGAGCGGCAGCGCGTTGCCATTGGGCGGGCGCTTCTGTCGTGTCCCGAGATCCTCTTGATGGATGAGCCGATGGCGGCGCTCGACCGTTTCAGCAAGAACGAGATCCTGCCTTATCTGGAGCGGCTGCATGACGAGTTGGCCATCCCTGTCCTCTATGTCAGCCACGATCTTGCAGAAGTGGAGCGGTTGGCGGACCAGATGGTCCTGATGGAACGGGGGCATGTGCGGGCTGTGGGTCCGCTGCAGGCGCTCCTGTCCGATCCCTCGTTGTCCTTGGCGAGCATGCCCGATGCGGCTTCGGTGCTGTCCGGAACGCTGCATGCGTATGATGAGCGCTATGGCATCGGCACCATTGATGTGTCTGGAACCTTCTTTCAGATCCCCGGCGTTGCGGGGACAATCGGGCGGCCGGTGCGCCTGCGCATTGAGGCAAGCGATGTGTCGCTGGCTCGCAATATGCCTGAGGGCAGTTCCTCAATCCTGAACACGCCATCGGTGCGGATCGAGACCATTCAGCCATTCGGTGAGCATATGGCGAACGTCTTTCTAACCTTCGAAGGCGAGGGGGAGACACAGTCGCTTCTGGCCCGCATTTCGCGCAAGAGTCTGCATCTGTTGGATCTCAAGCCGGGCGAACCTGTGCAGGCGATGGTCAAATCGGTGTCTCTGGTCAGGGAAGCCTAGGAAGGCAGGGCAGCTCTACTCGACTGCTTCATCCGCATCAGGCGCTGCAGGGCTTGCGATGACAATCCCCTGTCCGCGGCGCGAGATCAGTCTGCCTTCTGCAACGAAGGGGGAGAGGGCTGCTTCAATGACGCGTTGAGAGGTCGAGAATTTCAGCATCATGGCGCGCATCGAGGGTAGTTTGGCACCGGGACCGAGGCGTTTGATCTCCGCTGCGATCCAGTCGGCCACTTCTTCGCGGCGGTTGGTACGGGCGGAGGGGGAGTTCATGACGGATGCCTCAAGTCTGATATGTCTGGGTCCAAGGTGCCTGCTTTGGATGGCAGAGGATGTCTTTTTCGGACAACCCGCCTGACTGTTTTGGGAGAGGCTGGCTGCTCGTCTTCTCTGTGTGAGGTGAGGGAGAAGAGTGGAGATCATGACAGGAGAAGGCCATGATCTCCCTTGGAGCCGTCCCAGACGATTGGTGCCATCGGAATGCATGGACGGGTGCTATGCATTCGTCAAAAGGGCTTTTGAAGTTCGCTAGGTACGCTCGACAAGCCCAACCAACCCCAGACAGCAACTCTGTGCTTCACCATGGGCAAAGCCGGGCTGAATGGCCCGGTCGTTGCCTCAGTTTTTGCCTCAGTCGGCGTCGCGTTCCATGATCCACTTGACCTCGGGGGCTGCCTCGAAACGCCATTTGCGCAAGGGGCCTGCCATGACATTGAGATAATACATCTCGAAGCCATAGGGGGCACCACAAGGATGGTGGCCTTTTGGCACCAGAACCACATCGCCGTCCTTGACTGCCATCACTTCATCAAGAGAGCCATCGTCGGTGTAGACCCGCTGGATGCCGAACCCGTCACCCGGATTGAGCCGGTGATAATAGGTCTCCTCTAGGTAGGTCATGTGAGGGAAGTTGTCCTCGTCGTGACGGTGGCTGGGATAGGACGACCAGTTTCCATTCGGCGTGAAGACCTCGGTCACCAGAAGACTGTCGGCGACGTCGCGACCTTCCATGGCAATGTTGTTGATGAAGCGGGTGTTGCTGCCCTTGCCCCGCGGGGTCAGTTCGATGCCGTCGGGGCCGAGGCGCTGGGCCTCATAAGTGCCCTTGCCGGGGGCTGAACAGATGGCGATCTTGCAGGGCGTGGTTGCTTTCGCGGACCAGTCGGAGCCATTGGGGACATAAAGGCAGTGGGGCGGGGTGCGTTCGAAAACGCTCATGCGTTCGCCCATTTCGCCCCAGTCTTTTCCAGCAGCCGTGACGGTCGCCTTGCCTTCCACCATGACGAGGATGACTTCCCGGTCACCGGTTGCTTCGGCTGCGGTCTCGCCGGGCTGCAGATCATAAAGGGCAAAGCCGACATAGCCCCAATTGGCGGATTCGGGCGTGATGTCATGCACCTTGCCGGATTGGGCCGTTGGCTTTCTTTGTAGGTTGGTCACGATTGTTCCTCCGCATTGTCATCGGGGTCTTTGTAGGTGAGGAGAAGCGCATAGATGCACCAGACGCCGGCCGCTCCGAACAGGAGCGCCCAGACGTAGGCACGATCATATGCTTCGACCCCAGCCCACCCGCAGGCAACGAGTGTTACTGCGATACGGACCCAGAGAGGCCGGAAGGAAGGGTGGGAGGCGTCAAGCATGAAGTCTTCTCTCTTTTACGTGTTGATCAGATCAGGCCAGCATCTTTTGACATGGCCTTGAGGGCCTTGAGGCCCATGGTCTGATACTCAAGCGGGTTGCGGACATCGGGATCCTGTTCGGCCTCGATGACGATCCAGCCATCATATTTATGCTCTGCGGCGATTGTCAGAACCGGCTCGAACGCAACAATGCCCTCCGGGTCGCCCGGTACGGTGAAGACACCACGACGCACGCCTTCAAGGAAGGACAGATCGTCGGCTCTGACCTGTTTCATGATGTCGGGCCGGATGTTCTTGGCATGGATATGGCCAACCCGGTCCATGTATTTCTTGGCAACCTGTTCGGGTTTGCCGCCACCAAAAAAGCAGTGACCGGTGTCGAGCAACAGATGGGTGGCCGGGCCGGTGTGCTTCATAAAGAGGTCGATTTCCTCGGGGCTTTCCACCACTGTGCCCATGTGATGATGATAGACCAGCGTGATGCCTTGATCAGCCGCAAACTGGGCTAGCTCCTCAACACCTTTGCCGAACGCTTCCCAGTCGCTGTCAGACAGGACCGGTTTGTTGTTGACCGGCGTGTCATCCGCGCCGTGGATGGCGTTGGAGGTTTCACAGGTGATGATCACCTTGGAGCCAACCGCCTTGAGCAGATCAAGATAGCTCTGCATGGCGGCCTTTTCGTCCTCGATGCTGTTGGTCAGTACGTTGAGAGAATGCCAGCCGGAGACATATTTGAGGCCCCGTCCGCCGAGTTCCTTCTCGATCCCTTCCGGGGTCGTTGGCAGTTTGTGGCCTTTCTCGATGCCGTCGAAGCCGATCTTGGCTGTTTCATCAAGGCATTGCTCTAGGGTGATGTGAGCGCCCAGCGACTGATCGTCATCATTGGACCAGGCAATTGGATTTGTACCGAACAGGATCATGGCCTTAGTTCCGATATGCTAGTTGTTTGAGATAGTTGGCACGTGCCTCGTTGACTTCTGGACGTTCGCTGACTTCGGGCACCGCGACATCCCACCAGTGTCCGCCATCCGGCGTGCTGGGGTAGGGGTCGGTGTCGATCACGACGACGAAGGGGCCTGTGGCTTGCTTGGCTTTTGCGAGCGCGTCTTCCAGTTCAGCAACCGTGGCCGCCTTGACGGATGTGGCTCCCATTGAGGCCGTGTGCTGGACAAAGTCGATTTCGGCCGGTTTGACATGATAGGCATGGTCGAGAAGGTTGTTGAATTCCGCTCCTCCTGTGCTCATCTGCAACCGGTTGATGCAGCCAAAGCCGCGGTTGTCGGTGATCACGATGGTGATCTTGACGCCCATCGTGACCGCTGTCGCCAGCTCCGAGTTCATCATCATGTAGGAGCCATCCCCCAACATGCAGACAACATCGCGCTCGGGCTCTGCCATCTTGATGCCTATTGCACCGGCAATTTCGTAGCCCATGCAGGAATAGCCATATTCCATATGGTAGGCCCCCGGACGGGGAGACTTCCAGAGCTTGTGCAATTCACCGGGCATGGTGCCGGCCGCGCACATGACGACGGTGTCCTCGGTTGAGGCCCGCTGAACCGCGCCAATGACCTGCTGGTCCGTCGGCAGGGCGTTGACATCGTCTTTGGGGGCTGCGGTGAGGGGATCAACGGCAGCGAACCAGTCCGCCTTGAGTTGATCGGATGGGGCTGTGAAGGCGAAGTCGGCAAGGGCTGCCGTCAGGACTTCAAGGCCGACCATGGCGTCGCTTTGCAGCGGCATCGCACCATGTTTCATGGCGTCATAGGCCGCGACGTTGATGCTGACGAGCTGGCGATCCGGGTTTTTGAACAGAGCCCATGAACCGGTTGTGAAATCCTGAAAGCGGGTGCCAACACCGAGCACCAGATCCGCATCTTCGCAGACGGTGTTGGCGCTTGCCGACCCGGTGACGCCGACTGGACCCATGTTGAGGGGATGATCCCACGGCAGGGCGGATTTGCCAGCCTGTGTTTCAACAACAGGGATGCCGTGTTTTTCGGCAAAGCTTTGCAGAGTGTCGCAGGCGCCCGAATAATGCACGCCGCCACCGGCCACGATGACCGGTTTCTTGGCCGCACGGATTGCGTCAAGCACACGGGAGAGCTCGCCTGAATCGGGCCGGATGCGGCGCTGATACCAGACTTTTTCTTCAAAGAAACTTTCCGGCCAGTCGTAGGCTTCGGATTGCACGTCCTGACAGAAGGCGAGGGTGACGGGCCCGCAATCGGCCGGGTCGGTCATGGTCGCCATGGCTCTGGGCAAAGCGAGCAGCAGTTGTTCGGGCCGCTGGATGCGATCGAAATACCGCGAAACCGGTTTGAAGCAGTCATTGACGCTGATGGTGCCGTCGTTGAAATCCTCAACCTGCTGCAGCACCGGGTCGGGGCCGCGCGTTGAGAAGATATCGCCGGGAATGATCAGCAGGGGAAGCCTGTTGATATGAGCGAGCGCGGCTGCGGTGACCAGGTTGGTTGCCCCCGGTCCGATGGACGAGGTGACGGCCATGGCCCGTCTGCGAGCTTGCTGTTTGGTGTAGGCAAGGGCGGCATGAGCCATGCTCTGCTCGTTGTGGCCACGATAGGTCGGCAGGGTGTCTTGTGCGTGGTAGAGAGCTTCCCCCAGACCAGAGACGTTGCCATGTCCGAAGATGGCCCAGATGCCAGCGAGGAAAGGGACGCCGTCCTCGGTCATCTGTTTGCCAAGGTAGCGCACCATTGCCTGAGCCGCTGTTAATCGGATCGTTTTCATCATTCTTACTCCTTGCCAAGTCCTGCCTGCGCCCGGACGTCGTCCCAGATAGCGCACAGGCTGGCATATTTTTCGGTCATTTGCGCGACGGCGTCGACGCCGGACATTTCATCGCGCATATAGGCACGGGCTGCGTCACCGAAGATCGTCCGGCCAATGGCAAAGCCGCGTACCAGTTCGAACTTGGCTGCCTGCGCGAAGGATGCTTTGAGCTCGTCCATTTTTGCATCAAGGCCCAGCACGACGATGCCGCGCGTATGCTTGTCATTCTTCTTAATGGTCTCAACCACGGCTGCCCATTCCTTGTCGGTCTGGAATGGCTCAAGTTTCCACCAATCGGGGCAAACGCCAATATCGTAGAAACGCTGAATGATCTTTGGCGCGGTTGTTTCATCCATCGCCCCGACTTTCGAGGGGATGATCTCAAGCAAGAATTCAAGGCGATTGCGGCGAGAGGCAGCAAACAGGCGTTTGACAACGGCTTCCTGCTCAGCCTTCATTTCGTCCGTATCGTCCGGATGATAGAAGCACAGGCATTTGATGACATGCTCAAGGGGCCATTCCATGAGGCCGCCAAAATCTTCACCAAGCTGAGGCTCAACGGTCAGCGGGCGGGAGGTTGGCCATTCGACCGGGCGGCCGATCCAGAGACCCTTGCCGGTGGCAATGTCGAGGGCGTCGCGGCCAAGGCGGCCATCGCAGAGCAGGCCGTAGCCGGTTTTGCCATCGGCCACACGGTCGACGACTTCGACGCAGAGCTTCTTGAAGTCACCGATCTTCTCGTTGGTTGCGCCGTCCATCTCTTCGAGCTGGATGCGGTGGTCAAAGGCGAAGACCCGCATGGTCGACCAGTCGCCACTGCGGTTGGTGGACCAATGGATTTGTTCGAGATCCTTGTCCTTGCGCAGGGCCTTGTTGACGACCCCGCGTTCGAGGAAATATTGCAGCTCCTTCCAACTCGGATAGGCCGGGGTGCAGCCATGGCGGGAAACGGCGAAAGCACCGCAGGCGTTGGCATATTTAAGCGCGGTTGGCCAATCCTCGCCATCGAGCCAGCCCTTGAGCAGCCCGGACATGAAGCCGTCGCCCGCGCCAAGCACGTTGAAGACCTCAATGGGGAAGCCGGGGCCGCATTGGCCATCGTCAAGGCTGTCGGGGATGTCACCGGTGAAGGCAACGGCTCCCTTGGCGCCGCGTTTGCAAACGAGTGTGGCGCCGGAGACCTTGCGAACAGCGCGAAGGGCCTCGACGGGATCGGTTGAGCCTCCGGCGATGAAGAATTCTTCCTCGGTGCCGACGATCAGATCGAAATGATGCAGGGTCGACTGCAGCTTGGCGGTCACTTTTTCCGAAGCGATAAAGCGGTTTTCTCCATCCCCATGGCCCGACAGGCCCCACAGGTTGGGGCGATAATCGATGTCGAGCGCGGTGAGAGCACCGTTCTCCTTGGCCAGCCGCAAGGCCTTGAGAACAGCACTCTCCGTCTTGGGATGGGAGAGGTGAGTACCGGTGACCGTGACACACCGACTTTCGGCAATGAAAGCGGGATCAATGTCGTCTTCGCACAGCGCCATGTCGGCGCAGTTTTCGCGGTAGAAGATCAGGGGGAACTGTTCGCGGTCACGAATGCCCAGCAGCACAAGAGCGGTGAGGCGCTCGGGGTCCGTGACAATGCCGCGGGTGTTGACGCCTTCGCGTTCGAGCTGCTCGCGGATGAAACGGCCCATATGTTCGTCGCCAACCCGGGTGATCAGTGCGGATTTCAGACCCAGGCGCGCGGTGCCCGCCGCCATGTTGGTCGGGGAACCGCCCAGATACTTGCTGAAGGACCCCATGTCTTCCAGACGACCGCCAATCTGTGTGCCATACAAATCAACCGAGGACCGACCTATGGTGATGACATCAAGGCTTGTCATGTCTTATTCCTTGTTTGTGGCTCCCCGATCTTTTTTTGCAGATCAGGGAGCAGTACCTTTTTGAGGGTCTAATGAAGACCTCAGGACAGGGCTTTGAGAGAGCCGTCTTTAACGGACTCGGTTGCTGCATCGGCCAATAGCTGGGCTTTCAGGCCATCTTCGCCGGTGGGGATGGACACGGCTTCGCCTTCACAGAGCTTGACGAAAGCCTCAAGTTCCTTGCGGAAGGCCTCGCCGTAGCGTTCAAGGAAGAAATCGAGGGACGGGTCGATCTGATAGCCATTCGAATTGGCCAATGTCACTGTCGTCGCGCGGCAGTTGCCTGCACTCAGCATGCCTTTGGAGCCATGCACCTCGATGCGCTGGTCGTAGCCATAGGTCGCGCGGCGGGAGTTGGAGATCTGGCAGATCTTGCCGCTGGCGGTTTCGAGAACTGCGACAGCGGTGTCGACATCGCCTGCTTCGCCAATGCCTGCATCAACGAGGCTGGAGCCACGTGCGAACAGGGTGACCGGCTCTTCGCCGAGCAGGAACCGTGCCATGTCTAGATCGTGGATCATCATGTCGCGGAAGAGGCCGCCGGAGCGTTTGACATATTCGACCGGGGGAGCAGACGGGTCGCGGGAGGTGATGGTGACGAGTTCGACGTCGCCGATTTCACCCGCTTCGATGCGGGCGCGAACCGCTGCAAAGTTGGGATCGAAGCGGCGATTGAAGCCGATCATCAGTTTCTTGCCGGATGCTTCGACAACCTTGAGGCAGGCACGTATGCGATCCGAGGACATATCGACCGGCTTTTCGCAGAAGACATGCTTGCCAGCCTTGACCGCCATTTCGGTGTAGTCGGCATGGGTGTCCGTTGACGAGCAGACAAAGATGGCGTCAATGGCCGGGTCGGCCATGAGGTCTTCGGCTGACACAGCCTTGATACCGTAGTCCCCGGCAAGGGCTTCTGCGGCCTCGGGCGCGAAGTCAGTCACGGCGACGAGTTCGGTGTTTGCGGATTGGGCAATGTTGGCAGCATGCAGCTTGCCGATGCGTCCGGCTCCAATCAGTCCGATGGAGATCATGATAGTCGTCCTTTTCAAGGAATAGACAGCTTCAATACACCCCCATCCGTGTCCTGTCAGCCGAACGGGAAGAGCGTCATCTTGGCTTCGGGTGCACGGGGGAGCAGGGATGTCTTGGGCGGGTCCTACTTGCTCTTTTTTCTAAGGTGCACCCTCCCCGTATGATGCACGGAACGATAAGGGGAGAGTGCGGGGCTTTTCGGTTCCTTTAGCTCTTTTTCGAGCGTTTGCGCTGGCGATACTGGTCGGCAACCACGGCTGCGACAATGATCATACCTTTGACGATGTCCTGAATGTAGGCATCAATCCCAAGGAATGTGAAACCCGAGATCATCGTACCAAGGATGATCGTGCCGATCACGGTTCCGGTGATGCGCCCGACGCCGCCCGAAAGGCTGGTGCCGCCGATAACGGAGGCAGCAATCGCATCGAGCTCATAGGCAAGGCCCATGCCTGCCTGACCGGACCCGGCGCGGGCAGAGGCGACGACACCGGCAACACCGGACAGCATGCCCGCGATCAGATAGACCTTGATCAGGTGATGCTTGACGTTGATGCCCGAGACTTTCGCGGCTTGCAGGTTGGCCCCGATGGCGTAGGTGAATTTGCCATATCGGGTGTATCGCAATGCTATGTGGAAGATGGCGGCAACCACAAGGAATATGATAACGGGCGTGGTGCCAGAGCCGATCCAGGTATAGTCATCCGACAGAAGACTGATGGGCTGACCCTTGGTGTAGAAGCGGGCAAGACCACGGGCTGTCACCATCATGCCGAGGGTCGAGATGAATGGGGGAATGCCCGTATAGGCTATGAGCGATCCGTTGATCGTCCCCGCTATGATACCGACCACAATACCGGCCATGACCGGAATAATGAACGGCAGGTCAGTGAGGGCAGGGAAGACAGCGCGTGCGTAGTCTGACGTCTGGGCAAAACTGGCTGCCACCATCGCTGACAGGGCCAGAACCGAACCGGACGAAAGATCGATCCCTTCGGTGATGATGACTTGCGTCACGCCGATGGCCAGAAGGCCAATGATCGAGACCTGCAGGATCATGATCAGAAGGCGCTGGGGGTTGAACAGGAAGGTGTCACCCTTGATGATCCAGCCCAGGACTTCAAAGAAGAAGGCAATCCCGATCAAAATCAGCAGAATGTTGACTTCGCTTGGCAGCTTTTTCTTTCTCTGCCTTTGGGTTTCCGGAGCGTTCGACGCGGTTTGTGTTGTTGTGGACATGGAACAAATCCTTTAGTCGCTTTGCATCGTTGGGTGCCCGGCGGGGAGCACCACTTATGTCTGTTAATCGGATGCCAGGTTCATGATGCTCACTTGATCGGCTTCCGAACGGTCCAGAATGCCGGTGAGCTTGCCTTCGTGCATGACCATGATGCGGTCGCTCATTCCCAGAACTTCGGGCATTTCCGAAGAAATCATGAGAACGGCAACGCCTTCCTTGGCCAATTGCGTGATCAGGCGATGAATTTCTGACTTGGCACCCACATCGATGCCGCGTGTCGGTTCATCGAGAATGAGAATGCGTGGCTTGTTGAGCAGCCAGCGGCCGATCAGGACCTTCTGCTGGTTGCCGCCCGACAGGTTTTCGATCCGTTCCTGCATATCGGGTGTCTTGACGCGCAAGGTGTCACTCATGTCTTCGCAGAGTTTGGTGACCGTCCTTTCGTCAACAAAGCCGGCTTTGACGTATTTCTGGTTGATGACCGCCATCTGCATGTTCTCAAGGACATCAAGCACGAGGAACAGGCCGGTATCGCGTCTGTCTTCGGTCAACAGGGCCATGCCTTGTCGCATTGCCTGTTGTGTCGAGGAGATGGGAGCCTTTTTGCCAAAGACCTCGATGGTGCCGGATGTGGCAGGTGTGACGCCAAAGACGGTTTCGGCAACGTTGGTGCGCCCAGCACCGACAAGGCCTGCAAGACCGAGAATTTCTCCTTCATGCAGGTCGAAGCTGACGTCCTCGAAAACCCCTTTGAGAGACAGATTGCGCACGGAAAGGGCGACCTTGCCGATGGGCACATCCTCTTTGGGGAACATCTGGGTGATCTCACGACCAACCATCATCTGAATGAGCTTGTCGCGGTTCAGATTGTCGGCAAGATCGGTTCCGATGTATTTGCCATCCCGGAATACGGAAACGTCATCGGCGATTTCGAACACTTCATCCATTTTATGGGTGATGTAGATGATCCCTTTGCCCTGTGCCTTGAGATCCGCGATGAGCTGGAACAGGTGGCGGACTTCGTTGTCCGTCAGGGCCGAAGTCGGCTCGTCCATGATCAGGACGTCGGATTCGTATGAGATCGCCTTGGCAATCTCGATCATCTGACGGCTGGCGATGGTCAGGTTGCGCACTTCCTCGTCCGGATCCAGATCCAGATTGAGGTCATCGAACAATTTCTGGGTCTGGTCGCGCAGGGCGCGGTGATCGACAAAGCCGAACCGGTTCTTCGGTTCACGCCGGATCCAGATGTTTTCCGCAACGGTCATGAAAGGCATCAGGTTGAGTTCCTGATGGATCATGGCGACGCCCGCGGAGAGCGCGTCAAGCGGGGTATTCATGATGACAGGCTGGCCGCGAAGCTTCACCGAGCCGTGGTCCGGGTGATAGATGCCGGCAACGATCTTCATCAAGGTCGATTTGCCTGCACCATTCTCACCCATGAGGGCGTGAA
This sequence comes from Cohaesibacter sp. ES.047, assembly GCF_900215505.1. NCBI lineage: Bacteria > Pseudomonadati > Pseudomonadota > Alphaproteobacteria > Hyphomicrobiales > Cohaesibacteraceae > Cohaesibacter > Cohaesibacter sp. ES.047. Next base: position 2,091,926 of record NZ_LT907844.1, read on the forward strand.
CTGTGCCCGGGCGTACGTTCAAGGATACGTCATCCAGAGCGACAACACCCGGAAATGCCTTGCGGACGTCCGTCACTTCGAGCAGATATTCCGCGTGGGGTTCCGCGCCACTTTCTCTGATCACTTGCAGAGTATTGGGGCTAATCATAACGAGCGTTTCCCTTCTCTATACCAATTCTCGCCAACACCGTTTCTTTTGCCAGCCGGATCGCCGGTAGAGCGAGCAAGGGATTGGGGATCCCAACGATGGACGCTCTTTTGGGGTTTCAGAAGGAGGCAGCAAAGCTGAATTGGATTCCAATAGCATGACAGATGAAGAAAAAACGGGGATCGTCTGCATGCTCTTGCTGATTGACTGCATGCATCCAGCAAGGACGCATGCAGCTATTGGTTCGAAAGGGTTATTTCATGAACTCGTCAAGGTTATCCTGACTGACGAGTTTGAACGGGATCCAGACGAACTGGTCGACTTTTTCGCCTTTGGCAAGCTGCATGGCTGCTTTCACAGAGCCTGCACCCTGACCTTCAGCATCCTGGAAGATGGAGATGAAGAGTTCGCCAGCTTTCATGGAAGCCAGAGCATCCGGGGTTGCGTCAACACCGGCAACAGCGATTTCGTCCGGAGAGATACCAGCCTGTTTCATGGCAAGCAGAGCGCCAAGAGCCATTTCGTCGTTGTTGGCAGCAACCGCGTCGATTTGGGTGCCCGATACGATCCAGTTGTTCATCAGGTCGATGGCTTCGGACCGTTGCCATTCAGCGGTCTGTTCTTCGACGATCTTGATGTCCGGGTATTTTTCCAGCACTTCCTTGACGCCCCGCGTCCGACCATGGGTGCCGTCAGAGGACAGTTCGCCGAGCATGATGGCAACGTTGCCTTTGCCGCCCATTTTCTTGGCGAGTTCTTCCATCTGCAAACGACCGGCGACAACTTCTTCAGATCCCACAAAAACAACGCCTTCAGGCAGATCTTTGTCGGACGGTTTGCGGTTTACGTAAACCAGCGGAATGCCAGCTTCCTTGACCATTTTGGTGATGCGCGGCGTTGCGGACATGTCAACCGGATGAACGATGATGGCATCAAGGCCCTGAGCGACGAAGTTCTGAACCTGATCGATCTGTTTGCCGATATCGGTACGAGCGTCTTCGAACTGGATTTCGATGCTGTCATCCTTGGCGGCTTCGGTGGCCATGGCTTCACGCACGATGGTCATGAAGTTGTCATCGAAGCTTGCCATGGCAACGCCGATGTTTTCTGCGTAGGCAGATGTAGACAGCATGGCTGATGCTGCAGCTGCCATGGCAATGAGTGTTTTCTTCATACTTTCCTCCCGAAAATCAAGGCCTGCCTATCAGGCCCTTTGGTGAGATAGTCCTGTCTTTGATGTGTGTAGTCCTCCGAACATCAAAGACACGAATACGAGGTGTTGGGATCCGGTGGGATCCCGCTAAGGTCAGGCAAGCCCGACAAGTTGCTGGCTGGAATCGATATGGGTGCTGCTGCCAAGAGCGCGCGCCTGATCGTCCTGTGTTTGAATTTTCTTCGTGACGGGCTGGGGGGCGTTGATTGAAACGATGTCAATTGGAGCGTTTTGAGCCATATTATCTGCATCAGCCGCTGTGTTGCAGGCGGTCAAGGGCTTGTTTTCTATGCCATTATGGATTTGTGCGTAGGTCGTGCCCTGCGCTTTTGCGGGCGCAAAAAAAGCAACAAACGACATCCTCGGCACAGCCGTATGGCCGAGCGCGCAGTCAATTCTGTCAGACACGCAAACCTCCCAGTTCGGTCCGGCCTTCATCCTCCACAAATCGGGCCGGTTTCTTGTATTATCAATCATATGATGGAGGCGATTTCAGTCAACGATGTTGCTCACTTGCCGTTGCATTTGGACAGTTATGCAGCTAACGATCTGATCTGACTGCAAAAATTATGAAATTAATATTTCACTCTTGTGGAATATTGAAATTATTTCTCCAAATTTTGATTGAAAAGACATCAAATTAATGCTCTTATTTGACCGTTGATGGAGGAAAAAATGTCCCGAGCTCCCTGGCAGAGTCCAACACTTGCTAAAATTGCTGAGGTATCTGGCGTTTCATCTGCCACGGTTGATCGGGTTCTTCACAATCGCGGTGGCGTGTCCCAGAAAAAGACCGTGGCGGTGCAACGAGCCATGGCCGAGTTGCAGGCGATGCAGATCCGAGCCGATCCAGAGAGTTCGGTGCTCTCGTTCGGTTTGCTGATCGATTCTGATGCTTCTTTCACCGTCGCGCTCAAGGATCTCATCTCCGATATCAATGACCGGGATCCGGGCGTCGAGATCAAGGTCTTCTCCAGTCTGCCGGTCCAGTTCGATCCCGGAGCCTTTTCCGACAAGATCATCGAGTGGGGAGAGAAATATGATGGCCTGATCCTGTCGTGTCGGGAGCATCCCGCAATTGCCCGCGCCATTGAAACAACCTCTGAGAATGGCACCGGCGTTTTTTGTATTTCCACCGATCAACCACATACCCGACGGATCGGCTATGCCGGGCTGGATCAGGTCGCCTCTGGCAGTTGTGCAGCGCATCTGATTGGCCGATTTTCGCGAAAAATGCAGGGGCAGGTGGTGTTGTTGGGCAGTGCTGCCTACCGCTGTCAGGAGCAGAGAGGGATCGGATTCCGGCGCGTCATTCGCTCCCATTATCCTGACTTGTCCATCGTTGAATATTTCAATCAGAAGGACAATTCCTATACCGCTTACGAATATCTGACACAGTATCTGCATTCAGGCAACCCGCCGATTGCTATCTATAATGTGGCTGGTGGCAATGCGGGAATCACCAGAGCGCTGGTTGATGCGGGCCTGAATGCCGATGTGCTTTTCGTTGGTCACGAATTGACGCGCGTATCATCCGAGTTGCTGGAAGAAGACGGTATTGACTTCATTCTGACGCATGACATTTCAACCGAGCTCGAACGTGCCACGGAAAGCTTGCGCGCCCATTGCGAAGGCAAGAATGTACCCTCTGGATTTGCGCCTTTGCAGCCGGTCATCAAGTGCAAATACAATCTTGGTTAGGGCTGGTTTTAAGGGTGCCTAAATTTTGGTCGCGGCGCATTTTTGGTCAATTTTGCCGCACGGAGCCAACAGCAGTTTTGTTCTGATATTTGCTTTTGATGGCATCAATCAGTTTTTGAAATCAAAATTTCAAAATAGTGCAAAATGAAATATATTTTTCATTTTTGATCTGTCTCATGGTTCTCTTGGGGCTCTCTGACTACCCCTAATGCTCAAGAAACAACGGTCCGGATGACCAATCCGGGATAATTGCTGGTTTGGAGGAGCCGGTCGCATCGTTTTCCCGCCATTTGCTCGCTGTTGGCATGCCATCAGACTGAGCAAACGGGGCTCGTGCGACGGGGCCAAAGTGAAGGCTTTTGTGTGTCATGGCTGACGTCACAGTTGGTGCGCGCGCGAGGCAAGCAAGTGCAATGCGAAACCCGGTTGTTCGCAATGGGCGCATTCTTCTCGCCATCCGCGCATGGGAACGCTCTGACATAGCGGTCAGTGCCTGTGCCCCCCCCATCCCTCCTTTTTGCCAGCCCTTACCCATAACAATCTGCTGACATTCTCTTTGCAATGCCAGCATTCCAATCCAAGCGGAGGAAACCAGAATGAGAATCAAGCGTTTGAAATTTTGCGTCGACAATGAATGGCGCGAATCCAAGACAGAAAAATTTATGCCGGTGATGGACCCGTCCACCGGTAAGCAGACCGCAGAAGCACCTTGCTGTACGCAGGATGAAGTCGACGGAGCAGTGGAGACTGCCGCGGCTGCATTCCCCGTTTGGTCCAATACCCCGATCCCTGTCCGCATTCAGCTGATGTTCCGGTTCAAGCAGCTTCTTGATGCCCATCTTGATGAATTGACCGAGCTTCTGGCTACGGAAAACGGCAAATGCCTTGGTGAGGCGCGTGGCGATGTCCTGAAGGCCATTGAAGTGGTCGAATGCGCTTGCGCCAGCCATTATCTGATGCAGGGTGATACCTGCATGAATGTGTCCACCGGCTATGACACGGTTTCTTTCCGCGAGCCGCTGGGCGTCTTTGCTGCCATCGCTCCTTATAACTTCCCTGCGATGATCCCGATGGGTTGGATGATCCCGTTTGCGATCACCACAGGCAACACGGTGGTTCTGAAGGCGGCGTCCATGGTGCCCCAGACTGCGTCGCGCATGCTCGAGCTTCTGATCGAAGCGGGCCTGCCCAAGGGCGTTGTCAACCTTGTCACCTGTTCCCGTGTGGAAGCAGACACGCTGCTCAAGCATCCCTCTATCAAGGGCGTTACCTTCGTTGGGTCAACCTCTGTCGGCATGCATATCTATGAAACCGCAGCAGGTGCTGGCAAACGCGTTCAGGCGCTCACTGAAGCGAAAAACCATGCTTTGGTCATGGAAGACTGTGTGCTTGAACGCACGGTGCGCGGCGTGATCAACTCGACCTATGGCTGCGCCGGTCAGCGCTGCATGGCTCTGCCGGTTGTCTGCGTGCAGGAATCCATTGCCGATGAGTTCGTTGCCAAACTGATCGAACTTGCCAAGGAATTGAAAATCGGTCCGGCCTACGATCCAACCTCCCAGCTTGGTCCGCTCGTCTCCAAGGGCCAGCTGAACTTTGTCGAGAAATGCATCCAGCGCGGTGTTGATGAAGGGGCCGATCTGGTTCTGGACGGTCGTGGTGCCAAGGTTGAAGGCCATGAAGATGGCTATTATGTCGGCCCGACCATCTTTGACAATGTCAAGGAAGGCATGTGGATCGGCGACGAGGAAATCTTTGGTCCTGTCACCTGCATCAAGCGCGTGAAGGACTTCGAGGAAGGCCTCGCCATCATGAATGCCAACCGTTTTGCCAACGGCTCTTGCATCTACACCCAGTCCGGCCTGCTCGCGCGTGAATTCGCCAGACGGACCGACGGCGGCATGGTCGGGATCAACGTTGGCATTCCGGTGCCCTTCTCGATCTTCCCCTTCTCGGGCCACAAGCAGTCCTTCTTTGGCGATCTGCATGCCATGGGCAAGGACGGCGTTGCCTTCTTCACCGAAACCAAATCGGTTACCTCGGTCTGGTTCTCTGAAGAAGATGCCACCAAGAAGGTTAGCACCTGGGATGGCACTTTGACCCGTAACTGATAATGCGATCCTGCTAATCGGGAGTGGGAGGAGGTGCATATTGCCTCCTCCTTGTTCGGAAAAAGCCCTGGAGCGCGAGAGCGTCCACTCCCTTGCTCAATAAAGGTTCATTTTTTGGACCTGATCAAAGGCTTTTCCCTTCCCGGCATGAGCGGCAATTTCCAGCAATTGTCGCTCATGACTTGATGGTTTGTCCGCAGACGTCTAGAGACATTTGGTGGCAGGCCCGTAAAACTGTTGAGCCAAGGCGCATGTGCTTAGTATAAGTGACTAAGCTTTTGCCGATAATCAGGCTTTTAAGGCCTATGGATGTTGCCTCTGCGCATAGGAGGCAACGACGAACAGCAATCATTGAGGTCCGGATGACGCCTGCCAACACCCTTACCGAACTACAGGACCAGATCCGAGCCGAATATGGCGGGTTGAGCAAACGCCTGCAGCAGGTCGCACAGTTTGTGATCGACAATCACAACAGCGTTGCCTTCGATACGATTGCGGTCATTGCTGAAAAAGCCGATGTCCCGCCCTCCACCATGATCCGGTTCGCCAATACCTTCGGTTTTGGTGGCTTCAATGAAATGAAGCAGCTTTTCCGCGACAAGTTGATCAAGGAAACCACGAGCTACACCGAGCGTGCCAAGCTCGCCAGCGCCTATCCGCAAGAAGAAACCGCATCCTTGCGGTCCATGAAGATCCTCAAGGAATTCTCGCAGGCCAATGCGCAGGCGCTCAAGCAGCTTGCGCTGCGCACACCGCCCGAGGATCTGCACCAGTCGGTCGAGCTGCTGGCGCATGCCGATACCATTTATGTCGCCGGGATGGGACGCTCTTTCAGCATTGCCTCTTATCTGACCTATGCGCTGCATCACCTTGATCGCAAGGTTGTTCTCATCGATGGCATCGGTGGCATGTACCGCGAGCAGTGCAATCGGATGTCCGACAAGGATGTGCTGGTCTCGATCAGTTTTGCCCCCTATGCAGAAGAGACCCAGATCGCGGTCGAGGCGGCCAGCAACGCGGGCACCGCACAGATCGTGGTGACGGACAGCCAGATCAGCCCGATTGCGACCCTGAGTGACTTGTGTTTCGTGGTCAACGAGACGCAAATCGATGCCTTCCGCTCGCAGTGCGTTACCAACTGTCTGGTGCAGTCCATCATCGTTGCGCTGGCCTACAAGATCAGCGAGTCCGAGTGAAGGCGCATTTGCTGCCATGCAATCAGGTAGTCAAGGCCCGCATCGTGCTTGAGCGGGCCTTTTCATTGATACCCTAGAGCGAGATCCAGCTCTTCTCTTCAGCGGATTGTGCCATGGCGTGGATGACCTTCTCGAAAGCTAGTGCTGCGTCAAAGTCCGGATAGGGGCGGGTGCCCTGATCGATTGCCCGGAGGAACTCGGCGAGTTCAATCACCTTCAGTTCATTGAAGCCCAGACCGTGTCCCGCCGACGGGCAGAAATGGGCGTAATGGGGATGGGTCGGGCCGGATAGGATGGTTTTGAAGCCCTGCTCGGAAACAGGGCCTTCATTCTGATAGAGGCGCAGCTCGTTCATGCGTTCCTGATCATAGATCAGCATGCCCTTGTCGCCGTGGAGTTCCCATGCGAGGTGGTTCTTGCGTCCCCATGCCGACCGCGAGGAGGAGAGCGTACCGAGTATGCCAGAACCAAAGCGGCAGATGGCTGTGGCGACATCTTCGTTTTCCACCTTGCCCATGCCATCTCCCTCGGGCATCGGCCGTTCCGGGTAGACCGTGGCCATATCAGCTGTGAGGCTTTCGATCGGCCCGGCCAACTCATGAGCAATGCTGACGAGATGGCATCCCAGATCGCCCAGTGCGCCGAGACCCGCTTCGGACTTGGTGGCACGCCATGTCCATGCCAGAGAAGGATCTGCCTGATAGTCCTCATCAACCCATCCACGAAAATGCAGCAGGCGACCAATGGCGCCATCCTCAACGAGCTGCTTGGCGTGGGCGATGATCGGGTTCTTGAGATAATTGTAGCCGACCATGGTCTTCACCCCGGCTTTGCGGGCTGCTTCGGCCATCTCTGTGGCGTCATTCGTCGTCAGAGCGAGTGGCTTTTCGCACCAGACATGCTTGCCGTGCTCAATGGCGGAGAGGGCCATCTCCTTGTGAAACTTGTTCGGCGTTGTGATGGAGATGATGTCAATGTTCGGATCGGACACAAGCTCTTGCCAAGAGTCTGTCGAGCGGGCAAAGCCGAACTGATCGGCCAGGTCCTCAGCCTTCTGGGCGGGAACGTCGCACAACATGTCTTTCTCGACGGGGGGCACGTCGCCAAACACGGCTCTAACGTTGCCATATGCAAGGGCATGGCACTTTCCCATGTAGCCAGTGCCGATAAGGCCTACTTTCAGTCTTCTCATGTGCTTTCCTCCCAGAAAGACGAATGAAATGCAGTTTCTGTTGTCTGATGTTGGCGATGCGGGGGGCGCTCGGTATCGCGCCAGTCCAAACGCCATCGCGGGTGGGCTCATCTTGCGGGTCGAACGGTCTGAGCGATGGATTTGCGAAGTGGTCAGGCGTATTCTCCATTGGATCGGATATGAAATAAACCCGTGGAATTGTTTCATTTTAGCAAGCTCAACAGGTTTGCTACCCGAACGGGGAAACTGCACTCTGGCCGCGTGGTGCGGTCTTTTGCACAACTTTTCTTTAAAAATTGGGCACGGGGAGCAAACGGATTCTGGTCAAATTTGTACAAGTTCTGCAGCTATTGGTAGTAAAAGACCAGTAAAGCGAGCATTTCCTCGATTTGGTTGCGCGGTTTTGTTCCCGCCTCCGTAATACTCCAAGTACGCGATTTTATGAGTTTTTTACCTTTGGGGTAAAGGCTTTCTGCCGATTGTGCATGAATGGCTGGTGGGCCGTTTTGGGAGGACGAGATGGTAGTTAGATTTTTTCAAAACCGATCGACGGGGATGAAGATTGCTGTCGGCATGGCGCTTGTCACGCTGTTGGCGATCATGGTCGGTGGGGTTGGCGTGTTTGGCACGTTCCGTTTGGGGCAGACGATCAAGGTTTCCGAGAAGAGCACCGCTGTCGTGATCAAGGTTCACGAAGCCTCTGCATCGGTGGACAATTTCAATGTGAGCGGTGATCAGAAGGATCTTGTGAAAGCCAAAGGTTTCTTGCAGGAGGCTACTCAGGCCCTAGCTTCTATCGGCAATGACGATCCCGTGCTTACCGGCGCGCAAAAGGCGATCGCGAGCTTTGATGGTGCGATTGATGATCTGGCCAACGCAGCACAGGTGATCGGGAGAACGCGTGTCAGCCAGCAATCTGCCCTGAATTCGCTCTCTCAGGAAGCGTCCCAGACCCTTGCTGCGGCTCAGAAAAGCTTTGATGAAGCCAACCAGGAAGCCTCTGATGCCACCGCGAGTGTCAAGAAAATCCAGGATCTGATGACCGCGACCGATACGATTCAAGCCGGAGCCAACCGTGCGGGCTTGCGGATTCTGCAGTCCAAGCAGACGGGGAACGTCAAATTGCTCGCGCAGAGCGCTATGAGCGTCAGGATGATGGACAAAACCCTGAAGATGGTGCTGAAAGCGAAAGAATCCGGGCTTGAGAAAAGGCAGAAGGATCTGGCTCAGAATTACGAAACGATCCAGAAGCTGCTTCCCTCGCTGGCCAAAGTGGTTAAGGATCCCAAGGCGAATCCGGTCTCTTCCATCTATTTCGAGACGTCCAAGCTGGTGAAGCAGCTCGATGAGCTGGCAAACAATGCGATGCGCGGTCGGATTGATCTCAATCGCACTATGAGCGAAGCGGTGATGGTCAAGGATCGTGCCAGCTTCGCCAAGGGTGAAGCTGCGCTTGCAATGGAAACCGGGCGTTCGGTTGCATCATTGATGTCGCGGATCGATCTGGCAACGCTGAACTATCAGCGCGAACCCAGCGATAGGAATCATGCAGCGGTAAAGGCTGCGTTGGTGGATGCAGATGCACTCGGTGCAAATCTGGCTCGTACTGGCGCAAAGAAAGTCGGCGAGCTGTTCGCAAGTTATGGCAAGAGTTTCTCGCAATTTGCTGATGCCACCAAAGACATGCAAACGGCTGGGCAGAATGCACGGCAGGGGTCTCTGGCCGCCACCCAGTCTTTGGGGCAGATGATCACGCAGCTTGCAGAGGTCGCCAAACAGGATGAGACCAGATCGACCATGACGGTCATCATCACGCTTCTGATTGCCGCGATTGCTGCTGCCGCCATATCTTATGGCCTCATTCGCATCATCGGGCACCCGATCGCCAAGGTGACTGAGTCCATGTTGCAACTGGCAGAGGGCAAGACCGATATTGAATTGGCATCAAGCGAGCGCAAGGATGAAATCGGCAAGATGCTCCGGGCGGTTGTGGTCTTCCGCGACAATGCCGTCGAGCGCCGCAGACTGGCGGGCCTGCAATCGGAGGAAGAGGAAGCACAACGTCGTCGTGCCGAGGCCATCTCTGAATTGATCTCCCAGTTCCGCGTTGATGTCTCCAACCAGTTGTCCGCTATGGACAAGAATGCGACACAGATGGAAGACGTGGCATCCGATCTTGCGGAAATCTCGGACACCAACACAGAAAATGCGACCGAAACCAACAAGGCAACCGGTGAGACGCTGCAAAGTGCAACGGCGGTTGCGTCTGCGGCCGAAGAGTTGACGGCCTCCATTTCCGAGATCAGCCAACAGACCGACAAGGCCAACGCGGTGGTGACCGAAGCCTCCCATTCTGCCGTTGCCATGAGCAGCCGGATTTCGCACCTGCTTCAGTCTGCAAACCGGATCGGCGATGTTGTCGACCTGATCAAGGCCATTGCCGAGCAGACCAATCTGCTTGCCCTGAACGCCACCATCGAGGCGGCAAGAGCCGGTGAAGCGGGCAGGGGCTTTGCTGTCGTCGCAGCCGAGGTCAAGGAACTGGCCAACCAGACATCCAAGGCAACTGAAGATATTGTTGAACAGGTCTCTGAAATCCAGTCCGCGACCGAGCAAGCAGTGACGGCGGTGAAGGAAATTACCGAGAAGATGGATCAGGCCAATGCGGTCACCTCGAGCATCGCTTCGGCTGTCGTTCAGCAGGAAACAGCGACATCGGAGATTTCGTCGAGCGCACAATCGGCTGCAAACGGCTCCAATATTTCCGTGATGGGCACAACCAAGCTGCTTGAAACGGTTCAATCCACGGCAGATGCGGCCAATCTGGTTCTTTCTTCCTCAAGGGAAGTCAATGAGAACTCTCAGCGGTTGCAGAAGAATATTGATGAGTTTGTCAACAAGGTCTCGTCCTGCTAAAGCGGGTCTTGCGACTTCGTCTTAAATGACAAATCCAATCGGGGCGTCCGCATAGCCGGGCGCCCCGATTGTCTATTCAAGACCTCATCAAAGCAAATCGGTTGACCTTCGACTGTCCTCGCATCGCCCCAGCAAGCGGCTATTTGAGAGACTTTGCGGTGCGCATATGAACAAATTTTAGTCATTGATGGAGTTTTTTCCAAAGAAGAGCCGCTTGCCGGTTGGCGTTAATGTCTTGCTAACCATCAGGCCTAATCCTTGGTTCGAAGCAACCTTTGGATAGACCATGACACAATCCGGGACCGAACTTGTCAATTTATATCCTGAACTGATCAATCACGCCGGCCGGCAACGTATGCTGTCCCAGCGGATTGGCTTCTTTTTGCTCAAATTGCAGCTTGGCGGCTGCAACAGGGACGTCGATGATCCTGGCGATGCGCATGACCTCTCCTGTCTGGAAGAAGCCATCAGAGAGTTTGCTGCAACCCACAATATTTTGAAGTCTGGCCGATTTGCGGCAAGCAAGGGCGTTTTGTTCTTTAGCCCTCTTGCCCAGCAGGTCAGTTCGAACGAAGTGTCTGGCATCGACATGATGCTGGAAAAGGCCCGGCGGATCCTGAAAGGCGTCAAGGCGGGGGAGGCGCCGGATGCGGCGCTCATGGAGCATGTCGCGGGTGTAATACAGCAAGATGCCCTCGCCACCCTGCAGCGGGTTGTGGAGGCGTTGGAGGCTGAATTTTCTGCAAGATCACAGGAGCAGGCAGACACGCTGTCTGTTTCGGTTTCAGATGCACAGAAAGCAATCGAGCGCATCGATCGCGTCGCGCGTCACTCCAAGCTGGTTTCCCTCAATGCGCGTGTGGCCGCGGGCAGGGCGGGGCCGTTTGGAGAAGAGTTCAGCGCCCTGTCGCGCGAGATCAAGCATTTGGCCGATCGAATGCTGGATGCGGCAGACGATGTGCAGAATTGTCTGAAAGATATTGCCTGAGAGAACCTGATGCGCGGATTGTGCGTCTTACTAACTCTGCCCGGTCGTCATGGTGCTTTGCTCCAGCAGATGCCTGGACCCGTCAGAGAACTGATATCCGTGCCGGTTGCCATGATCGACTATGATCGCAAGACACTGGTCCAGATTGCCCTCGAACAGCGCCGTGCTGAGGCTGTGGCCCAACTTGGCCAATTCGCGCGCATCGGTGTCGAGCTGTGTGCTGTCCTGTTTGTTCATTCCCCTGCCATCCGTTTCATCTGTTCGGCAAGCCGACTGATTGGTTTGCTATTTTTGATGGGTTTGTTCAGAAATATCAACCCTTGCGCGATGTGGGTTGCAAGAAAAAGCGTATGGAATTGCAATCAATCACCATGAATGATGATCGAGCGTCGTGTTGCGTTTTCGCGATGTCTGGGCCGTGTTTTGCCGCGGGTGCCCGATCAGGCCACGATTTCCCATTTGACGCTACCAGCAGCATTGGGATTGCTGGTGTCAATCCGTCCGACAAGCTGCTCCTCATGATCGAGGCTGACCAGTATATGGGCCGTTGCGCGACCGGACACAATAAGGATATCTTCCTTCTTTGAAGGGGAGCGCCTTGTCAGGATGATCGAAGGGTCAATGCCCTGATGCTTGTTTTCTTCAAACTGTTTCATCTCGACATGAAGGACCATAGTTTTCTTCACCCACCTCAGATCCAGAACCACCACTTCCTTGTGATGCCAGTTCAGATCCACAGTTCCCCCGAATGTCATGCGCCTTCTCCATTGCCTGCTTCATGTCCGTTGCCAGTCTTTTTGCGTGTTACAAAGTAGCGAGAGTTGCGTCTCAAGTCGAGAAAATAGGGTCACTCTGTCGCGCTATCCAAGGTTCCAGGGCTACGACACTGTGGAATTTGAAGTGGAAATGGAGCTTGTTGGGCGCTAAATAGGCTATCAGTGCCGTCAAACTCCAAAGGGCTGGAATTTGACAGTTGACATCGGGCATAAGGAATCGTAGGTTCCGCAACGAATTTGCGCGCCTCGGCGCGCTTTTTGTTTCGCAAGATTTGGCCGAGGCTTGGAACAATGAAAATCAAGAATTCTCTGAAAGCACTTGCCAAGCGTCACCGTGATAACCGCATGGTTCGCCGCAAGGGTCGCATTTACATCATCAACAAGAAGAACCCTCGCTTCAAGGCCCGTCAGGGCTAAGTGACTTTTTCCTGTTTGTTGAATAAGAAACGCGCTGGATATTTCCAGCGCGTTTTTTGTTGTTGGTTGTGTCATCGAGCCAATCTGTCCCGCTCTGGCGACAGTCAAATCTTATCTATTCTTATGTTTGTTAATGTATAAAATTATTTTCTGATGTATTTTTGTGTTCACTTGTTTTCAAAATGGAAAATTATCGGAATTTATTTAAATATACCTTTGAGTAATGTTTAAATAACATTTTTTTGTAAGGCTAGGTTCCATCATTGTTGCCGACTCGGTTGGTGATACGTGCTTACTCTTAAACAATGGGGCCTAGTGTGACGCTTAAACACCGTATTTGGGGCGTATTGCTGCTTGGATTGGTCGGACTGGTGGTGCTTTCTGGCACGTTTTACTGGGGAGACGTGCAGAATCAGGAAGTTGCGAAGGCAACGACCCTTGCTGATCAGGATGTAGCCTCTATCAGTCACGCTGCTGTCGCGATAGGCAATCTGGCGTCTGTGACAGAACAGTTTTTACAAAGTGGCGATCTGGCCGTTGTTGCCAAGTTGGAAGATATTGCTTCCAGCAGAAAGGCCGATATCAGCAAGCTGGGCACACGGCAAGCGAGGCTGGCCGGGTTTGTTGATGATTCTCTTTTGAAGGCCAAACAGATTGTTGATGCCCGTACGGTCGCGGGCCTTTCCGAGAAAGAGGGGCTGAAAGGCGAACTGCGCAAGGCGGTCAAGACTGTGGAGGCCAACTTGACGGCGGTTGGCAAGGAAAGCCGGAGCGCCAACATCGACGCGATCATGGTCAAGATGCTGATGCTTCGTCGGCACGAAAAGGACTATATGCTGCGGCAGCAGGAAAAATATGTTCAAACCTTCGAAACCCGGATTGAAGAGTTTTATGATGTCCTTGAACAGTCCCGTCTTCCTGAGAGCGTAAAGGCGGAAGCTGTTCCCCTTATGCAGGATTATCACAACAAGTTTCTCAGTTGGGTGGATGCAAATCAGGCCGTTCTGGCGCTGGTGGATGCCTATCGGGCTCAGTCTGAAAGCTTTTCGAGTGAACTGCAGGCGCTCAAACATTCGGCTGAAATGAAACTGGCAAAAGCTCAGAATGACCGCCGCACCATTGCAGCTTGGGTCGACACCATGGCGCTCAGCATCCTGATCGCAACGGCGCTGATGCTTCTTGGCTTTGGATTGCTCGTCATCCGTTCGATCACGAAGCCCATCCATGACGTAACAGATGCGATGAGCGAGATTGCGAAGGGCAATCTGGAAACGGATATTCCGGTCAGAAAGCATGATGATGAGATTGGCGACTTGTGCAAAATCGCCGCCATCCTGCATCAAAACGTCAAGACCCAGAAGGAAATGGAGGCCGACGAAGCGGCCAAGAAACAAAGGGCCGAGCAGGAAAAGCGGGCCATGATGATGCAATTGGCCGATGAGTTCGATACGCATATCAGCGGGATTGTCGAATCCGTTTCCCTGTCCGCCTACCAACTCACGGCCTCCGCGCAGGCGATGGCCGCTGTTGCCGAGCAAACGTCGGGACAGGCGACCTCCGCCTCGACCGCGTCAGCGGAGACACTGGCGAGCGTGCAGACAATTGCTTCGGCGACAGAAGAGATGACCTCGTCCATTTCGGATATCAGCCAGCAGATCGGCCTTGCCTCGACGGCGGCACAGGAAGCGGTCGGCAAGGTCGGCAGCACCAATGCGCTGATGCAGACCCTCTCGGCTACGGCGAGCCGGATCGGGGAGGTCGTCGCGATGATCTCCTCCATCGCCGAGCAGACCAACCTTTTGGCCCTCAATGCAACGATCGAGTCCGCGAGAGCGGGGGAGGCGGGCAAGGGCTTTTCTGTTGTCGCCGGTGAAGTGAAGGCCCTCGCCGAGCAAACCTCCAAGGCAACCGAGCAGATTTCCAGTCAGATTACCGAGATCCAATCGGCAACGAATCTCGCCTCCGAGTCGATCGAGGATGTCTCGCAAGTCATCCAGCAGGTTGAGCAGATCTCAACCTCCATTGCCAGTGCCATCGAACAGCAAAATGCAACAGCGCAAGAGATTGCTGGCAGCCTCAATCATGCTGCCCGTGGAAGCGAGATCGTGAACAAGAGCGTTCAGGAGGTCACGACCGCCTCAAGGGATGCAGGTTCGGCATCGGATGAAGTCGTGGGAGAGGTGGCAACGCTGGGCAGCCAATCAAGCATGCTCAAGGAAAAAGTTGCCAGTTTCATAGAGCGCGTGCGCGCAGCCTAGCCTCACCTCACAAGGATCCGTTCTGGAACGAAAAAGGGCCGGTCTCAGACCGGCCCTTTTGTTGTTCGCGATGATCGCCAATCGATCAGATGCCACCAAGACCGTCGCTGCCGACAAAGGCAATGCGCAACATGTTGGTCGCGCCGGGCGTGCCAAGGGGAACACCGGCGGTGATGATGACGCGCTGGCCGGGTTTGGCGAAGCCTTCGGAGAAGGCGGTGCTGCAAGCCCGGTCGACCATCTGGTCAAGGGTGCCAGCATCTTCGGAGACGATGCAGTGCAGACCCCACACAATGGACAGACGACGCGCTGTGGCGTTGATCGGGCTCATGGTGATGATCGGGGTCTGAGGACGCTCGCGAGCGGCTCTGAGGCCTGTGGTGCCCGATGAGGTGTAGCAGATGATGCTGGCAAGGTTCAGCGTCTCGGCAATCTGGCGGGATGCGGCAGAAATGGCGTCGGCACCGGTTGCTTCGGGTTCGGCGCGCTGAGCATAGATGATGTTCTCGTAGTAGGGATCCTGCTCAACTTCTTCTGCGATGCGGTTCATCATCGAAACGGATTCGAGCGGGAACTGACCGGCTGCGGATTCGGCCGAGAGCATGACAGCGTCGGCACCTTCGAACACGGCGGTTGCCACGTCAGAGGCCTCGGCACGGGTCGGCATCGGTGAGGTGATCATCGATTCGAGCATCTGGGTCGCGACGACCACGGGCTTGCCGGCCTGACGCGCCGCACGGGTGATCTGTTTCTGAGCGCCGGGAACTTTTTCGAGCGGCATTTCAACGCCAAGGTCACCACGCGCCACCATGATGGCGTCGCTGAGTTCGATGATCTCGTTGAGGCAGGCGACCGCCTGCGGCTTTTCGATCTTGGACAGGATGCCGGTGCGACCGCGGGACAGCTTGCGTACTTCGGCGACGTCTTCGGGGCGCTGTACGAAAGACAGGGCGATCCAGTCGACATCGGCTTCAACCGCTGCATCAAGGTCCGAGCGGTCTTTAGGGGTCAAGGCCGAGAAGGACAGGGTCGAATCGGGGAAGCTGATGCCCTTGCGGTTGGAGATCGTACCGCCGGTAACCACTTCGGTGTGGATGGCGTCGGCTGCAGTGCCGATGGTTCTGAGGCGGACCTTGCCATCGTCAAGCAACAGCATGTCACCCTCTTTCACAGAGCCGAAAATTTCGGGATGCGGCAGCTGGACGCGAGAAACGTCGCCTTCCTTGTCAGACATGTCGAGGGTGAAGTTGGAGCCGTTCTCCAGAGTGACCTTGGTGTCCTTGAAGATGCCCAGACGAAGCTTGGGGCCCTGAAGGTCGGCCAGAATGCCGATTGGACGGCCAACTTCTTTTTCGACTTCACGGATTTTGGCAACACGACTGCGCAAGGTCGGATGGTCGGAATGGCTCATATTGATGCGGAAAACATCAGCGCCAGCAAGAAACAATTGTTTGATCTGTTCCTTGGTTTCCGAAGCCGGCCCGAGCGTGGCCAGAATTTTCACTTTTCGGTTTCTTCTAACAGTCACGACAGCTTTCCTATTCTTGATCGGTCAATTGAACCGTATAATCCTGTTTGCCGGCCGTATCGATTTCGAAGAAGCCGGTCCGTTCAAATCCCCTTGCGACGCATTCTTCGGTGCCCTTGATCTTGAACTCAAGATCCTGTGTGCACATGAAAGCTTCGCCGTTCCACTGCCCACCCTTGTCATAGTCGATTGCATGGATGAGGTAGCGGGTTTTGACGAGAATGCCCATCAGGACGGTCTCGCATTTGTCTTTCTCAAGGTTCCACCAGCCTTCGCTGTACCAGTCGCCTTTCAGCTCGTAGCCGATCGCAAGTCCGATCGTGCTGCTTGTCTTGTTGCAGACACGCAGGTCAGCTGAGGCGTCCATGCTGCTTGCGGCCATCATCAGACAGGTCAAGGTGAGGGCTTGGGCAAAACGTGATGCAGAAAGTCGCTTTTTAATTTCACAAACAATCATTGGGCTATGCACTATTGTGTTCGAGTGTCGGGTAGCCGCCTTTTGTTTCGCGTTTCAGGCCCGCAAAGTCAATGAATATTCCTACATTAGTAGAGCTTGTTTTTTGTTTCAGGGTGTTTTTTGCCCTGACAAAGTCGCTTTGCATTGCTTGATCTCGGCTCCCTATTGTTCGGCTTGCATCTCATTTTGTAATGGGCCGGTCAAGTTTGATGGTCCAGCGGGAAGACCTTTTCGTCTCTTGCTGGAGGCCTTCTTAGCGGCATTCAATGACGGCTGTGTGATCAGCTGTTGCGCATGACTTGGGCGGAATGACGACCACGGTCACGGCTGTTGGTCTATCCTGTGCATAGCGCGGAAATCTCACATGCCAAAAAGCAGAGCGCCGATTCTGGCTTGTTCTTGGAGGCCAAAGGACTATTATCGGCGCCTGTTGCCCGGGGCAGGGCGCAGCGGGAATCACCCAAACAAGTCGATAATCTGGAATGTCTTGGACGAGGGCAAACATGGATCATAAAGAAACGGAACAGCTCGAGGCGGCTGCCTTCCGGCGACTGGTCGCCCATTTGCGCGAGCGCAGTGATGTGCAGAATATCGACATGATGAACTTGGCCGGTTTTTGCCGCAATTGTCTGTCTCGTTGGTATATGGAAGCGGCTGAGGATGCCGGTTTTGAGATGTCTCAGCAAGAGGCGCGTGAAATCGTCTATGGCATGCCTTATGACGACTGGAAGCGTGCGCATCAGCGTGAAGCATCCAGGGAACAACTCGCGGCATTCACAGCCGATCACAAATAGGGTTGATCCCGTCGCAAGAAAAATGGTTAGAGAGCGGTCAATACACGCCAGACGAAAACATGTGCTCTGGTGGGTCATGGATCGAGATGTGGAGTAGAGAATGTCAAATGCCGGTGGTGTAGCCGCAGATCAGCTGCGCGCCTTCGTCGAGCGGATCGAACGCCTCGAAGAAGAGAAAAAAGCAATCGCTGACGATATCAAGGATGTCTATGCCGAAGCCAAGGGCAACGGCTATGACGTCAAAGTCATGCGTCAGGTCGTGCGCATGCGCAAACAGGACAGCAACGAAAGGCAGGAAATGGAGGCGCTTCTGGACCTCTATCTTCATGCTCTGGGAATGGCTGAAAGCGTCGAATAGCCAACGGCTCGTCGCAAACAATCCTGATTATCGCAAAACCCTGCCATACTGTGGCGGGGTTTTGTTTTATCTGGAGAGTGATTGACTGACGGGCAATGGCTCTGCGAGAAAAGCAGGCGATCCGCGAGGTCAGTCACAGTGCGCGATTGGCTGGAGCATGATGCAAAGCTGCCCGCATGGCGGGGCCATGCGGGCAGAAAAGCAACTCGATTTGTTCGTCAGCTTGCGGCCTTGGCCTTAGGCTGCCCGAACTTCCGCAAGAAACCTCTCAACTTGAGCTCTGAGCTGCTCTGACTTGTTGCTCAGCTCTCCGGCGGTGCTTGTAACCTGGCTTGCCGCTGTTCCTGTTTCGCCTGCTGACTGCGACACGAATCGAATGTTTTCAGTCACTTCCTGAGTGCCGCGGGCGGCCTGTTCTACATTTTGGGCAATTTCTCCAGTGGCCGAAGATTGCTGTTCAACGGCAGAAGCAATACTCGAAGCGATCGCATTCATATCGCCGATCGTTGTTCCAATCTCTTGGATTGCTCTCACCGCCTCATCGGTTTCAAGCTGAACGGTGCTGATCTGCTGGCTGATTTCCTCTGTTGCCTTGGTGGTTTGGCTTGCGAGCTCCTTCACTTCGCTGGCGACAACCGCAAATCCCTTGCCAGCATCGCCAGCGCGGGCGGCTTCGATCGTCGCATTGAGGGCCAAAAGATTGGTTTGCTCGGCAATGGCAGAAATCAGATTAACCACATCGCCGATCTTCTGGGAGGCGGTCGCAAGACCCTGGATCTGCCGATCCGTCTGTTCAGCCTGAGACACGGCACCCCCCGCTATCTGGGATGACTGGGTTACCTGCCTGCTGATTTCCGCAATGGAGCTCGTCAGTTCTTCCGTCGCGCTGGCGACTGTTTGTACGTTTGCCGCAGCCTGTTCTGCGGCGCTCGCAACCGAGGAGGCCCTTTGATTGGTGTCGTTGGCAATGCCTGTGACTGCATCTGCCGTGCTTTCCATTTCTTTCGAAGTCGTGGAAGTGGCGGCCAGCAATTCACTGGCATCGACATCAAAACGTTGCGTCAACGTCGCGATGCGCTGTGCCCGTTCTTCCCTACGCCTTGTTTCCTCGGCAGCTCCAAGGCTCAGCTCATCGGCCTTGATCATATTGTCTTTAAAGACTTGTACGGCCACAGCCATGTCGCCGACTTCGTCGGTTCTTTCCTGGTAGGGTATCTCGGCCGACGTATCATGCCCGGCCAGCTTCTTCATGGAGCTGGTAATGTTGACAATCGGCTTTGCGATGCCGCGTGCAGCAAGAACCATGACGAAAGTTGCAGCCACGCCTACGGTGATGCCCAGAATGATCATCCACATGGTCGCTGAGTGGGCGCGCTCAGTGAGCTTGCTCTCCAATTGATTGACATTTGCGAGCGCCACTGCCTTGGGCACCGAGATCGCAACTGTCCACGGCGTGTTATCTTCACTAAGGACGATAGGGGCAAAGATGTCGACTGCTTCGAACTTGCCATCGTCAATGACAGTGGACTTATCCTGGTCCATTGAATCGATGCGCTGCGACCAGCTTGTTCCGGCTTCGGCGACCTTTTTGCCAATGAGATTGGCATCTTCACTATAGGCAACGATCAGTCCGTTGTCGTTGATGATGCTCACGCTTCCCTGACCCTCAAACAGGTCGGCATCAACGTTCGTGACGAGTTTTTGCACGAAGTTCAGATTGAAATTGGCGCCGGTAATACCGCGAAACTTGCCATCAATCATGACGGGAACGGAGAAAGTAGCAAGGGAAACCAACTTTCCTTGATCGAGATAGGTCAGTGGGCCGATAACACGTTCTTTGCCGGTTGAGCGCGGATCAAGATACCACGCTCCCTTTTGCAAACCGTATGAAGCCATTGTGGTCTCTTCGTACTCCACAAGGGCCTGCACCACCGCTTTGCCTGATGCATCTCTGGTCCAGTAAGGAAGGAAACGACCCGTGTCATCGGAGCCGATGTCGGTGCGGTTCTGGTAGGTCGCGTCATCGCCATCAAGAGCGTTGGGTTCCCAGGCCGAGTATGTGCCGTTGATCGTGCTGTTTTGCTCGACGGTATGACGCAGGATACCATTGAATTTCTCGCGCCGGATCTCGGCAGGCAAGCCATCGCTCGTCGATGCGAGTTCCGAAAACGTCGTCGCCATGTTGCGTGCGGTCTCGATCCCTACGCTCAGCCTTGACTTGATGGCACCCGCTTGAAGGCTGGCTTCATTCAATAGGCGTTCTTTGATTTGACTGTCGATGATGCTTGTGGCGGTTTTCCCGATATACTCGTTCGTGTCACGAGAGAAGAACAGTGAAGTTACCACCAATGAAACCACAGTAATACCAACGGCATTTAATTCTGACCTTCTTGAGCCCATTTTCTCATACCTATTGAATGGATGATGGTTGGGTTGGCGGAGAGGCTCTTCCATGCTTGGCAACCAGCATCAAGAATGGCGGCATAGTCTTCGAAGACCCGATTGGACAGGAAGGTACCGCGCAGATACTGCCAAATATTCTCAACTGGGTTCAGTTCCGGTGATTTGGAAGGCAACAGGAGGATGGTGATATTCTTGGGCACGTTGAGTCTGCTTGTCGTATGCCATCCGGCACGATCCATCAGCACCACGGCATGAGCGCCGCGCGCCACTGTCCTTGAGACTTCTTCGAGGTGCATTTGCATGGCCTGTGTATTTGCAAAAGGCATCATCAATCCCGCGCCAACGCCACGCGCTGGACATATTGCACCGAACAGATAGGCATTTTTATATCGCTGATCGGCTGGCAGACGTGGTCTGGTTCCCTTTTTTGCCCATAGTCGGGCCAGTCCATTCTTCTGACCAAGCCTAGCCTCATCTTGCCACCAAATCTCGATGGGCTTGTTCTTTGGCAAATGGCCTACATGCGCTGCCAACGTTGCGGAGAAGTTTTTTTGAAAGCATCAATGACTTCAGGCTTTTGTTCTGGATGTTGAGGTCGACCAGATATGCGCACATACCCCATGCGGCGCAAAAGATCCCGTACTCCACGTTCCTTGTAGGAGACCCCAAACCGCTCTTGGATCACACGCACCAGATCCTGGCTACGCCA
The DNA here is from genome assembly GCF_900215505.1 of Cohaesibacter sp. ES.047. Classification (NCBI taxonomy): domain Bacteria; kingdom Pseudomonadati; phylum Pseudomonadota; class Alphaproteobacteria; order Hyphomicrobiales; family Cohaesibacteraceae; genus Cohaesibacter; species Cohaesibacter sp. ES.047. The sequence goes on from NZ_LT907844.1 coordinate 2,113,091, forward strand.
GACAGAGACGCCGTCCTTCTCAGGATCAGGACCGGTTTCAACGATAGCAACAAACTCTTCGAGCTGTTCTGGGCTCAAGCGCATGGGAGCGCCGGTTGCTTTGATGTCGACAAGACCATCGGTGCCTTGCTCATTGAAGCGAAGAACCCAATCTCGCAAAGTCTGGCGGTCCATACCGCCGACTTTGGCGGCATCAGCACGGTTCATGCCGTCATAGACAGCCGCAATGGCCAGTAGGCGGCGGCTCTGTTTGGCATTGCGGCATCCTTTGGCAAGACGGCGCAAACTATCGGCGTCAAAAGCATCGCTAAGAATCAAAGCGGCAGACATGGCAAAATCTCCTTTGCCATGTTGAATCACGCCAGTGCTAAAAATGGAATCCCTAAAGAGTCAGAACTTCACGCCCTTGGTATTACTGGCCAATATCGCTAGGCGCGTTCAATGCAAAGAGCAATGCCCATGCCGCCGCCGATGCAAAGGGTGGCAAGGCCCTTCTTGGCGTCGCGGCGACGCATTTCATGCAGCAAGGTCACCAGAATGCGAGCGCCTGAGGCACCAATCGGGTGGCCAAGGGCGATGGCACCGCCATTGACATTCACCTTGTCGGTGTCCCATGCCAGTTCCTTGTTGACCGCAATGGCTTGAGCGGCAAAGGCTTCGTTCGCTTCGACCAGATCGAGATCATCGATTGACCAACCAGCGCGTTCCAGCGCCTTGCGTGAGGCCACCTTTTGAACGGCCAAAACCTTCTTTTGGAGTCCCCGTTTTGCGCCCGCTGCCCCCTCTCTCGGGACATTGCTAACGCAATGCCCTGCCGGGCAGTGGATGATGGGCGCGGATGACGGTGCTGTCGATCATTTGAACCTGATTTGGTGCGGCGCCACTCTCGTTCAGCGCCTCAAGAACCATTTCCCAGAGACCCGCCAAAGTCCAGCGTCGGAATTGGCGATAGACCGACGACCATTTGCCGAACTCCTCAGGCAAGTCACGCCACTGTGCTCCAGTACGAGCAATCCAGAAGACCCCGTCAAGAACCAAGCGATGATCTCCCGCCGGGCGACCGCACGACCACGAATCGAGTGCATGAAAGGTTCGAAAAATGCCCATTCCGCATCGCTCATAGTCAATCGCGCCAACATAGCCTCCTTGAAAGCTATCTTGAATCATATCTCAGCTGATTTGGGAAACCAGTTTGTCAACAGATCCTAGAGCATGCTCTGATCAGTCGATTTGGAACACTTGGTCGTGTCGATCGGGAATTCCAGCTCCGCTCTGACAATGGATTGGTTTTTACCAGCAGGCACTTCACAGCCATGGTTCGAAGTTATGGTCTCAAACAGGAGTTCATAACTCCGCATTACCCGCAACAGAATGGAATGGTCGAACGTGTTATCAGAACAATGAAAGAACAATGCTTTCACAGACACCGCTTCGAAACCATTAAACATGCAAATCGGGTTATAAGCGATTGGATTGCCTTTTACAATAATTACCGCCCGCACCAAGCACTCGCCATGCGGACACCCGCTGAGGCATTCAAATTAGCAGCATAAACTGTGCAGATTCCGATGGGTCAATACAGCCGTCCCTTGTGGTCGACAACCGCTTGAACAGGCAGTTCGAAGTCGAGGCGGTGGAGCTTATGTCGAGTCTGGTGTTTGAAGATTTTTCAAGCAGCGGCTTTTTGTTGGGGTGATGCCATTGACGCCCTCAGTGGCGTCGGCGAGGTGAGCGAAGCTGCGAAGCTGCGAAGCTTGTGAGGTGGTCTTAGGCTGTAAATGCATAAAAGTTGTTTGTTTTTTTGTTTTGTTTGTGATTTAAGGACTTTAGGTGGTTGATCCCATACGAATTTATCTGGGACTATGGAGAATTTTGTGCCCTGGCGTGGTAACTCTAATATGAGGAGACCCACGTATGAGCATCGACAAAGCCCTTTTGGATCATCTGATGGAAGGCCGCAAAGCGGGCGATCTGTTCGGAGAGGACGGGATTCTGCAAGAACTGACCAAGGCGCTGGCCGAACGAGCCCTGAGCGCCGAACTGGACGAGCATCTGACCGAAGAACGCGCCGATGCGCCGCCTGAAGGCGCGAACCAGGCGCCAAATCGTCGCAATGGCCGCAGCCAGAAGACGGTGACCACCGACAGCGGGAAGGTCATTCTCGACATTCCCCGTGACCGCAACGGCAGCTTTGATCCTCTGCTGATCGCCAAGTATCAGCGCCGCTTTCCCGAGTTCGACACCAAGATCATCAGCATGTACGCGCGCGGGATGACGACCCGCGAGATCCAGGGGCATATCGAGGATATCTATGGTATAGAGGCGTCCCCGAGCCTGATTTCGGCGATCACCGATGCCGTGATGGAGGAAGTGACCGCCTGGCAGAACCGCCCGCTGGAACCGTGTTATCCGATTGTGTTCATGGACGCGATCCGGGTCAAGATCCGCACCGACGGCGTGGTTCTGAACAAGGCGGTTTTTGTGGCCCTGGCTGTTCTCCCGGACGGCACCCGCGACGTTCTGGGGCTTTGGTTCCAGGCCAATGAGGGTGCCAAGTTCTGGGCTAAAGTTCTCAGCGATCTGCGCAACCGTGGCGTTCAGGACATTCTCATCGCCGTCGTGGACGGTCTGAAGGGCTTCCCCCAGGCCATCGAGGCAGCCTTTCCTCAGACCCAGGTCCAGACCTGTATCGTGCATCTGCTGCGCCATTCCATGAGCTTTGCCAGCTACAAGGATCGCAAGGCCGTCGCAGCGGCTCTTAAGGCTGTCTACACCGCTGTGGACGCAGCAGCCGCGGAGACTGCGCTGGCGGAGTTCGAAAACAGCGACCTTGCCGCCAAATACCCGGCAATCGCGCCGAGTTGGCGCCGGACTTGGAACGAGGTGATCCCGTTCCTTGACTATCCGCCCCAAGTGCGCAGGCTGATCTACACCACGAACGCCATTGAAGCACTGAACTCGAAAATCCGCCGGGCCGTTCGCTCCCGCGGGCATTTCCCCAGTGACGAGGCAGCTGCGAAATTGATTTATCTCGCCCTGAATGCTACTTCTGTGGAATGGAAACGCTCCGTGCGCGAATGGCACTCAGTGAAAAGCCAGTTCGCAATAATGTTCGAAGATCGTTTCCAAATGGCGTAATCAAAGCGCCAGGGCACAAAATTCTGCATAGTCCCATTTATCTTCAAAAAGTGGACAGAGGATCCGGAAAGATTCAAAATGAATCCGATCCATCAAATCCCGGGACCGAACACCTAAATTAAACAGCCTCAGGTAAACCCAGCGCAGTTCAACCTAAAGAATTATATTCTCCTAAAAAGGGCTGCAGCATATAGCGCAATAGAGGAAATCAGTGTCTGGCGCCTAAATCCTCTACGCATCAATTCTAATGCGAACCCGACACTTCCCCCTTCGCGAGCACGAACAAAGCGATCAAGTTTGGCGGCATTTTCAACTGTAAGGTAACAAGAATTCTTCTGAAGTGCGCTCAGGTGAAGATCGGTCCAAGTTTTGAAGCGACCATTAAGTAGCATCTTAAAACGTATTATATTTTCACTCAATCCGGAGTTGTTACCAACCAAATTTGCTTCATGTTGGCGATATTCCACAAAAACTTCTTTATCGTAAAATACGTTGCCACCTGCTCCAGAAACCCAGATATATGCCCACCAATCATGAGATACAATTCTTGAGTCGGCACTAACTTTTTGCAAGAGAGCTAATGTCGGAAAATTGAACACCATGGTGTTCCCACCCACGATAGATTGAACTAAAGCATTGCCAAAACACGGCTTATTGCTCATCAAAGGCGACTGACCATACGGTATTCCCTTTGAATCAACTATTCTAGTACGTCCTCCATAAAGGCAAATCTTTCCAGACCCCATCAAAGCAATTTTCTCTTGAGCTTGCAACAGCTTGTTAGGTAACCAGACATCATCTTGATCAGAGAAGGCATAATAATCGTAACCATCAGGAGCACAAAGCAGCAAACGCCTAAAATTTTCCGCAAATCCTAGCTTTGGACCTTCAATGATTTTTACGTGTCCCTTGCTCCACCTCGAAGCCCATTTTTCTAGGTGTACCCACGTCCCATCTGTGGAGCCATCATCCGAAATCAGAAGGTCAATATTATCCACATTTTGATCAAGAATGCTTTCGAGTTGTTCATCTAAAAACTCGAGCCCATTGTAGGTGGCTAAAAGGATCAAAAAACGCATATTTTTACGATATCAGATGAAACAATATTTTCGAGTTGTTATCCAGAATTCGAACCAACATTAAAATTCTACTGAGTGATTAGCATCCGCAAATAAGTACCATAATCGCCCCTGCCTGCATTTTCGGCGAGTTTGGCTAGATCGTCAGCGTTAATAAAGCCCTTGGTGAAGGCGATTTCTTCCGGGCAGGCGATCTTGAAACCCTGTCGTTTTTCAAGCGTGCGGACGAACAGGCCGGCTTCGAGAAGGCTTTCCGGCGTGCCCGTATCCAGCCATGCATAGCCGCGCCCCATGATGGAGACGTTCAGCTTGCCGCGGTCGAGATAGATCTGGTTGACGTCGGTGATTTCATATTCGCCGCGCTTCGATGGCTTCAGGTCGGCGACGATATCGACGACCGCGCTGTCGTAGAAATAAAGTCCGGTAACGGCCCAGTTGGATTTCGGCCTAGCGGGTTTTTCCTCAATCGAAATCGCCTTCATACTGGTATCGAAATCGACGACGCCGTAACGCTCTGGATCGTGGACGCGATAAGCAAAGACGGTCGCGCCATCGGTGATTGCCTTTGCGTCATCGAGAAGCTCGGGCAGGCCGTGGCCGTAATAAATGTTGTCACCAAGGATCAGGCAGGAGGGCGAGCCCCCCACGAAATCCGCCCCGATCATATAGGCTTGCGCTAGACCGTCCGGGCTTGGCTGTTCGGCATAGGTGAGCGAAAGCCCCCATTGCGCGCCGTCTCCCAGAAGCTTCTGGAAGAGCGGCATATCATGCGGCGTGGAAATGATCAGGATTTCGCGGATATCCGCCAGCATCAAAACGCTAAGCGGGTAATAGATCATCGGCTTGTCATAAATCGGGATGATCTGCTTGCTGATCACAAGCGTCATCGGGTGGAGGCGCGTGCCACTACCGCCTGCGAGAATGATGCCCTTCATGATGCTCCTCCAGTGTCGCTGATCAGCGCGCGAACAACCTCGCGCGTCGATGCCTGCCAGTTTGGCATGCGGATACCGAATTCCGCCTCAAGCTTTCCGCAATCAAGCCGCGAATTGGCAGGCCGCTTGGCAGGGGTCGGATAATCCGCGGTGGTGATCGCCGTCACCATCACGCGCTTGCCCGTCTCATCGTAAAGCGCGTCGAAGATTTCCGCTGCAAAGTCGGCCCAGCTCGTCTCACCATGGCCGCTCATATGGAATATGCCGCGCAATCCTTGCGATGAATTGGCAAGCATCTGCCGCGCGGCGGAAACCAGCGCTTCTGCAATATCCCGCGCGGAGGTGGGGCAGCCGAACTGATCGCCAACCACGCCCACGCTGTCGCGCGTTTCTGCAAGCCGTAGCATGGTCTTCACGAAATTCTTGCCATAGGGCGAATAGACCCAGGCGGTTCGAAAGATTGCATGATTGTCCGTTGCCCGCGCCACGGCCTCTTCGCCGTCCAGTTTCGAGCGGCCGTAAATGGTGGCAGGCCCGGTTGGATCGCTTTCGATATAGGCGCGGTTAAGCGTGCCATCGAAGACATAATCGGTCGAAAGGTGAAGCACCGGGATATTCAGGCTTGCTGCGGCCGCAGCCACAGCACCAGCCCCATCGCGGTTGTTGGCAAAGGCCAGATCGGGCTCGCTTTCCGCCGCATCCACCGCAGTATAGGCTGCCGCCGAAACCACCGTATCGGCCTTTGCCGCATCAATAGCTGCCCGCACGCTTTCTGCATCCGTCAGATCCATCTCGGGCCGCCCGATGGCAACCACTTCGAGATCGTCAAGGTTCAGCCCCTGCAAAGCCTGGCTCACCTGTCCATTTTTGCCCGTCACCGCAAGTCGCATGGTCATGCCTTCTTCAACATGCCAAGCCGCTTGCCGGAATAAACACCCTTGCGCAGCGGCTCCCACCACCAGTCATTGTCGAGATACCACTCGACCGTCTTGGCAATGCCGGTGTCGAAGGTCTCTTCGGCATTCCAGCCAAGCTCGGTTTCGAGTTTGGTGGCGTCGATGGCATAGCGCGCATCGTGGCCGGGCCGGTCGATGACGTAAGTTATAAGCTGGCTATGTGGTTTGCTGGAGGGGCGCAGTTGATCCATGATCTCGCAAACGCGGGTGACGACATCGATATTGCGCCGCTCATTGCGCCCGCCGACATTGTATTTCTCGCCGGGACGCCCTTTTCTCGTAACAAGCCAAAGGGCGCGCGCATGATCCTCCACGTAAAGCCAGTCGCGAATATTCGCGCCATTGCCATAAACGGGCAGCGGTTTGCCTTCCAGTGCATTCAGAATGATGAGCGGGATGAGCTTTTCGGGGAAATGGAAGGGCCCGTAATTGTTCGAGCAATTGGAGATTACCGCCGGGAAACCGTAAGTTCGCTGCCATGCAGAGACCAGATGGTCGCTTGCCGCCTTGGATGCCGAATAAGGCGATGAGGGATCGTAAGGCGTTGTTTCTTCAAATAGCCCCTCTTCGCCAAGCGAGCCGTAAACCTCGTCGGTCGACACATGTAGCATGCGGAAGGCCGCCTTCTTGTCATCCTTAAGGCTGTTCCAGTATTTGCGGCCTGCCTCCAGCATGTTGAACGTGCCGTTCACATTGGTTTGCACGAAATCGGCAGCCCCGGTGATTGAGCGGTCGACATGGCTTTCCGCTGCCAGATGCATGACATAATCCGGCTGGAAGCTTTCAAAAGCTTCGGCAATCGCTGATTCGTCGCAAATATCTGCCTGTAGAAAGCGATAGTTTGGACGCTCCGCGATCGGCTTCAGCGAGGCGAGATTGCCCGCATAGGTGAGCTTGTCGACATTGAGAACCTCAGCTCCGATATCGCTGACGAGGTAACGCACGAGTGCCGAGCCGATAAATCCCGCCCCGCCAGTGATGAGAACCCGCATTAATTCGCCTCCCGCGCGTGACAGTGGAAATAGGCTGGCATATCGGCGAGCATCGGCTGCTTTTTGTCCTTGTCAGAAAGAATGCAATCAACGCTTTGCGGCCAGGATATGCCGATCGCCGGATCGTTCCAGCGCAGTCCGCGATCGTTTTCCGCGCTATATGGTGCCGTGACCTTATAAGCGATCATCGTGTCGGGTTTAAGCGTCATGAAACCGTGCGCCATGCCGGGCGGGACCCATAATTGCTGGCCGTTTTCCGCCGAAAGCTCAACGCCAACCCACTGACCAAACGTTGGCGAGCCATGCCGGATATCAACCGCGACATCGAAAAGCGCGCCCTTGATGCAGCGCACCAGCTTGCCTTGCGCAAACGGATCAAGCTGAAAATGCAGCCCCCGCATCGTGCCGACATCGGCGGACAGCGATTCATTGTCCTGCACGAAAGTTACATCGGCAACATTCTCCCGAAACCAGCCATCCTTGAAGACCTCGCAGAAATACCCTCGGTGATCGCCATGGTGCACCGGCGAAATAGAAACGAGGCCCGGAATTTTGGTAGGCGTGACGTGCAAAGAGTGACCTCTCATCGCTTAACAATTGGAACATGTAAATTTTGCATATTGTGTCTTTGTGATAACCGAAAATTCCGGTGTGACAAATAGATTAATTATATTGCTTCATTTTACTCGCCACTATCATCAGGCAATCCGACCTGAAACGCGCAAAATCGGAAGGCAAAACCCTCGGTGTCCCCGCAACGCTCAGCAAAAAATAGAAGCAGGATGTGCGAGACGAGCTCGCAAAGGGCATGAGTGCTTCGGCAATCGCCAGGAAATTTGTCACTATTTGCCACTAGTAGGCAGACCATCATGCGGGTTCGCGGAAATAAATCTTGTTCTGACCCCTTATAAGGTACTATCCAACTCTATCGCTTCAAAACATCTTTCACATTTTGAAATTTCTTCAGCGCGTGCAGACCTTCCAAAATGCCGATGTAAGCACTGAGATTGTCCGGATCGACAGAAATGCACCGATTAAATTTATCAAGTGCCTCTTCTTGGTGGTTCTGCCCCAGAGCCTCCCACCCTAAAAACAAGAGCTCAGTTTGACCGTCCGCCAGACCAGTCGAGTCGTGCCTTGAAGTCAATTTTCTAAATGCCACTTCAGCCCTTCCGGCAAACATTCTAACCTTCTTAGCATTGGCAATCCTACTCCCTTACTTTCGAACAAAGCGAAAATCGACCGACCCAAACCCCATCTAAATATTGTATTGTCTTTGAAAGATGCTAGTAGTACGTCCGGCATTTGGCTGTCAAATAAATAGGGGGATAAGATGCTCAATATTGTTATACCAATGGCTGGCGCGGGAAGCCGGTTCGCGGCAGCCGGGTACAAACTGCCCAAACCACTTATCGAAGTGCAAGGCGTCCCAATGATCAAGCTGGTCATCAAAAACCTGCGCACGACCACGCCACATCGCTTTGTGTTCATCTGTCAGCAGGAGCACCTGGAAAAGTTTGACTTGGCTGCAAAACTTGAAAAATGGGCACCAGGCTGCGAGATTGTTGCGGTCAAGGGCTTAACTGAAGGCGCGGCCTGTACGGTCTTGGCGGCGAAAAGCTTCATCAATAACGCCGATCCGTTGATGATCGCCAATTCGGACCAATATGTCGATGTCAAGATCGACGATTACGTCGGCGCTATGGCGGAAGGGAATTTGGACGGCTTGATAATGACAATGAAGGCCGACGATCCAAAGTGGTCTTTTGTTGGTTTCGATGCGGCAGGGAATGTCAACTGTGTCGTCGAGAAACAGGTCATTTCCGACGAAGCGACCGTTGGGATTTACAACTTCAAGCATGGCTGCGACTTCGTGTCGGCCGCTGAGGAAATGATTGAAGCAGATCTGCGCGTAAACGGCGAATTTTATGTCGCGCCTGCGTATAATTTGCTGATCGCAAAGTCGGAAAAAATCGGCGTCTATAATATCGGGTCTGAGGCCGATGGGATGTATGGGCTTGGCATTCCGGCTGATTTGAACTTGTTTTTGGAACTTCCTCTTTCAAAGAAAATTGCAGTACAAGAATGAAGATTATTTCCCACCGCGGTTATTGGAAAGAGCCTCTGGAAAAGAACAGGGATGTGGCCTTTAACCGTTCTTTCTCTCTGGAGTTCGGCACCGAAACAGACGTTCGTGACCGCAAAGGCCAATTAGCGGTCGCGCATGATCCAGCAACTGCGTATGACATGAGCTTGCCCTCACTTTTGGCGATGGCTCCCAAACACTTGCTCTTGGCTTTGAACATCAAAGCCGACGGATTGGCGGGGCTCCTGAAGGAACAACTGGAGGCAGCAAATATTACGGAGTATTTCGTCTTCGACATGGCCGTCCCTGATATGCGGGATTACTTTCGTCTCGAAATGCCAGTATATACGCGCCTCAGTGAGGTCGAAAAAGTACCCGCTTATCTCGACCAAGCAACCGGCATTTGGCTAGATAGTTTTGGAGCGGAATGGTACGGCGAAGCCGAGCTTGAGGAATTGTTGAAGCTTGGCAAACCAATTTGTGTAGTTTCCGCAGATCTGCACAGGCGTTCAAACCACGCTCAATGGCGCCTACTTGCCAAATTCAACCATTGGAAAAACATCACCCTTTGCACCGATTTTCCGGAACAAGCGCGCGAGTATTTCACATGAGAATCAAAGCCATAATTTTCGATATGGATGGCGTTCTAATCGAGGCCAAGGATTGGCACTATGAAGCACTTAACCGAGCGCTTCTGTTGTTTGGATATGAAATAAGCCGTTTTGATCATCTGACAACATATGACGGATTGCCGACGCGCAAGAAATTGGAGATGCTCAGCGCTGAACGCAACCTGCCGCGGTCTTTGCACAGCTTCATCAATGAAATGAAGCAGATTTACACAACGGAGATCATTCACCAACGCTGTCGCCCTCTCTTTGTTCATGAATACGCGTTGTCCACACTCAAGGCGAAAGGCTACAAGCTTGGTCTTGCCAGTAATTCAATTCGAAGCACAATTGAGTTGATGATGGAAAAGGCTAGCCTGAAACAATATCTTGACGTGATCCGCTCCAATGAGGATGTCACGGAAGGCAAACCCAATCCCGCAATTTACACCAGTGCTATCGAGGCGTTGAACCTCATGCCGGAAGAGTGCTTGGTCGTCGAAGACAACGAGAATGGAATACGTGCTGCGCGTGCGGCCGGTGCGCATGTCCTTGTTGTTCATGAAGTCACTGACGTTACATTGGACAGGATCACCAACTTTATAGAACATGCTGAAGGGAAGGCTGTATCCTTATGAACGTATTGCTTTTAGCGGCTGGAGAAGCCGCCGACCACGATTCATATCCCCTCTGCCTAAGTGAGTTTGATGGCGAGCCCCTAATCGCGAAACAACTTAGTGCTTGCGCCGGTCTGGAAGCTGAAAAAATAATTGTGGCGATGCCCAAAACGGACGTCGAAAAATTTCACCTTGATAATGTTGTTAGATTGCTGGAACCGAAAAGCGTAGTTGTCAAAATTGAAAATCCGACCAGCGGTGCAGCTTGCACTGCTTTACTTGCCGCTGGCTTCATCGACAACGATAAGGAATTGCTGATCATAAACGCAAATGAGTTGATTGATGTCAATTTCGCGGACATTGTTGGTGGGTTTCGAGAACGCTCCCTTGCTGCAGGCGTTCTGACCTTCAAATCTGTCCACCCGCGATATTCCTATGTGAAGCTGGACGATAGCGGCTTTGTCATGGAAGCTGCTGAAAAGCGCCCCATCAGCCAAAACGCCACCGTTGGCTTTTACTGGTATCGACACGGGCATGACTTCGTAAACGCCGCAAAAAATATGATTCGTAAAGGGGCAAGCGTTCAGGGTGGATTCTATATTTGCCCCGTGTTCAACGAATTCATACTAGAGCAAAAGCAGGTAGGCTCATCCGTTTTGGATATTAAAAAATATCATCCCCTCAAATCCGAACGGGAAATCGATCGCTACGAAGCTGTATCTCAGAGGAGCAATACCTAGTGAAAACAATGCGTTTGGAAGATATGGTAAAAGGCTGGTTTGTTGGTAATTTTAAACCAGCCGCCTATCAAACCACTGACTGCGAAGTTGCAGTCAAGACTTATCGCAAAGGCGATAAGGAGAAAGAACACTATCATAAAATGGCTACGGAAATCACATTGATTTTAAATGGCCGGGTGCGTATGTGTGATGCCGAATGGGGCGATGGAGACATATTAGTCCTCGAGCCAAGGGACGCAACCTCATTTGAGGCGCTGACAGACGTAACTACTGTGGTTGTGAAACACCCCGGTGCCAACGACGACAAGTATTTGGGAAGGCCTGAAGGTTGAAGAACATTATCAAAACACCCTACAGTTTGCGGTTTGATCCAGCAAGGCTTACTCAAGCGATAGATTGGCATGGGCACTTGGCATTTGCTGCTTGGTTAATTGAAACGTTACGCCCCCACATACTTGTAGAACTTGGTGTTTTTCGCGGAGACAGCTTCGCGGCGTTCGCTCAAGCTGTCAGGGAGCAGGATGTTGATTGCAAATTGTTTGGGGTGGACACGTGGCAAGGTGATGCGACCACCGGAACCTATGACGATGTCTATCCTGAGTTAAAGGATTACTTTGATATTCATCACCCGAGTGCACGCCTAATGCGGATGCTGTTTGATTCAGCTATTAGTGAGTTTGCCGATGGTAGCATTGACCTTTTGCACGTCGATGGTTGCCACGAATACGCAGCTGTGAAGCAAGACTACGAAATGTGGAAGCCAAAAATTTCTGACCGCGGTGTTATACTCTTTCATGATATTGAAGTATTGGCTGATGGCTTTGGAGTATATCAGTATTGGCGTGAAGTCAGGGATCAGTACCCAAGTTTCAGCTTTAAGCACGGCAATGGGCTTGGCATACTCCTGGTCGGGAAGGATGTCCCCGAGGAATTGTTGATATTAAGCAGGGATGCCGTCGAATGCGAGAAATTCAAGGCGATACATGAAGCCCTTGGGGGGCGTTTCTTCTACCGAGCCAAGGCCAAGTACTGGCAAACAGAGCACAAGAATCTCGGATCGAGACTTTGCAACGCCCAGCTTGAGATTGAGCGTTTAAATGATACCCACGCTCCTGCAGTCCAAATGGGTCAGCCTAGCTGGACTAGACGTCTGATAGACAAAATCACTTAGCACTTTTGGTGACAGGAACTGGTTAGCGGATAGTCAAATGAAAAGTATTTCTAATATTGGATCAAACATATTCCGGTTGGCCGTGTTTGAGATACGCAAGCGCTCTCTAAATACGTTCATTGGCGTGATGTGGAGCGTCGCTGCGCCGTTGATGCAGATGTTGATCATCTGGTTCGTGATGGAGTTCGTGTTCAAAAGCACCCAACCGCATAAGTTTTTGTGGCTGGTCAGCGGCATTGGGACGTGGATAGTAATTTCGGCTTCAATTACTAAAACTTGCAACAGTCTTGTCGGTCGGCGGGCCCTTATTCAGCACAACAATGTTGACTTCAAAGGGCTTATTATGGCTGATATCTTAGGGGAGCTGTTTTTGTTGCTTCCTTTTTTTGGTTTGGCCATAGTAGGCTTGCTGGCTTCGGGGACAGTAAGTCTCAGCCTTCTTCTTATTCCGTATATGCTTGTTGTGCTTGTATCATTCATATATGGCCTCGGCTTGGTATTAGCAGTGCTAACTCCCTTCTTGCGGGACATTCCCTATCTTGTTGGATTGGCACTTCAGGTTTTGTTCTGGTTGACCCCTATTGCATATGCAAAATCGATGATCGACGACAGGGTGCGCCTGATTATAGAGCTTAATCCGCTCACCTATTACGTCCAACTATCACAGAAGATCTTTCTAGGCGATCTATTCACAATGGTGGATTTGGTCTTGCCTGCTGTTCTCTCGCTAGCATTCGTTGTTGTTGGCACTTTCGTGTACAACGCCTTTGCGAGAAAAGTTGTTATCTATCTTTGATCTGTCCGCAAGAGTGCAGAAATACTGACAAATTGGGATTGCATGTGGAAGAAAATTTAACAGTAGAAATTTCAAATGTTGAACTCTCCGTTTCGGTTGGTAGCCGGCCAAGCTCACTGAAGAGTCTTCTGGTGAATCGTAAACATCCAACCGTTCGCAAGTTGATATTGAATGTGCCGCATTTTATCGCGCGGGAGGGGGATCGCATTTGTGTAATTGGTAAAAACGGCAATGGTAAAACCACTTTTATGAAGGTGCTTGCGGGCATTTTCACCCCAACCCGAGGACAGGTTTGGACGCGCAGTAAACCAACGGCGGTTCTTGCCGCTGGTATCGGAATGGAAGACGAGTTGACAGTTGAGGAAAACATCGATGTCTCGCTTCTCTTGCGGAATCTTACTTCTGGTCAAATCCGCGAACTCAAAAGGGGAATTTTGGAATTTTGCGAATTGACAACAGATGCCAATAAACAATTCAAGCACCTCTCTACTGGTTACAGGAGCCGGCTCGCGTTCGCGACCGCGATATGCGAGACTCCACGTATATTATTGCTGGATGAAGTGCTCGGAGGTGGCGATGAGTTTTTCATGAAAAAGGCGAATTCTAAGTTACATGAAACCATTGCGGTGTCTCAAACCGCATTTATCGCGACGCACGGACCTGACGAGTTCGATGGTGTTTGCAATCGCGTACTTGTCATAGAGGAAGGCCGCATTACCTTTGACGGGGAATTTTCAAAAGGTGTAGATTTCTACCGCAAGAGCAATTCTTGATTTGCGCTAGGCTACACAAGAGAACAGAAAAATGGCAATATCGGTTCTAATTTGTGGTTTGGTTCGTGAACAGAATCGGCTCACAAGAAAGCTTACGCACTACGTTAATTGGCGTAATTCAGGTTACGTAGATAAGATAGTCTACGCCACTTGGATTGGAGAAGTTGATCGGTATAATGGGCTACGCCGCTCGTTGGAAGAGGCCGGTGTTCTGATCGTGGAGGTAGAAGAGCCCCGGCTTATCTTGAAAGGTGGGCATCAACTCCATCAGATGCTGGCTTATTACTACGGCCTGAGTGTGATCGACGATGGACAATTCGTTCTTAAGACACGTGTGGATCTTGCAGATAACACCGATGATATGATCCATGAATTCGTCAATGGCACTACTGAAGCTGATGATTTCATGGGAGTTGGCATTGGCAATCGAATATTAATTGAAAATAGCCAAATGTTATTTCCCTTTCTAAACGGAGATGCGCAATTTTTTGGACGCAAGCGTGATTTGCAAAAGATGGTTAACTTGTCGGCTGAAATGGAACTTGTTTACAACAGGCTTGCTGTGGAGCAGACATTTTTCTTTGAGCCTTTCAAAGAAAGTAAAGTGTTTCAGGAGCACTTCTACTGGAATCTTCCACATATTAGCGAAATCGCGAATGAGCGCTCCGAGCAGGTTCTATATATTTTGAACAACAAACAGATTGCGCGAGCTATCAAGGGTTGGTGGTTGGTTCTCGACGCCTATTTCAAGGTGGGGTGGGGGCCGGAACGTGATTTTTCCGGTAGCCCGTTTCGCTCCATAGAAGAAGCAATCGAGCACAATGGAAGTGACAAGTTTCTCGGAACAGAAAAGAGCGATGTAATTGCGCATGATTCCTTTGTCAAAGAACTAATTAAGGTACTTCCGTCAGACGAGATAGCTGCGCTCAAAAAAGACCTTGCAGTGAGTTCCTCTGGACGCCCGCTCGAAGTGTCTTCGGATGTCTATGATTGTTATGAGGAATTCCGGAAGAAATTCAGCGGGCTCCCAGAAGCAAAATCTAGCAAGGTTGACAACTTTCCAGTGTCTATTTCCGGTGCACCACAGCACTTTTTTGTTAAAGACGGGATCGATAGTGCGACGACACGTTACCATGAGCAGATCACGCACCTAAGACGCGAAAACGACTACTTGAAAAAGCAGTTGAATATTACGCTGACGCCTAGCTCATTGCATCGTTGGATCAGCAGAGTGCTTTCTCCCAGATTGGTACTTTTCCTGCGCTATCGCTTTCCGCGCCTAACGTCTTTCTATGTACGCTATTTCATGCGTAAACAGGCAAAATAATGGTAAGAATAGAACTTCAGAATTACCTCGAACTCGTTCAATTGAAGACTGAATTGTTTAGAACCCAGGCGAAATTGGAGTGGACGCGAAATTTTCCGTTTCGGTCATTTGTTCGTGCCCAATTGCTTCCTATATTACCGCGACTTCAAGAATACAGGCTATACCGGCTGGCAATGCGTATTGAGGCTCAGAAGCCAACAGAATCTCAGATATCTCCAAGTGATATTATAGTTTCTCAATCCACTGAAGACGAACGTATATATTCTGTGGATGTGCCGGCCTATTTAGACGGTTCGTGCGGCGGTAAGGACGAATTTGCGCGGCTTTCTGAAAATTTTAAAGTTGCAGCTCGACGGCCTCATCTGTTAATAATACATGGATTCTATGAAGAAGAAGCAAAAATTATATTTGAAAAAGCAAAGAATTTGCGCGATACAGACGTTGTATTGACAACGCCGAATGAAAATATTTGCAATTACTTCATTTCTCACGTTCCTTGTGCAATTGCCTGTTTTGTTGTTCCCAATGTTGGTCGTGACATTTTTCCTTTTTTGCTTGCTTTACGCAACCTGGATATAGACCATTATAAAACGTTCATCAAACTTCATACGAAGCGTTCTCTCCATGTTGCAGATGCTGGTGCCTGGTTTCTCGTAAATCTTCTGTCGTTCATCGGTAGCAACGAGGTAACGAAACAGCTTTATGAATTGGCTGATCAGAATGTTACTTCGCTGTACGGATTAGAAACGTTCAAGATTACAGATCACTATATAAATAACCAACCTTGGCTTTCGTGGCTCATAGGATCTGATTACAGCTCAAGCGACGTAAAGTTCATACCCGGTAGTATGTTTTTAGGAACTGGCTTTTTTTTGAGATCAGTTGCGAGCCGAGAATTGTGGCGTTATCGCTTTGATGGTGAGAATGGGCAGCTTGATGGGACGCTTGCACATGCCATGGAGCGTTACTTTGGCGTTATAGCAGAAGAGGGTGGCGGCTCTTGTGAAACATTAATGGAGCTGATTGCGGCTAAGGATGAACGATGAAAAGAACAATCCTTCTAAATGGGGCAATTCGAGATGTTGAAGAGTTTGTTCTGATTGCTGATTCGATACTGCATAAAAGAGAGCAAGTCGACGCGGACATTTCCGTTGTTATTTCGACATGGCACGAAGACATCGCAGCCAATACCGAAATTTTTAGGTGGCTTGCCAGCGAAGGTGCTGCAATTATAGGCTCTCCAAACATTCAAGAGGGTGGCCCTGCGAACATATACCGGCAATGGAGGACCCTGAATGCGGGGCTTAACGCCTGTGACGATGATGCTCTGATATTGAAGGGGCGTACGGATAAATTTCTGCTGCGCAAGGATGTTCTAAGCGCATTTATAAGCAGAGAATTCAACGAAGAGCCTTATCAGAGGATGATATCGGAAAACCGGTTGGCTGTCGAACATCTTTCGTTGAGCTTGCCGTTTATGGCCAAAGATATGATCTATCTCGGCGGCATGAAGGCACTTAGAAATGTTACCCATTTTTCGCTTAGAACACGCTATGTCGCCGACCACATATTTAACGGAATTGGTCCCGAATGCTTCTTATGGCTGGAGTATGCGCGAAGCGATTCAAATCTTCTTCGTCTGGTCGAGAAACTCGATTTTCGTCAGATTTCGGTCCACATGCTGCAATACGGCAGTGTATTCGACTATAAGTTTGATGAAGTCCCTCCACATATAGGATATCTGTACAAGCGTTGGGTTGAGACATTTGATAAGGAATTCCTCTTTTTGAGCGATGTTTTAAAATGCGGCTTCGCTCCGTCGTGGCTGGTTGACGAAGGCAGCTGGCGTTATCTGATTGGTGATCGGCCGGAATACGAAAAGCTCAAAAATGCTCTTAAAGCAATACCACCGATGATCGAAAATCCAATACCGAGCACTTCGTATTTGAACTCGGCTTCGGCACATCGCTTTGAAGACGCGGAAATAGTGGCTCCTCAGTATCCATTTCCTCTGCAAATTGAACAAATCCGCAACAGCAACAAGCGGGAATACTCCGATATTGTACTGTTGCGCCAATCGATCATAAAGGAAGAGATCGAAAAGGACGAACCTAATGAGGCTCGTCTGAGGAAAGCACTTTACTGGAATATAAGACAGCGCGACAGGGGAACCTTGGAACAATCCTACCTCTGGCTTATGGAGGGCAAGCCTCAAAAGCGCTATATGAGCACTGCTGACCAGATTTTTGTATTGGAGCGAATGATAGACTTTTTTACGTTCCAGCAAGATTTTGACAATATAGGCAAGACAATTGACAATTTTTTGCCCCTCATCAAAAAGGATCCCAAGCTTACGGTCAGATTGGGTGAGCACTATTTCAGAAACGACAAGAAATACAAAGCTCTTTATTGGTTTCTACGCGCTTATATGCATAACAAGACAGATTTAGGGGTCGCACATGGACTAGGCTGCACTCTTCTTGATTTACGCTTCCCCAAACTAGCAATCTATTTTCTGGAAAAAGCCCATAAAATAAGCCCTAATGACCAGACGGCTGCATTTACGCTTTTGCGTGCATATCACGCCACCGGGAAACAGCAGGAAGCCATGAAAATACTCGATATATTGAGTAACAATTTGCGGCTGGAAGCGGAAAGGATTCTAAATGTTCGCGACTAGGAAACAAAGGCAAAGGCGACACGAGCAGTTGGCTCAAGCACATTGTTTATCGCCGATGTTCGACCGGCCACTCGTTGAGTTCAAGAACGAAATCGACCGCCTAAAATCTGGCACAAATAGAATAATAAACTTCGACGAAGATTTTTACTGCAATGCATATCCTGATATAAAAAAAGCCGTCGAACGCGGTGAATTTGAATGCGGCTATATGCATTACTTGCTATTTGGTCAGCATGAAGTTCGCGTCACCAGCACGATCGATTTCAGAAAACGGTTTGGAATAGCGCCAAGTTACCCCTCAACCAGCTCTCTATTTTATCCTATAAATGCTCATGCTCCACGTCACTACGAAACAAACCTCATGAGGCTGCCGCAGCCCGACAAACGTGAACTGACGATTTTTATTCCCTATTTAGATGCCTCCCTTTTCTATGCAGGTTACTCAATCTTTTTCAAAGACATCGCAAAAATCTTCGGCGATTTTGAAAAAATCAACGTCCTTGTACTGGAGAGTGCGCGCAATCCTGAATTGCTTACAGAATTTGGGAGCCAGCTGAATATACTTCATTATCGGGAAGCTTTGAAGATAACCCACGCCCCCACAATGGCAATTTGTTTCGACACGGAGACATTTTTCATGGCACTGGAAATGTTGGGGGGGGATGCATCAAAAATAGTCTACTACTGTCAAGATTATGAAGCAGGATTTTTTCCATTCGGAACCCAGTATATAAGGTGCGAGAAGGCACTTCTAAAATCAGAAAACATAATTATTTCAACGCCTTTTTTGCGAGATTTTCTTGAAAGGCAGGGGCTTCTCAACGCAAAGCGCATATATGTTAAATCCCCTGAGATATCTCCATTTCCAGTGAAAATGGAGAAATCAAAAAAGATATTTTGCTATTTTCGCCCGGAGTTTTTCAATTCCAGAAATCTTCCAGAAATCATTTTGGAGGCAATTAATGCTTTTTCAGCAAGACACAATGGATATGAATTCTATCTAGTAGGTACGGTTGAAGTGTCTTATTCCTTTGAGGCAAATGGTTCTAAAGTATATGTACTAAACAAACTTCCAAAAGATGAGTATATAAATTTGATCGGGAGCTGCGATGCCGTTGTTTCAATGATTTATTCTGCACACCCAGGCGTTATTGCTTGGCAATCCGCCGCCTCCGGTATTCCAACCGTGACAAATTGTTTTTTACAGCGTGACAAAGACACTATAGAAAAAATCTCCAAGAACATCGTAGTTTATGATCCTCATCGCGATGAACTTGCGGATAAAATGGAATTGGCGTTGCAAATGGATAAGGGGGATGCCGATTTTAATCGAGAATTTTACGAAAATAAAGAGCCTAAAGATATTCGATCGTTCTTGTTGGACATTACTTCGGAGTAATCCTCCTCACGAATAAGGAACTTCAAAAGTCTATAAGACATAACAATATGTTGCCGAGCGTCGGAACATAACCTTGATGTTTGCAATTGTGACCTATGTTTCTGAACTGGCGATAGCAGCCTTCCAGTCCTTTGTATTGACCCATTGAAATTCTGCTCATGCTATAGGTAAGGAAAATAGTGATGAGTACGACTATGGACGATAAGATCAAACGCTGGACAGCGAAGCGGAAATCGGCATTGGTTATTGAGATCATTCAGGGCAAGACGACGGTATCAGAAGCAAGCCGCTCTTTTGATCTGTCGCCCTCCGAGATTGAGGGATGGGTTGAAGACGCCAAGCGAGGGTTGGAGAATAGCCTGCGTGCCAATCCCCTCGACATTATACCAAGGGCGTGAAGTTCTGACTCTTTAGGGATTCCATTTTTAGCACTGGCGTGATTCAACATGGCAAAGGAGATTTTGCCATGTCTGCGGGACTATGGAGAATTTTGTGCCCTGGCGTGGTAACTCTAATACCAACGGCATTTAATTCTGACCTTCTTGAGCCCATTTTCTCATACCTATTGAATGGATGATGGTTGGGTTGGCGGAGAGGCTCTTCCATGCTTGGCAACCAGCATCAAGAATGGCGGCATAGTCTTCGAAGACCCGATTGGACAGGAAGGTACCGCGCAGATACTGCCAAATATTCTCAACTGGGTTCAGTTCCGGTGATTTGGAAGGCAACAGGAGGATGGTGATATTCTTGGGCACGTTGAGTCTGCTTGTCGTATGCCGTCCGGCACGATCCATCAGCACCACGGCATGAGCGCCGCGCGCCACTGTCCTTGAGACTTCTTCGAGGTGCATTTGCATGGCCTGTGTATTTGCAAAAGGCATCATCAATCCCGCGCCAACGCCACGCGCTGGACATATTGCACCGAACAGATAGGCATTTTTATATCGCTGATCGGCTGGCAGACGTGGTCTGGTTCCCTTTTTTGCCCATAGTTGCGCATTCCGGTCTTATCCGGCCACTGATTCCGACAGCATCCGGCCACCCATTCCGATTTGATCCGGCCATTGATTCCGGAGCATTCGGCCCCCCCTTGTGAAGGGGATTTGTCGACCGTTTTGAGGTAATCACTCACCGGCTATCTTGTGTTCTTTTGGAACGTGAGAAAGCCCCATGAAGAGATTACCAATGCGCAAGATCCGGGAAGCCCTTCGGCTTCGGGCAGAAGGCTTGTCAGGACGCCGAGTGGCGCAAAGCCTTTCGATAGGACGAGCAACGATATCGGACTATTTCCGTCGCGCGGATTTGGCTGGTTTGGCATGGCCTCTGCCGGTTGATTTGTCTGACAGTGATCTGGAACTTCTTCTTTACCCATCCCAACCTGGGGCGTCCTCTCGCGCGGTACCGCAGCCAGACTGGGCTCATATGCATGCCGAGCTGCGCCGCAAAGGTGTGACGCTGGCTCTGTTGTGGCAGGAATATCGCGAGGTTCATCCTGACGGCTATGGTTACAGCCAATATTGTGCCCGCTATTCAGCGTGGGAAGGCAAGCTTTCGCCGGTAATGCGCCAGCGTCACCCCGCTGGTGAACGGTTGTTTGTCGATTATGCGGGCCAGACCGTGGATGTGATCTGTCCTCAGACCGGTGAAGTGCGCACAGCTCAGATCTTTGTGGCCACGCTTGGGGCGTCGAACTACACCTATGTGGAGGCCAGTTGGACCCAGAGCCTGCCGGATTGGATATCGAGCCATGTGCGGGCCTTCGATTTCTTCGGCGGTGTGCCTGCGATGATTGTCTCAGATAATCTGAAGTCAGCGGTAATCAAGGCCTGTTTCCATGACCCGGCGATCAACCGCACCTATGGGGATATGGCTGCACATTACGATACCGCCGTTGTGCCCGCTCGTCCGCATAAACCCAAGGACAAAGCCAAGGTCGAGACGGCGGTTCAATTGGCCGAGCGCTGGGTATTGGCTCGACTTCGCAACCAGACCTTCTTTGGCCTGGACGAGCTGAACGCAGCAATTCGCCCTCTACAAGATCAGCTCAATGCCAAGGTCACCCGGCATCTGGGTACCAGCCGCCGGGCCTTGTTTGAGAGCCTGGACAAACCAGCCATGAAGCCAGTGCCCCGGGAGCCATACGTCTATGCCGAATGGAAGCAGTGTCGTGCTGGGATTGACTATCACATCGATGTGGACCGGCACTATTACTCGGTACCCTACCAGCTGATCAAACAAAGGCTATGGGTGCGGGTCGCCGCGCGGACCATCGAAGTCTTCCATAAAGGTCAGAGGGTTGCGTCTCACGTCCGCATCTCTGGTAACCGCCAACATTCCACCCAGAAAGAACATATGCCGTCCAATCATCGCCATCGTGCCGACTGGACGCCGGAAAGCATCCGAAGGCAAGCCGTCCGCATCGGCCCCAATGTCGATACCTATGTTGAGGTCGTCATGCGCCGACGCAAACACCCAGAACAAGCCTATCGCAGTTGCATGGGCGTGCTCAAGCTTGCCCGATCTTTTGGCAATGCTCGCCTCGATGCTGCCTGTGAACGCGCGCTCGAGATCAACAGCTACACCTACCAATCCCTGCATTCCATTCTCAAGAATGGTCTGGATCGACAACGCCGAGAAACGCCCACGGACGGCCCCGCGATCACCCACCCCAATATCCGTGGTGCAGATTACTTCCATTGAAAGGACAGGATATGCTGACACATCCAACCCTGGAGCAGCTCAATAGCCTCAAGCTCGACGGCATGGCAGAGGCCTTCACCGAGCTGGCCAGCCAAGACGGAACGGCTGATCTGACCCAGGCCGAATGGCTGGGGCTACTCATCGACAGAGAAGCTGCCAGCCGCGAGACCAAGCGGTTCGAGAGCCGAATGCGAACCGCACGTCTGCGCCATGTCGGAGCCGCCCCAGAAGATGTCGACTACAAAACCAGACGTGGGCTGGACAAGGCGCTGTTCCAGCAACTGCTGACAGGTAAATGGATACGGGACAAACGGAACTTGATGATCACCGGCTCATGTGGCGTCGGTAAAACCTGGTTAGCCTGTGCGCTCGCCCAGGCCGCTTGTCGAAGTGGTGTCACCGTGCTTTACAAACGTGTGCCGCGTCTGTTTAGCGAATTGGAGATGGCCCATGCAGACGGGCGCTTCCCGCGCCTCTTTCGAAGCCTTACCAAAACCCAACTCCTGATCCTCGATGACTGGGGACCCGACCGTCTGAATGCAAACCAGAGACGGGACCTCATGGAAATCGTCGAAGAACGATATGGTGCAGGGTCAATCCTGATCACCAGCCAATTGCCGCTGAAAACCTGGCACGAGGTTATCGGCGAACCTACCTTCGCCGACGCTATCCTCGATCGGCTCGTGCACAACGCATATCGCCTCGAACTCGAAGGCCAGTCCTTCCGAAAAACCCATGTCAAAACGGGTGACGAAAACAACAAAAGCTGATACCTAAATCTTCAGGCCTCAAGACGGCACGCCAAAGGTGGCCGGATACTCCGGATTAGGTGGCCGGATGTTATCGGAATGGCCGGCCGAATGCTCCGGAATGCGCACATAGTCGGGCCAGTCCATTCTTCTGACCAAGCCTAGCCTCATCTTGCCACCAAATCTCGATGGGCTTGTTCTTTGGCAAATGGCCTACATGCGCTGCCAACGTTGCGGAGAAGTTTTTTTGAAAGCATCAATGACTTCAGGCTTTTGTTCTGGATGTTGAGGTCGACCAGATATGCGCACATACCCCATGCGGCGCAAACTATCGGCGTCAAAAGCATCGCTAAGAATCAAAGCGGCAGACATGGCAAAATCTCCTTTGCCATGTTGAATCACGCCAGTGCTAAAAATGGAATCCCTAAAGAGTCAGAACTTCACGCCCTTGGTATAATATGAGGAGACCCACGTATGAGCATCGACAAAGCCCTTTTGGATCATCTGATGGAAGGCCGCAAAGCGGGCGATCTGTTCGGAGAGGACGGGATTCTGCAAGAACTGACCAAGGCGCTGGCCGAACGAGCCCTGAGCGCCGAACTGGACGAGCATCTGACCGAAGAACGCGCCGATGCGCCGCCTGAAGGCGCGAACCAGGCGCTAAATCGTCGCAATGGCCGCAGCCAGAAGACGGTGACCACCGACAGCGGGAAGGTCATTCTCGACATTCCCCGTGACCGCAACGGCAGCTTTGATCCTCTGCTGATCGCCAAGTATCAGCGCCGCTTTCCCGAGTTCGACACCAAGATCATCAGCATGTACGCGCGCGGGATGACGACCCGCGAGATCCAGGGGCATATCGAGGATATCTATGGTATAGAGGCGTCCCCGAGCCTGATTTCGGCGATCACCGATGCCGTGATGGAGGAAGTGACCGCCTGGCAGAACCGCCCGCTGGAACCGTGTTATCCGATTGTGTTCATGGACGCGATCCGGGTCAAGATCCGCACCGACGGCGTGGTTCTGAACAAGGCGGTTTTTGTGGCCCTGGCTGTTCTCCCGGACGGCACCCGCGACGTTCTGGGGCTTTGGTTCCAGGCCAATGAGGGTGCCAAGTTCTGGGCTAAAGTTCTCAGCGATCTGCGCAACCGTGGCGTTCAGGACATTCTCATCGCCGTCGTGGACGGTCTGAAGGGCTTCCCCCAGGCCATCGAGGCAGCCTTTCCTCAGACCCAGGTCCAGACCTGTATCGTGCATCTGCTGCGCCATTCCATGAGCTTTGCCAGCTACAAGGATCGCAAGGCCGTCGCAGCGGCTCTTAAGGCTGTCTACACCGCTGTGGACGCCACAGCCGCGGAGGCGGCGCTGGCGGAGTTCGAAAACAGCGACCTTGCCGCCAAATACCCGGCAATCGCGCCGAGTTGGCGCCGGACTTGGAACGAGGTGATCCCGTTCCTTGACTATCCGCCCCAAGTGCGCAGGCTGATCTACACCACGAACGCCATTGAAGCACTGAACTCGAAAATCCGCCGGGCCGTTCGCTCCCGCGGGCATTTCCCCAGTGACGAGGCAGCTGCGAAATTGATTTATCTCGCCCTGAATGCTACTTCTGTGGAATGGAAACGCTCCGTGCGCGAATGGCACTCAGTGAAAAGCCAGTTCGCAATAATGTTCGAAGATCGTTTCCAAATGGCGTAATCAAAGCGCCAGGGCACAAAATTCTGCATAGTCCCTTCCCTCAGGCTGTAGAATATCTCTCCATCTAGGAACTCGTCTCGAAACCTTGCATTGAAGCTTTCGCAGTAACCGTTCTCCCAGGGTGATCCCGGCTCAATGTAAGCAGTCTTTGCTCCAACAGCCTTGATCCAACCACGTACGGTCTGGGCAACGAACTCTGGGCATTGTCTGATCGTATGAATGCCGGCACACCACGCGTTATGTACAGGTCACTCAAGGCATCAATGACATCATCCGAATTCAGCTTTCGCTTCACTTTGATGGCCAGACATTCCCGACTGAACTCATCAATGATATTCAGTGTTCGAAAGACCTTGCCTTCATCGGTTCGACAATGAACGAAGTCCCCTCTCAGCGTTTGCAAGCAAACGCCTGCCGGGGCAACGCATAGGACCAAACATGATCCCGATGTTCGGGCCTAAGCCGGACACTAGACCCATCATTGAGCCAAAGCCGACCTCGCTTGGATTGTTTCATTGGCACTTTTAGCCCTTCTCGTAGCGATAACCGTTGGACCATTGCCCGGCAGGCGATGCTTGCATCGCTGAGAGGAGGCCGGCATCTCGCAACAAAGCGGCGACTCGCCGATAACCATAGCGACCATATTGCCGGGCCAACTCGATCATGTCCGCCACCAAGCGCTCTTCATCGGAGCGTCCTTGTGGCAACCGTCTTTGCGTTGAACGATGTTGCCCCAGAACACGACAGACACGACGCTCAGAGACCTTGACCCTGACTACGAACATGATCGATGCAGGCACGACGGCGAGAAGGGCTTAGAAGTTTCCCTTTGCAGCTTCAGAAAGGATCAGCTTGTCCAGCGTCAGGTCAGAAACCGCCTTCCTCAAGCGCTCATTCTCCTTCTGGAGCCGCTTGAGTTCCTTGAGTTGATCTGTGCCCATTCCACCGTACTTCTTCTTACATCGGTAATAGGTTTGCTCAGTCACGCTAATTTGCCGGATCGCATCAAGACGAGGCATCCCTTGCCCCGTCAAGATCTCAACCTGCCGTAACTTCGTGACAATCTCTTCTGGTTTGGGTCGTTTGTTCGCCATATAGAATCCTCCGTTTGCCTAACTATAACGGTGGACCAATTCAGTGGGGGAGGATCAATGCCGGATTTTACTTGCTGTAAATAAGGGTACTTTGCCATGTGTTGCATACCGAAATGCATCCAAGTTCGGTAAACGGAATGGCTGAATTCTGCGATTCTTTGAGATTATAGTTACTTAGCAATAAAATGGTGGAGCTAAGCGGGATCGAACCGCTGACCTCGTGAATGCCATTCACGCGCTCTCCCAACTGAGCTATAGCCCCACACAATGACGGTAGCCCGTCATGGTAGTGAGCGGAACATATTGAAGGGCCTTCGTGAAATCAATACCCTAATCCATGCATTTGTGGATTCTATCCCCAGCTTATGAAAAGCGGCTTCAAGAAGCGTTCCGGACAAGAAAAAGCGCGACAGAAATCTGTCGCGCCAAACCGTGTCAGAGCTGCCAGGCTGTGGCGCTCGGGTTGATCAGGCAAGGGCGGGAAACCCTGAAGCTGCGACCCGAATGCCAGCAATGGCAGCGTCTTATTCTTCGTCTTCGGACGGAACCGCAACATCAAGACCGATGGCACCGAGGGCTTCCTCGTCTTCTTCCTCATCGAGGAAGACGTCGGAATCGTCGCTGTTGTCATCGTCCTCGAGATCGGGAACGTCAATTTCGGAGGCCTGCTCCGCGTCTGCATCCTCCAAGGAGATGACTTCCGCTTCTGCTTCTTCCGCTTTGGCGTCCGCTTCGACAACCACTTCCTCTTCTGCTGCGACCTCCTCGGCTTCTATCTTGGCGGATTTCGACAATTCGAAGATCGTCCCGCACTTGGGACAAGTGATCGGGTTGCGATTGAGATCGTAGTATTTGGCGCCGCATTCACCACAGACGCGCTTCGTTCCCAGTTCTGGTCGTGCCACAGCTTTGCCTCTTGCAATTGACTAGATTGACTGTTCCTTCAGATTGATCACCTCCATTAGCTAACCTTGCCGTGCCTGTCAAAAGCTAAAAGGCAAAAGCGCGCGCAAATTGCGCAAATATCGGACAGTCGGCGTGACTGGGTGCGTAATTTGGTGTAAGTCGGTGCCTGTTTGGTCTCAATTGCGGCCCCCGAAACGCAGGATCATGACGGTGCGGGCCATGGATAAGTATAGATAACAGAGGAAAAAATGGCACACGACGCCACGCAATTGTCTCCGCTCTCTGCCACGATGTCGCACGGCCTTACGGGTCGCCTGCGCGTGCCGGGGGATAAGTCCATTTCTCATCGGGCGTTGATTTTCGGAGCGCTGGCCCGCGGCAAGACCCGCATTTCGGGTTTGCTCGAATCAGAAGACGTTCTCAACACTGCCAAGGCCATGGCCGCCTTTGGCGCACATATCGTCAAGGATGATGATGGCGTCTGGTATGTCGACGGCGTCGGGACGGGCTCGCTCGTTGAGCCGTCCAATGTGCTCGATTTCGGCAATTCGGGCACCGGTGTCCGTCTCGTGATGGGGCTGGCCGGCGCCCATGCCTTTTCCACCACCTTCATGGGGGATGAGTCCCTGTCCAGTCGGCCGATGGCTCGCGTGCTTGATCCCTTGCGGGAAATGGGTGTCGAAGTGCTTGGTCGCTCTGGCGATCGTCTACCCTTGACCATCAGGGGCGCTGAGCCTGCCGCGCCAATCACCTACCGGGTGCCAATGGCCTCGGCTCAGGTAAAGAGCTGCGTGCTGCTGGCGGGCCTCAATATGGCTGGCACAACAACGGTGATCGAACCAATCAAGACCCGAGATCACACCGAGCGTATGTTGCGCGGCTTCGGGGCGACGCTTGGCGAGAGTGTCAACGAGGCAGGTGAGACCATTCTGACCATCGAAGGATTGCAGGCGCTGAAAGCTCAGGATGTGACGGTGCCGGGCGACCCGTCCTCGGCGGCCTTCCCGATCGTGGCGGCGCTCATCACACCGGACAGCAATCTGGTGATCGACGATATTCTGCTCAATGAATCCCGGACCGGCCTGATCACCACGCTCTTGGAGATGGGCGCCGATATCACCATCGAGAACGAGCGCGAAAGCGGCGGCGAGCGGATCGGCAACATACGCGTCCGGTCTTCCAGCCTCAAGGGCGTGACTGTCCCCGCGGATCGGGCGCCCTCGATGATCGATGAATATCCCGTGCTGAGCGTTGCGGCGAGCTTCGCTGAAGGCGAGACCCGGATGGAAGGGCTCGAAGAGCTGCGAGTCAAGGAAAGTGACCGGCTCTCAGCCGTGGCAGCTGGCCTCAAGGCCAATGGCGTGCCGCACGAAGAGGGCGGGGACTATCTTGTTGTCAGCGGCGGAGCCAATGAGATTGGCGGCGGCATGGTCACGACCCATCTTGATCATCGTATCGCGATGAGCTTCCTTGTTCTCGGCCTTGCCGTACACAAGCCCGTCACAGTTGATGACGCGGCCATCATCAACACCTCATTCCCCGGCTTTGCCGACCTGTTGGGGACGCTCGGTGCGTCTTTCTCCCGCGGCTAATGAGTCTTCAGCTCTAACCTATGTGCTGTATGGGACGGGTTGGCGTGATGCTTCCATCATGCCAACCACTTGCCCGTGCTGTGTCGCGGCTCTGAACCTGAGCGGAACCCGATCCTTCCGACTGCTGGTTCCATCCGGCGGGAATGTGCTGCAATTCAGTTATTGTTAATCCAAGTGCCGTACTTTTAGTGCACAAAGTGCACTTACCTCTTGAAAGGTGCAAATTTTGCGCTATCTTGAAGGTAGAAGAAAAGACAACAACAAGTTTGATTCAATAAGGAGAATCAGCATGAACACATATGCGGCCAGCTGTCTTCTTACCCGTGGCAGCCTCGATTCAAACCGGCATCGCACATTGCGTTGGCTTCCGAAAAAGATGTATCGGCTTTTCTGGGAAGCTCGCCCTGCAGCCTAAGCGCTGACTTGAGAGGTCTGATCGCCTTGAGGTATCGGACAAGCCGGATCAAGCAAGAATGAAATCAAAAGGGCTGCCACGAACTGGCAGCCCTTTTTTATGTCTGATAGAAAGGCAGTAGAAAGAACCTCCAGCCATCAGGGCCATCAAATGACACGTGTCATCAGTCTTGTCCCAAGCCTCACCGAGACGTTGCTCGCCGCAGGCATCCGGCCAGTTGGGCGGACACGTTATTGTATCCATCCCGAAAGCACGGTTGCGGATATCCCGGCGGTTGCCGGGACCAAGGACTGGGACTTTGACAAAATCCGTGCCCTTCAGCCGGACCTTTTGATCATCGACCGGGAGGAAAACGCTGAGTTCATGGCTGATCAGACGGACATTCCATGCTACGTGACGCATATCACTGCGATTGCCGATATGGTCACGGTGATGCAAGAGTTGGCGAGTTTACTTCATGCACCGGCACTGGCGGCAATGGCGGAGCGCTGGCGGGCAATGAATGCGCCCGAGTGCGAACCGTGGCACATTGACAGGGACCTGCCGGGGCTCATCGAATGGGGCAAAAAACCGGGCATTTCTCCTGATAAAATCCTCTATCTGATCTGGCAACGACCATGGATGGCGGTGAGCCGTCAGAGTTATATCGGCAGTGTTCTTCAAAGGCTTGGCGTCAGGATCGCGGCATTTGACGAGACATATCCGCAGATTGATCTGTCGGTTTTCGATCCCGCGACAACGCTTCTGCTCTTTTCCTCGGAGCCATATCCGTTCTTGAGCAAAAAAGGACAACTGGCCTCACTTGACTTTCCCCATGCCTTCGTCGATGGAGAACAGATAGGCTGGTATGGCATCCGCTCCTTGAAATTTCTGGAACGTGAATGTGCCCGATCTGTCGATGGTTGACGGCGCGAGGCCCGAAACCATCGGCCAAAGCCAGAGGCATCAGCAAAAAGCGCCTGCTTCTAGCAAGTTGGCTTTTAACAAGAATGCAGAAGACCAAAGAGGAAACCCAGATGATCATCGCGATCGACGGACCGGCCGCTTCCGGCAAAGGCACCATGGCACGCAAGTTGGCCCAGCATCTGGGTGTTCCCCACCTCGATACCGGCCTGACCTTTCGTGCCGTTGCACACGCACTGCTCGAGGCGGGCTTGCCGCTTGATGACGAGAATGTCGCCGAAGAGGTGGCACGCAAGCTGGATCTGGGCACTCTGGACCGGGATGTGCTGTCCGCCCATGCGATAGGCGAGGCAGCCTCCAAGGTTGCCGTGATGCCGCGGGTG
The DNA here is from genome assembly GCF_900215505.1 of Cohaesibacter sp. ES.047. Taxonomy (NCBI): domain Bacteria; kingdom Pseudomonadati; phylum Pseudomonadota; class Alphaproteobacteria; order Hyphomicrobiales; family Cohaesibacteraceae; genus Cohaesibacter; species Cohaesibacter sp. ES.047. Next base: position 2,142,828 of record NZ_LT907844.1, read on the forward strand.
CGCACAGCACTGCTTGAAGCCCAGCGCGGGTTTGCCAATCAGCCCGGTGGCGCTGTTTTGGATGGGCGCGATATCGGCACGGTGGTGTGCCCAGATGCACCGGTGAAACTCTTTGTCACGGCGAGCCCGGAGGTTCGCGCCAGACGCCGGACCGACGAAATCGTATCGAGAGGCGGAACTGCGGACTATGAGCAGGTGCTGGCCGATGTCAAAAAACGTGACGAGCGCGACAGCACCCGCGCGGTTGCGCCGCTGCTTCCGGCTGAAGATGCCCACTTGCTTGACACGTCAAAATTGGATATAGAAAGCGCATTCCAGCAAGCTGTTGGCATTGTTGAGGCAGTGAAGGCTCGTTAGAAGTGGAAGGCGAGGGTGCATCGAGCGCCCTCTTTGTCGTGTCCAATTCTGGTGGTTTTTCTCTTTTTCTTTATGCTTTCAGTGCGTTGCGTAAGGTGGCGGTATGACAGGCGGGCTTTCGGGGCGTCCTTCATGCCAATGTTGCCTGTCGTCGCGGTTTGTTGGGATGCTAACAAAATTTGGCTCTTTTTCGTCCGGATGCGCGCCGGACCATTCCTTTTTACCAAAGGATGGACTTGTTCTTAAGAGGAACACGGGCGGGAAAGTGCTTTGTGAAACACGAACCAATTGGCGTGACGAAGCCCTGACATGCAGGGTTATTTAGGAGATTTTATGAGCGATCTTAATCCGTCTATGGAAGATTTTGCCGCGCTTCTCGACGAGTCCTTCAGCGCAGATGAGCCCCATGAGGGCTCCGTGATCAAAGGGACCGTTGTCGGCATCGAAAAAGACATGGCTGTCATCGATGTTGGCTTGAAAGTCGAAGGCCGCGTTGCTCTGAAGGAGTTTGGAGCCCAGGCAAAAGACGGTGGTATTGATATCGGTTCCGAGGTTGAAGTTTACCTCGAGCGTATCGAGAACGCGATGGGCGAAGCGGTTCTGTCCCGCGACAAGGCTCGCCGCGAAGAAAGCTGGGGCAAGCTGGAAAAAGCCTTCGAAGCAGAAGAAAAAGTCAATGGCGTTATCTTCAACCAGGTCAAGGGTGGCTTCACCGTCGATCTGGATGGCGCAGTTGCCTTCCTGCCTCGCTCGCAGGTTGACATCCGCCCTGTACGCGACGTGACCCCTCTGATGCACACCCCGCAGCCTTTCCAGATTCTCAAAATGGACAAGCGCCGCGGCAACATCGTTGTTTCCCGTCGTGTCATTCTTGAAGAAACCCGCGCAGAATTGCGCACCGAGCTGGTCCAAAACCTCAAAGAAGGTCAGACCGTCGAGGGTGTCGTCAAGAACATCACCGATTACGGCGCATTCGTGGATCTGGGCGGCATCGACGGCCTGCTCCATGTCACCGACATTGCATGGCGCCGCATCAACCATCCGAGCGAAGTGCTCTCCATCGGCCAGACCGTCAAGGTCCAGATCGTTCGTGTAAACCAGGAAACGCACCGCATTTCCCTGGGCATGAAACAGCTGGAAGTCGACCCATGGTCCGAAATCGAGCAGCGTTATCCGGTTGGCGAGAAGTTCACCGGCCGCGTGACCAACATCACCGACTATGGTGCATTCCTTGAGCTGGAGCCGGGCATCGAAGGCCTGATCCACGTTTCTGAAATGTCCTGGACCAAGAAAAACGTCCATCCGGGCAAAATCGTCTCCACCTCTCAGGAAGTGGAAGTGATGATCCTGGAAGTCGATCCGGTCAAACGCCGCGTTTCTCTCGGCCTGAAACAGACCCTCGACAATCCGTGGGCTGTCTTCGCTGAAACCCATCCTTCCGGCACCGTTGTCGAAGGCGAAGTCAAGAACAAGACCGAATTCGGTCTCTTCATTGGCCTCGAAGGCGAAGTCGACGGCATGGTTCACCTTTCCGACCTGGACTGGAACCGTCCTGGCGAGCAGGTTCTCGAAGAATTCAACAAGGGCGACGTTGTCAAAGCCGTTATCCTTGATGTTGATGTCGAGAAAGAACGCATTTCCCTTGGTATCAAGCAGCTTGAAAGCGATCCGTTCGAGGATGCATCCGGCGACTTGAAACGGGGTGCTATCGTGACCTGCGAAATCACCGAAGTGAAAGAAAACGGTCTGGAAGTCAAAGTTGTCGACAGCGACATGACCGCCTTCATTCGCCGTGGTGATCTGGCCCGCGACCGCGCTGATCAGCGCACCGACCGCTTCCAGGTTGGTGAAAAGATCGATGCGCGTATCACGCAGTTCGACAAGAAAAACCGCAAGCTCGGCGTCTCCATCAAGGCTCTGGAAGTTGCAGAAGAGAAAGAAGCCATTGCACAGTTCGGATCTTCCGATGCTGGCGCATCCCTTGGCGACATTCTTGGCGCAGCCCTCAAAGCCCGCGACGACGACTAAGAGCAGCCTTCGTCCTTTACGGACCGAAGAAAGATATAAAAACCGCGGGTGCACATGCCCCGCGGTTTTTTTCTGAAGCCTGTCCCAAAACGGGCGTTGAAAATCTGGCGTTTCACGAAGACGTCAAGTTTTTTCAAACCCTTTTCCGATATGCGTCGATATAGGCGTTGCAAATGACATGGGTCCGGGCGATAAATCGGCAGGCAGTGAAACGACGCCTTTGTAGAACGACACAATCGGCTTTTCAGCCTCAAGGGAACGCAATATGGTATTCGATGCGGATCATTTGGTGGAGCGAAGACAGATGCGGCGCAAGCTCTCGACATGGCGGATTGTTGCGATTCTTTCGCTGATTGCGCTCGTCGTCGGCTTTGGATTGTTCGCCGTCTTCGATGGCGCCGAGCAAAAGCAGAGCAAGGATCACATCGCTAAGGTGACTTTCGATGGCGTCATTTTGGGGGAAACCCGCAAGATCAAGCTGCTTGAAGAGCTTGCCGAATCCGACAAGGTAAAAGGCGTCGTCGTATCGATTAACAGCCCAGGCGGAGCAACCTCCGGCGGCGAAGCGCTGTATGACGCACTCGTCAAGCTGGGCAAGAAGAAACCGATGGTCACCAGCATGGATGCCTTGGCGGCCTCTGCTGGCTATATGATTGCGTTGCCCGCCGAACGGATATTCGCGCGCCGGTCTTCAATTACAGGCTCCATTGGCGTGATTTTTCAGTATACCGACATCACCGAGCTGATGAAAAAGGTTGGCGTTGAAATGCGCGCCATCAAGAGCGCACCTCTCAAAGCCGAACCCAATCCGTTCTCGCCCCATAGCGACGAAGCCGAGGCGATGATCGCCAACATGATTGATGATTCCTATCAGTGGTTCGTCGATCTGGTGACAAAGCACCGTCCGTTTGACCGGGCGCGCGCTCTGGAGCTGGCTGACGGACGCGTCGTGACCGGTGGTCAGGCGGTCGATTTGCAGCTCGTGGACGAGTTGGGTGGCCCCGAAGCGGCGAAGGACTGGCTGCTGCGCGAGCACGATCTGCCAGCCGATCTTGAGCTCGTGGAATGGAAGCCTGCACCACTAAGGGATAACCTTCCGTTCGGTCTGGCGAGCAGAATTGTGGCAAATTGGCTGCCAGAACCGATTCTCGAACTGTTTGAAACACGAAATCAGGTCGGAAAACTTGACGGACTGGTCTCAGTTTGGCAGGCTCAAAAAACCAAATAATAAGAGCACATTACGGTTGACGGAAGACAGTAGGGCCAGCAGCATACGTAGTAGACCGGTTCCAAGGCGTGATTCCGGAAAAATAGTATGATGAAGGGGAGCGGACGATGATTAAGTCCGAATTGGTACAGCATATCGCAGAACAGAATCCACATCTCTACCAACGGGACGTGGAACACATCGTCAATGCTATTCTCGACGAGATTTCCGACGCGCTTGCGCGTGGGGATCGTGTCGAGCTTCGAGGCTTTGGCGCATTTTCCGTCAAGAATCGACCGGCAAGGGTCGGCCGCAACCCCCGGACTGGGGAGAAGGTGCCCGTGGCGGAAAAATATGTGCCCTTCTTCAAGACCGGCAAGGAAATGCGCGAACGCCTGAATGATGGCGAAGATACCGAATAAGCGCCTTTTCGTGCCCAGCCAGGATTCGATAAGATTATGAAAATTCTCAAGCGCCTGCTTCAGCTGTTGATTCTGCTGCCAGTCGGTATTGTGGTTGTCTCGCTTGCCGTCGCCAATCGTCACGACGTCAAGCTCGCGCTCGATCCGTTTTCACCCGAACAGCCGGCGCTTGATTTCTCGATTCCCCTTTACTTTGTCATCTTCGGAGCCCTTCTGATCGGCGTTCTGATTGGCGGCTTCATGGCTTGGCTCAAACAGGGGCGTCACCGCCGCACAGCCCGTGAAAAGCGCTATGAAGCCCAGAAATGGCGCAATGAAGCGGATCGACAGCAGAAGCGTATGGAAAAACTGGTAACCGACACCAAAGGCGATGCGCCCAAGCTGTCCGCTCCGGCGTCTTCCAGCAAGGACATTGCAAATTCAGCCGCCTGAGGGCGCTGCGACCCGGCCTTTAAGGGGAATGTGGGAGCGACCGTTGGGTCAACAGCAAACGAATGCCAGCCGAACAGGCTGGCATTGTTGTTTCCAAGCCTGATTCTGATCGAAAGTTCACCAAGTTGTTTTCGAAATCCGAATGGGATTTGCTCAATCACCCAAAATGCCCTAACACTTTAGTCGGCCAGTCATCGTGTCAGGGATGAACGGGCCCGTCCGATTGACTATAAAAACAGGAGAGCGTTGCGATGCTGGTATTGTCTGCGAAAGATGTCGGGGAAGCCATGGATTATGTCAGCCTGACCAGTGCGTTGCGACAGGCCTTTCGCTCGCAGATCGTCACACCGGTCCGCCATCATCATACGATTGATCTGCCTGATCAGGCCAATGCAACCTTGCTCATGATGCCCGCATGGAAAGATGCAAAAGCGGTTGGAACATCCAGCGGTGGCTATCTCGGCATCAAGATCCTGACGGTCTATCCCGATAACGAGACCCGCGCGCTCAAGCCATCCATTCTGGGAACCTACCTTCTGCTTGATGGTGCGAATGGTGAGGTCAAGGCAATACTCGATGGCCCGACCCTGACGGTCTGGCGCACGGCCTGTGCGTCTGCGCTTGCTGCAGACTTTTTGGCGCGGCCCGATTCTGCCTCGTTGCTGATGGTTGGCACGGGGGCCCTGTCGAGCCATCTCATCCGCGCCCATTGTGCCGTTCGCCCGATCAAGAAGGTCACCATCTGGGGCCGCAATCCCGAAAAGGCAATGGCCTTGTCCGAGCGGGTTGCCGATCTGGGGCTTGATATTTGCGTAACCGAGGATCTGGAAGCTGCTGCCAAAGCGGCTGACGTCATCTCCTGTGCTACGATGTCCCCAACCCCGATCATCAAAGGGGAGTGGCTGACGCCGGGAACCCATCTCGATCTCGTTGGGGCTTTTCGGCCCGATATGCGCGAATCCGACGATGAAGCGATCCGCCGCTCGCGCGTTTACGTAGACACTCTTGCAGGCGCGACCAAGGAGGGGGGAGACATCACCCAGCCGATCGCGTCCAACGTGCTCGATCTTGATGACATTCGCGGCGATCTGTTCGGCCTGTGTCAGGACAAGTGCAGCGCGCGCTGGGGTGACGAGGACATCACCCTGTTCAAGTCCGTGGGAACGGCCCTTGAGGATCTATCCGCTGCGCAATATGTTTACGAGAAGGTCTCTGCCGATTAAGCAAGCTGTTTGAGCGCACCGGCAGGAGCGAGACAAGACAAAGTCATTGCAAGGAGCCTGCGGGCAATGTATGTAAAAATCTGCGGCCTATCGACGCCCGGTACGATTGAGGCAGGCTTGCAAGCAGGTGCCAACTGGATTGGATTTGTCTTTTTTCCAAAAAGCCCGAGGCATGTAGGATATGGGAAAGCGAAGGAACTGGTGGGTCCGGTACGCGGCAAAGCGTCCATAGTCGCCCTCACTGTCAATGCGAGTGACGATGAGCTTGAGGCCATCGACCGGTCGATCAATCCCGATATCTGGCAGTTGCACGGCTCCGAGAGCCCTGAACGTGTCCGTGAAATCAAACAGCGCTATGGCCGTCCGGTCATGAAGGCGCTGACCATCCGGGATAGGGAAGATCTTGCTGCCATCTCTCGATATGAAGAGGCTTGCGATATCTTCCTGTTCGATGCCAAACCGCCCACGGATTCCAAAACGGACCTCCCCGGCGGCAATGGCATCGCCTTTGACTGGCGTTTGATTGAAAATCTCAAGCTCAAGAAACCCTTCGTTCTGGCAGGCGGGCTCGATCCGGACAATGTATCGGAAGCCATTCGCCTGACCCGCCCGCAAGGGGTCGACGTCTCAAGCGGCATTGAAAGCGCGCCGGGCATCAAGGACCGGCAGAAGATTGTTGATTTTGTTCAAAGAGCAAAGCAGGCCGCGCAAGATTTCTAAAGCCTGCTCGCTTTGAACCAAGCGATGAGCAAGGACTTTTCCATGACCACCTCCACTCTGCCCAACAGCATGAGCCAGGGCCCTGATGCCCGAGGGTTCTTTGGCATCTATGGCGGCCAGTTTGTCTCCGAGACATTGATGCCGCTCATTCTCGATCTCGAGAAAGCCTACACCGAAGCGATGGCGGATCCAGCCTTTCACGAGGAACTCGCCGACCTTCACAAAAACTATGTCGGCCGTCAGAGCCCGCTTTATTTTGCCGAGCGCCTGACCGACGAGCTTGGCGGCGCCAAGATCTATCTCAAGCGCGAGGAACTGAACCACACCGGCAGCCACAAGATCAACAACTGCCTTGGCCAGATCCTGCTCGCCAAGCGTATGGGCAAGACCCGCATCATCGCCGAGACCGGAGCCGGTCAGCATGGTGTGGCAACGGCGACTGTTTGCGCCCGCTTTGGTTTTCCTTGTGAGGTCTACATGGGCGCGACCGACGTTGAACGGCAGGCCCCGAACGTTTTCCGCATGGAACTGCTCGGCGGCAAGGTCAATCCGGTCACGGCCGGGGCAGGGACCCTCAAGGACGCTATGAACGAAGCCTTGCGCGACTGGGTCACCAACGTCGAGGACACCTATTATATCATCGGCACCGCCGCCGGACCGCACCCCTATCCTCAGCTGGTGCGCGACTTCCAGTCGATCATCGGTCAGGAAGTCAAGGAACAGATGATGGCCGCCGAAGGCCGCTTGCCGGATATGCTGTGCGCCTGTCTGGGTGGCGGCTCCAATGCCATCGGTCTTTTCCATCCCTTCCTTGAGGATACCGATGTTCAGATCGTCGGTGTCGAAGCGGCAGGACACGGGCTTGATACTGAGGCTCATTGCGCCTCGCTCAATGCGGGCAAACCGGGTGTGCTCCATGGCAACCGGACCTACCTGCTTCAGGATGCGGATGGCCAGATTCAGGAAGGCCACTCCATCTCTGCCGGTCTCGACTATCCCGGCATCGGGCCAGAGCATTCCTTCCTTCGCGATTCTGGCCGTGTCGAGTATGTCTCGGCCACGGACACCGAGGCGCTCGATGCGTTCCAGCTTTTGTGCCGGACCGAGGGCATCATTCCGGCGCTTGAATCGTCCCATGCCATCGCCGAAGTGGTCAAGCGCGCCCCGACGATGGACAAAGACCAGATCATCGTGATCAACCTTTCGGGTCGCGGCGACAAGGACGTGAACACCGTCAGCAAATATCTCGGCCAGGGTTCGGTCTCGGAATAAGCAGCAGGAAGAAAAGCAATGGAACAGACACGTATCGATACCCGCTTTGCTGCCTGCAAGGCTGAAAACCGTCCCGCGCTCGTTGGCTTTATCACCGCAGGCGACCCGGATCTGGGCACCTCGCTCGAGATCCTCAAGGCGATGCCCAAATCCGGTGTTGATGTCATCGAACTGGGAATGCCCTTCTCCGATCCCATGGCCGAGGGCGTCCCCATCCAGCTCGCCACCCAGCGCGCCATGGCCGGCGGTCAGACGATGGAAAAGACGCTCCAGATGGTGCGCGATTTCCGCCAAGGGGACAACGACACCCCGATCATCCTGATGGGCTATTACAATCCCATCTATATCTGGGGCTCGGAAAAATTTGTAGCCGATGCCAAGGCGGCCGGTGCTGATGGCCTGATCGTTGTCGATCTGCCACCTGAGCATGATGACGAACTCTGCCTGCCTGCCAGAAAAGGCGGGCTCAACTTCATTCGTCTTGCCACCCCGACCACCGATGACAAGCGACTGCCGAAGGTTCTCCAGAATACGTCCGGCTTTGTCTATTATGTCTCGGTCACCGGCATCACCGGCTCGGGCGCACTCGATTCTGAAAAGGTCGCCCTCGCGGTGGACCGCATCAAAGGACACACCGATCTGCCCGTGGCTGTGGGCTTTGGCGTCAAGTCACCGGATCAGGCTGAGGCCGTTGGCCGCAACGCGGATGGGGTCGTGGTTGGCTCCGTGTTGGTCAATGCCATCAAGGACAGCCTTGATGCCAATGGCAAGGCGACGGCAACCACCGTCTCCGCCGTAACGGACATCACGTCCGGTTTGGCCGAAGGATGCCGCAAGGCGCGCGCCTGATGGGATGGCTCATTGGGCCGAAGACCGGCTGGGCTCAACCGGCGTGATCATAAAAATAGACCGGAGGTTGAGACAGCCTCCGGTTAAGTTTATTAAAGGTGCATTGGGAAAAAGCGGCCTTCCGTTGAAATTTACCCGTGCCATAGACATATTTGAATGATAAAGATTGGCAACGTCATAGAGTGGCGTCCGCAGATTATATCCCCTGTAGGGCCGCCCCTTGCTATGACGTCGATTTGAAATTTGTGGTGCCGAGCCCCGCAATGGAGCGGGTTGGCACAGTCCACGCCAAGAGCCAGCCTTGATCGCAAAGCGATCGGCCTGTGCAAAGAGCGAGGGCGCTATCCCGCCATTGGGACAAAAGGAATTGGTTCGTGAACTGGATTAACACTGTCGTTCGCCCGAAAATTCGCTCTATCCTGAACCGTCGAGATACCCCGGAAAATCTCTGGATCAAATGTCCGGTTACCGGTGAAATGGTGTTCCACAGGGATTTGGAGCATAACCAGTATGTGGTGCCCAATTCCGACTTCCATATGCGCATCAATGCCACCCAGCGCTTCAGCTATTTCTTCGACAAGAACGATTACACCCTTGTGGACCTGCCGGAAGTGGCGGTTGATCCGCTCAAGTTCCGAGACGTAAAGCGCTACTCCGACCGCATGAAAGATGCGCGCGCCAAATCCGGACGCCGGGATTCGGTGGTCGTCGCGCAAGGCGAGGTCGAAGGCCTTTACATGACGGCAGCGGTTCAGGACTTCACCTTCCTGGCCGGATCGCTCGGCATGGCCGCAGGCGAAGCGCTGATTACCGGCATGATGAAAGCGGTCGCGGACAAGACGCCGTTTGTGCTGTTCACCGCGTCAGGTGGCGCGCGCATGCAGGAGGGCATTCTTTCCCTGATGCAGATGCCGCGTGTCACTGTGGCTGTGCAGTCCCTGCGCGAGGCCGGATTGCCCTATATCGTGGTTCTCACCGATCCGACCACGGGCGGCGTGACAGCCTCTTATGCCATGCTTGGCGACATTCAGCTGGCAGAGCCCGGCGCCCTCATTGGCTTTGCCGGACAGCGTGTGATCGAACAGACCATCCGCGAAAAACTGCCAGAAGGCTTCCAGCGCGCCGAATATCTCAAGGAACACGGCATGGTGGACATGGTCGTCCATCGCCATGAGCTCAAATCCGTCATTGCGCGCTTGTGCCGCTTCTTCACCAACACGCCGACACCTGATCCTGTGGATGAGGACGAGGTGCTGCTGCTAACAGACGAAACCCTGCCCGAGGCAGAGGCGCCTGAAGCTACGGCAGCCGAAGCTGTGGACACCGCCAAAGAAGCTGATGAGAAGAAAGAAACCCCGGCCCCGGACGAAGACAAGAAAGCCGATTGATTGTCTCGGGAGTGGGCCGAACAAAACCGCTCCCGTTGCACGGCCTCAATGAGAGCCGAAATACCTGCATCCTGCGCTTGATCAAGCGTGGGATGTTCTCTATTGAGGGCCGAATAAAACCACTGAATCCGGGTCCGTCCGGCCACCGTCAAACCGGCATCTGCGCGACCCACGTGTGATCCCCCGACGCCAGTACAAGAAGACCTGCCATGGAACAGCCCGAGGCCATTCTCAATCGCATGATCGCCCTGCACCCCAAGAGCATAGATCTTGGTCTGGGCAGGGTATCCGCATTGCTGGCAAAACTTGGCAATCCACACCACCATCTGCCGCCGACCATTCATATCGCCGGCACCAACGGCAAGGGCTCGACGTCAGCGTTCCTGAGGGCGATGGCCGAAGCCGATGGCAAGCGCGTGCATGTCTACACCTCACCGCATCTTGTCCACTTCCGTGAACGCATCCGGCTTGGTGGCACATGTGTCTCGGATGCGTGTCTGGTCGAGGCGCTCCTGACTTGCGAGCGGGCCAATGGCGGCGCGCCCATCACCTTTTTCGAAATCACCACGGTGGCGGCCTTCTTGCTGTTTGCCCAGAACCCGGCGGATCTGCTCATTCTGGAGGTCGGCCTTGGTGGACGTCTTGACGCCACCAATGTCATTGATTTTCCCGCAGTAAGCGTCATCACGGCGATTGCCCACGATCACGAGGGATATCTGGGCAGTGAGCTTGATGGCATCGCGCGCGAGAAGGCCGGCATTTTCAAGCCCGGTGTGCCGGCGATCATCGCCCCACAGTCCGATGATGTGCGCGAAGTCTTGGAAGGGGAGGCGACACGAGCCCGAACGGGGCTGGTGGCTATCGCCGGACAGGACTGGATGGCCTACGAAGAACATGGGCGTTTCATTTTTCAGGCAGAGAGCCGCTTTCTGGATCTTCCCATGCCGCGCCTTGGTGGACGACACCAGCTGGACAATGCCGGCACCGCCATCGCCGCGATCCGGACTGTTTTCCCGGAGATGTCCGACGACAGCATCGCGAAAGGCCTTGTCAAGGTAGACTGGCCCGCCCGCCTACAGCGTCTCACCGAGGGGCGTCTGCTGAGCCAATTACCACCTGACGCCGAACTCTGGCTCGATGGTGGACACAATCCGCAGGCAGGCCATGCCCTGTCGTCGGCGCTGGCGGATCTTGAAGAAAAGGCTCCCAAGCCGCTGCTGATGATCATCGGAATGCTCTCGACCAAGAAACCGCAGGGCTACTTCGCCCCGTTCAAGGGCCTCGCACGCGAAATCATCACAGTCCCTGTGCCCAATTCTGATGCCGGGGTCGATCCTGTGAGCCTTGCCAGCATTGCCCAGGAGAAGGGAATTCCGGCGTCCGCCGCAGCCTCCCTTGAAGAAGCGCTCAAGCGTTTCTCTCTGCAACAGCATAAAACGGCACCCCGCATCCTGATCGGTGGATCGCTCTATGTCGCTGGAGCGGCGCTTGCCGCCAATGGCACCCCTCCCAAATAAGATTATGGACGGCAGATCCGACGCTGGGTTTTGTTCTCCTCACAGAGTCCGGACTGTTTGTAACAGGTCTGGGCACTCATAAAAGGCTTGTCCTCCGCCGCGTATGCTTAAAAAGTTGTAACGATACAATTGATAAACCAACGCCCAGACCCGTTGTTTTCAAACGATCAGGGATGGGCGCAAGAGCAAAATTGCCTTTTCTCAAGAAAAACCGCCAGAGCCGAGCGGTGGGAAATTATAGGTTGGTCCATCGCCTACGCCTTTCGTCTAAAAATAATCGATTTTTTAAGAGCGTGTAAGATATTGAAATAAAAAGTAAAATAAGTTTGGCACAATTAGCTATGCAAAAATAGATTATCTCAATTTCGAGAGGTAAATATTTTGCATCTCTTGCAAGCCAGTCATGCAAAATTGTGTGGTGTAAAATATGAAGCTATGAGCTATATACAGGTCAACACAACGAAGCGAGACTTTAAATCGAGTTACGGAGCGCTTCGTAAGAAAAACCAAGAACTCGATAAAGCCACGTTAGGTAAAAAAGGACGACTAACATGCTTGATAATGTTGTTAAAAACTATCGTCAGTGGCGCAATTACCGTGACACTGTTGAAGAACTGAACCGCCTGAGCAACCGTGATCTGAACGACCTGGGTATCTCCCGCGCCGACATCACCACCATCGCTCGCGACGCATCAGTCAAATAAAAAGTCTTTCGCTAACAAGCGAAAGCCCCCAGTTTCCGCAATTCAGGCTGACTCCTCCTCCCAGAAGCCTGATTGATCCAAAACTACCTCCTCCCGGTTTTGGATCCTGCAACGAAGCCCACCGGACCTCCTCCCCCGGTGGGCTTTCGTCGTTCTGGAGCGCCCTTTCGACGGACTAAAGCGTGATGCGATTAATTGACCTCAGACCTGGCAGCTTTGAAGTCGTTCAGACACTCCTTGGCAGAATAGAGGTCACAAATGTCACCGATCGCGTCTGAGATTGTATCGAAGCTTCTGGCTGCTCGCTTGCGCAGCAGTGTCTTGAGTTTGGAATATGCCATTTTTATGGGATTGAGGTCCGGAGAATATGGCGGAAGAAACAGCAGCCATGCCGCCTTTGATCTGACGAGATTGTCAGCTTTCTCACTTTTGTGGAAGGTGACATTATCGAGGATGACGACGTCGCCAGCTGACAGGGTCGGCAGTAGTTGAGTTTCAATCCAAGTTTCAAAGATGCGTCGGTTCATCGGAGCATTGACGATCCAGGGCGCAACCATTCCACGGGATCTCAAACTAGCGATGAAGGTCTGGGATTTCCAATGACCAAAAGAAGCGTGGGCGCGATAGCGCTGTCCTTTTGGTGACCATCCAGACCGTTTGGTCAGCTTCGTGTTGGTTGATGTCACATCGATAAAGAGCAATCGGGACAGTGCCTTGTTGAAGAAAGACTGGCGCTGATTGATCCATACATACCGATCATGAGCAATGGCGGCCCGTAGCTGTTTAGTGGCTACCAGACTTTTTTATGGCTCAGGCCGAGCCTGTGAAGCACGCGCCCAACGCTAAAGCGTGTCGCAGTTAATGAGATTCAGGATTCCCATTTTTTGCCAATTGTGATTCCCTTTGAGAAAAGGGGATCATCATGGGCAAATCACTTCCTATTGCATTGCGCGAACGTGTTGCTTCATTTGTTGATGCCGGTCATTCGCATCGGGCGGCCGCCAGCCATTTCCGCGTGTCACCACGGTTTGTCAATAACCTGATGCTTCTCAAGAAAGAGACGGGTTCTGTGCAGCCTCGCAAGCAAGGCCGACCAGACAAAGGCAAGTTGGGTGTGCATCATGAATGGATCACAAGGCGCATGTCTGAGAATGGCGATCTGACGCTTGATGAGCTTTGTCTGGAATTGGCTGAACGCGGGGTCCATGTGCATCGCTCTAGCGTTGGGCGCGTGCTTCACAGGCTCGGCCTGAGCCATAAAAAAAAGTCTGGTAGCCACTGAACAGCTACGGGCCGCGATTGCTCATGATCGGTATGTATGGATCAATCAGCGCCGGCCTTTCTTCAACAAAGCATTGTCCCGATTGATCTTTATCGATGAGACATCAACCAACACGAAGCTGACCAAACGGTCTGGATGGTCACCAAAAGGACAGCGCTATCGCGCTCACGCTTCTTTTGGTCATTGGAAATCCCAGACCTTCATCGCTGGTTTGAGATCCCGTGGGATGGTTGCGCCCTGGATCGTCAATGCTCCGATGAACCGACGTATCTTTGAAACTTGGATTGAAACTCAACTACTGCCGACCCTGTCAGCTGGCGACATCGTCATCCTCGATAATGTCGCCTTCCACAAAAGTGAGAAAGCTCAAAAGCTCGTCAGATCAAAGGGAGCATGGCTGCTGTTTCTTCCGCCATATTCACCGGACCTCAATCCCATCGAAATGGCATATTCCAAACTCAAGACACTGCTGCGCAAGCGAGCAGCCAGAAGCTTCGATACAATCTCAGACGCGATCGGTGACATTTGTGACCTCTATTCTGCCAAGGAGTGTCTGAACTACTTCAAAGCTGCCGGGTATGAGGTTAATTAATTGCGATATGCTTTAGAGCGATGCACATGGACCCCGCGTTCAGCCAATTCCAGACAAAGCTCATCAAGCTTCAGATCGCCATTCTCAGACATGCGCCTTGTGATCCATTCATGATGCCCACCCAACTTGCCTTTGTCTGGTCGGCCTTGCTTGCGAGGCTGCACAGAACCCGTCTATTTCTTGAGAAGCATCAGGTTATTGACAAACCGTGGTGACACGTGGAAATGGGTGGCGGCCGCCCGATGAGAGTGACCGGCCTCAACAAATGAAGCAACACGTTCGCGCAATGCAATAGCTGCGAGCCGATCAACTGCGGGATGGAATATTCCAGGCTTTCTGAGCCGCTGGACGCGCGTTGAAGCGCTCGACATAGGCAACCACATTTTCAAAGCTCTTGAATTCTGTCACCTCGGTTGCCTCGTAGAATTTCTCGATAGTCGCAAGCCACGGCGCGACAGCCAGATCGGCGATCGAGAAGTCGCCAACCAGCCAGTCCTTGCCCTCAAGCTGGGTGTTGACGACGTTGAGCAGGCGCTTCGTTTCATTGACATAGCGTTCGCGCGGACGCGGGTCTTCAATGTCCTTGCCGCCAAATTTGTAGAAGAAACCGAGCTGCCCCAGCATCGGACCGACGCCTCCCATCTGGAACATCAGCCATTGCAGGATCTGAAGTCGCTCACGCTCGTTTGAGCCATAGAGCTTGCCGGTTTTCTCGCCCAGATAGATGAGAATGGCGCCGCTTTCGAACAGGCCGATAGGGTTACCATCCGGGCCATTCGGATCGATCAGCGCAGGGATCTTGTTGTTCGGGCTGAGCGATAGAAATTCGGGGCTCTTCACATCCTCATCCGACAGCGTGACAAGGTGCGGCTCATAATCAAGCCCCAGCTCTTCGAGAGCTGCGGAAATCTTCACACCGTTGGGCGTGGGAAAGGAATAGAGCTGAATGACGTCCGGATTTGAAGCGGGCCAACGATTGGTGATCGGGAAGGCGGACAAGAGATTGGTATCGTTCATGGAAAACTCCGGCATATGGGAATGGCAAAAGGTGTGAACATGGAACAAATGCCGCGGGTTTGACACTCAACTCGATCAGGAGCTGCGGTTGCCGCGCCTTATCACTCACACATATGAACGAAAAAGGCCCCTCGGGAGGGGCCTTGCAGAACTAATTTTTCTTTGTTCACAGAGTTCAGAGAACAAGGTTTTCAGCGCCAACGGGCCAAACCACACGCGTTGTCCCTAAGAATGAGGGCGACCCTCAGGCTGCGCGAGCGTGCTCAAGCGGAACCGAGTCCATCGCCCGCATGGTCGAGGCGAGCAAATCAAGGTCGACGGTGTAGTTCTCGATCAGTTCATCGGTGATCATTCCGCGTTCATGCATCTGAAGTCCGGTGCGCCGAATGGCTTCTCGGATTGCGGTTTCGTCCAGCAAATGCGGACGCACTGAATAGCGATGCACCATGATCGTCCCTTCCTGTTTCTCTCTCTCTTGAATGCCGACAAGGACAAGCAAGAGGTGCGTTCATATCCATCGTTAACGAACGTGGTTAACAAAAGGTAAACCGAGGTTAAAATGTGGCAGGTTTGCCATCAAAAAGGGAAGAATTGCGGAAAGAACCGCTATGTTGCATGGATGCATCAGTGCCCAAGGCTGGCTTTTTGAGCGGGTAGAGGCCTTGCCAAGTGAGGTGAGTAGGGGCTTGAAGCCTCAGATCATGGCAACACTGCCGGCAACGACGATCAGCAGGACGGCTGAGACCAGATCGAGAATGTTGGCGGCGCGCTGGTCGACAAGTCTGGCCAGACGGAAGGCTGCATAGCCATAGATGAAGAGCACCGGCGCTTCCACCAAAACGGACACCGTCCCCAGCGCGACCATCTGTGTCAGAACCGGTGCGTGGGCGTCCACGAACTGCGGGATGATCGCAATAAAGATCATGATATTCTTGATCGAAGAGGACTGAATGACAAAGCCGCGGATAAATCCGCGTGACATTTGAGCTGGTCCCTGTCTGCGTGTGGCTGCTTGGGCCATGAGGGGTGTTGCGCCACCATTCTGAGCGCGGACATCAAGGATGATCTGAAGGGCCGTCCAGGCAAGGTAGAGGCAACCGGTGAGCTTCAGCGCCAGCGCGATGGACGGTGAAGAGGCGATCAGCGCGCCGACGCCGATGGCTGACAGGCTGAAATAGAGAATATTGACCGACAAAATGCCAAAAACCGTGCCAATGGAGGCCCGAAAGCCTCTATTGAGCGACGTGGAGACCACCAATAGCACCGCAGGGCCGGGAGAAAGGGAGAGGAAAAACTCCGTAATGGCAAACATTATGAGCGCATCGGTCATGTCGGTCTCATCTCTTCAGACGATCGGCCCCAGAGGGATGCCGGGGAAGTGCGATGGTTGCGGGCGGGCCCGGCGCATGCGCCGGGAGTAGGGTTTGTGTCATTCACAAGCGGAATGCAGGAACGGTGGCGGGCAGGCACGCCGGCTATTCCGCAGCCACGTTTGCGGCTTCCTCGTTCGAGATCTCCGTGCTGTAGATCGCTTCCATGGTCTCATGAGAGATGGTCTCGTCGCTTAAATCCGCTTCTGATGCAAAGGTGTAGACCACAACTGTACGTCGCGTATTGGAAGTTAGTGGCGTGATCCGGTGCAGCGTTGTATTGGCTTTCATCAGGTAGCAACTGCCTGCCTGCACATAGCGGCTGCGGACTTCGCGCTGGGTTAGGATGTCCGTGAGGGCTTCGCGGGGCGCATCCTTGTCCCACCGGGTGTTGGGCACAAACTCGATGCGGCCACCCGAGAGGGGATCAGGGGCATCGACGATCCAGATCAGGGCATAGGTATAGTCATCCCAGTGCCAGCCATGGGTGTCGCCAGTCTGGCATTGCGAGTTGAGGATATATTCCTCCGGTTCATAAGGAACCGGATGAAGGCTGTCGCCCGCAACGCGAGAGAGAAAGGCCAGAATGTCCGGCGATGAAAAAACGGACGGAATGACGACGCCATGCTCTTTGATGGTGTCGCGGCCAACGGACTGATAGTGGCGCGGTGTGCCACCCGTGGAATCGATGTTGAGATCGCGGCGCTTGGCATCGCCAGCAAGCAGTGTGGCAGCTTCGTCGTGAAATGCGGTTTTGAGATGGGCAGGCAACAGGTCGTTCATCGCGACCACGTGATGTGTGGCGAATTCATCGGCCAGCAGGCTGAGAAACTGTTCGGGCTGTTTGCCCAGATGCTCGGCAATCGAGGCATGAATAAGGGACTGCATGTGGGGCTTCCTTCCTGATGCACGCTTCGCCAGCCCATAGGCATTCGGCTCGACGTGCGACAACCAGTTTTGAGGCCGGCCCAGCCGTGCTCATGGCAGGCAAAGACCGGTATCGGGAACTGCGTTTTCGTTGCAGCAGCCCCAAGGGTCCCCATTCCGGTTTGTCAGGATTGTAGGAAAACTCACTTATGTGTGTAATGACCCGGTGTCACACCATAGGCTTGTCGGAAATGCTTGATCAGGTGAGCCTGATCGTAAAAGCCCAGCTCGACGGCAACTTTGGTTGCATCATCCCCTGATCTCAGGCGGTTTTTCGCTTCAGCCACCCTCTGGGTTCTATGCCATTGGGATGGGGTCGTGCCGACGGCTTTCTTGAACATGCGAAGAAATGCGGTTTTGCTCAGTCCCACTTCTGCAGCCATGGTTTCAAGGCTCGGTGTGCCGCTGAGGTCTGATTTCAGCCAGTTGAGCACATACTGCACACGCCAGTCATCCAGCTTGGGAGCGTGCGTGATGACCCGGTTGGAATAGCGTTCCGCTGCCAACAAGAGAATGGCATTGATATAGTCTTCAAGATCGCCGTCCTCATCGTGCGTCAGGACGCTTCCCATTGTTTTGGCAAAGAGTTTGAACAGATCCATGTCCTCGACAATATAGCGGTCAAAGACAATCTCCCTGTCCTCGTGCAACGCTTCCTGCACATAGCTTTGATCAAGATAGACACTACTGATCAATTCGGTGCCAATTCCCGACTGAATCTGTCCTGGATTGTATAGGGTTGTAGAAAATTCAGGCGCTTCCAGTTGTCGGCCATCGAGTTTTAGACGCTCATGACCTTTTATATTGCAACTCAAAACGAATTCGTCATGGGCATGTGCTGGAAAGCTTACACTTTCGGACCATATGGCAGCCGCTTCATAGCGGTATGTCTTGATCTGTTTAGTAATCATTAAAATACCTGCAACATCAGCGCATTATATATTGTTGCCTTTATTAACACAGGTGCGCAATATTTTACAATATGAATTGGTTCTATCTCGCTAGTGTTACGCCGCAGATGTTTTCTCTAGCGCTTCTGGCTCTCTTTTTGTGTTTTGGCCTGGCTAGCCGACTGGAATGGTCGCTCTGTTTAGCGTCCCGGGTTGGCCCGATGGAGACACAATACGCATCAAGAGGCGGATGAATGGTCAGGGAAAAAGCCGATTCAGAGACTTTGACCTCTCACAGAAAAGCGGCTGATTATCTGTTGAGAGCGTTGCAGGAGGCCGATAGTTCAGACACACATGCCGTGCGAAAGCTCGTGTATCTGGCAAAGTCAGAATTGGATGAGAATTTGGGGAAGGGCGCGAGGCAAGTGGATTGTTTGTCGGCGTTAACCCGTCAAGAACGAAAGAAACTGTAATCCAAGGGAGCGCGAAGTCACGATTGTGACGTGACATCGCGAACCAAGGGACTATCTTCTGGTTCCGTACACCATATCCAGAGGCTCTGGGCTCCCTTGGAATTGGTGTTGCGGCATTGAGTTAGCTGGTTTGCTCAATGCCGCAACACCTTTTTTTTAGAGAAGTTCCCGTCCTTTTCCTGATCCCGTTGGCTTCGGGTCCAAGTCCCCGGACTTCCCTATTCGCTCGTTTTTCTTGCAGTGTGGCCCGATCAGTCTGTTCCCGTACAGACTGTCGCGCCGCTGATGGGGTTTTCCCCGCCCCAATTCAGTCTTCTTACAGGGGCTGTCATTCCCGTAAGCTAAACTGTCAGCCTATGCTGAGATATTCGTCGGATTTGGCGGTCGTTGCAATCAGTGATTTGCGTTCGATTCAAAATTACTTAAAAGTTTATTTTTGGATATTTATGTATCTCGAAGGATTGACTTTTCCTATTTTTGGCCAGAACCGAAATTATCCTTTTATGACAGATATATGACGACTTCGGTCTTCAGGGCATGCGCGCCAGATTGATGCTCTTGATCCTCACTAAATAGATGATCATAGCCTGTGTAAAAATACGCAAAATTTATCCGTAATGGTATTGAGGCGGGTGAAGGCAGAAGAATCCGAGCGCTCGGCACGATTCAGGCCATGCATTAGCGCGGCCCCCGGCAGTCCGGCGAGTGCCGCCCTGTGCGCGCAAGATGGAAGCTGCTATTCCAAAATCATGCGATGGCTGGGCAAGCTCTGCACTCACGGTATCTTCAGCGCAAAGACACCGCCTGCATCAAGGTGGGACCTGTCGCTTCTTCTTGCCGCGAAAGCACCGTCGAACGTGGCTCCTTCGGTCCGGTTCTTGAGTCCGCTTGTGAAGTGCGCGTCTTCCACTTGACGACCGTTTTCTGATTGATGCCGTATCGCTTGGAAAGCACTCTCAGGCTCTCTTGACTATTTTGTATTGCTCGACGGACTGCCTCTGTCGTCGTGGCGCTGCCGTGTAGAACTTGGCCCATAGTGCTTCCCTCCATTCAAATGAGAAAGGTGCACCATCAAAGCATGGGATCAAACACCTAGAAAATGGAGCCTTGAATGACACGCCGCCGTTACGAACCGATCATAGCTCTCCGAACTTTGGTCCGTCCCGCATGTCCAACGAGTTGCACAAACAGGTTGTGCTTGTCTCACTCTCTGGCGTCTGTTCCATCTGGCTGCGGCATGGACGATAATATGTAGCATCAGGCCAACGGAATTCGGGCATAGGTGGATTCCATCGCGCTTGCGGCCCTTGATCTTTTCCCCCACGTCATATCCGGAAAGCCCGCCGCTTTCCGTGGTTTTGACGCTTTGGCTATCAATGACATCAGCCGTCGGACTGGCTCCTCGCCCTTCCAGTTCAAGGCACCCCATGGCCAGGAGATGATTGATCCGGGTCCACAAGCCAGCATTGCGCCAAGCATAAAAATATCCGCGAACCGTCGAGACCAGAGGAAAGTCCTTGGGCAAAATCCGCCATTGGCAACCGCTGCAACCAACATAAAGGATCGCATCTATCACATCGCCATATTTGTGGTGCGTGGTCGCCCGCCTGACCGGGCGGCGGCAAGAACAGTGCGATCACTTCCCACTCTCTATCGGTTAAACCTGTTGGATAGCGCAGTTTATCCCGGTTATGGTGAACCCGAGCGGTATTGTCCCAAGGCATATGATCCTCCATCTTCTCATCTAAAACGGTTGCATCAGAACCTATTGATATCCCACAACTACTTTTAAATCCGGCTCTAAGTTCAACCACCTTCAGACCAACGGCATCCGCGAACGGTTCCACAAAACCATCTCAGGCCAGCCCTGATGGGGCCTGTCGCTCCATGTGCCTGCCTGCTCGACAAGGACGCAGGAAACACTCTCCCCATACCTGCCGCATGCAGAGGCATATGATACCTCTCGACAATTTTATCCGGATTGGAATGCAATAATTCAAATTTAACTTGAACACGCTAAGAATTGGATATTGGCGTCTTTAATTTTTAGCATTCCGGCAAACATGAAAAAATCATCGATATTTATCACAGTGGCGGGTGCTGCCGCCCTTTTCCCTTCTTCGGTGTGGGCTGCGAGCGATCTGAGGGGATTGTCTGCAAATCTTGACCTGACGTGGATCATGGCCGCCTCTGCATTGGTGATGTTCATGCAGGCAGGATTCCTGCTGCTCGAAGCGGGCATGGTCCGCTCCAAGAACTCGATCAACGTGGCGCAGAAGAACCTGCTTGATTTTGTTTTTTCGATTGCAGCGTTCGCAATTGCCGGTTTCATGATAGCCTTCGGACCGACCGGGTCTTTGATGGTGGGGTTTGATTGGGACTACTTCGGCCTGAGCAATATCACGTCCTACGAGGCTGGGTTCTTCGTTTTTCAGGTTATGTTCTGCGGTACGGCTGCGACAATCGTCTCCGGTGCCGTTGCCGAACGGATGCGCCTCTCTGCCTATATCATCGGTTCTATTTTTCTGTCCTCACTCATTTATCCCGTGTTCGCCCACTGGGCGTGGGGAGACGCGCTGCGCCCAAACGAGGGGGCTTTCCTCGCCAACATGGGCTTCATCGATTTTGCCGGATCAACGGTGGTGCACGCGACCGGCGGTTGGGTCGCGCTTGCCGCCTGTATTGCGCTGGGGCCGCGTATGGGGCGCTTCGATGAGGCTGGCAATCCGGTGCGCATGGCGGGTCACAGTCCGGTTCTGGCCACCACTGGCGTTCTACTGCTGTTTATCGGTTGGCTCGGGTTCAACGGCGGATCGACCCTGAAGGCGGGCGAGGATGTCGCTTTCATCATTCTCAATACGATTCTTGCCGGTGGCTTCGGAACCGTGGCCGGACATATCATCGGCTATTACCATGATGGATACTATCTACCCGAAAAGGCAATGGCCGGTATGCTCGGCGGTCTTGTTGCCGTCACCGCAGGCTGCGCGGTGCTCTCGCCCGGCGGGGCCATCATGATCGGTATTCTGGGTGGCTGCATCTCGATCATCGCCAATCATATCCTTGAGACCAAATTCAAGATTGATGACGCGGTGGGCGCGATTGGCGCACACGCCTTTGCCGGTGTCGCCGGAACCATCGGTCTGGCACTGCTTGCACCGGCTGACCAATTCGAATTTGGCCGCCTTCATCAGCTTTATGTGCAGGGCATCGGCTCGGGGCTGAACTTCTGTCTGTCATTTGGGCTTGGCTTTCTCTTCTTCTCCATTCTTCGCCGCGTCTCGCGATTTCGTGCAACGCTGGACGAGGAGAAACTCGGTCTCAACATTTCCGAACACGCCACCCGCATCGGTGTAGGCCACGTGGAGAGCGCGCTCGAGAAGCTCCTGTCGGGGAAACGCAATTTTGTGCAGCGCTTGCCGACGGTGCCCGGTGACGAGGCGGAAAACCTGACAAAGCTTTTCAATGATCTGATGGTCAATCTGGAAAAAGAGCACAAGCAGCTCAGCGAACTGGAACTGCTTCAGGCAAAATCCGAAGAAGCCGAGCGCATTGCAGCCCTGTCCAACGCCACGTTTGAAGGCATCGCCATGCATCGTGACGATCACGTCGTCGATTGCAATCAGCAACTGGCCGACTTGCTCGGCTACACGCTTGATGAGGTGATTGGTGCGTCCATTGACAAGGTGATGGTCGATGAAACCGAACCGATCATTCAGCAGGCGATTGCCGAGAACTGGAGCCACACCTATGAGGCCAAACTCAAGGCCAAGAGCGGCGAAGCGATCCCTGTGGCTGTTCGTGGCCGCAGTATCGACTTCAAGGGCGAGCCCGTCAGGATTGCCTGCTTTGTCGATCTGCGCGAGCGCAAGCAGGCAGAGCAGAACATCCGTCTGATGGCGCAGCATGATCCCTTGACCGGGCTGGCCAACCGGTCCCTGTTCAATGAACAGCTCGAAACGGCCGTCAACAAGGCAAAGGACAACAACCGTACTGCGCTGATCCTGATCGATCTGGACCGCTTCAAGAATGTCAACGATGTGCATGGCCATCAGGCCGGGGATATTGTCATCAAGGAGACTGCGAAGCGACTGAAGGCGATTGCTGGAGAAAACGGCACGGTGGCGCGCCTCGGGGGGGACGAATTTGCCATCATCCAGAACGGTCTGCATTTTGCCAATCAGGCAGCGGATACCGGCCACCGGATTGTTGCAGAGATGTCCATTCCGATACCGATCGATGACAATGCCTCGGCCCTGATCGGTGCAAGTGTCGGGATTGCCCTGTGCCCGGAACACGGCACGACTGCAGAAATGCTTTTCTCTCGTGCCGATATCGCGCTTTATCACTCCAAGAATACGGGCCGCAACATGTCCAACATGTTCCGAAACGGCCTCAATGCGCTGATGGAGAAGCGCCGGGCTCTTCAGGCGGACTTGGAAAACGCGCTCGAGCGTGGCGAGTTTGAGCTTTACTATCAGCCTCGTGCCTGCGCCGGGAATCTGGAAATCAACGCCTACGAGGCTTTGTTACGCTGGAAACATCCCGAACGCGGCCTTGTCAGCCCTGCCGAATTCATCCCGGTGGCAGAGGCCAGTGGCATGATCATCGATATCGATGAGTGGGTTTTTCGGCAGGCCTGCATCGCTTCGACATCAATTCTCAAGGGTGCCGATATCAGCGTCAACATCAGCCCCCTGCAGTTTCAGCAGAAGGATCTGGTCAACAAGTTCGATACCATTCTCTGCGAGACCGGTGCCGATCCTGCCTGTCTGGAGCTGGAACTGACCGAAGGCATGCTTATCGAGGATGACGCGCGGGGCCTGTCGGTCATGAAGATGCTCAAGAAGCTTGGTCTGGCCCTCGCCCTTGATGATTTTGGTACAGGCTATTCATCCTTGTCCTATCTGTCGAAATATCCCTTCGATACCATCAAGATTGATCGCGGTTTTGTCGCCAATCTTGGACATGAAACCAATGCTGTTGCCATCATGAATGCGATCATCGGCCTTGGCACGAGCCTTGGCATGAAGATCGTTGCGGAAGGGGTGGAGACCGCCGAAGAAGCTGTCTTCCTCAGACGCAACGGCTGTGATCAATTACAGGGCTATCTGATCGGTCGTCCCAAGCCTGTCAGCGAGATCATTCACCAGGTTGCCGATGAAGAAGCCGAGGCCATCCGCGCCATTGACATCTTGATGGACACCGAAGGGCAGGTTGCGGGCTTGCGATCGATCCTGGCTTGCTCAGAAGAAGAAGAAGACAGCGGCGGGCATGGCGACACTTTCGCAGAGCCGGACGCCAGCTATTCGCAGCATGATCTGGATGCCGACCAGAAAGCCTCTTAGGGCAAGCTCGTCAAGACGGGCTCGGCTAGAGTTTGAGATAGTCGGCAAGACTGAGATTGGTGAGGACACTGATTGCTGAGAAACTCGCCTCCAATTGCACCTCAAGGGCTTTTGCCTCGACAGCGACTGCGGCGATATCAACGGAGGTCATGTCCGCAACTACCGTTTCCAGCTCGGCAACATAGGCGCTTTCGCTTTTGATGAAATTCTCGATCCGAACCGTCGCGTTACCGGTTGTCGTGACTAGGGCAAGAACCTCGTCTTGTGCCTCGATGAAAAGGTCAGACAGATCTGTCATATCCGCTGCAGACAGGGAGCTTGACCCGGCGATGAAGGACAGGGCGCGCATGGATTTCTCGATGCCGCTGTTGTCTGCGGTCACGCCGTAACTGACGCTCTGGTCAGCGGTTAGCCGGCACTTTTGGACGTAACTATCACCAAGGTAATAGTCTGTGTTCGGGGTGGTGAGGTCGACAGCTGTGTAGCCTGACAAGTCGACAGGCTCCGATTGCGTCTCGCCTCCGCCAAACAGATAGCGCCCGGCATATTGTGTGTTCATAATGCTCGACAGCTCTTCAAGGTACGAGGACGCCTGAGACTTAAGCTCGGACAGATACTCCTCGGAGGAGACCGAGGTGACGGCCACACGCATCTTGGTGAGCAAGTCACTGACCTCCACAAGAGAGGCGGAGACCATTTCCGTGCGGCTTGCGATCTTTGAGGCTGTCTCGATTTGGGTATTGGAGCGGGCGATCGTGTTGCCAAGGTCCACGACCGTGCCGGCCTTAAATTCAAGCCCGCCGTAACTGGTCGTCTCCAACCCGCTTGCCTCTTGCTGTTGCACTTTGGCAAGGCGGCCTTGCGTATCCATCGCAAGCGAGAGAATCGAAGACATTTGGCTAAATGTGGCAACACGCATCGTCATGGTTTCACCTATCTGACCGATGACAGCAATTGATCGAACATTTCCTGAATGACACTCATCAGGGTAGAGGCCAATGAATAAAGCTGTTTCAATTCGGAAAGCCGTTCGGTCTCTTCGTCGACATTGACACCATAAAAGGAGTTCATCGTGTCGGTGATGGATTGTAATTCCGTTTGCGCAAGCTTCATCTCATTTCCGGCCGATGTGTGATCATTCACGACGAAGGAGAGCAACTCGCTGGCATATTCCGACAAGGTTCGATCGCCTGCGCCCAGTTTGCCCGCTGCGTCAAAGCTGAGGTCGCCTTGCAGCGCGTCCAGCAACGCATAGGCGGTTGTTTCCTGATCGCTCGTGCCCAGAAGAGAGGCGGGATCGGACAAAAAGCTGCTGCCGACAGACATATCTGCAGCCGAAGACCCCGTCACCAAACCGGGAACGACAAGATTGAGGGCTTCCTTCATGGTCGTAGCGAGTTCGTCGAGCGAGGTCATGTAGGCCGGCAATGTCTCGTCGCGCATCGTAACAAGCGCCCCAAGGGTGCCGTTGTGAAGCCTGTCGGTGACATCGGCCCCATTGAGGGAGATGGTCATGGTGCCATCTGGGGCTTCCTCGGTGGACAAGAGATGGGCTGTGCTGTCGACCATTACCTGCCCGGATGCGCTATAAACCTTGGTGCCGCCATCCTCATTCTTGAAGGTCTTGATTTCCATATATTCCGACAGCTCTACAAGAGCGTTGTTGAGCTGGTCTTCAAGATCGGCAGTGCTTTGGCCCGCATTGTGCAACGTGCTGATGCGGTGGTTGAGGCTGTCAATTTTCGAGATGATTGCGTTGGCGGTATCAACGCCGGTCACGACTTCGTCGTTGGCCAGATTAATCTGGTCCTGCAGGCCTTCCGACAGCCCGTTGATCTGGTTCACCAGATCCTCAAGTGCTCCGATGGCGGCATTGGCAAGGCTGGTGCTTTCCGGCGTCGCTGCCAATGTTGTCATGGCATTTTCAAAATCCAGCACAGCATTGGCGATGCTGGTTCCATCGCCAGTCTTGTCGGTCAGGGCCCCAAGCGCACTTTGCGTTTGTTTCAGCATGTCGAAAGTCTTGAGCGCGCCAGCCGTATCGGATGTCGAGCCAAGCAGATCTGACAAGATGTATTGACTAACCTTGGAAATGACCCGATCGACATTGACGCCAGAACTCGTGCCATTCGTCACATTGGCCGTTTGGCGCGCCGACTTGGCCGTGTAGCCGTCTGTATCCGCATTGGCAATGTTGTTTGCGGTTACAGAAAGCTGGGCCTGTGTGGCGCCGAGTGAACTTCTCGCGATGTGCAGTGACGAGCTCAATGTGCTCATGGCAAAATCCCGATCCGTGAAAGCGGCTTAGATCTCACGGCTTTGTTTGAGGGAACTGGTCTGCGCGGTGATGCCGGTCTGATAGCCGTCGGCACCATAATTTGTCGCTCCAGCGACTTCTTTCTGGCTATCGCGGATGGCCCGCATGATCGCACTGGTCCGCCGTTCGTTGGCGTTGACCGCACGGTTCAGGTTTTCGGCATTTTCCATCATTGAGGTTGCCAGCGTCTGGACACGTTCCTGAAGCAGGCTGAACTTGCTGTCAGAGGTCAGCATCATCGCGGCACGTTCGCTCTTGTAGGTTTTGAAGAACGCGCTGAATTCACTCACCAGCTTTTGCTTTCTGACAAGCAAGCCTTCCAGTGACACCGGACGGCCGCTTTCCAGCCGTCTGTTTTCTTCGGCCGCAAGCTCGATGATTTCGTCCGCCACCTTGATGGCCTCATCCATTGCGGTCTCGATTTCAGCCACTTCTTTGGCAGTCAGGGGCGGTGTGGCGGGAATGACGTCTGACATTGCGAGATCCTGCTAACTTTCTTTTTGTCTGGCACCCGCCGCATGGACATAGGCCTGAGCGACTTGGGTTGCGGCGGTAGCCTGCGACTGTTTCTGTTTGAGCGCGCCCTGCTGTCTGCGCATATGGCGGACGAGAGCCCGAAGGGACTGCTGTGCGTCGAGCAGTAGCAGCTTGTCATTCAGGCTGAGCGTTTCAACATCCACCTCAGCGATATCGATCTTCAGGCGACGGAGCTTTTCTGCGCATTGCTTGAGATCGTCGGGCGCTTCATCGACCATTACCTGACAGCACCGATCAGGCTGTCGAACATTGTGTTACTGGTCGAGATGATCTGTGATGCCGAGGAATAGGCCTGCTGGGCAGCAAGCATGCTGGAGAACTCGGTGCTCGTGTCCACGTTACTGGCCTCCAGCTGACTGCTCTTGATAAAGCCTGATCCGCCCTGTCCGGCTGTATGCAATGTCGCATTGCCGGAATGGGTGGAGAGCTCGTAAAGCCCGTTATTGCCTTCTATGAGCCCGCTGGGGTTGGTGAAGCCTGCAATCGGGATCTTGTAGATCGTCCGGGTCTCACCGTTGCTGAAGGAAGCGACAACTGCGCCGTTGGTGTCGATCTCGATATCGCTCAGCGTGCCGTAAGCGCGCCCGTCGACGGTGAGCTTTTGCACGTCGATTTCGGCAGATTCGGAATCGTTGGCGGAAAACTGCGTCAGACCGTCACTGCCGCCCGGCGAACCAAGATTGAGAGCAATTGAGCTGTCAGCAGCGCCCGTCGTCCAGTTTTCAATGACCATCTTGGGATCTGCAGGCGTGGTGCTGGCAAGCGTGCCATTTTCGTTAAAGACAACCCCCACGGCGTACCCGGCGGGGATGGTCCCTACAACCTGGCCTGTATCGGCTGAGATCGGATCCGAGTAGGTGACTTCCCAAGTTTTGTCGGATTTCTTCTCGTACGTTGCCGTGACCGTGCAGGCCGTGCCAAGCGAATCGTAAACCTCGAAGCTTGATTCAAATGTCGCACCGTTAGCGGCATCAGCTGGCAGGATGGCTTGTGTGCCGACGGACGATGTCGCTTGTGCGGAACTCTGCACCGAGCTGATATCAATTCTGTCAAGGTTTACGTTGCTGGCGCCGCGAGCAATGTTGCCGTTTGGACCGGTTGCCCATCCCAAAAGGTAGGTGTTGCCGTTGGTCAGATAGCCGTCTTCGTTGACGCTGAATTCACCATTGCGGGTGTAGGAGCGAGATGTTTCGTCGCCCTCGGACGATACGACAAAGAAGCCTTGTCCTTCGATCGCGAGGTTCGTGGAAATGGCAGAGTCAATAAGCAACCCTTGCGAATTGACGTTTGCCACGCGAGTTGCAGATACACCGCCGCTCTTTGTCGCGCCACTGCCTGCAACGAGACTGGCAAAGCTGGTCGCGCTGGTTTTGTAGGCGGTCGTCGAAGAGTTGGCCAGGTTGTTGGAAACTGTCGCAAGGGCAGAAGACTGCGCGGACAGACCGGAAATGGCCGAGTTCATTGCACCCATCAAACTCATAACTCATTACTCCTAGTTCGAAACGATGGAAGAGATGCTGTCCAGGGTGACGCCAACATCACCGATCAGCAGGTAGGTTGTGCCTTTGGAGGAATCGACCCCCGTAATCGTGCCCTTGATGGCCGTGCTGGTGCCAACCGTGGCCCCGTCCGCATCGAGCGCAGTGACCTTGAGGGTGTAGTAATCGCCGTCTTCGTGCTGTTCGCCTTCTTTGTCGACGCCGTCCCATGAGAAGTCGTGAATGCCTTTCGAAGGGTCACCTTCTTGGCTATAAACGACGTCGCCATTCGCATCGGTGACAGTCAGCTCCACGCTCTTGGCATTGCCATCGACTGCGTAGCTCCACTGAGCCTGACCTTCTTGCAAGGTGGTGGTGTCGCCATTTGCGGTGACTGTCTGGCCGATGTAGCCGATCCCGGTTGCTGCGACCACAGAGGCCATCGAGTTGACGATTGTGTCCATTTTTTTCGCGGTCGCGATCTGCGACTCATAGTTGGACATATCAATCAGCTGTCCCATGTAGGAACTGATGTCGCTCGGATCTGTCGGGTTCTGATGCTGAAGCTGCTTAATCATCAGCGTCAAAAAATCGGTGGTATCGAGTCCCAATTTGGAATTTGGCGCGGCACCTTTGGCGGCTTCAGCAGACGCGGGGTTTGTTAGCGCTGAAATGGACATTTTGCTTCCGATCTCGCATGTCTCGAATAGGTAGAACGAGGCACGGACCGGTCGTCCGATATTTCGCTCCTCTATTTCTGAAACGGGCGGAGATAAGAAATCAGGCGAATAAATTTTAAGTTTTTGTTAGGAATAATTTGCCGAATACTTATTGCAGCAAGGCAATAATTGCCTAGTTTAATATTACTAAGTATATAAATTAGGAATTTCTGTATTGCAGAATAATAAATCTCTGCTTCATGCCAAACGCGCACAAATTAAACGTAAGGGAGCGACTGAAAGGAGAGAAAAGAAGATGGGAGATCAGGAAATAAGCTTTACTTCTTGATCCTGTCCATGATGTTGCCAACAAGAAAAGCGGGCGCTTTTTTGGCAGGACTGGCTTTCAAGAGAGCCTCTATGCCCTCATCGAACTTCAAAAGGGTTCGAGCTTCCTCAGAATGCAAAAGCAGCTGCCGTGCTGGCAACTGCTCTGATTTTGGCCAAGTGTCCAACTTCGTGCCATGACAATCGAGCATCTCTTTGAAACGTTCAATTGTCATTGCGTCTTCAGACTTGGCCATAGTCGATCCAACAGAGTATGCGCCCTGCCGGTGATGCCGGTCAGGCTAGCCCACCATACGGTCTGCGGCAGGCGATGTTTCTACGTCTTTCTGGGATAGTATTTCTTCTAGCACCATGTCAATATTACGGAGCGGCAACCCCGCAATTTCTGCCCAGGAGTTGCGGAAATCAACCAGGCCTTTGGCAATTTCCGAGAAACGTTCCAGCGAATCCGGTCTTCCGTAAGCGTTGTGCAACGCAAAGATATTCTGCGAATACATGTCGATGAA
This sequence comes from Cohaesibacter sp. ES.047, assembly GCF_900215505.1. Classification (NCBI taxonomy): domain Bacteria; kingdom Pseudomonadati; phylum Pseudomonadota; class Alphaproteobacteria; order Hyphomicrobiales; family Cohaesibacteraceae; genus Cohaesibacter; species Cohaesibacter sp. ES.047. The sequence goes on from NZ_LT907844.1 coordinate 2,172,691, forward strand.
CTGTTGACCCATTTCCTGATCGACATCGAGGTTCACATTCTGGCGTAGACCGGAGAGGATCTTGGAGGCATGGACCACGCGATTAAAGGCCTTCTCGAATTCTTTGCCTCTGAGATAGTAGGAGGTCAGAATAAGCGAGTTGAGAACCTCATCAAGCAACAAAGCCACGGCTTTGGTTGGTGCAACCGTTTTTGTGGCCGTGCGATAAGCGCCAATAGCCTGATTGAGCACAGGATTCATTGTTTAGTCTCCGGGATCTAGAATGACTTTGAGATAGCTCAGGGTGCTCTCGGCTCCTGAGATCTGCTCTTGGTATTTTGAGTAAAGATTGATCAGGCGCAGGCGATAGTTCTCGACCGTCGACATTTCGTCCTTGTAGTCCTTCTTGAAGGACTTGACGTTTTCCTGCAGTTTGACCGCAAGGTCTGTCAGGACGCTTTGGTCCTCATCGGCATATTCGTTGATGGTATGAAAGAGGGACTCGGCCATGCCGGCTGTGCTGGTGAAGTCGATCGTGGCGTCTTCATCGCCTGTGTAGACGAATGTTACGCCTTCGTATTGGGTGCCCTTGACGCCGACGATACGGGTGCCATTGACCTCGAACCGGCCCTCTTGGCCATCCGCCAAGACCTTCGCGACGTTGCCTTCCTCATCGACTTCGATGTCGATGGTCATTTTCGCTGGCATGTTGTCGTTGCGATACAGCAGGCCAAGATCGTTGTTGCTGACCGAATATTGAAAGTTCAACAGGTCCTCAATCTGATCCAGATCGTTCAGGAGCGCTTCATTGAGTTTATCGTTGTCCAGTACAAGAAAGTTGTTCTCGTCATACTCCAGGCCGAGAAATGCCATGTTCTCATTGCCGACCATCGTAGAGAGCGACTCGGCAACGGACGCGTTGACACTCCTCAGAATGCTGTCACCAAACAGCGTTGCATCACTGGAAGCCCCGCCACCGGACGCAACCGCCTGCTGGGTCATCGCCCATTCGCGATAGGCGTTGTAGGACTCGACCAACCCTGAAATGGCTGTCTTGATATTGTTGAGTGACTGGGAGATCTCCACCGAAACGGATTCATCTTCTCCGGTCTTCTGATAAATCGAGAAGTTCACCCCCTTGATGACATCATCAATGGAGTTGGTGCTGCGGGTGATTTCGATCCCGTCGATCTTGATGATGGCAGACTGCGCGGCTTGCAGTTCCCTGGCAAAACTGCCGTCCCCAGCTGTCAGCCCCAATGAGTGGCCAATATCATCGCCTGAGACGCTCTCGTAGATAATATCCTGTCCGGTGTCTTCAGCCGTCATGACAAGTGTAAACTCGTCATCATTCACCTGAACGACGGTCGCATTGATACCGGTTTTGCTATTCTCGTTGTTGATGGCGCGGGCTATGTCGTTAAGCGACATGGTTTCGTCGATTGCGATTTCGACGGCTTTCTCCCTATCGGCCAGTTTGAGAGAGAAGGTGCCCGAAAGGTCAAGTTTTTCGGTGTTGCTGCCTTGGGGGGCGCCGGCAATTTTCTGTGCTTTGGCGAGCTGCAGGATATTGAGGTCGTAGGTCTGAATATCAACCCCGGCATCGGCTGTGACGACCACAGCATTGGCAGCATTCACGCCGCCACTTCCCGTCAGATAGGCCTCGCGTCTTGAAAAGACATCGTCCTTCTTCGTCAACGATTCTGCCGAACCGCAAAGCGTCTTGAGGCTACCCTGCATGGCCTGCAGGAGATCCTGCATTTTGGAGTAGGCTTCGATCTTTGTTTCGGTTTCGGTAATTCTCGAGTCGATCCGGTCCGCCGTAAGCTTCTTGGACAGCACGGCCGCCTCAACAAGGCCATTCCAGTCAATGTCCGACGTGGGGTTGTTGATCCTCTTGGTGGGAGAATATGTCGAGCCGGAAGATGCACGGGGTGTCGACGCACTTGATGTGTTTGTTGTCGTATCCGTCATCAACGCACTCCATTAAAGGAAACCAAGGATTGATCGCTCGAAAAGCCGGAGACAGGGCCTCCGGCTTGATTTATTCAAAGTGGGTCCGGGTCAGGGTGTTACCGGATCAGGCTGAGCAGGTTCTGCGGCATTTCGTTTGCCTGCGAAGCGGCTGCCACAGCGGCCTGAACCTTGACCGTGGAAGCGGACAGCTGTGCCTGTTCCTTGGCGATGTCCACGTCGCGAATAGCGGATTCAGCGGCCTTGAGGTTTTCGACGCTGGTGTCGATCTGCGCGGACCGGAATTCGAACCGTGACATGGTCGCACCCAGCTCGGCACGGGCGTTGGAAATCCTGTCGATCGCCAGATCGAGAACCGACAGGGCTTTGGCGGCACCCTCTTCTGAGGAGACATTAAGATCCGCAATGCCAAGCTTTGACGTGGTGAGCGACTCGATAGACAGGTTGATGGTGTCGGCGGACGTCGAGCCGACAATGATCTCCGCACCGGTATCTGCTGAGGGCACTGTCGTACCCTTGGTGGTGTTGGTTCCAGTGGCGAGGGAGGCGGCATCAAGGCCGAGCGTCGATAGCTGCAGAGCGGATCCTGCCGGGGTGCCAACGTCTTCGAACTTCAGCTCTATGTCCGCACCCTTACGGAGTGTATTGATCGTGAGTGTGCCGCTCTCGTCTTTCGCTTCAATCGTGTATTCCCCATGGTCGTGGAGCGCGTCATTGATCTGTTTGACCATTTCAGAAACATCGTATGTGTTGGCTACATCGGTTGCCAGAGACAGCTCAATTTCGATGCCGTTGATCTTGATCGTGCCGGTCGCACCAGGTGCCAGACTGGTTACCTGAGCACCAACACCTTCGTATTTCGGGGCGGTTTCGACGGTTTCATCGGCAAAATCCGAAGTTCCGTTCAGCAGGCTCTGGCCGTTGTAGCGGGTGGATTCGGTGATGCCGTCAATCTCTTCCTGAAGTTGTTCAAATTCAGCCTGGATGTAAGCGCGTTCGGGAGCGGTCACGGTACCGGACGCGGACTGGGAGGCCAGAACCTTCATGCGCTCGACGATGTCGGCAATGTTGGATGCGCCACCATCGGCGGTCTGCAGCACGGAAATACCGTGGGAGGAGTTAGTGGATGCCTGCTCAAGAGCGGCAACGTCAGACGAGATCTTGGTTGCGATAGCAAGACCGGCAGCATCGTCGGATGCCTTGTTGATGTTCGACCCACTGGCAAGTTTGGCCAGAGAGCTGGACTGATCAGACGCGTTGATGTTGAGGAAGCGGACCGCAGTGTTGGCGGCAGTGTTGGTAGAAATAACGGGCATTGTCTAACTCCTGAGCTGGTGCATGCTTTACGATCGCCCAATCGCTCGTAATGCTAATCGCTTTGTTTCGAACGTTTCTGTCGAGAAACCTGAAACTCTTGGTTCTGCGAACACTCCAAACACAGTCCGCACTGAAAGAAGGGCAAGGGGCACCTTCTTCACGCCTCGTCTATAAAACGGAGCAGGCTGACAATTTCAGGCAGTTTTTATTTTCCTTTTTTGATGCAAAAATTAACCATATCGTAAACAATCCTAAGGTTGGGCGTGTGTTTGATTTCAAGGTGTTACGAAGGGTTTGTTGGCGCCGGAACGTGAGGCCGGATCCTTTGTGATAGGCCCGAATTAACCGTGTTGCGGATTGGTTCGGGATTGCTGCAGAGCGGATCACAATAGAAAAGGCCGGAGCAGTTCGCCCCGACCTTTTACGCGTCATTCCAGCCTTGCCAGAATTGAGCCTAACGGATCAGGCTGAGCAGGTTCTGCGGCATCTGGTTGGCCTGCGAAGCAGCAGCCACAGCGGCCTGAACCTTGACCGTGGAAGCGGACAGCTGTGCCTGTTCCTTGGCGATGTCCACGTCGCGAATGGCGGATTCAGCAGCCTTGAGGTTTTCAACACTGGTGTCGATCTGCGCGGACCGGAATTCGAACCGCGACATGGTCGCACCCAGTTCGGCGCGGGCGTTGGAAATATTGTCGATTGCCATATCGAGAACCGACAGAGCCTTGGCGGCACCTTCTTCGGTCGAGACATCGAGCCCGTCGCCGTTGGCATCAAGCTTCTGGATACCCAGTTCTTCAGTGGTCAGGGACTTGATCGACAGGTTGATGGTATCGGCTGAGGTCGAGCCGACGACGATATCCGCGCCTGTGGTCTCTTTCTCGGTCGTGGTGCCTGTTGTTTTAGTGGTTGTAAAGCCGAGGGCGGCTACGTTGATAGTGCCGGATACGTCTTTGACTTCAATGACCGCATCTTTGCCTTTGTCAAGAGATGACAGAGTAAGGGTGCTACCGTCGTTCTCGACCTCAATTGTATAGACACCCTTGTCATGGAGACCATCTTCGATCATCTTGACCAGATCATCGACGGTGAGCGTATCATCAAGAGCGTCTTCACCCTTGATTTCGATTTCAGTGCCGTTAACCGAAATGACGCCTGTCGTGTCAGCAGTAATCGTGACGTCGCCAGCGGCACCTGTTAGTGCTGTGGGAGCGCTCTCAACGGTGTCATCAGCAAAATCCGAAGTCCCGTTCAGCAGGCTCTGGCCGTTGTAGCGGGTGGACTCGGTGATGCCGTCAATCTCTTCCTGAAGCTGTTCAAATTCAGCCTGGATGTAAGCGCGTTCGGGAGCTGTCACGGTACCGGACGCGGACTGGGAGGCCAGAACCTTCATGCGCTCGACGATGTCGGCAATGTTGGATGCGCCACCATCGGCGGTCTGCAGCACGGAAATACCGTGGGAGGAGTTAGTGGATGCCTGCTCAAGAGCGGCAACGTCAGACGAGATCTTGGTTGCGATAGCAAGACCGGCAGCATCGTCAGATGCCTTGTTGATGTTCGACCCACTGGCAAGTTTGGCCAGAGAGTTCGACTGTTCATTGGCGTTGATGTTGAGGAAACGAACCGCGGTATTGGCGGCAGTGTTGGTAGAAATAACGGGCATTGTCTAACTCCTGAACTGGTGCATGCTTTACGATCGCCCAATCGTTCGCAAAGCTACTCGCACTTGTCTCTTGCGTCCCCTTTGCAGCAACTCAAACGGCTGCTCCGGTGAACACAGTAAACTTTATCCGCTCCCATACTGGGGCAGTTTGGCGTCAATAATCACGCCTCGGAGATAAAACGGAGAAGGCAGGCGAATCCGGGCACATTTTATTTCAATTTATTTGCGCGGAATTTAACCTTGCATCAACAAAGTTTAGATAATGCCAGTGAGTGTTTTCAAGAACTTACGAAGTTCTTAACGCGCCGTGCGATCGTGGATGATCATCGGATTGTCGCCTGGGACCTCACGATCCCTTTATGCAGACCGTGCATGCATTGAACCATGCCGTGGCCGGCTGGTTAAGTCATCTCTTTACCATACAGCCTGACAAATCAGCCTTGCGTAAACAGCGATAGAATGTCGCCACTGTGGCTCTTCAGAATCTTGCGCAGCTTCTGGCGTCCCCGCTTCAGAAGGGATTCCACTGCCGAAACGCTGGTCTCCATGATCTCGGCAATCTCGCCGTTGCTAAGATTTTCTTGGTAGGAAAAAACGATGGCGATGCGCTGTTGTTCGGGCAGTTCTCCCATCGCGTCTTCAAGCAGCTCAAGCGCTTGCTGCATTTCGAGTATCTGTGATTGGTTCGAACTGTCATCCGTGAGTTCGGGAAGCACATCCATCGAAGAGGTTTTTTTGCGGCGCAACTGATCAATGCAGCGGTTGGTGACAACACGAAACAGCCAGGTGGAGAATTTCGCCTTGCCCGGTTTCCAGCTTTCACGACGGGACCAAACCTGCAAGAAGGCATCCTGCAGCACATCCTCCGCATCCGATGCATTCTGCAAAATTCGGTAGGCGACGGCATAGCCGCGATCAATGTGTCGTTCTATAAGCGCTTGGAAGGCCTCTTGCTGTCCCAGTGCAATGAAGCCGAACAGCTCGTCGTCGGACAAGGCTGTCAGGTCACTTGCCTGCAAGGATTTCGCCTTGCCCGAAATAGCTTCGGAGCGATCCGGTTGCGAAAGACACTTTAGCGCTGCATTTCCCATTCTTCGTTCCATTCCCACGGCGCGGCCACAGTTCGCATCATAAAATGCGTCGTACCAATTAAACGTTCTATGGGACAAAGGCAGGCGTGTAACTATATGTTTTTTTTCTGCATTTTTCTGGCTGTTTCTAGGCAAAAATTTCCTAGTGCCCGGAACATATTGCCGTTGCAAGTGAGGTGCGTCAGCTTCTTATGTAAAGGCGCGAAACGATCTTTCGCGGCCAAGAAAACCGGGTTGAAATACAAGTTTAGGTAAGTGAAAAATATTTTTGTAATGTAGAAAATAGTATTTCTGTTCTATTTTGGGTTGTAATGGAATGAGTTTTGAAACCGAATGACAAAAATGCCAAGGCGTTTGTTGGACATGTGTTCAAAAGTTGTTTTGGTTGTACGTGACAAAACGCAGTCGAAAGACGAATGCTCTGTTTGAGAAAACGCATGAAAAGCGGAAATTATTGGGAAAATATCAGAAACAATTCAGACATGAAGCGCAGCATTTTTAGCGCTCAAACCGCCCCTTTTCACAGGTTAGAAAGGTCTTTTTGCCGCTGAAAACACGCAGAAGAATCATTGGTGATTCGTTTTGAAGAGGCCCGCAGACTGAGGCGGGTCTGGCAACAAAAAGGCCACCCCGGGCGGGGTGACCTAATACCATCGAGCGGAATTCAGAACCGATTTGCCCATTCTCGCAATCCGATGGACATGATGATCCAAGGTTGATCGACGAGTTTGTTCCAGGCTTCGCAACATATCGCGAGGATTTCCTCGTAGGATGAGAAGATCCGGTTGGAAAGCCAATTTTCCCGCATGAACTGCCATATATTCTCGACCGGGTTCAATTCAGGAGACCTTGGTGGTAGCGGGAGCAATGTGATGTTGTCCGGCACGTCAAGATTTTGCGTTGTGTGCCAGCCTGCCTGATCGAGAATGAGGATTGCGTGGGCTCCATCAGCGACTTGGCCGGAGATTTCTTCCAGATGCCACTGCATGGCTTGCCTGTTGCAATAGGGCAGGACCAAACCCGCCCCTACACCACGTGCCGGGCAGATAGCCCCGAAGATATAGACTGACTTTGTCCTTTGATCTTTCGGTGCAACAGGGCGGGTTCCGCGCTTTGCCCAACGACGTGTGATCTTGGTTTTCTGCCCGACACGCGCCTCATCCTGCCACCACACTTCTATCGGGGCTCCTTTCGGGAGCTTTCTGCGGACTTCTGCCAACTCGGCTGGGAAGTTTTTTTAAACTCATCCATCGCAAACTGGTTCTGCCCTCTATGGCGGGGGCGAGCAGAGAGCTTGGCAAAGCCAAGGGCACGTAGTTCACGACCAACAGAGGATTCTTCCAAGGAGATGCCATATTCCTCATAGATCCAGCGGGCCAGATCCTTGCGCCGCCAGCGCACAACACCATGAATGGCCGGGATAGGTCCCTGTTCGACGATTGCGGCGAGAGCCTTGCGCTGTTCATCATCCAGTTTGCTGGGGGCTCCAGAACGTGCCTTTTCGATCAAACCCGTTGGGCCTTCGGTATTGAAGCGAAGCACCCAATCCCGGATTATTTGCAAGGTAACGCCGCCAATGCGGGCGGCATCACACCGTTTGCCGCCATCGTAAATCTCGGCCAGAGCCAAAAGCCGACGGCTCTGGTTGGCATGCTTGCTAGCCGTGGACAACTGCTGCAAGGCCTGCCCGTCATAAACTTCACGAAGTGATACTGCTCTGCCCATTCTGCCATCCTCCAAATCAATGAAAGCCATTGATCCAGAAAACGATCAAAAAGGGAATCCCGAATTTGAGTCAGAACTTCCGCTTGTTGGTATTACCTCTTCACGTTGCGGGCCGATTAAAGCGTGATGCGATTAATTGACCTCAGACCTGGCAGCTTTGAAGTCGTTCAGACACTCCTTGGCAGAATAGAGGTCACAAATGTCACCGATCGCGTCTGAGATTGTATCGAAGCTTCTGGCTGCTCGCTTGCGCAGCAGTGTCTTGAGTTTGGAATATGCCATTTCGATGGGATTGAGGTCCGGAGAATATGGCGGAAGAAACAGCAGCCATGCCCCCTTTGATCTGACGAGCTTGTCAGCTTTCTCACTTTTGTGGAAGGCGACATTATCGAGGATGACGATGTCGCCAGCTGACAGGGTCGGCAGTAGTTGAGTTTCAATCCAAGTTTCAAAGATACGTCGGTTCATCGGAGCATTGACGATCCAGGGCGCAACCATCCCACGGGATCTCAAACCAGCGATGAAGGCCTGGGATTTCCAATGACCAAAAGAAGCGTGAGCGCGATAGCGCTGTCCTTTTGGTGACCATCCAGACCGTTTGGTCAGCTTCGTGTTGGTTGATGTCACATCGATAAAGAGCAATCGGGACAGTGCCTTGTTGAAGAAAGACTGGCGCTGATTGATCCATACATACCGATCATGAGCAATGGCGGCCCGTAGCTGTTTAGTGGCTACCAGACTTTTTTATGGCTCAGGCCGAGCCTGTGAAGCAGGCGCCCAACGTTGGAGCGATGCACATGGACCCCGCGTTCAGCCAATTCCAGACAAAGTTCATCAAGCTTCAGATCGCCATTCTCAGACATGCGCCTTGTGATCCATTCATGATGCCCACCCAACTTGCCTTTGTCTGGTCGGCCTTGCTTGCGAGGCTGCACAGAACCCGTCTATTTCTTGAGAAGCATCAGGTTATTGACAAACCGTGGTGACACGTGGAAATGGGTGGCGGCCGCCCGATGCGAATGACCGGCATCAACAAATGAAGCAACACGTTCGCGCAATGCAATAGGAAGTGATTTGCCCATGATGATCCCCTTTTCTCAAAGGGAATCACAATTGGCAAAAAATGGGAATCCTGAATCTCATTAATTGCGACATGCTTTGATCTTCCATCAAGAGATACGATAATTGATCCGTTAGGCCGGTATCGTCCAGCAATCGGACGTTCACTCTCATGGGTGCACGCGAGCATTGTCTGGTGCTTCGATGCATTGGGAAGCGTTCGCGCATGAAAAAACCCGGCCAGATGATTTGACCGGGTTTTTTAGGATCCGTTTCAGGATCAGAAACGGCGCACTAGAGCGATTTGAAGATAAACCGGGTCACCGGTTTAGATTTAAACGCTATCTCTCAGTATGCTATCGCATTCTCGTGAATGAGTGTTCCCGAGAATTGCTCTATAATCAGGCGCCGGTCTCGATCCATTTTTCAAGATCGGACTTCGGAGCAGCGCCAACCTTCATCGCAACCGCTTCTCCGCCTTTAAACAGCAGGAGGGTCGGGATGGAGCGCACGCCGAACTGAGCTGCGGTGTTGGGATTTTCGTCGACGTTGACCTTGACGATTTTGACGCTTCCACCTTTTTCGGTGTCGATCTCGTCAAGAATCGGAGCGATCATTTTGCAAGGGCCGCACCATTCAGCCCAGAAATCTACAACAACAGGTACATCGCCCTGAACTTCTTCCGCAAACGTGGCGTCGGTAGCATTGACAGTAGCCATATCATGCCTCTTTCAATTGAGCCCCACCGAAATCAGGGAAGTCGGGCAAGGCGGTTGATCTATCAATATTCATTGAAGAATGAATATTAGCTCTTTGTTCTGAAGGTAGGTATTCACTGGGCTTGCGTCAAGGACTTAACACCCACGTGATCAAGAGCTGAGCGCCGTTGTGCGGCACTCACCTCCATAATGGAAGCATCTGCTGTGAAGAGCAGCAACGATAGAATGGATTTTCCCGGATAGAGAGGCGCGAGCAGCTCTGCATAAAGGGCCATTTGCGTCTGGTAGGCCAGAGGAATCTCTTCGGAAGTCTGTGGCGGATGGCGATTCGTCTTGTAGTCGATGATGACGACCGATCTGTCGGTCACGATCAATCTGTCGACCTGGCCAGACACAGTCCTTGTCTCGCCATTGAGCGTGACAAAGCCAGCAAGGGACACTTCGGCCTGACTTTCAGGACTGAAAAGTGCGCCATGTTCCGGGTGGTCGATAAGCCCGATGACTTCGTCGAGTATCTGTTGTCGCGCTTGATGAGGCATGTCGGAGGCCATGCTCGCCAGATAGGTATGCGCCGACGTGGAGCGCTTTTCTCTTGGTAATTGAGGGAGATGCTCAATCAACGCATGAATGAGAGTGCCCCGCCGACGCGGTTCCCAGTCAAACACATGGGCTTGGGTCGGGATTTTGGTCAGTTTGACAAATGGCCTGTCCGCCGCTTCTTCGCTTTCCGCCGCCCGAGAGGGCTGCAACAGCAAAGGTGAGGCAGGTTTTGCAGGAGCGGGCCGACCAAACCAATCAGGCAGAGGCGCGGAGACAGCGCTTTCTTTTTCCTTGTCAGTCTTGTCAGATGCCGCATCTTTGGCAACAAACGCCCCTTCAAGCTGCCAGCGCTGGATCGGCTCGCCGGTCACCGGATGTTCGATATCGACAAGATCGGCAGCAAGCGACCGCCGCGCCACCTCATACCAGCAATTCTCCGCTGGTTGGTTCTTGCCCCGATAGCCGCACAGATAAAGTCGGTCTTCGGCGCGCGTCATGCCCACATAGAGCAGCCGCAAATATTCTTCTTCGGCGGCAGCATCCAATAGGGCAAGGCTCTGTTTCACCGGCAGTGGTTGGCTGCTGCTTGGGGCCTTCCATGCCCGAAGCGTCGCGCCGCCCTGATCATTGGGCAGCTCGACCAGATGCGGGTGATGCCGCGCGTTGGCCGGTTTTCCCGTGCCATCGATCAGGAACACGATCGGGGCTTCAAGACCTTTCGAGCCATGCACGGTCATGACGCGGATCTGGTCGTTTGCCGCGCCCATGTCGCGTTTGATCTCGGCCCCACCTGCTCGCATCGCCGCCAGAAAGGCCTGCAGGTTTGGCGTCTGTGTCTTTTCGAAGTCAAGCGCCCGCGACAACAGCTCGTCTATCACCTCGTCAGCTTCCGGTCCGAGCCTTTCGATGAAGGCCTGCCGTTTGCCATCCGGCCCGAGGATCTGGGCAAAGAAATCGAACGGCGGCTGGAAGTCGATCTGGCTCTGCCATGCCTTGAGCTGGCTGAAGGTGGCCGCAAAATCGGTGTCAGAATCTCGCCCGCTTTCAGCCCGTTTTTGTAAGACATCCCAAAGGCTTGTGGCGCGCCCATCGGGAGCGTGGGCAAGGTCGAACAGACGCGCTTCGGATAGTCCGAACAGGGGGCTTTTGAGCACCGTGGCAAGGGACAGGTCATCCTCGGGCAGCAGCATGACATCGCACAATGCGAGAAGATCCATCACCGCGATATGGTCGAGCAAGGCCAGCCGGTCAGCCCCGGCAACGGGCAATCCTTCTTCCTTGAGGGCCCGGTTCACGGCAGTCACGAAGGCATCGCGCTTGCGCACCAGAATGAGAATGTCACCAGCCGTGATCAGGCGTCCGGACCCTTCGAGCCGCTCGCCTTTTTCGATCCAGTGGCGAACCGTTTGGGCAACCGTACGGGCCAGACGGACCGCCGGGCTCGCCTCTCCTTGCGCATCCAGTGGCTTGGCCCAGTCTTCTTCCTCTTCCTGCTCGATTGGCTCATAAAGCGGCCAGACCTCGACAAGGCCCGGATCCCGTCCGCGGATCGGTTCATGCACCGTTGCGACCTTGTCCGAGGACAGGGCCTCGAAGGTCTCGGACTTGGAAAAGACCGCGTCCACGGATCTCAACACATGGGGTGTCGAGCGGAAAGACAGGTACAGCTTGACGTCTTCGAACGGCTTGCCTGCCTCTTTCGCTTTCTGCCGAAAGGACTCGCGCATTTTGGCGAACCATTTCGGCTCGGCGCCTTGGAAGGAATAGATTGACTGTTTCTCGTCGCCCACGGCAAAGATTGTCCGGTTGACCGGGCGGGCGCTTTCACCGGTGAAGAATTCCTCCCCCAGTTTGCTTATGATTTCCCACTGGCGCGGGTTGGTATCCTGCGCCTCGTCTACGAGAATATGATCAATGCCCTGATCGAGCTTGTAGTGCACCCAGGCGGAGGCATTGACGCCGCGCAGGAGATTGGACGCCTTGAGGATCAGGTCGTCGAAATCCATCAGCCCACGGGCCGCCTTGACCCGTTCGTAATAACCAATGACCCCTTCGGCGAGCGCGAACAGCGCCCCGCTGACGTCAAGGGTCAGAAGCGCAGCCTTCTTGTCAAACAGGGCATCAAGTCGCGCCTGCTCGCGATCAATCGCCCCTTCAAGGCTCGGTTCAGCTTCCAGCATTTTCTTGGATGCGACATAGGAGAGAGCCTTGGCGTTTCCGTCCTTCTTTCGAAAGAGCGATAGCCACAGGGTGATCTGCTCGGCCGGATCCTTCGAGGCGACCAGAGCCGCCATCAGCGCCGACTGGTCCTTGTCGCGTTTGCCGCCGGTGGCAAATAGAGGCGCGAGTTGGCTGAGATAGCCGGGCTGAAAATCCGGCCCGAACGGGATCGTTGCCTCCAGATCAGCAACAGTTTCCCCCGGCGCAACGCCAAGGGTCCGGGCGAGCGCGGCAAGAGCAGCATCAAGGCCAACTTGCCCTGCGCCCGCGCCGCCAATTTCGCTGGCTTCCATGAAACGGCCAAAGCCTTCCCGGTCGCGCACCAGCGAGATGAGGGCATCACGGATGCCCATATCCCCCATATGATCGACAACGAGATCAAGCGCCGTGCGCCAGTCTGGACGCAGGCCAAGCCGTGCGGCGCGCAAGACGTGCGAAAGCGCCGCCTCAAGCAGCTCGGCTGAAAGCTGATCGTCGAGAATCTCGAAGTGGGCCGGAACGTTGGCCTCCAGCGGGAACTGGTGTAGCAGGCGTTCGGCAAAGGCGTGAATAGTCTGGATCTTGAGCCCGCCCGGGGTCTCAAGTGCGCGTGCAAACAAGCGCCGTGCCAGAGCCAGCTTGGCCGCATCGGGCCGTTCTCCCTCGATTTCGGTTAGCAGGGCGGCGAGCTCTTCATCGGATTGCTCGGTCCATTTGCCCAGATCACTGAAGACCCGGTTCGACATTTCTGCTGCTGCCGCCTTGGTAAAGGTCAGGCACAGAATGCGCGAAGGCTCTGTTCCGTTGAGCAAAAGCCGAACAACCCGCCGCGCCAGAACAAAGGTCTTGCCCGATCCGGCATTGGCGCTGACCCACGCCGAATTGTCCGGATGGGCCGCGCGAAACTGGGCATCAAGCGTGTCGGCTGGAATCGTGGGTGCCATCACTCATCTCCCTCGTTGAGTGACCATTCCTTGACCCGCGCAAGATGATCGTAAGACCCTGCAAAACGCGTCATCATGGGCCGCGCCCGCGAGGCATACCCTTTCGCCGGATCATCATAGGCCGTGATCAGGCCCAATAGGCGCTTGCCGATCAATTCGACAATATCCTCGGCGGCATAGTCCTTTTCGACACCGGTCTTTATTTCGCCTGCGGTGCGTCCGCCGGAAAGCCGGATCCACGCCATGTCGCCGACTTCGATGCCTTTGGGAATGTTATCAAAGCCGCCGAGTTTGGCCATGTAGCCTTCAAGCGCCAATTGCGGTGCGAAGCCGGGCAGAACCTGTTTGGCGGTGGGAGGCTGGCCGGTCTTGAAATCCACCACATGCAGGCGGTCGTCATCGGAAATATCGAGCCGGTCGGCCCGTCCCCTCAACACGAAGTCACCGCCCGACATGGATAGGGTGATGCGGCCCGTAATCTCTGGATAGCGACCGGCAATCCTGTCGTTGCGCGGCGCTTCCCACTCCAGCACGAACCAGCGGGCGATACGCTCGAAACGTGGCCACCAGAAGGCCATCAGCTCGGGGAAATTGTCCCACTGGTGGAAGGCCTCTTCACCCATTTTCAAAAGGCAGGCGACTGCGCTTTCGTCATACGGACCGGTCCAGTCCTTTGTGAAATTGCCCAAAATATCGTGAATGATCGAGCCTTTTTCCGCACCACCCGGCTGCGCTCCGATGTCGTCAAGCTCGCGAAGCCCCAGCACATGTTTGGCATAAAGGGCATAGGGATCCCGCACCCACGTCTCGATCTCGGTGACCGACAGGGATCTGGGGCGGGCGTTAAGCGGCGGGACAGGCACAGGCCGTTGATAAGGCTCTGACGGTTCGGGAGCATCCATCTGCCGTGCCCAGTGTACGTAGGTTTCACCCCGTTCGGCCATCGCTTTGCGTGCGGTCTCGCCAGCCACGGCAGACAGGCGCTGCAACCAGCGACTTGGCACGGTTGGTGAGCCGCCGCTCTTGACCGCCCGGATGAGCACGACTTCCTTGCGCCCCATGGCCTGAACAAAGTCGTGGGCTGCGAGACCGATGCGGCGCTCCGGCGGCTCGAGTTTCATGCCCGCCCGCATGGGCCGCGATAGCCATGCATCCGACGTTGTCTCCGCTGGCCATGAGCCTTCATTAAGGCCCCCGATAACCACCCGGTCGACATCCAGGAGCCGTGCTTCGAGCGTTCCGAGCAATTGCAGGCGTGGATCGCCGTCCCCTTGTGACAGCACGGTCTCGCCAGACATCAGGGCCACGAGAAACGGCGCGACATCACCGGCGTCCAGCACCATGCCGCCATGATCCAGCTGGATCGTGCGATCAAAGAAGCCGCGCAAGGACCGCCCCGCAGCCTCATCATAAAGCCGGTCGGGGGTGCCTTCGACATCAAGGGCGATGGCTTCGAGTGCAGCAACAAGCGCGGCTATCCAGTCGCCAAATCCGGCGGGCTCGTCGCCAGTCATCAGCGCTTCAATGGGGCTAGTGGCTTCCCCAAGGCGGGCGAGCAAAGTCTCGGCCAGATGCCAGATTTCCGGTAGACCGGTGCTTGATTTCTCTGCCTTTTCGATTGCTTTGATCTTGCGGCGGGCAAATTCATCCAGCATTGGCTGAAGGCCATTGCCAAGCCGTGGGCCACGCAAAAGACGAAGCTCAAGGAAACGCGCTGCGCGACGGACTTCGGCGCGCGGCAGACCCAGCGAGGCAAGCGGATGCTTGAGCAAGGCCAGAAGGTGAACGGGATCATAGCCCCCCACGATGCATTCCACCATCAAACGCATCAAGAGGGCAGGGGGCGTTTCACCCAGAGGCATGCCGGCTGTGTCTTCCACATCGATCTGCCAGCGCTTGAGTTCAAGCAACACCCTTCGCGCCAGCGCGCGGTCGGGGGTGACCAGCGCCGCCCGGCCCTCCGGTCGCTCCAGAACTTCCCGCAGGGCAAGCGCGGCAATCCGTGCCTCTTCCTGCTCGTTGCCAGCCTCGGCAAAGGACACGCCAGCGAGGGCTTCAGCCCGTGCGGCCTCGTCAATCGGTGCCAGCGTTGTGCTCCAAAGCTCGGTGGTCTCTGCCGGGCGCAAGGCCTCGCTCATCAGTGTCTCGCGCACCAGAGGCGCGCCAGAAATGCCAGAAAGGTCGGCCACGTCATCCCGCTTGAGAGCCATGCGGTCAAGCAATTGCTTGAGGTTGAATTGAGGATGACCGGCGGCTGGTTCCGCTTCGCCAAAGGCGGGGTGCAAGGTGCCAATCGCCTGCCAGCTCGGCTCGTCCAGATGATAATCAAGTCCGGGCAGGATCAGCGCGCCTTTGGGATGACGCGCGACCGCTTCAAGCAGGTCCGCCGTGGCGGGAATTGAACCAGTCGACCCGGCGGCGATGACAGGCCCGTCATGGGCTTCAATCGCCTTGATTTCTGCTGCAATCACCGCGTTGCGCCGCTCGACGGGATCCACCAGCGTCAAGCCGGCTTTCTGCCCCAGCTCCGCCAGATGGTTGGGCCAGAACTCGGTGGCGATTTTGAGAAACGCGAGGCTCATCTGCCAGTAGGTGCCATAGTCCTCCGGCACCAGAGTATCGAGTAGCGACCAGTCCGAACGCTCACGATGCACAGCATCAATGAGGGCGAGCAGGTCAATCGCCAGATAGGCCGCATCGGTCGGCGTGGCCGAAACATGAAGAGGTTGGTTCGGGTCCAGATTGAGCACGGTACGGGCATATTGCTGTGCCCAGCCATGCACAAGCGCGCTCATGGAGAGCCGCCGTTGCACAGCGTCCATGGCAACGGGAAGATCCCAGAAGCCATCCGAATCGCCGGCCGCAACCTTGAGCGGAAGCAGGTCTTCGTCCGTATCTCCGATCACATGGATCTTGGGCAGGATAACGCTTTGCAAACCGCGCTTTTGCATCTGCGGCAGGAAGGCGTCCTTGAGTGCGTCTGCGGTTCGCCGGGTGGGTACATAAATCAGAGCACGACCCAACTCCGCCGGATTGCTGGCGTCGAAGCCGGGGATCAGCCGCCCATCAACAAGGGAATCAATCAGGGTGGCCAGAAAGGGGCTGGCCGCTGAAATGGAATAAACGCGAGCCGTTTGCTGCATGGGCCCCTCCCGAAGGCTTCAAGACCGGAATTCAGAGCAGTCTGCCCCCTGACGCGCTTTCGGCGATGGCCTGCTCGGCAAGCTCAATCGACGCTGGCGTGCCCACATGCACCCATGTTCCGTCCATGATGATGCCGTAGAGCCTAGCGTCTTCTATGGCCTTGTCAAACTGCACATTGAGGGAGTGCGGCGTGACGGAAGCACCGTCAAACAGTCTGGGGTGCAGAATGGCCGCGCCACTGTAGACGAAGGGTGAAATCTCATGCACCTTGCGTCGGCGCAAGCGACCATAGGGATCGAGCAGAAAGTCGCCCCGACCGTTGTATCCCACGGCATCGACTGTGGGAGACAAAAGCAGGAGGCCGTCCATCACCTTGTCGTCCCAATGGCTGGACAGCAGCGCGAGATTTTCTTTCGAGCCTTCCATCCAGAAGCTGTCCGAGTTGAGCAGATAAAACGGATCCTGACCGATGAGGGGCAGGGCCTTGGTGATGCCGCCACCGGTTTCAAGCAAGGCTTCGCGCTCGTCCGAGATGAC
The DNA here is from genome assembly GCF_900215505.1 of Cohaesibacter sp. ES.047. Classification (NCBI taxonomy): domain Bacteria; kingdom Pseudomonadati; phylum Pseudomonadota; class Alphaproteobacteria; order Hyphomicrobiales; family Cohaesibacteraceae; genus Cohaesibacter; species Cohaesibacter sp. ES.047. Next base: position 2,189,579 of record NZ_LT907844.1, read on the forward strand.
GATGTCAATGTCCGAGCGCTGGCGTACATGCACTTCCACGAGATCGGCCAGATAGTGAACATTGATCACGGCACGTCCGACGCCTGCTTTGACAAGCACGGACAAAGCGCGGTCGATCATTGCTTCCCCGGCTACGGGGATCAGAGGTTTGGGTGTGATAGCGGACAAAGGGCGCATGCGTTTGCCCAGTCCCGCGGCAAGGATCATACCTGTCGCTGGTTGGCTTGATGAGATCATCTCAACAGCCCCTTTCTTCTTATTGGTCTTGGTGAATCAGCCAAGCAAATCGTGGGTGTCATACCAGTCTTTTAAGCCGGACAGAAGAGGGAGTTCCAATACCTTGCAAAGATACTTAAGACTGCGGGGGACATGCTCAAGATAGCCCGTCCGTCCGGCAAGATCCGCGGCCCGAGCAAAGGCCCCGAGATTCTTTGAAATCCGTTGTGCAGCTGCCAGACAATAGGTCTGTTTGAACTCCGCGGTCTGAAGATCGTCCAGATTGCGAAGCGAAACATAGTGCGCGAACATCAGGTCCTGCAGATCATCAGGGATCGTTACCCGGGCATCCAGTGCCAAAGCGGAAAGGTCATAGGCGGTCGGGCCGATGAGACAGTCTTGAAAATCGATGAAGCCAATGGCCCCGGGCCGGTGCCCTTCACCCAGCCAGAAACAGTTGGGATCCTGAACATCGCGCAGCACAAGAGACCGCTCGCTGTCGACAAGAAGGGTCAGAAGCGGCTGCCACAAGGCATGAAAATCGTGCCGCTCCACCTCCGGGCACGGGGCTCTATGCGTGTGTGGCCAGTAGAAATCGAGAAAGACATCAAGCTCGACCTTGAAGGCCTCCAGATCGTAACGGGGCAGAACATGCCTGCCACCTGCCCCGTCAAACGCATTGGGAATTGTCTTGTCATGCAGTTGGGCGAGGCATTTCACGACGGCCAGATATCGCTCATCAATCGGATTGCCGTCGCTACCGGTCAGACGCTCGGTACCGAAATCCTCCCACAACAAAAGCCCTGCATCAAGATCGAAGCCATAGATGTCCGGCACACGCAAACCCAGATGATCAAGCCCTTCCGTGATTGTTACCACCGGCGGCAGATCGGTCACCCGGTGGGCAACCGTGTCATAAAGGCGCCCGTCGGGAAGCTCTGGCCCCGGTTGGCGGGCGGGCATGTCCATCAGAATGGCCGACTGTGCGGAAGGGGCCTTCTCGTCCGGGTTTGTTGCTAGGGGCTGCCCATCTGGATCAAGGGCCAGCCGCGTCACCCGGTCGTAGCTGCGGGGGGAAAGATCACCATCAATGGGTTTCAGAAGGGCCTCGCTCCATCCTCTGCAGTTGAGGAGTTTGCGTTTCTGTCCCAAGCGTTCAAGACGCTGCTGCCAAACAGGAGTGCCCGACATGATCAGGCGTCTTTCGCCGACGTTCTCGGTGGTCTCGATTGTGATCCACAGGGCATCAGACGGCATCAGGTCCTTTGCCCGCTCGGGCCATTCCACCAAAGCCGCACCCGTGAGCCAGCTTTCCTCAAAGCCGATTTCGTAGAGCTCCTCAAAATCCCCGACCCGGTAGAGATCGAAATGGCTGATTTCGAAATCCTCGTAATCATAGGTCTGAACCAGAGTGAATGTAGGGCTGGGAACTTCCAGAAAAGGATCATCGGCCTTCGCGCGCAACAGGGCGCGCGCAAAGGTGCTCTTGCCGGCACCAAGATCGCCATCAAGCGCGACCACATCCCCTTGCTTGAGGATCCGCGCCAGATCTGCGGCAAGAGCCATGCTGGCTGCTTCGGTCAGCCGTTCGAAATGCAGCGGCCATGATGAAACCCTCAGAGCGTGATGATCGGCATGGGGGGGTATGGGCATTGTCTCGTGAACATCCTCTGCTGGGCATCCTGCAACCGTGCCAAGAAGGGAATGGCATGGGATCGGGAAAGCCTTGCGACGGAGTGTATCCGCAGCGCACTGCGGGTCAAGAAAGAACTGGAGGGCTTGGGAGCTTATGCGGTCGTGATGCGATCTTGGGAACGAGTTTGAAGAGAGATGGGTGAGGGGCTATTCGGCCGCTTCTTCGCTGGCCGGGCTTACGATTTTGGCCTCGATGGGAAAGCTGCAGGTCACTTGCGTGCCGTCCCCCTCCTTGCTCTCGATGTGGATTGAGCCGCCATGCAACTCGACGAAGCTCTTGACGATGGATAGGCCGAGACCGGCGCCGCGGCGGCTGGAGCCGGATTTGCGGCTCTCGAAGCGGTCGAAGGCGGTTTCCAGATAGTCATTGGGAATGCCGCATCCCTGATCGGTCACCGTAAAGGTGATGTCGGTATTGTCCCGGTCCGCAACCACGAAAATCGAGGAATGATCCTCCGAGAAGGCGATTGCATTGGAGATCAGATTGAAGAGCACCTGACGAACGCGTTTGGGATCACCGACGAACTCACCCATATTCTCGGCGACAGAGATATCGAGTTTGATGTTGCGTTCTGCAAGCCGATCCTGCAGCCCTTCAGCTGCGGCGCGAATGGAATCGACCGGGTCCACCTGTGCCAGTTCAAGCGCCATGATGCCCGCATCGATGGTGGCAAGGTCGAGAATGTCATTGACGATGGCGAGCAGGGACGAACTCGATTTCATGATGTGGTCGGTGTATTCGCGCTGGCGCTCGTTGAGTGCGCCGAATGCCTCGCTCGTCAGAAGCTCGGTGAAGCCGATGATGTTGGTCAGTGGCGAGCGCAGCTCGTAGGATACATGCTGGATGAAGGTGTTCTTGAGATGATCGGCCGCGAGCAGGGCTTCGTTTCGATCCTGCAGCCCTTGCGCGACCGTGACGTTGTCGGTCACGTCGACGAAGGTGATCATCGTCGCACCATCAGGCAGTGGAATGGAGGCGAAATCGAGGTAGCGCCCGTCGTTGCATTCCATGCGTCCCTCGGTGCTGCGGCGGGCATCGTTGAAATCGACAACGCAGGCCTTGAGCTTGTCCCAGACGTCCTGATCCTGAAATTTCTTGCGGCAGCGTTCAAGCACGGCAGAAACATGGGGCTGTCCGTTGAGCAACTCGTCTTCAATTTCCCATAGGCGGGTGAAGGCCGGGTTGTAGACCCTCAGACGCCCGTCCGAGCCGAACACCACCACGCCGTCGTTGAGATGGTCGAGGGTTTCGCGCTGCATTTGGAACAGAAGTTTGTAGCGTTTTTCCAATTCGAGCTGCTCGGTCACATTCTCGAACAGATAGGTCACTCCCCCATCCGGATTGGGAGTGGAGACGGCCCGCAGGGATTGCCCGTCGGGCAGGTGCCACCAGTCTTCGCGCATGCCGACTTCGCGGTAGGACGCCAGATGCTCGGCTTTCCATCTATGGAAATCGGCCTGCTCGGGCAGACAACGGTTGGTGCGCATCCGATCAAGCACAGTGCTCTCGTTCGGATGTGTCTCAAGGAACCGCATATCCAGCTTGAACTGCACCGCATAGGCCGCATTGTAATATTGCAGCTGACGGTTGGAGTCATAAATGGCGACCGGGGTTGTCAGCTGATCCATCGTGCTGGTGTGGAAGGCCTGCATCCGTTCGAGGGTCTTTTCTGCGCTCTCGATCGAGGATACATCCGTCGCAATGCCGACCTGGCCTTCCTTGGCCTGCACATCGACCACGTCAAAGATCTGTCGCTTGCCTGCGACAATGACCGGAAGACGGTTGACGGTGGAGGCAGCGCCCGCAGTCTGTTCGCGTGCCTGCTGCACAGAGTCCCTGCCGCGCTGATCGAGCAGTTCGGTCTGGGCATCAAGAACCGCTTCGATGCTTTCTTCCTCGACCGCTTCCTGATAGGCGCGATTGACCCAGCTGAGCTGGCCGTACTCGTCGCGGGACCAGACCGGCATCGGCATTTCATCCAGCAGGCTGCGCATGCGGGCGAGTTCGTTGGCGTGACGGGTGGCTTCGAACTCCAGCTGCGCCCGGTCGAGATCATCTCCCTCAAGCGTACGAAGCTGCAAAAGAGCCCTCGACCCGGATGTGCGGCCCTTGAACTCGACAAAGCCACCATTGAGGGTTTGAGCAACCAGCAAAAAGCGTTGCCCCGTGCTGCGCAAGCGGTCGATCGCCTCTTCGATTTGCTGGGCGCATTCGACCTCGAGCCATGTGCCGAAAGCAAGGATGCCAAGGCCATGCGGTAGGGTCGCGTCCTGCGTGTTGAGATTACCATGCAGTTGCGGGACGTCTGTGCGTCCCTGCCAGATTATCAGCATCTGGTCCGATGCATTGAGCAGGCTCTCTGACTGATCAAGCTTGGCTTGCAGGGTCTGGAGGGCCAGATTGGCAGCAAGCAGGTTTTCCCGCGACCTGCGGCGTTCACGCATGAAGCCGAACCCGGCGACCAATACGAAGATCGTCAGGGCGCACAGAAGCGACATAATGAGCAATTGACTGACGACAGAGGGTTCTTCAAACGGCAGATTGAGCAATTCGGCTGTCCCGGAAACAATCTCGGGAACGGCCGGAAGGCCTGTCAAAGTCTCGATCTGTGCCTGGCTTTGCGATACGCCCAGAGTGAACGCCGTGATGAAAGCGGGGGCAGCGATGAGCCGGGAGCGAAGCGCTGGGATCAAGGGGCAGATACCCCGCAGCAGAACCCGTCTGGAAATGTCTTTGGGGTGTGATGAATCCATGTTTCCGAACAGGCCGTGTTTCGGCATCATGCTCGTCCTTTCCGCCGCTTGATTGCTTCTTTGCAGAGGCAATCCACTCTCGTTTTTGTTCTTGCAATGCCGCTCGCTACTGCCCCGTCGAGCGACATGTCCCAAGGTTTTCCGTCCGGCGACAGGTCTCAAGCCGATTTGATGGCGTCATGCTTGGAGCACTCAAGACAAATGGTCAAAGACCAGCAATCCTTGAAAGACTCCTTCCTCGGCTCCTGAAAACCCCATTCAGGAGATATGCCTTGGGCACAACGCAACGAATACTGCTTGAAACTACGCCTGTGCGACTGGCTCCGGGGCCTCCTCCGGTACCAATCGAATCACTTTACATTAACCTCTCGCGGACTCGGGAAGAAGAGTCTGTATAAAAATTCATATAAAAAACGCGCCCTTTTCACCGAGAAAAGGAGCGCGTTCATTTCGTCTGATATGGAGTGACGAGCCAACCCATTGGTTTTCCGTCATTCCTTAAGATCCGGTTAACAAATTGCCTAGTAGCGATAATGTTCCGGTTTGAAAGGTCCTTCCACAGGCACGCCGATATAGTCGGCCTGATCCTTGTTCAGCTGGGTCAGTTTCACACCGAGCTTTTCGAGGTGAAGCATCGCGACCTTCTCGTCGAGAGCCTTGGGCAGAACATAGACGTCATTGTTGTAATTGCTGTGGTTTTTGAAGAGCTCGATCTGAGCCAGCGTCTGGTTGGTGAAGCTGGCCGACATCACAAAGGACGGATGACCCGTTGCACAGCCAAGGTTCACGAGGCGACCCTCTGCCAGAACGATGATGCGTTTTCCATCAGGGAATTCGACCTCGTCCACCTGCGGCTTCACATTGTGCCATGCAAGGTTCTTGAGCGCCCCGATCTGGATTTCACTGTCGAAGTGGCCAATGTTGCAGACGATGGCGCGATCCTTCATGCCGCGCATGTGCTCAATGGTAATGACGTCCTTGTTGCCGGTGGTAGTCACGAAGATGTCACCCTGCGGCACGGCGTCTTCCATCGTGGTCACTTCATAACCCTGCATCGCGGCCTGCAATGCGCAGATCGGATCGATTTCGGTGACCAGAACGCGGGCACCCTGAGAGCGCATCGATTCAGCAGATCCCTTGCCCACGTCACCAAAGCCGGCAACCACGGCTACCTTGCCCGAGATCATCACGTCGGTTGCGCGCTTGACGCCATCCACGAGGGACTCGCGGCAGCCATAAAGGTTGTCGAACTTGGATTTGGTGACGGAGTCGTTGACGTTGATCGCCGGGAAGGGCAGATCGCCAGCCTTGGCCAGATGGTAGAGGCGATGAACGCCTGTGGTTGTTTCCTCGGACACGCCCAGAATGCCGTCACGGATCTTGGTGAACCAGCCCGGCGTTTCTTTGGCGCGTTTAAGGATCTGTGCCTTGACGACTTCTTCTTCCTCGTTTTCCGGGTTCGGGATGATTTCCTCGCCCGCATCGACCTTGGCACCAAGCAACACATACATGGTCGCGTCGCCACCATCATCAAGGATCAAGTTCGGACCGTCCCCATCGGGCCAGTCGAAAATGCGGTCGACATAGGCCCAGTAATCTTCAAGGCTCTCGCCTTTGACGGCATAGACCGGAGTTCCTGTGGCTGCGATAGCAGCGGCTGCATGGTCCTGTGTGGAGAAGATGTTGCAGGTCGCCCAGCGCACTTCTGCGCCAAGAGCCTGAAGCGTTTCGATCAGAACGGCGGTCTGAATGGTCATGTGCAGGGAGCCGGTGATGCGTGCGCCCTTGAGCGGCTGCGTCGGACCATATTCGGCGCGGGTTTGCATGAGACCGGGCATTTCGGTCTCGGCGATGGCAATTTCCTTGCGTCCCCAATCGGCGAGGGACAGATCTTTGACGACATAATCGGCCATGGTGAATCCTCAATTCTCGGAGCCAGATACATGGTGTATCGGCTGTTTTGTCTCGATTTGTCGGGCGACAATAGGATTGATTGCCGCCCTGTGAGAGTTTGACCCAGCTATACCTTGCCATAAGGCGTAAAGCAATAAGGATATAAACAATTCTTTATATCAAAGCCTGGAAACGTCAGGCAAGCTTACCAAAGGGTTACGCTGATCCTTGACTTGTTCATTCTTGGCTTTACGAAGGATGGGGGGCATGTCAGATCATGAAAAGACAAAGCGGGCGTGTTGATAAGACCGGGTTGGTCACATTTTGGCAGTATGACCACCGTAAGTGCTCGCACATGGATCTGATCGCCCGTAAACTAGGACAGTCAATCTGAGCCAAGTAGACATAGAAGGAGAAGGTGCAATGAAACAGTGCGTGATCACCGGCAGCAATCGTGGCGTAGGCTTTGAATTGGTCCGATCTTACCTGTCTCGCGGGGATTGGCACGTTCATGCCTGCTGCCGGGAGCCGGAAAAAGCTGACGCCCTGCGCGAGCTTGTGACCGGCAGTCTTGGCCGCATCACGCTGCACAGCCTTGAGGTCACCGATCCCGCCTCTGTCGAGAAACTCGCCAACGATCTGTCCGATGCCCCTATCGATCTCTTGATCAACAACGCCGGTATCATGGGGGGCGACCATCAGGAATTGGACAACATGGATTTCGAGGCATGGGCCGAGGCTTTCGCGGTGAACGCCATCGCTCCCTTCCGGGTCGCTCAGGCACTCCTGCCAGCCTTGCGGCGGGCGTCCGGTGCAAAAATCGCCACCATCTCAAGCCAGTTGGGCGCGCTCAACTACAAGAGTACCAACCGATATGCCTATTGTTCCTCCAAGGCGGCGGTCAACAAGACCATGCGGATCATGGCCGAACAGTTGCGCGATGACGAGATCACCTGCGTCCTCTTTCATCCCGGTTGGGTGAAAACCGACATGGGTGGGCAAAATGCCGAGCTCCATGCCGATGAGAGCGCCGGCGGGATTGCCCGAACCCTTGAGCGCCTGACGCTTGCTGACACGGGGTGCTTCTTCAAGTGGAACGGCGAGCCGCACGTATGGTGATCCTGTGATCGGGACTGTGTTTTTTGTTGTCTCCAAGATAGTCGGCCTGATGCTGCTGGTTGAAAGCTGGTTGGTGTTGGGCATGGCTATAGGCCTCATCTGTCTGTGGGGCGGCCGATTGATGGCCGCCCGGATCCTGTTTGGCGGCACGCTCCTGTTGTTGCTCGCGGTGCTCTCGCCCCTCACGGATATCGCGCTCTATCAGTTGGAAAAAGCCTATCCGGTCAACCCAGTTCTTTCTGGTGTCGAACCAATTCACGGCATCATTTCTCTGGGTGGGAGCACCATCCCCCACAATACCGATGTCTGGCAGCAGACCGAGATCAACGAGGCGGGGGAGCGGATCACCGAAACCATGCGTCTGGCAACAAAATTGCCTAAGGTAAAAGTCCTGCTGACAGGGGGGAGTGCCACTCCCGTCAACATGCTGATCAAGCAAAAGGTCAGGAGCGAAGCTGAGATGACCGGAGATCTCATGGTGGACATGGGGCTTGATCGGACGCGTCTCATGCTCGAGACAAAGGCGCGCAACACGGCGGAAAACGCCACCCTGAGCGCGGCGCTTGTTGGCATGGATACCAAACGCCGCTGGATCCTTGTGACCAGCGCATTCCATATGTCCCGCGCCATGCAGAGCTTTCAAAAGGCTGGGTTTGTCGATCTGCTTGCCTATCCGGTGGACCATCGCACTGACCCGGCGAACTTCGTCAGCGACTGGTATCCAGCTGGCAAGATCAACCGTGCCAACACCACTATCAAGGAGTTGGTCGGGCTCGTCATCTACAGCTTGACCGGGCGTTGATACAGCCCTTTCGAACGCACACTTTCTTAACCACGGCATTTTGAATTTTATTAAACATACCTTGTAACCAAATCTTTCTGAAGATTCGGCTATTCTGGACAGGGATATTTCAACGCGCGTGCAGTTTCGAAATTTGCGGCTTTTCGGTCAGCTGTTTCGCCAAGAGAATCGCCGGACGGGCGATTTCAGAGTAAGTGTGAATGACGGATACGGCTCAAATGCCAGTAACGATCAGGCTCAAAGTGAAGGCACTGGTCGGCAACAAGGTTGCTCAGGGAATTGTCGGTACGATGCTGCTCAAGGTAGCCAGTGCTGTTGTCGCTTTTGCCCTGTTTTCGCTCGCCGCTCGCTCAGCAGGCGTAAAAGAGTTTGGCTATTTCTCGATCATCTTTTCCGCCGTCTCGATGCTCTCCATCATTGCTGCCGCCGGTCAGGAGCTGCAGATCGTCCGGTCGTGGAACGAATATCTCTCGGCTGACCGCCCCGCCTTTGCCGTTGGTGCTCTCCGCTTTGGCTGGGTCGTGACCATCACCGGTGCCCTTATTGGCAGTGTGTTGCTCTGGGCGGTTTTTGAACCCGGATTGGTCCTCGCCGACATTCCGCTGGCCAATCAATGGACGCTGAGCGCTGCTGCCGTTGCCTTTCTGGCGACCAACACGCTCTCCCTTTATAGCGCTCACGCGACCCGTGCCATCGTGGGCATCCGCTGGGGCGATGCGCATTACGAGCTGACGTGGCGGTCGATCGCCATCCTGTTTCTCGCTTGGTGCCTATGGATGGGGCGGCCCGTCTATTCCAGCGAAATTTTTGCGGTCTTCGCAATCGGCCTCATCCTCGTGGTGGTAACTCAGGTCTGGGCGGTCGCTCGCCGGGTGCGCGTGGAAGTCGGCACCCCCGAGCCACGCTACAATTTGCGCGAATGGAGCGGGCGGTCGTTCCGCCTGTGGCTGGCGGTCACGATGGAAGCGGCGAACCAGCATATGGAAGTGTTCCTGATCGGCATGCTGCTTGACCCCATTGCGGCGGGTGCCTATTTCGTCGCCTCGCGTCTGGCCAATGCCTTTGCCCTGGCGACGGGCGGGCTCTATACCTTTGCCACCCGCCGTATTCCCAGACTCTATTTTTCACGGGATATTCCAGCCCTTAAGCACACGCTGCACCTGATGGCCATCACCACATTCCTGATTGTGGTCGGCGGCATGAGTGTCGTTTTGCTCGCCGGCGACTATATGCTCATGGTCTTTGGCAGCTCTTATGCGGACTATTATTGGGTGTTGGTCATTCTTTCCATCGGCACGGCAGTCACGGCGGCCAACGGCGCAGCCCCGAGTTTCCTGATGCTCACCGGGCATGAGGGACGCTACATGGTCGTTGTGACCGCATCCGTGATCTTGCGCGTCGTCGGTTTCTTCCTTGTTGTGCCCTCTCACGGCATTATTGGCGCGGCCGTCGTGACCGCCGCCATCATGGTTGCGATGGCGCTGCTGCTTAATGTCTACTGCCGCATTTTCACCGGCATGGATCCATCCATCATACGCTTTTTCATCGAAAGCCCCGACACGCCTCCAGCCAGTTTCAAACCGGCAGATGCGACTGCAGAAAGGCTCGAAAAATGACCCGCCGCCCCAGAATTCTCTTCATGCAAACACAGGCCGAAAATGCGGGTGCGCAGGAAATCACGCGCCTTTTGGCCTCGGGTCTCGAGCAGAAAGGCTATGATACACATCAGCTGTTTTTCTATCGCAAGACCGATGCTTTTGATCATGAACCCAACACGGTCATCACGTGCCATGATCGACCCGGCAAGCCTCTGGCTTTCTTGGCCTTTCTAGCCAAACTGGTCAAGCAGATCAGGGAGCTTGAACCGGATGTGGTGCTCACCTTCCAGCATTATGGCAACATCATCGGCGTGCCTGCATCGCGTCTGGCTGGCGTGCACAATGTCATTGCCAATCAGGTGTCGGCACCTGCAATGATGAACAAGGTCATTCGCCTGGTCGACAAGCAGTTCGGTCGCATCGGTCTTTACGACAAGATCACGGTCAATACGTGCGATACAGCCAAAGATTATGCCGCCTTTCCGAAAGCCTATACAAAGCGCATCGTTCATGTGCCCCATGGTTTCCGGCTCAAGACCTCCCAACTCAACAAGTCTGAAGCCCGAGCCAAGTTCGGATTGCCGCAAGATGCAACGCTTCTGGGAACGGTCGCCCGCCTCAATGCGCTCAAGGGTCAACGCGTTTCGATAAAGACGCTCACCCATGATGACAGTTGGCATCTGGTGCTTGGCGGGCAGGGGCCTGATGAGCAGAATCTGCGCGATCTGGCCAAAGAGCTGGGCGTTGCCGACCGCACGCACTTCACCGGCGAGATGACCACCGAGGAAGTCGGCGATCTGCTGGCAGCCCTCGACGTATTTGTGTTCCCCTCAACCGCCGAGACATTCGGGCTTGCGGCTGTTGAAGCGGCCAATGCCGGGGTTCCGTGCGTTTGCAACAGCCTGCCGGTGTTGCGCGAAGTCATGAACACCGAGCTCGGTCCCTGCGCCCTGTTCGCGGACAGCAGCCAGCCGGAAAGCTATGCTGATCCGATTCGGACGCTGTTGACCAATGAGGACGTGGTTGAAAAACTGAAACGGTCATCAGAACAGCTCAAGCATCTTTATGCAGTGGAAGCCATGGTCCAGCGCTTCGATGATATGATCAAAGAGCAGATGGCAAGTGATCCGAAGCTGGCGAAGTTGGAAGTCGCAAAGGCATGAAGATTTGCCTTTATGCCAATCCTGCCCACGCCCGGCAGTGGCTCCAGACATTTGCCGACAGACTGACAAGGGACCTGTCGGCGGACGTTGTCATTCTTTGGTCCGACGATAAGCCCTTACCTGATCACATCTTGCAGCATTTGCAGACGGAAAAGCGCAGGCTTCATCATGGGCAGCGGCTCGAATCGGATCCGATTGATGTCGACGATCTTTCGGTTGATAGCTTTGACGTCAGCACAGAGCATTCGGCCCGGGTCCGGCTTGCATTCGATCTTGTGCTTGATCTGGTCGGTGATGGTTACGAGCCGGTCGGCAACGATGTGATCAAGATTGTCTATGACGGCAACCCGGGAGACAGGGCGCTGATCGCTGCCATCCTTCAGTATGGACTGCCACAAATCGCCCTTGTTAAAACCGACGGAACGGTTGTCGCAACGGCTCACCCTTCGGCCGAATTGGCGGTTGGTCTTTCGGGGGCCATGGAGCAATGCTTCATAAGACTGTGCACGCTCATCAGGGCCTATATTGCCAATCCGCACCGCACGACCCATGCCCTCATTACCAGACAGGCCGAGATGCCGACCGCCCGTCAAATGCGCGTCCGTTTACTCAAGAGCCGCATGCGGGGTGCGCTGAAATCGATCTACTACAAGCTTTTTCGAGCGGGCCACTGGCGCATCGGCTGGCGCTGGCTGGATGAGGAGGGTGTCGTCGAACGTCAGTCTCTGGCCGGGGAGCGCTGGCAGGTCATTCGGGATCCAGAGACCCATTTTTATGCCGATCCGGTGCCGTGGATCGAGGATGGACGCAGCTATCTGTTTTTCGAGGACCTTGACGAGAAAACCCAGAAGGGCGTGATCTCGGTGGTTGCGTTCGGCGATGACGGCCATCCGGGAGCTGCCAAGGTGTGCCTAGAGGAGGAGTATCATCTCTCCTATCCCTTCATGATAAGCCACGAGGGTGAAACCTACATGATCCCGGAAACCTCTGCCAACCGGGATGTTGCACTCTACAAAGCGGCAAACTTCCCCTTTGGCTGGCACCGCCATGCAACGCTACTGGAGGGGCTGGAAGCCGCTGACGTGACACTCACCCGACACGAACAAAGATGGTGGATCTTTTGTGTCACGCGCGAGGGCGAGGGGGGATATTCAGATTGTCTGTCACTCTTTTACGCCGACGATCTGCTCGGTCCGTGGCAGCCGCATGCCCAGAACCCCGTGCTTATCGATGTTTCGGCAGCGCGCCCGGCTGGCAATATGCTACGCGACGGCGACCGCCTGTTTCGACCCGTTCAGGATTGCGCCCGGTCCTATGGTGCGGGCCTCAAGCTGTTCGAGGTGACTTGCCTGACGCCTCAGGCCTTTGAGCAGAAGGAAGTGTTCAGTCTCGCACCGGACGCCCACTGGCCGGGGCGCAAGCTGCACACACTCAATCGTGCCGGTAACCTCGAAGTCATTGATGGCGCCATCTTGAGGCCGCGCATGTCTTTCCTGCGGGCTCTGTGCGAACGATGGTTCGCGCCGCAAGGGTCTGAGCCTGATGCCCTTGTAAGAAGCCTGCCCAATCCTGATTGGCACCTGTGACCATAATGCGCCAAAAACCATGGAAATCAACGCTGTTGCTCGGCGTTATGGTTAACCAAACCTCAATCTACTCTGTGCATACTGGCTCGTGACAAATGGCGACAAGCCTGCCTTTTCGCGTGCCGTAGTATCTGACAGGATGTAGTAAATGTTTGGTCGCAAGAAGAAGAAAGCCGATCTGGATTGGCAGCCCGATGCCGCGACAAGCAAAGCCCTGTCCGGTGAAGGTGACGATCAGGGCGGTTCTTCAGATGCCTTAGTCTCACATGAATTCGGGCCTGATCACAGGCCTGATGATATCGCTATGGCTCATGCCGCACAGTATGATGACCCCTATGCCGCTCGTTCGGTGACCTCGAGAGACCCGCGCGGCGGATCGAACGATGTCTGGAGCGGTCTGGTTCATCCGCGCGCAATCCTGCGGTTCATTGGCGGCAATCTGAAAATGATTGTCATGATGACGCTTGTCGTTTTTCTGGCCGGGTTCGCCATCTATCTGATCTTGCCCGAAAAATACGGCACCACGGCCCTCATTCTTGTCGATCCACGCCAGCCGCGGATCACGAATTCCGACACGGTGATTTCCGGGATTGGCGGCGATGCTGCGGCCCTCACGTCCTATGTGGAAATCATGAATAGCGACGGATTTCTGAGCAAAGTCGTTGATGAGCTTGGCGTGAAGGAGGATCCCGATTTTGCCAAGGCAAAGAACGAGGGCGAACTGATTTCCATGTTCCGTAGCAACCTCTCCGCCAACCGGCAGGGAGCGACCTATATCGTTCAGGTTTATTATCGCTCGAAGAATCCCAAGTCCGCAGCCAAATATGCCAATGGTGTCGCCAAGGCGTTCGTGCGGGACCAGCGCGACTATCGCACCGCAACCAATGAAGAGGCAACCGAGTGGCTGTCCGAGCGCCTCAAGCTGTTGCGGTCCAATCTCAAGGTCTCCGAAGATGCAGTGGCAGCCTTTCAGGCGCGCAACGGCATCGTCGATACCGGAGCCCAAGGCACCCTCGACAATCAGCAGCTCACATCCCTCGTCAGCCGGCTCGCAATTGCCTCCACCGAATATGTCGAAGCACGTTCCAGATATGAACAGGCCAGCAAGGATGGCGTTCCGGCAAGCGCGGACTCAAGCCAGAGCGGTCAGTTTCAGGTCCTTGATCAATTGTTGCAGGAACAGGGGCGGCTGCGCCGGCAGGCAGCGGAGCTGGGGCAGACCTTCGGCAGTCGTCATCCCCGCATGTTGGCCATCACCGAGCAACAGCGCATCATTGCCGGACAGATCAGGCAGGAGCGCAGCCGTCTGGTCAAACAGACCAAGCAGGCCTTCGAGACGGCTGAGGCAAGGAAAACGGCCATCGAGCAGCAGCTCGCAGATGCCCGCCAACGCTCCATTCAGCTGAACAAGGCGATGGTCGAGCTTGCCACGCTGGAGCGCGAAGCAACCGCCAACCGCAATCTCTATGAGCAGTTTCTTGCTCGCTACAAAATCACCGACGAACAGAGCCGCTTCCAGTTTAGCGAAGCGCGCATTGTCTCTCCCGCCCCCGTCCCTTCCAAGTCCACCAAGCCGTCGATGACGCTGGTGCTTCCCGTTCTGCTCGTCCTTGGACTGGGCTTTGGCTTGCTGATCGCTCTGATCCGGGAAGCCTTTTCTCAGCCTGATCCCGGCGGCGATCCATATGGCGGATCAGATTATCGCCGTCAGCCGATGCGCCAGCCCGAGGGCCCGCAGTCGGTGCCGGTACCGACTAGCGCGCCCCCTCCGATTGCTGCCTCCGCATCGATGATGGATGAACCGTTTGCCGATGAGGAGCGTGAAAGCGCGTTGGATGACTCCCATGGGCCAGAAGGGGAAGATGAGGCTGCGGCAACTGCCCAGTTCGACGATCCGGTTGGTGCTGACGCCTCAATGGATGATGACGATGACCACAAGCAGCCCGATCCGGTCGTTCCGCTCCGCTCGGTCATGTCTGCCAAGCGCTTTCATGATGCTGCCGCTCCGAAACGACGCAAGAAGCCTCTGACCCTGGTTGCGTCCAATCAGGAGCCTGTTTCAAGAACGCCAAAGCCCGCTGCGCCGGCCCGTGATCTGCTCTCCATGCCGTCGGTCTTGATGATGTTGCCTGCTGGGTTCAATGAAGAGGACGATGGCCTCCTGGATGAGTTGGTCGAGACCAACGGCGATGCGATCGAGCATTTCATTGCAAAGGATCTCGAGCAGGAAAGCGTAAGCCTCCTTGTAACCGCAGCACAGGCCGGCGAGGGGCAGACCCTGACCGCCGATGTCCTGCGCGAGTTTGCCATCGATTCCGGCTTCCATCCGGTGATCATTTCTCTGAAGGACCGGGCCGAGCAGGCCCACAAGGCGAGATCCGGAAGCAGAGCCAAGCCACCGGATCGGGTTGCTCGTTTGCAGGTCTATGAAGAGTTCGACATCATCCCCTTCGTGACAGCCAAAGGCATCAGCAGTGCACAGGGGCTCACCCCGGCGCTGTCCAAAGAGCTGGGCGATCTGATTGCTTTGTGTCGCGAGAATTATGGGTTCGTGATCCTCGAGACCCGGCAGATTGTCGATCCCGAGGCACTTGAGGATCTGATTGATCTCGTCGATACCGCGCTTCTGGTCCTCAAGGATGCAGAATTGTCGGATGAGGACCTTGAAGACTGGCAGCTCTGGGCTGAGAATGCCGGAGTGGCTCTGGTGCTCGACCAAACCCAAATTTAAGGTTTTCTCACTATGATGCCTCTCAAAAATGAGGGGGTTTTGAGAGACATGACAGGCCATGCAGTAACGACGGTTGGCGGCCTACCCATCACGGTTGACGATTGTGAAGGGGCGGCCCGGCAGATGATTGATCATGCCATTGCCGCAAGGGGCAAAGGCAATCCGCCGCTCTATTCTTCATCCGCCAATGGACAGGTGCTGTCCATGTGCGCGCTTGATGCCAGCATCCGGTCGCTGTTTCTGGAGGCCGATATCCTGCACGCCGATGGCGAGCCTCTGGTGCGCGCCTCAAAGCTGCTCTGTCGCAAAAAGCTGCCCGAGCGCATCGCCACCACCGACCTTGTCCACTTTACTGCCCGCATCGCCCAGCAAGAAAAGGTCAGCTTCTACTTTCTCGGTGCGTCTCAGGATGAAATCGAAAAGGCTGTCAAAACGATGCAGAGCCTTTACCCGGATCTCATTTTTGCAGGCTATCGCAACGGATATATGAGCGAGAGCGAAGAGGCGGGCGTCATTTCCCAGATCAACCAGGCGGCTCCCGATATTCTTTGGATTGGCATGGGCGTGCCGCGCGAACAGCTCTTCGTGTCGCGTCATCGCAAGGAACTGACCGGCGTCGGCGTCATCAAGACATCCGGGGGCCTGTTCGATTTCCTCTCTGGCAAAAACAGCCGGGCACCGCGCTGGATGCAGAAATGGGGTCTTGAATGGGCCTATCGCATCGCTCAGGAACCGCGGCGTCTCTTCTGGCGCTATCTGACCACAAATCCACATGCCGCCTGGCTTCTGCTAACCCGTTCACGCTAACGAGGATGTGCCATGTCTATGAGCTGTTTCTTGCGCGGATCAATGCGGATTGTCTCGTGTTTCGCAGTTTGCTTCACGCTGGCCTTGATCACGGGGGTGACGACCGCTGCAATGGCAGGGGAAACAGAAGACGGACTGTCTTCCTGTGAAGAAGGGCGGGCCCTGTCTCCTGCCGGTGCTGATGCCAAGCTCGCCCGCGGCTTCAACCTGCCCAATTGGGAGCCCTCCCACACCGGTCTGAAGCCCGATAAAGCCCTGCTTGAGCTCTTGCGCAAGGAGGGCTTTTCCCATGTTCGCCTGCCGGTCGATGGCGAATGGCTGATGGCCGACTTCACTGACGTCACCGAGACGGATCGCTATCTGGCAACGCTTGAGAAAGAGGTGCTGCGCCTCAATAAGCTGGGCTTCGCCGTTACGGTCGATATGCATCCTGGCGGACGGTTTCAGGCGCTGCACCGTATGGTGCCAGACAAGGCGTTTGCCTTGCTGATCGAGGCATGGGACCTCGTCGTCTCCCGGTCACGCTCCTGGCCGAAGGACGACATCTATTTCGAGCTGCTCAATGAGCCTGTGCCATCACAAGACATCTGGTGGTCGCAGGCTCAGGTCCTTGTCACACATCTCAATGCGGCAGCCCCCACGCGCGGGCTGATCGTTGGCCCGGCTGTTTTCCAGCGCTATGAGCCGCTTCTTTCGGCGCAACCTCTCAAGGGCAACCGGCTCACTTATGCAATCCACTATTATGATCCGTTCGTCTTCACGCATCAGGCCATGTCGTGGGATCCGGGCTCCTATCTCTCTAAGGTCGGCCAATTGCCATTCCCCGGCAATTCCGACCACCCGCAGGTCGCAAAAGCCGTTCAAAAACTGAAGGATGAAGGCAAGGCTGCTGGCGCCGATGACATCGAGAAAGCTTATGAAGAAAGTTGGGATGCGGCGCGCGTTGCCGCTGATCTCGCTCCGGTCGGGGAATGGTCAAAACGTTATGGGGTGCCAGTGATCGTCAACGAATTCGGCGTCCTGACCTTTGACGTGGATCCGTGGGCACGGCACGACTGGCTCGCAGCCGTGCGAAAAGGGGCCGAGGACGCGTGTCTGGGCTGGACCCATTGGGATTTCTCCGACGGCTTCGCTCTGGTGGACAGCGCCACCACATTGCCTGATCCGCTCGTCCTTGATGCCTTGTTCGGCGCGCGGTGATCCAACATACCAACGAAACTGAACCGGTACATTTGGTCACCTGCCGCCGGACCGGAAAAGCTGTTAGGCTGGTTGCAAGACCGGATGCATGGGGTGAACCGAACAACAGACGAAAGCGCGGGTAAAATGACAGGACGTGCCCTTCATGTCCTCTTCATTGTGGCGCTCTTCATGTTCTCTTCTTTCACGGTTTCCCGTGCCTTAGCTTACTCCGGCGAGCTTTACAGGGTCTGCGGTCTCAACCCCTATGGCGACAATTATCTGTCCCTTAGAACATGCGGTTCGACACGCTGTCGTGAAATCGCGCGTCTTGGTCCGGGAACGCCTTTGCGCTCGTTTGAGCCCGTCGGTATGCATGGGTGGCGCGAGGTCGAGGTCCTGCCGAGCCTTGACGCACCGTATGTAGGGGGCTATCAGATTGGTTGGGTCTTTGAAAAATATATCTGCACCGTGCGATATTGACAGGGAACCCAAGGTCGGCAACCGGATCGGAAAGTCCGGGTGACAGCAAGCGGCTGAGCAGGACATCTTGCCAGTGCGCTGCCCGCCGTGCATTCAATACCCCCTTCAGGGCCGCATAGTGCGGTTTCGCCAAGTTCAGGACCTTGCCACGAAAATGACTATCAGACTGCATCAGGGTGACTTGCCCAATCTCAACCATTATAACAGCATTTCAGCAGTCGCGATTGATACCGAGACAATGGGCCTTCACCCGCACAGGGACCGTTTGTGCGTTGTTCAGCTCTCCCCCGGTGACGGCAGCGCCGATCTCATCCAGATCGCCAAGGGGCAGACCGAAGCGCCTAATCTGTGTTCCTTGCTGGGCAACGACAATCTCACGAAAATCTTCCATTTTGCCCGCTTCGACATGGCTATTTTGTTCCACACCTTCGGCGTGATGCCCAACCCGGTGTTCTGCACCAAGATCGCCTCCAAGCTTACCCGCACCTACACCGACCGCCACGGTCTGAAGGATGTGTGCCGCGAGTTTCTCGAAGTCGACATTTCCAAACAGCAGCAAAGCTCCGACTGGGGGGCCGACAGCCTCACGGAAGCCCAGAAGAAATATGCCGCCTCCGACGTGCTGCATCTGCATGGGCTGATGGGGATCTTCCGCGCTCGCCTGTCTCGCGAAGGGCGAAAGGACCTGGCCCAGTCCGCCTTTGATTTCTTGCCTGCGAGAGCCAAGCTTGATCTGGCTGGATGGCCCGAGGTCGATATTTTCGCTCATACCTGAGGCTTTCGATCGTCGATGCTGAGCTTTGCTGGGCGAAATCGTGCATGACGATTGGTCGTTCAGCGAGGTCTGTCGCCCGATTGGGTCTTGATTTGGTCTTGATTGGCGACACATAGGGAGAAGGAACGTCGGCGCGCCGCAAGGCGACCATGCAAACACCAAAGGGCAAAGCATGCAGGACAAGACGGGACAGAATGAAACGGATCCTTTCCTGTATCCGCCGGAGCAGATTGCTTCGCCGGGCAGGTCCTTTCATGCGAACCGCATCATTTCGTCCACGGAACAGCAGCGTGCCTTCAGAAAGGCGCAGCGCCACACGCAGCGCGTCCGGTTGCTCAAGTGGGGCGCTCCGCTGCTTGCCCTTGGGATCATCGCCGGGTTCGTGACATGGGTCGCCCAGCAGAAACCGCCGCCGCCGCCCGAGGATCTGGCCGTCCAACAGGAAGCCTTCAAGCAGGAGGAGCTGATCATGCAGAATCCCAAGCTGAACGGCTTTTCTCAGGGCCGCGCCTATGAGGTCGTCGCTGCCCGGGCCATCCAGAATGTCACCCAGCCCGATGTCATCAATCTCGAAGACATCTCGGCGCGCATCACGGATGACAAGCAGCAATGGGTTACGCTCACATCAACCAAAGGCCAATTCAACCAGACCAGCGAGCATCTTGAACTTGATGGTGCCGTCGATGTGAAGTCATCCCTTGGCTATGGCCTCAAGACAGAGGCCGTCGAGGTCGAAATGACAAAGGGATACATGAAAACCACAGCACCCGTTGATATCCAGTCCAAGGATATCAAGCTTTCCGCAACAACGCTCGAAGCGATCGACAATGGCGAGGTGTTCCGCTTCACCGGCAATGTGCGTTTGCGCATTGATGCAGGAATGTTGAACGAGCCTTCCACAAGCCGCGATCAAACCGCTGATGCGCCCCAAGAGGAGGCGAACCAATGAGCAACACACTTTCAAAGGCGCGTACCTTTATTGGCCTCATGCTCCTGTTGCTGGTCTGCTTGTCGGGTGCCCTCTTTATGCTGTCCAGCCCCTCGTCGGCCCAGGGCATGACGGATGTTGTCTCCGGCCTGCGCACAGATCCCGATGCCCCGATCGAGATCGAGGCGGACCAACTTGATATCTTCGACAAGAAAAAGGTCGCGATTTTCAAGGGGCGCGTCGTGGCGCGGCAGGGGGATACGCTTCTCAACACCGCCAGTCTGACCATTCACTATTCCGGTGGTGGGGCTGGAACAGCCCAGTCCATCACCCGGCTTGAAGCCAATGGCGGGGTCAAGGTTTCGCAAAAAGACCAGAATGCCACCGGCGACACGGCCTTTGTCGATATGGCCAAGGAAGTCATCACGCTCAGTGGTAATGTCGTTCTGACGCAAGGGGGCAACGTTCTGCGGGGCACGAAGTTGACGATCAACATGCGCTCCGGGGCAGCCCGACTTGCCGCCAACACCAACAACAGCAAAAACGGCGGCTCGGGTCGTGTGCAGGGGCTTTTCATCCCCAAGAAGCGCTAGGACTTGAATCCTGCCGCCTGACCTAATCTGTTTATATCTCTTGGTGTTTTAACAAAATCTGCTTTTTGTGAGCCTTTATGGCCTGCGAAATGCCGCATCAGAAGGCAAACTGTCTCGACATTGCGAAAATTAGTATTTATGAGCAGTTAATGCGATTTTGCAGACCTGCACTTCCATGAGCGCGACAAGCGCCCATATCTGAACCAGATCCACCCGAGGGATCCAACCACCGGCGGCAGGCCAAGACCCATTTTGCGCTCGAACATGACCGATTCAGATCTCTACACCCAGCATCCTGATGATCAGGTTGAGGATCACCAGATTGATCCCAATATGCGGGACGAACAGGGATGGCTGACCGTTCATGGTATCGGCAAGAGCTACAAGAAGCGCACGGTGGTCACCTCGGCGTCTCTTGCCGTGCGCCGCGGGGAAGCGGTTGGCCTTTTGGGGCCGAACGGTGCGGGCAAGACGACGGTCTTCTACATGATCACCGGCTTGGTGCGACCGGACAAGGGCTATATCTCTCTTGATGGCTTCGACATCACCAAACTGCCGATGTATCGCCGGGCGCAGCTGGGGATCGGCTATCTGCCGCAGGAAGCGTCCATCTTTCGTGGTCTCAATGTGGAAGACAACATCATGGCGGTGTTGCAACTGGTTGAGAAGAATCGCAAAAAGCGCCGGGAACAACTCGACCAGCTTCTGGAAGAATTCACCATCACGCATTTGCGCAAATCCATGGCGATTGCCCTGTCCGGTGGTGAACGTCGTCGGCTCGAAATTGCGCGCGCTCTGGCGTCGCGCCCCTCGTTCATGCTGCTTGATGAACCCTTTGCCGGGGTCGATCCCATTGCGGTTGGCGACATTCAGCAGTTGGTCCGCCATTTGACAGCGCGCGGCATCGGTGTTCTCATAACCGATCACAATGTGCGCGAAACCTTGTCGCTGATCGATCGTGCCTATATCATCCATTCGGGTAACGTGCTGACCAATGGCACGCCGGAGGAAATCATCTCGGATCCAGATGTGCGCCGTCTCTATCTGGGCGAAGGTTTCACGATGTAGAGCCTTGCGGCCAGGCAGGATACAGGGAAGGTCTTTCAACACTTCCCCACAGCTTGACCGGTTCAAGCTTAAAAAATGTGCGTGTGCGTAATTTGGGCACAATGAGGCACGAAATCCTAGAGAAATGAATGGGCTGACACAAAGCCCGGAATGCAATCAATAGGCTTTTCAAAGGGCTAATTAACTCAAAATACGAGCTTTTTCCTCAAGGCCATTTTTTGAATTATGCATTCAGACACATCACTGCTATATATAACAAGCAAATCTCGTACCAACTGATGCGAAACGGGTGAGGAATGGCGATATCTCCAAGACTGGATCTTCGACAGAGCCAATCGCTGGTTATGACACCCCAGCTGATGCAGGCGATTCAGTTGCTGCAAATGTCGAACATGGACCTCGTGGCCTATGTGCAGCAGGAGCTAGAGAGCAATCCTTTGCTGGAGACTGTGAGCAACGATTCGCCAACTTCGGAAGGCAGCGAAGCGGATGGCTCGGACAGCCGGAGCGAAGACGGATTTGCTGCAGAAGCCGCAACCAAGGCATCCGAGGTGAACGAGGCCAATGCCGAGCTTTCCGGTGAAGGCCCCGCCTCGCCGGACCTGTCCGAGCAATTGGACGTCTCGAGTTCGGAGAATATGGACGCGATTTCCAACGATCTGGATGCGCGGCTGGACAATGTGTTTCCCGACGACAATGGCCCGGCTGAACAGGCGACACCCCAGCTCAATGATCCGTGGATGTCGACGCCGATGCGCGACGGTGGCTTTAATCCCGACTACGATCTGGAATCCGTGCTCGCGGGCGAGATTTCCCTTGCGGACCATCTCGAACAGCAATTGACAACCGCGATCAGTGATGTGCGTGGCCGCGTGATCGGTCAGTTCCTTATCAACGAGCTGGACGAATTCGGCTATCTGCAGACGGACTTGTCGCTTGTTGCCAACCGGCTTGGTGTTGACACCGCCGAAGTCGAGGCCATCCTCGACATCCTGCAGACCTTTGAGCCATCGGGCGTCTTTGCGCGCTCCCTGTCGGAGTGCCTCGCGTTGCAGCTCAGGGAGTTGAACCGCTATGATCCGGCCATCGCATGCCTCTTGGACAATCTGGAACTGCTCGCCAAACGCGATTTTGCCGCCTTGCGCAAGATATGCAGGGTCGATGATGATGATCTCAGTGAAATGGTTGCAGAAATTAGAGCGCTCAATCCGCGCCCCGGCAGCGCCTTCGGTCATCTGACGGTCCAGCCGGTCATTCCCGATGTCTTTGTCAAACCGGCTTCCGATGGCAGTTGGCGGCTCGAGCTGAACAGCGACACCCTGCCGCGTGTGCTGGTCAATCGGACCTATTATTCGGAAATCACAAAGACCAAGTCCGGCAAGCAGGAGAAGGACTTTCTGATCGATTGCCTGCAAAGCGCAAACTGGCTGGTCAAGAGCCTTGATCAGCGGGCGCAGACGATCCTCAAGGTCGCGACCGAAATCGTCAAACAGCAGGATGCCTTCTTCACCTACGGCGTTACACATCTCAAACCGCTCAACCTCAAGACCATTGCCGACGCGATCCAGATGCACGAGAGCACCGTCAGCCGCGTGACCTCCAACAAGTTCATCGCCACAAACCGCGGCACGTTCGAGATGAAATATTTCTTTACCTCGGCGATTTCGGCGACAGAAGGCGGCGACAGCCATTCCGCCGAAGCGGTCAAGCATCGGATCAGACAGGCCATTGATGCGGAAAGCGCAGACAAAGTCCTGTCAGATGATGCCCTGGTCAAACTTCTGCGCGATTCGGGAATCGATATTGCCCGGCGCACCGTCGCAAAATACCGCGAAGCCATGCATATTCCCTCTTCGGTTCAGCGCCGGCGAGAGAAAAAGGCCGCCCACGCCTGATTTTTGCCACGAAGCCAGACGTGTTGAACCGGCTTCTGTTGCCCCCGGGCGTGAAGTCTGTCTCAGGGAGTGCGGGAGTGCTGGTTGCACGCAAGGATCGAGACATCTGCAACGCCTTTTTGCAATGAAAGAAAATCTCTGGTCCTGATTGCATTTCATTAATTTCATTTTTGAAAACATAGTGGAAAAACCTAGGGCCAACTGTCAAACCGTATAATGCTTGTCATGTTTCCTAGTCAAAGCTGCAAAAATTTGGCACACTCAATGTATGCGTGAGAGACAGTCCCAGCACATTGACTTTTACAAGGTGAGCGCGTATGAGAGCGCAACCCGTTTTCAGGCCTTTGTGGACTTGGGGAATGGTTCCGCGCTTCTGGTCGACCCGGCTTTCAAGCTTTAGCGATGCAACGCCGGTCGCACCTGATGAAACAGTCAGGTACCTCTGGTAGTCATCGATAGAATGGACGGTTTGATCATTCCATTGACCCAAATTGAATAGGGGGTTCTATGACGTTTCGAGTATCTGGCAAACAAGTTGATGTGGGCGAATCTTTGCGCACCTATGCCGAAGACACCGTGGCCGATACGGTCGGGAAGTATTTCGACGGCACTTTCAGTGGTCAAATGACACTGGAAAAGGAAGGCATCGGCTTCAAAAGCGACCTCGTCGTTCATCTCGATACTGGTATGGTCATGCAGGCCAGTGGGTCGGACCTTGATCCACAGAAGAGCTTTGACAATGCTGCAGAACATATCGACAAGCGTCTTCGTCGATACAAACGGCGCCTGAAGAGCCACCGCGCTGATTTCCACGAAAGCCCCGAAGCGATTGAAGTCGCTTATGGCGTTTTGCAGAACCCTGATACTCAGGACGAAATTCCTGATGATTTCACGCCCGTCGTGATCGCCGAGTCCACTTCGCCGATCAGAACCATGACCGTCGGAGAAGCCGTCTTGGCTCTGGATATGACGGATGCACCGGTCGTGGTCTTTCGCAATGCTGGCGATGATGGTATCAATGTCGTCTATCAGCGCAAGGACGGACATGTGGGATGGATCAACCCGTCTCTTGTCAAATAAATTAAGCGCCAGCGGGCTTTTTTTCCCGTTGGCTCTCGCTCAGGATCAGCCTTTTCTACATCGTTCTGAAAGGTCAAGGGCTGATCAATTGCAGATAGAAACATCATGCTTTTCGTAACTGAAGGGCATGATGTTTTACATATGAGAGTCTGATGGAACTGAACGAACTACTCGACCCTGAAGCGATTGTGCCCCTGCTCAAAGCGAGCAGCAAGAAACAAGTGATTCAGGAGCTCTCGGAGCGCGCCGCAGACCTGACGGGACTGTCCCAAAGCCACATTTTCGATAAACTCCTTCAAAGGGAGCGTCTTGGATCCACAGGTGTTGGCCAGGGCGTTGCAATTCCTCACGGGAAATTGCCGGAACTCGAACGTATTTACGGTATCTTTGCATTGCTCGACAAGCCTGTCGATTATGATGCGATGGATGATAAACCGGTTGATATTGTTTTTCTTTTGCTCGCGCCCGAGGGCGCTGGTGCCGATCATCTCAAGGCGCTTGCACGCATTGCAAGGCTTCTGCGAAATGAGGACACGCTGGCCAAATTGCGGGCCGCGACAGATTGCGACGCAATCCGTGCAGTCCTTTGTCAGCTTCCTGCTTCAGACGCAGCATAACCAATTGCGTGATGCGAAGGATATCGCATTCCGGTTGGCTTGCATTCTTTGCATTTCGGCCGGTTGACGGCGATATCCGGTTCCAATTCGGGTAGCCAGACCTCTATTCGTAAAACTGACAAGCTAAGCAGGTATCCCCGACAGGATTGTGTGGGGATGCCAAGGACTTTGCCTTGTCGGGAGCGATGGGCGTCGGCTGCACCGTAAAGAGGGACCGAGCATGACGGATGCGAACAAGGACATCGAAAAGACGCCAATCGGCAAGACACCTGTCGGCGAAGCGCCGAGCTATCGCGAGGCCGCAATGGTATGGTGGCGCATTGGCGTTCTGTCCTTTGGGGGGCCGGCTGCGCAAATCGCCCTGATGCATCGGATGGTCGTTGACGAACGAAAATGGTTGAGCGAGCAGCAGTTTCTCAACGCATTGTCCTTCTGCATGATGTTGCCCGGCCCCGAGGCCATGCAGTTGGCGACCTATGCCGGTTGGCGTCTTCATGGTGTTGCGGGCGGCTTGATGGCAGGGCTGGCCTTTGTTTTGCCCGGTGCTGCAGTCATCCTTTGTCTTGCGGCAGCTTATGCTCTTTACGGTCAGGCACCCTTGGCGGCATCGCTCTTCATGGGCATCAAGGCTGCGGTGCTTGTCATCGTGCTCGAAGCCTTGCTCAAGGTCGCAAGAAAGGCCTTGAGCGGTCCGGCACACTGGCTGATCGCCGCCTTTGCCTTCGTTGGCATCTTCTTTCTCGAATGGCCGTTTCCGCTCATTATAGCCTTTGCCGCACTCTATGGCTTGCGGCACGGGCGTGGGCTCGCTCAAAATGGTGAACAAACGGCGGAGCCGCAGGGCACCCCCGATAAAGTCACGTTTATCAAGACACTCACGACGGTGTTGGTCTGGCTCGTCATCTGGTGGCTACCCGTGGCGCTGGTCTGGGCCCTGGCTTCACCGGATGCATTCGGCACCATTGGACTGTTCTTCTCGAAGCTGGCCATGGTGACCTTTGGCGGCGCTTATGCGGTGCTGGCCTATATGGCACAGGACGCCGTCGATCTTTATGGCTGGTTGAGCGCCACGGAAATGATGGACGGATTGGGACTGGCGGAAACCACCCCGGGGCCGCTTATTCTGGTCACTGAATTCGTGGGGTTTCTGGCGGCCGCACGCGTTGAAGGCGGCGTTAATTTATGGCTCGGTCTTGCCGGTGCCATGTTGACCCTGTGGGCGACCTTTGCCCCTTGCTTTCTGTGGGTCTTTGCCGGTGCGCCCTATATCGAGTGGATCAGCGCCCGTCCACAACTGCGCGAGGCCCTAAGGGCCATCACGGCAGCCGTCGTCGGTGTCATTCTCAATCTGTCGGTCTGGTTTGCGCTTCACGTCTTGTTCGATACTGTAGAAAAACAACAGGTCGGGCTTCTCAGCCTTCACGTCCCAAACTGGCAGAGCTTCAACCCCGAGGTCTTTGTGCTTTCCCTTTTGGCCGGCTACATGTTGCATGTCCGGCAATGGTCGATCGTGAAATGCCTTGCCGTGACGTCGGGACTGGGGCTTCTGATCGGCCTGCTTGGTGTCTGACCGGCGTTTCTCATATGGGCTGGACATAAAAAAACCGGCTCAGACAGTGGTGAGCCGGTTTCTGGTTTGGCTGAACGAGAGCGTCATCTTAGTGAACGCTAACTGTCTCGATGTCGTGACGCATTGCGCTGAGCTTGACAGCGGACTCGCTGCCTGCAAGAGCAATGGGCTGGCCCTGCACATCAAGCAAGGCCCACAATTCCTGATTTGCAGGGATGTCCGGGGCTTCGGGGAACATGTCGAGCACTTCGTCCACGCTCACCTGCCGGACATAGGCCATGCGACGCTCTAGCATGATCGCTTCCAGGCCGTCTTCCATCTCATCGCTGTCGTACATTTCTTCATCAAACATGGCATCTGCTTTCATGTTGGATCCGTTTCAGGCCACCTTGGGAGGCGGTGGGTGAAGAGACCTCAGGGGACGGACAGTTACTCTTTGACGTCAATGGCTATCTTGCGGACCACCTTTTCCGGTTCTGGCCGGGCAAGATCGATGGACAGCAGACCATCTTTCAATTCGGCGCCGAGAATTTCGATACCTTCAGCCAGCACGAAGGAGCGCTGGAACTGGCGGGCGGCGATCCCGCGATGAAGATACTGGCGGCTCTGGTCATCCACCTGCCGACCACGAATGACGAGCTGGCTTTCTTCAAGCGAGACGTCAAGCTGATCACGGGTGAACCCGGCCACGGCCAGCGTGATGCGCAACACATCTCCGCAGCCGCCATTTCCTTCGAGCAATTTGCTCTCGGTCGGATCCAGTCGTTCAATATTATAGGGTGGGTAGCCCTCGTTCGACCCCTTGGCGACACGATCAAGCACACGCTCGACCTCATCAAAGCCGAGCAGGAATGGGCTGGAAAACACAGACATACGAGACATTGGCGGTCCTTCATCGGTAAGCGACACGCGCGGCTTTTACCCGGTCGGGCATCAAGCCAATGAGTTTTTGGCAACCTGTGCGCTGTTTCTCAAAGCGCAGCAGAGGCTCCCATTGCCTTTCTGGCCAGTCGGACGACCTTCGTCCGCTAGATCAGAATTCGGGCCGGCGGTACACCACACCCAACGGGTCAAACCTTGGTTCAAGCATCTGACCCTCTCCCAATATGGGGCCAATCTCGCAAGTCTTCAAGGCGAACTTGCGCACGGCTGAATAAACCGCGCAGTTTTCTATGCGCAGCAGCGGGTTTTGTAGCTTCTGTCTCTCTTAATCCAGATTCTTGAGGTCTTGCGGGCAGGCTGTTGCTCTCCCCACACACCAAAGAAGCGCAGAAAGATTGCCTTCGTTGGCTTGGCGATTGTCGCTGTGCGAGGTCAAACCATGAAAAAAGCCGTCCCGATGCGTTCGGAGCGGCTTTTTATTCGATGCGACGGCGAGTTTTTGGTCTTCTTGTGTCTTTACTTCAGATCTTGGCATGCGGCCAACCCGCAAATTTTAAAGGGCTGGCAGCACGTCTTTGTATCGTAAGGATTGGCGGGCTTCAAAGAGGCGCCTCGCCTTCCTTGGCGCGTCAGCTTGCTTTCTTGGCGCGGCGGCGCTCGGAGCTCGGCTGATAGGCAACCTCTGCATGAT
The DNA here is from genome assembly GCF_900215505.1 of Cohaesibacter sp. ES.047. Taxonomy (NCBI): domain Bacteria; kingdom Pseudomonadati; phylum Pseudomonadota; class Alphaproteobacteria; order Hyphomicrobiales; family Cohaesibacteraceae; genus Cohaesibacter; species Cohaesibacter sp. ES.047. The sequence goes on from NZ_LT907844.1 coordinate 2,217,704, forward strand.
ATTTGCAGTAAGGGGTGCCTGCATCGGATTTATGTCCGCAGAAGTGGAAATCACCATCACCGGGATCGCCGATCGGCCATTTGCACGTGTTTTCCGTCAGCGTCAGGATCGAAGCGCGCTTGGAAATGGGAACCACGACAGCATCCACGTCCTGCTTTTTATGGGCTTTCGGTTGCGGTGCCATTTGCGGCTTTGTATCCGCCTTCAGCGCCGTTGCTCCGACAGTGGTCGTTGTGCCGCTGTTCGGCCGGCTGGCTCTCGGGGCCTGCGTTTTTGGGCGACGAGCCCGTGGGGGTGTCGTTGTGGTCTTTGCCCGACCAGATAGACCCAGACGATGGACCTTACCGATCACGGCATTGCGTGTTACGCCGCCAAGTTCCGCTGCAACCTGACTGGCACTCAGGCCTTCCGACCAGAGTTTCTTAAGAAGTTCGACTCGTTCGTCAGTCCAAGACATAAAAATAGCCTCCGTCTCGACTGTTTAGAAGACAAATATGGGCCGCATTCAGTTGCAAATTTGCAACCAAAAGTTCTGTCCTCTAAATTGGATTGTAGTTTGCCGCATTGATATTAGTAGTTAATAATTTGTAAACTACTATATCCAGTGACGTCGTCGCAATACAGCGTTAGGAATGAATTAACCCTTTTCCCCAGAAAACCGAATCAGAGGATGTCCAAAATTTTTTCAGCAATAGAAAATTGCATTTCCGCTCTCATGCCTGTTGAGTTGTTGTGGATAAGTTGTGGGCAAGCGTTATGATACCAGTATGAAGACCGGCGCCTGGTTCGAGAGCACGGATGCCAGAGCAGCATGTGCGGACTCTCTGATGATGCGTTGATCACTCTCTGCGACGGTGAGTGGCACGACAATGATCAACCTATTGCCTTTGGATAAAGGCTTCCACGCAGTAAGTGCATACTTCGCTAAGGCATTCAATTCATGATTTCACGGACTGTTTATAAATTCGCCTCATCGCTTCGCTATTAAATCGCAATATTTTCGCGCTTATCACAATATAATATTGTGGAGTAACTCATTTAAAGCAGATTATTTTCTCTTCAAATGGCGCATTCAGATTGACAAACCGACTTCGGTCCGGCAAAAGAAGACCTTCGCTGGCCGCCGATGGGGCGGCTTTTTTTGTTGCTTTTCCGCCGAAAAGCCGACGGTGACGATCGGTGGAGAAGAGCCTGTCGATACCTGCCTGAAACGCCTTTCCGGTTCGATCTAGAAAGCGTGTCAATCACGGGCGGGAGTTTCGGTGAAAACAGGGGACCGGAATCTTGGGACGAGGGTGAATAAAATGACACAATCTTCGCTGTTTGCCACATATGCACGTGCTGATCTGAAGTTCGAAAAGGGCGAAGGCGCTTGGCTGACAACGCAAGATAACCGACGCTTCCTGGACTTTGCTGCAGGCATTGCCGTCAACAGCCTTGGCCATGCGCACCCCCATCTGGTGGATGCGCTCAAGGCTCAGGCGGAGAAGCTGTGGCATGTCTCCAACCTATATGACATTCCCGGGCAGCAGCGTCTGGGTGAACGGCTCTGCGCAGCGACTTTCGCCGATAAGGTGTTTTTCACGAACTCGGGAGCCGAGGCTCTCGAATGCGCGGTAAAGACCGCCCGGCGCTACCATTACGGCAAGGGCAACGTGGATAAAACCACGATCATCACATTTGATGGGGCGTTTCACGGCCGCACGCTGGCAATGATCGCGGCCGGTGGACAGGAAAAGTATCTTGAGGGCTTTGGGGAAAAGGCCCCCGGCTTCGTCAATCTGCCCGCTCCGGATATCGATTTGGTGAAGTCGGCAGTAGGGGAAACCACAGCTGCCATCCTCATCGAACCGATCCAGGGAGAGGGCGGAATTCGCGAAATTGCGCCATCTTTTCTCCAAGCACTTAGAAGCTTGTGCGATGAATTGGACATCCTGTTAATTTATGATGAGGTTCAGACCGGTGTTGGTCGGACGGGATACCTGTTCGCCCATCAGGAATATGGCATCGAACCGGACATCATGGCCATCGCCAAGGGTATTGGCGGCGGCTTTCCGATGGGGGCCTGCATGGCCCGCGAAGAGGTCGCTCAGGCCATGGTTCCTGGCACACACGGCTCTACCTATGGTGGCAATCCGCTGGCCATGGCCGTCGGCAATGCCGTTCTTGATGTCGTTTTGGAAGAAGGGTTCCTCGAACGCGTTCGCGATATCAGCCTCGTGCTGAAGCAGCGTCTGGCAGAAATTCGGGATGCCCATTCTGATATCTTGACCGAAATCAGGGGACGCGGTTTGTTGCTCGGACTCAAGCTGACCGTCCCTCCTGCCGAGCTTCTGGCCGCATGCCGTGGCGAAGGACTGCTCGCGGTTCCGGCTGGTGACAATGTGCTGCGATTGGCACCGCCGCTGATCATCGGCCAAGAAGAAATAGATTTTGCAATGAATAGTCTGGACAAAGCGCTCGCAAAAGTGTCCGCTAACCAGAAAGACAATCATTAGGAACAGGGGGATTGCAGGCTATGTCTAACGATCCTATTCGCCATTTTTTGGATTTGGAACAACTGGACGCCACGACGCTCAAGACGATCATGGCGACCGCACATGAAATCAAGACCAAGCGCAAGGTGGAACGCAAGACCGATCTGCTTGCCGATCAGGTCGTCGCGCTCGTCTTTGACAAGCCGTCTACACGGACCCGCGTCTCGTTCGATGTCGGGATCCGCGAGCTGGGTGGTGAGTCCTTGATGCTGACCGGGGCCGAAATGCAGCTGGGCCGCGGGGAGAGCATCCCGGATACGGCGCGCGTTTTGTCCCGTTTTGTCGATTGCATCATGATCCGGATGCTGGATAACGAGGCGGTTGAGGAACTGGCAAAATATGCCTCCGTTCCCGTGATCAACGGTTTGACCTATTTCTCCCATCCCTGCCAGATCATGGCGGACGTGATGACCTATGAGGAACATCGCGGCTCGCTTGAAGGCAAGGTCGTGACCTGGGTTGGCGACTACAACAATGTGCTTGTGTCCTGGTTGCAGGCTGCCGAGAAATTTGATTTCACCATGCGTGTGGCTGTGCCGGACGAGCTGATGACCGACTTCGAGGTGATCAATCGCCTGCGCGATCGTGGTGTCAAGATCGAGTTCTGCGACACCGCAGAAGACGCTGCAGACCAGTCTGACCTGATCATCACTGACACATGGGTCTCGATGGGCGATGAAGATGCCGAACATCGACACAATCTCTTGAAACCCTATCAGGTCAACACCAGATTGATGGCTCTGGCCAAGGATGACGCCCTGTTCATGCACTGCCTGCCTGCCCATCGCGGCGAGGAAGTGACGGACGAGGTGATCGACGGGCCGCAGTCGGTGGTCTTCGACGAGGCCGAGAACCGGCTACACGCACAAAAGGGCATTATGGTCTGGTGCTTCAACAAGGCCTTGGGTGACAGCTGACCCCAGCGGGCGATCATGCCGGGCCTTATTGAAGACCCGGTCTTGACGCTTTAAGCTCAAACAATCACAAGGGTGGATGCGACCGTATCCGCCCTTTGCCTTTGCCCAATGATGGCCAGCCATCAGACGGGGCGAAGAAAGCGAGATCTTCATGACCGAACAAATGCCAAGCCTTGCTGAGATGGATCGCGTTCTTCCCTTTCAGGTCGACAGACTGGATGTAAGAGGGCGCGTGGTTCATCTCAAGGATTCCGTCTCCAGCATCATCCAGCGCCATGACTATCCCGATGCGGTCAACCGGTTGCTCGCCGAAGCCATTGCTCTGACGACCCTGCTCGGCTCATCCCTCAAGTTCGAGGGCAAGCTCATTTTGCAGGTTCAGTCACAAGGAGCGGTGAACATGCTGGTGGTTGATTTTCAGGCACCCGATGCCATCCGTGCCTATGTCCGCTTTGACGAGGAGGCGCTTGCCGCGCTGATCGCCAAGGGGGAGACCAAGCCCGAGCAGCTGCTGGGTGAGGGGCATCTGGTGATGACCATCGATCAGGGCCAGTATATGAACCGCTATCAGGGGGTTGTTGTGCTCGACGGCAAGAGTCTGGAGGAGGCAGCTGACAGCTACTTCCTACAGTCAGAGCAGTTGCCGACACGCGTGCGCCTTGCTGCCACCGAGATGGTGTCTCGGCAAGAGGGCGAAAACCCGAGGAGTGAATGGCTCGTCGGCGGTCTGCTGGTGCAGTATCTGCCGCATTCCTCCCAAGACATTCCCCATCGTGATCTGCATCCCGGTGACCATCCCGATCCGGATATGCAGGGCATCCTTCACGTCACCGAGGCGGACGCATGGCGTGAGTGTGAGGCGCTTGTCTCGACCCTGACAGACCAAGAATTGACCGATCCGGCGGTGTCTGCAGAGACGCTGCTTTACCGGCTGTTTCACGAGAACGGCCCGCGGGTCTTTGATGCCACGCCCGTGGTCGATCAATGCACCTGCAGCCGCGAGCGCATCAGCGCCATGATGAGCAATTTCTCGGATGAGGAGCTCGAAGACCTGCTGGTCGATGGCAAGATTGAAGTGACATGCGAATTCTGCAGCACGCGCTATGAATTCGACCCGCAAGAGAAGAAAGGCGCCAGCGGAGCCTGAGTTATCCTCGGAAACCGAGCCGCCAGACACTGTTGTAACGTATGAAAAACGCCCGGGAACGGGCGTTTTTTGTTTGTGTGATACAATCGGATACAAAATGACGTAAAAGTTTGATTGTGCGCAAATACCGCTTTTGAGAATATTCTCATAAGAGAAACCCGAACTGTCTCGCCATATGGCCAAAATCCGTTCCGGGCATCCAACCTTGTTGCGATCACGTATGAAGTGTGAAGCCTTGCGTGACCGCATCTTAGTGGATCAACAGCTGCAGCAGGAAAGCCACAAACCGGGCCACCTGCCGTCTGATGATCCCGCAGCCTCTGTCGACCCGAGGACCATGAATTATCATAGCGATGAAAAGCCTCAGCCAATGCTGGACCGACAGGCCCCCAGCCGGGCGGACACGAACGAAGCGCCGGACCGGCAACCAAGCCGATCGGCTGGACGCAAGGTCATGTCGGCCGTGCGATGGTTTTTCCGCCTCGCATTGCCGCTGATTGTCATCGTGGCTGCGGCATCAATTATGAATATGCTCGTGGCGACCAAGCCCGAGGTTCAGCGCAGGCAGGCTCGGGAGCAGGCCTATGCCGTCCAGTTGGTCAAGGCCTCCCCCGCGACCATTCAGCCCGATATTCTGGTCTATGGCACCGTGTCCGCCGCCCGGCGGGTGGATCTCCGCGCATTGGTTGGTGGTGAGGTGATCTGGGTCAGCCCCGAGCTGGTTGAGGGCGGCACCATCGCAAAGGGCGCAGACTTGGTCCGCGTGGATCCGTTCGAGTTCGAAGGGGCTGTGGAAGAAGCCAACGCCAATCTGGCAGAGGCCAGAGCACGATTGGCCGAGACAAGGGCATCGAGTGCCAGCGAACAAGCAAGCCTTCAATTCCTTCTTGAGCAGGAACGCATTGCCCGCTCCGATCTTGAACGCGCCGAGACGCTGATCAAGAGCGGCAGTCTCACCCGGCAAGCGCTCGAAAGCCGGAAATTGACCTTCTCGCAACGCGAGCAGGCGGTGAAGGCCGCCCAGAACAATCTGCTCGTCCAGAAGGCGCGGATCGATCAGCAGCAGGCGAACATCGAGCGTTTGAACTGGAAGCTTGAACAGGCCCGCCGCAATCTGACCAACACGACTTTGACGGCGCCGTTCACAGGCGTTGTCCTGAGCAAGTCTGTCGCGTTGGGGCGTTCGGTCTCGGGCAGCGACACTTTGGTCTCGCTCTATGATCCTCAAGAGCTGGAAGTTCGCTTTACCATCTCCGACGCGCAATATGGCCGCCTGACTTCGGGCAACAACCAGCTCGTAGGCCGCCAGATCACAGCCAACTGGAAACTGGGGGATAGCATCCGCAGCCACAAAGCGGTGATCGAACGGATCACTGCGGAGATCAGTGCGGGCGATGGCGGCATCGAGGTTTACGCCCGGTTTGCCAAGGGCACCGACCTGCGTGCGGGCACCTTCGTGGAGCTGGTCGTGCCAGACAGGAACTATTCCGATGCCATCCGCATACCGCAGGCGGCGCTCTATCTGGGGCACACGGTCTATGTGCATGAGGATGGACGCATGCAGCCGCGCACCGTCGATGTTCTGGCCTATCTCGGCGATGATGTGCTGATCGATGGGTCGGCTCTTGGAGACGAGGCCGAGATCATCGCCACCCGCATTGCCGAAGCTGGCCCGGGCCTCAAGGTCGTGTTGCCTGAAGCGCCAGCTCAGGATAGCGATGAAAGCAACAATCCGCCCGCTCAGCCCGCCGACCAGACGGAGCGCACTCAATGAGCCGGATGGATCCAAGGGGCAGGGGCGGGGCCGTCGCCTTTTTCGTGCATCACCCCAACGCCGCCAATCTGTTGATGATCCTGCTGCTGATGGCGGGCGTGTTCGCCCTGTCGCGCATGAACACTCAGTTCTTTCCCACCGTGGCAACCGACACGCTCCGTATTTCCGTCGTCTGGACCGGTGCCAGCGCAGAGGATGTGGAAGCCAACATTCTCGAGATTGTCGAACCGAAGATCCGCTTTGTCGACGGCGTCGACAATATCCAGTCCGTTGCCCGCGAAGGGTTCGCTTCGATCTATCTAGACTTCAAGCCCGGCGCAGACATGCAGGCGGCCCTGCGCGATGTGGAAACAAACCTCGACACCATCACCACCTTTCCCGATCAGGCCGAAGATCCTGAAGTGTCCTATTTGCAGTTTCGGGATGATGTCGCGCGGCTGATCCTGTCGGGGCCTTTCGACGAGACGGCCTTGCGGGGCTTTGCGCGCACCATGCGTGACGATCTGATCGAGCGCGGCATCGATGCGGTGGAATTCACGGGCCTCAGAGATGAAGAGTTCTTCGTTGGCATCAGTGACTATGATCTGCGCCGACTGTCTCTGACCATTCAGGATGTCGCCAATGCGGTGTCATCCAACAGCCGCGATTTGCCGTCGGGCAGTGTCCGGGATGGCATCGAGAAGCAGGTCAGAACCCTTGCTGTCGAGGAAAGACCCGAGCAGCTCGCAGGGATCGAGATCAAGTCTCAGATCAGCGGATCAAGCGTCGAGCTGGGAGATATCTCCCGGATAGAAAGACGCCTCAATCCCGATCAGGTGCGCGGTATCATGCGCGGCCAGTCGGCGATCCAACTCGTGGTCAAGCGTGCTTCCAGCGCGGATTCCCTCAAGGCATCCGCCATCGTCGCAGACTATCTTGAGCAAGCAAGGCAGACCTTGCCGCCGACCCTCAAGATTACCCAATATGACTCGCTTGCCGAAGCGCTCGTCGACCGCATTCTGCTGCTCGTCAAAAACGCGGCGTCCGGCCTTCTGGTGGTGATGATCATCCTCGCCATTTTCCTCAATTTGCGTACGGCCCTTTGGGTCACGGCGGGCATTCCCATCGCGATGCTGGCGGCTTGCGTCATCTTGCTGGCCCTTGGCCAGACGATCAACATGATGTCGCTCTTCTCCTTCATCATGATGCTCGGCATCATTGTCGATGACGCGATTGTCATCGGCGAGGAGACGACAACCCGCTATGAGGATGGCGCGCCGGGTGTGGTCGCTGCCGAAGGGGCGGGCAAGCGCATGTTCATGCCGATCACGGCAGCATCTCTGACCACCATCGCGGCATTCTCGCCTATCCTGATGATCGGCGATGTGATCGGCCAGATCATGGGTGTTCTGCCGGTCGTTGTGATTTCCGTTCTGCTGGCGAGCCTCGTCGAGTGCTTTTTCATTCTTCCTGGCCATCTCGCGCACTCCATGACACCGAGCCATCACCGGGGCTGGAGCGTCAAGCGGGTCATTGTCGTCGGCCTCGTCATTGTCCTGCCGCTGGTCTCTTTCTACGCCCTGTCCCCGGAACTTGTTGCAAAGTTCGGAGGGGTATCCGAAAGCGCGTGGATCTGGCTGCATGCATTGATCGACGGCTTGGGGCCTCTGGCGATCCCCGCGCTTGCCGTCGGGAGTTTCCTGCTGGCCTGCCTTGCCGAGGTGGCTTCCGTGTGCCGGACAAGGAAAGCCGAGCGGCTCGGTCACCATGGACGGCAGGAGGAAGGGGCCTTTCGCCGTGGCTTCGACAAGGGCTTTTCTGCCCTGCGTGATGGGCCGTTCCGTTCGCTTGTAACCCTTGCCTTTGATTGGCGCTACACCACACTGGCCATCTGCATCGCCTCCATGCTGCTCGTCGTCGGTGTCTTGCGCGGAGGCCGCATCGGCTTTGTCTTCTTCCCGTCTGCGGAAGCCGAGACGCTCACCATTTCGCTGGTGTTCAATGTCGGGATTCTGGAAGAAGATGCCATTGCCATCATCAACGAGGTCGATGACGCGATCTACGAGACCGAGGAAGCTGTCGGCAAGGGCGAGAAGCTGGTTGTTGCCTCCTTCACGACCCTTGGGACCTCAGGCAGGACAACTGCTGACAATGTGGCATCCTTGCGTCTGCGCCTGACCAGCTCGGAGCAGCGCAGCGTGCGCACCGGCACCTTTCAGGAGGCACTGCGCGCCAGAATTCCCCAGATCGCCGGTCTACGCCGCGCCTCCATCCGGGGCCAGCGAGGCGGACCACCCGGAGCCGATCTCGACATCCGCCTCACCGGGGCAAATGCTGAGATCCTCAAGGCGGCGTCTGTTGATTTGCAAGCCCGGCTGTCTTCCTACCCGGGCGTGAGCGAACTTGATGACAATCTGCCCTATGGCAAACCAGAGCTCGTTCTTCAGCTCACTCCAAGAGGCGAGAGGCTCGGCTTTACGACCCAGTCCATCGGTGGTGCGGTGCGCGATCTGATCGACGGGCGGACGGCGCGCAAGCTGGCCATCTTCGAAGATGAGGTGGACGTCAAGATCCAGCAGTTGAGCGAGGAGAACCGGGACAATCTGAGATCCCTTTGGGTTAAAAGTCCCTCTGGACCGTATGTTCCCTTGATGGAAGTGGTCTCGCTCACAGACCGACAGGGCTTTTCGTCGATCCAGCGCTTTGACGGCAAGACAACGGTCGCCGTGACGGGAGATGTGGATTCAGAGGTGGTCACGGTCTCGGAACTGGTGGCCGAGCTGGACAAAGACCTGATGCCGCGGTTCGCAGCCGAGCATGGTGTGGGCTACAGCTTCTCGGGCCGCAACGAGGAACGGCAGGAGGCCTTTACCGATCTCAAGATCGGAACCATCATTGCGCTGGCGTCGATCTTTGTCATCCTCGCGTGGGTGTTCGCATCCTACCTGCGTCCCTTCGCGATCATGATGATCATTCCGTTCGGAGTGGTCGGGGCTGTGCTGGGCCATTATCTGCTGGGCTTCCAGCTTACCATTCTGTCAATGATCGGCCTGCTCGGACTTGCGGGCATTCTCGTCAACGACTCGATTATCCTTGTCAGTCGACTGGATGAGCGGCTGGCGCATGGAGAGAGCCTGAAGCAGTCAGCCATCGGCGCAAGCTGTGATCGCTTGCGGGCGGTTCTGCTCACATCCCTCACCACCGTTGGTGGCCTCACGCCGCTTCTGTTCGAAACATCCGTACAGGCGCAGTTCCTCAAGCCCATGGCGGTGACCATCGTCTTCGGACTTGCCGTGGCCACCCTGTTCGTCCTGTTCCTTGTGCCATGCCTCTTCGGTGTCGGTCTCGACATCCGCAATCTGTTCCAATGGTTGTTGCATGGTGGCGCAAAAGAGAGGCAACGCTCCGCCTCAAGCCCGGCGGAATAGGCTGAAATTGGCCGAGGTCAGCAACAGACCAAGAAAAAGGGGATCAGGCGCACACCTGATCCCCTCCCATAGTCGAAACCATCTCGCATGATATCTAACGACCGTCAACGCATGTTCGTGTGGGGACTAAAAATATGCGCTGGCAGACCCATTATCGGCCTCACTCAAGATGATGTATTGGATTCTATTGCTGTTTCATCAAGTATGATTGCTCTTCGATAAAGATGCCATGTTGCATGACCGAGCAGCGGCAGAATGACAATCAGGCCCAGAAGCAGCGACGCCAGACTGACCAGCATCATGAAGGCAATGAAAATGGCCCAGCTCAACATGGCCTTGCGGTTGGCGAGCACACACCGGATCGAGGTGATCATGCCGGTGATGAAATCGACGTCGCGATGAAGGAGCATGGGAAAGGAAATGGCCGTGATCGAGAAAACGGCGAGCCCCAGTCCTGCACCAGCCAGATTGCCAACCACCAGAAACAGGGCACCCTCCGGAGTCGCGACAACGGTGCTGATCAGCGTCGATGGGCTGAGCGCCTCGAGACCAAAGAAAATCACGTAAAGAAAGATCGCGATATCGATCCATATGATGAAGGCAAAGCCCGTGACCAGCGCCATCCAGCGCAATTCCTTGGTCTCTTTGCCGAAGATCGCACCGAATACCGCTCCGGGCGAAAGCGGGAGACCATATTCCCTGCGGCGGCTGATTTCATAAAGTCCCGCAGCGATGAAGGGGGCGATCAACGCAAAGCCCGAGGCCAGCGGATAAACCAGATAGGGAAGGCTATAGACCGAAAGGAGCCACAAAAGAAGCCAGCCAGCGAGAGCATAGAAGGCACCGAAGAACAGACCATAAGGCGCGCTGTGTTGCAGATCCCGCATGCCGGCGCTGAGGGCATAGGTCAGATCTTCCGTCGTCAGGTCCCTGATCTGCGGCTCATTCAGCGAGGCAACAGTCGAAGGGTTCGAAGACGGCGCTGCCGGAGCATCGTCAAGCGTTCCGTGGTTGGCAATATCAGTCATAACATCCTCCTCCGGGGCCTCCTGCGGCTTGCCTCTTCACGCTGCCTCCAGAGGGGAATGCTGTCGTGACAGGCGCCGCATCCCGTTCGTTGTCATTGATGCAACGACCCTATCCTAACGGGAATTTGATGTGACACAATGTCGCAATTGGATTGAGGCAGCAAAAATATCCAAAGATACGCAAGGATGTGGGAAAGTGGCGATCAGATCCTAGACGTGCTGCCCGCCATTGATATGCACTTCGGCACCAGACACATAGGAGCTGGCGTCCGAGCAAAGATAAAAGATCGTGTCGGCGACTTCCGATGGCAGGCCGAGCCGGCGCATGGGAATGCCCTCCACGATCTTCTCGGTGCCAGGCGACAGGATCGATGTATCGATCTCTCCGGGCGCAATGGCATTGACGCGGATCTTGTGCGGACCGAAATCTGCCGCCATTTCCCGGCTCAGGGAAGCAAGGGCCGCCTTGGAGGTTGCGTAGGCGGTTCCGGCAAACGGGTGGACCCGCATCCCGGCAATCGAGGTGACATTGACGATCGACCCTTCTGCTGCCTTCAGTTCTTCGAACAGGCCGCGCGCCAGCATGATTGGAGCGAAGAAATTGACCTGAAAGACCTGACGCCAGATATGCATCGGCGTTTCAAGACTGTCCAGCCGATTGCCATCCTCGTTTTTCGGGCTGATGGCGGCATTGTTGACCAGCGCGTTTAGTTTTCCGCCTTCGGCGGCCAGCCGGTTGCGGATTTCTCCCACGGCGACGCCCAGACTATCAGGATCGGACAGATCAATCTGGATGTGGTCCGCTTCCCCCATCGGCCAGGGGCATTTGTCGGAAAAAGGATGTCGCGAACAACTGATCACACGCCACCCTTCCTGCGAAAAGCGTTTCACCGTGGCATGACCGATACCGCGGCTTGCGCCTGTTAGCACAAGGGTCTTCCGTTCACTGTTTTGCATGATCAAGTCCTCTTTCCTTAAAGATAGGGACAAGAAACCTGTTTGCCAATGGCGATATCAATTCTTATATGGGCAGTGAGAGACATCTCTGGGGATTGAAAAGTGAAGAGTTAGAAAATGATCATCTGTCATTGCAACAAGATAACTGATCAGGAAATCCTCGAGATTGCTGAACATCTGAAAAAGGAAGAACCCGATACCCCGATACGATCGAACAAAATCTACCGTGGCCGGGGCTGTCGCGCCAAATGCGGCTGCTGTCGTCCGATGATGGAGGCTCTGCTTCTGGCGAATGGATATGATGTTTCGGTTGCAAAGCGAGACGAGATCGAGCGCCTGCAAGTCCGTCATTTTCAGGGGTGTCCACCTTTCACCCCCTAAGTGTGACGTGAGCGCTTGTGCCATCTTGGAATAAAGAGCGGACAGTGGCACAATTCTTCGCGGGGCTCTTGACCGGGGCAACTGGACGCATTAAATTAGAATTATTCTAAAGAGATTATGTGATGGACGGCAGTAAACGACCAAGAAAGTGGAACGCGGATTTGCGTATTTCCTCTTGTCTTTCAGATCGCTAACATTGGGCCACCCATTCCGGATTTTGACTTGAACTATAGCAAAAGAGGATCGACATGAAGGGCAATGACACTGTAATCGAATATCTCAACAAGGGCCTGCGCAGTGAACTGACGGCTGTCAGCCAGTATTGGCTGCACTATCGTCTTCTGGACGACTGGGGTTACACCAAGATGGCCGCCAAATGGCGCGAAGAATCCATCGAGGAAATGCACCATGCCGACAAGTTCATCGAGCGCATCCTGTTCCTCGAAGGTCATCCGAACCTTCAGCATCTTGATCCGCTGCTGATCGGTCAAGACATCAAGGAAATCCTTGAAAGCGACCTGAAGGGCGAAATTGGCGCCCGCACCCTTTACAAGGAAGGCCGGGATGCCGCCGAGAAAGCTGGCGACTATATCAGCAAGGCGCTGTTCGAAGAGTTGATGGCTGACGAAGAGGGCCACATCGACTATCTCGAAACCCAGCTCAGCCTCTACGCCGATCTCGGCAAGGAAAAATATTGCCAGCTTCAGGCCGGCAACGCAGGCGAAACCGAATAATCCTCAGTCTGTTCAAGACAATCTGAGTGATCCGATCGTGAACCCCGCATCCGCCGCGATGCGGGGTTTTTCGTTGTTCTATACATGACAAAAGTCTCCACGCTCTCGCGGGTTTCAACCACTTGTGAATTGACCGTGTACCGATGGATTTGAAACAACTCGATCCAGAGTTCAGCCAAGCACAGGTCTGGCAGGCATTAAGGCCGAACGGCTTGAGCAATCCGGCGCATCCGCAACAGCGACGCGCCCAATCTGTTGCCCTGAAGGAGAAGAAGATGTTTGCCGCCCCGTTTCATTGCGCAGCCGGCTCAAAGGCTCACACGTCACCCTTGCTGCGGGCGACAGGTCTTGTGGGACTTTGCCTCATTGCCGCAACCATAATGCATCCCGCGACCCTCGATGCAGCCGAAATCGACCCGTCTGACTGGGACGCAGTGCTCGCCGAGGCAAAAGGCCAGACGGTTTATTTTCATGCCTGGGGCGGTGGGGATCGCATCAACGCCTATATCGATTGGGCGGGTGACCAGATTAAGGATCGCTACGGCGTCACTCTCCAGCATGTGAAGGTCAGCGACACCGCCAACGTGGTCTCCCAGATCGTTGCCGAGAAGGCCGCGGGTAAAGATGAGGGCGGTTCGGTTGATCTGGTCTGGATCAACGGTGAAAACTTCGCCTCGCTCAAGGAAAAGGGGCTCCTGTTGCCCATGAGCTGGGCGCCGGACCTGCCGAACTATCGCTTCGCCGACATCAATGGGAAACCGACCCTGACAACGGACTTCACTGTCCCGACTGATGGTCTTGAAAGCCCATGGGGCATGGCGCAATTGTCCTTCTACTATGACAGTGCCGTTACGACCGATCTGCCAAAGTCTGCAGCCGAACTGCTCGACTGGGCCAGAGCCCATCCGGGGCGCTTTGCCTATCCCAAGCCACCTGACTTCCTCGGCTCTACCTTCCTCAAGCAGATCGCGCTTGAGCTTGCGCCCGATCCATCGGTGATGGCCGAGCCTGTCACCGATGAGAGCTATGGCCCCGTCGCCGACAAGCTCTTTGCGTATCTCGATGCGCTGCATCCCCATCTCTGGCGCAAGGCGCAGGCTTTCCCAGACAATGTGTCGTCGCTCAAGAATCTTCTGGCCGACAGCGAGATCGAGATCGCCTTCACCTTCAACCCCGGCGATGCGTCGGCGGCAATTGCCAACAACGAACTGCCTGACACTGTGCGCTCCTTCACCTTTGATGGGGGAACCATCGGCAACAGTCACTTCGTCGCCATCCCGTTCAATGCCAATGCCAAGGCGGGGGCCATGGTTCTGGCCGATTTCCTGCTCTCGCCCGAGGCGCAGGCCCGCAAACAGGATCCGGACATCTGGGGGGATCCGACCGTTCTGGATCTGGCGAGCCTTGGAGCCAATGATCGCGCTTTGTTTGATCAGCTCGATCTGGGCATCGCAACGCTCAAGCCCGATGAGCTGGGGCCGACACTGCCCGAACCGCACAGCTCATGGATGGAGCGGCTCGAAGCGGACTGGACCAAACGCTACGGCGTGCAATAAGCTGATCTGAACCAAGGGGTGGCCGTTCGCGGCCATCTCTTTGCAAGGCGTAACCCGACATGAAACTCCGTGCCTCCAATCTGGCAACCACCGCCGCGCTTGCCCTCATGATCGGGCCGATTCTTGCCGGTCTTGCCGGATCGTTGGCCCCTGCCTTTGGCTGGCTGCCAACGCTTGGAGGGGAGGCGCTGAGCCTTGATCCCATGCGGGCGCTTGTTGCAACGCCCGGGATTTCGCGGTCCATTGGTCTCAGTCTCGCGTCTGGTGTGCTGACAACGCTGCTTGCCCTGATGGCGACCATCGGCCTGCTTGCCGCCTGGTCCGGAACGCGGTTTTTTGGCTGGATGCAACGGCTGATCTCGCCGCTTCTGTCCATCCCTCACGCTGCGACCGCCTTTGGCTTTGCCTTTCTGCTTGCACCCTCTGGCTGGCTGGTGCGGTTGCTCTCGCCTGAACTCACTGGCTGGGCCCGCCCGCCGGACTGGCTCTTCCCTCATGATCCTTACGGCCTTGCGATGATAGCGGGCCTTGCTATGAAGGAGCTCCCCTTCCTGCTGCTCGTCAGCCTTGCCGCCCTGCCGCAGACCAATCCGCGCCGTCATGCCAACGTTGCCCGAACACTGGGGTATGGCCGGATGGCTGCTTGGATCTATGGTGTTTGGCCGCTTTTATATGCGCGCATCCGCCTGCCGGTCTTTGCGGTGATTGCCTATGCAAGTTCCGTCGTTGATGTCGCGCTTATCCTCGGTCCCACCAACCCGCCGACTCTTGCCGTCCAACTTGTGCGCTGGATGAGCGATCCGGATCTCGATATGCGCTTTCTGGCGTCCGCAGGCGCCATCCTCCAGCTTGGGGTGACCCTTTTCGCCCTGCTCATTTGGTGGTGTGGCGAGCGTTTGGTGGCGCGACTGTTCGGCTGCGGCCATCACTCCGGCCTGCGGTTTCAGCGCGATGGTTGGCTGCGTCTGTGTATCGCCATGACCAACGTCATTGCCACCCTTGTCATGGTCCTTGGCCTCGCCGGTCTGGCGGTCTGGTCCTTTGCCGGTTTCTGGCGTTTTCCCGATGCCTTGCCCCGCAGTCTGGGGCTTGTCACATGGCAGCGGCAGGCTTCAATGCTCGTCGAGCCGCTGATCAATTCGATCCTGATCGGTGGCGTGGCAACGCTCATTGCGCTGTTTGTCACCGTCGCCTGCCTCGAAACAGAAAGCCGAAGAGGGCGTCAGGCAGGACAATCTTGGCTCGGTCTCGTCTATCTGCCGTTGATCGTACCGCAGGTGGCCTTTCTGTTCGGGCTGCAATTGCTGTTTCTGTTCTCCTCAGTCAACCATTCTTCTGGCGCTATCATTCTGGGACATCTGGTGTTCGTCATGCCTTATGTCCTGTTGTCGCTTGGCGATCCGTGGCGCAACCTTGATCCACGCTATGCCCAGCTGGCAGCCAGTCTCGGTCGCAGCCGCTGGACCGCTCTGTGGCAGATACGCCTGCCGCTTCTCATTCGCCCGATCCTGACCGCCGCCGCGGTCGGCTTTGCGGTCTCCATCGGCCAGTATCTGCCCACCATTATCATCGGTGGCGGGCGCTGGGAAACCATCACCACCGAAGCCGTGGCGCTGAGCGCCGGAGGCAACCGTCGCCTCATCGGGGTCTATGCCCTGATGCAGATGCTGTTGCCCTTCCTCGGCTTTCTCGTCGCCATGCTCGTCCCTGCCTTACTCTATCGCCAGCGCCGCGATATGCAGACGGCGGGTCATTAGGAATGCCCATGATCAAACCGGATCTGAAACTTGTTCACAAAGAAGACGTTCCTGCAGAGGATGACAGTCGCCTGCAGGATCGCGGCAGCGTGATGAGCCTCTCGCTTGACGCCATTCGGATCGCGCTGGGCGGCAAACGCCTGCTTGAGCTGTCCTGCACCATCGAACCGGGCGAGATCGTCACGATCATGGGGCCGTCCGGTTCGGGAAAATCCACTTTGCTGGCCTATATCGGCGGTTTTCTTGCGCCCGAGTTTGAAGCCTCCGGGCGTGTGCTGTTTCATGGCGAGGATGTCACGGAACGCCGGGCAGAGCTGCGCCACATCGGCATCCTGTTTCAGGACCCGCTGCTCTTTCCTCACATGTCCGTCGGTGGCAATCTCGCCTTCGGGCTGACCTCCAGCGTCAAGGGTCGCCAAGCCCGCAGCGCCAAGGTCAATGAGGCTCTGAAGGACATCGATCTGGAGAATTTCGCGGCGCGGGATCCGGCCACCCTGTCAGGCGGCCAGAAAGCGCGGGTGGCGCTTGCTCGTGTGCTCTTGTCCGAACCCTGTGCCCTGTTGCTCGATGAACCCTTCTCCAAACTTGATGCCGGTTTGCGCGACCAGATGCGAAAGCATGTCTTTGATCGGGCACGGCTGAATGGCCTGCCCACTCTTCTCGTCACCCACGATGAGGAAGATGCCAACGCCGCTGGTGGCCGCATCATCCGGCTTGATGAACCCTCGACCCATTCACCGATCTCCGCATGACAGAGTCGCAAAAGCGCTTGCCTCGCTCCCGATAAGCGGGTAGGGGCAAGGCATGAGCGAGACCCTACCGACCTTTTTGCCCCAACTGCCGATCCGCGAAGCGTTGCCGGATCTGTTGACCGCGCTCAAGACCGGCAGTCGTGCCGTGCTCATCGCCCCGCCGGGTGCGGGCAAAACCACCTGCGTGCCGCTCGCCTGTCTCGATCAACCATGGCGCGACGGCCGCATCATCATGCTCGAACCCCGCCGTCTGGCCGCCAGAGCTGCGGCGCATCGCATGGCTGATCTTCTGGGCGAACCGGTTGGCAAACGTGTCGGCTATCGCGTCCGCATGGACAGTCGCATCTCCAAGGACACGATCATAGAGGTGGTGACCGAGGGGATCTTCGCCCGCATGATCGTTGATGATCCCAGCCTTGAAGGCATCTCTGCGGTGCTGTTCGACGAATTCCACGAGCGCAGTCTTGATGCGGACACCTCGCTCGCCTTCACCCTTGAGGCGCAGGATGCTCTGCGAGAGGATCTGCGGCTGATTGTCATGTCCGCGACCCTTGACGGTGGACGCGTCGCCTCGATCCTCGATGACGCACCGGTGATCGAGAGTATGGGCCGCGCCTATCCCGTCGAGACCCGCCACATACCGCGCAAGGCGCGGGATCGGCTAGAGGATGCCGTGACCAATGCCGTCCATCAGGCCATGCGGGAAGAAGATAGCTCGGTGTTGGTATTCCTGCCAGGACAGGGCGAGATCCACCGCGTTGAGGAGCGTCTTGCAAAAGGCATCGATAAGGACGTCATCCTTGCCCCGCTCTATGGCGCGATGGACGGACGGGCGCAGGATCGCGCCATCCAGCCGCCACCCAAGGGCAAGCGCAAAATTGTACTGGCCACCTCTATTGCGGAAACGTCCCTGACCATCGATGGCGTGCGGATCATCATTGATGCGGGACTGGTGCGCAGGCCACGCTACGAACCCAACCTTGGCATTTCGCGGCTGGAGACCGTGCGGGTTTCCCGCGCCAGTGCCGATCAGCGGAAGGGCCGTGCCGGACGCACCGAGCCGGGCGTCTGCTATCGCCTCTGGGATCAGGGTCAGACAGCAGCGCTTGCTGCCTTCGAACCTCCCGAAATCCTTGAAACCGATCTTTCTCGCCTCGTGCTCGATTGCGCGTTGTGGGGCGAGACCGATCCGTCCAAGCTGAGATGGCTGGATGAGCCGCCCGCTGCCGGTTGGCTCGAAGCCGTCAAGCTGCTGACCTCCCTTAATGCCCTCGATGAGGATGGCTTGTTGACCGATCATGGCCGCGCCCTTGCTGACCTGCCGCTGCCGCCACGATTGGCGCATATGCTGGTGACCGCCCGCAAGAAGGGCGACGGCGTAATCGCAGCCCATATCGCGGCCTTGCTGACCGAAGGCGGGCGTTTTCGCCACAATGATCTGAGGCATCTCCTGCAGGATCTGGCCTCTGGCAGACTGCCCCGCGCCCGCGACATCAAGGGCATGGCCAAACGATGGATCAAAGGGAAGGCAGAGGCGCGCATCCAGCCCGAGGAAGCCGGTCGCATTCTGGCGCTTGCCTATCCCGACCGCATCGCCATTCGGCGCGGCGCGGAAGGGCGCTATCTTCTTGCCTCGGGGCGGGGCGGGGTGCTCGATGGCAATGACCCGCTGGTTACCGAAAGCTTTCTGGTCGTTGCCGACCTGCAAGGCTCTGCTGGCAATGCCCGCATCACCTTGGCCGCTCCCATCGCTCGCAAGGTGATCGAGGAAGAGTTCGCCGATCTGATCACCGAAGAAGAAGACATCTCCTTTGATCGCCAGAGCGGTGCGGTCAGTGCAATGCTTCAGACACGGCTCGGGCGGATCGTTCTTGCAGAAAAGCGTCTCAGGGCACCATCGTCTGAAGCGGTAGAACAGGCGCTGATTGCCGCGATTCGCAAGGAGGGCTTGCGCGTTCTGCCTTTCACCAAAGAGCTGAAACGATGGCGCGGGCGCATTCGCTTCCTTGCCGAGCGCGAGGACGGCTGGCCCGATCTTTCGGATCAGGGTCTGCTCGATACGCTCGAGGACTGGTTGCAGCCATTCCTTGCAGGCAAGACCAGCCTTTCGGCGATCACCGCTGCGGATGTGCGCAATGCGCTTGAGGCGCAAGTCCCCTACGATAGGTTGATGGCGGTGGAGCACCTTCTGCCGACGCATTTCGTTGTGCCGACAGGATCGAAAATCCCGATCGATTATGACGCAGAGAATGGACCAGTTCTGGCGGTCCGGGTGCAGGAGCTGTTCGGTCTTGCAACCCATCCCACCATCATGCACGGCAAATTGCCGCTGTTGCTGCATCTCCTCTCGCCCGCCCATCGCCCCATTCAGCTCACCCGTGATCTACCCGGCTTCTGGGTCGGAAGCTGGAAGGATGTGAAAGCGGATATGCGCGGACAATATCCCAAACATGTCTGGCCCGACGATCCGCTGAACACGCAAGCGACCCGGCGCGCCAAGCCGCGAAAATGAGCATTCTCGATGCCGACCAGACAAAGTGCCCGTCCGCCCGTTGATTCCCCTTCAGCGAGAGTGGGATGCATAGGATTTTGGATAATTATCAACTGACAACAGGGAAACGTAATGTGACCATTTCGCGTTCAACTGATGATTTTTTGCGATCAGTACTAAGCCCAAAGTGAAATATCTGTAGTATTTTGGCGCATAATTTACTGCAAAAGGTATAATTAACAGAATTTTCATCTGCATCAATCCGCATTGCAAG
The DNA here is from genome assembly GCF_900215505.1 of Cohaesibacter sp. ES.047. Taxonomy (NCBI): domain Bacteria; kingdom Pseudomonadati; phylum Pseudomonadota; class Alphaproteobacteria; order Hyphomicrobiales; family Cohaesibacteraceae; genus Cohaesibacter; species Cohaesibacter sp. ES.047. The sequence goes on from NZ_LT907844.1 coordinate 2,237,416, forward strand.
TGCCGCCAGAAGGCACGCTCCGGCATTGACACTCCACACCAACCCCTTGGCATTAAAGAAAAGAAATTTTCTGGCTGCAAACCGGGCAAGACCATGCAAGACTGTCCTTCAATGTTGTGCCAGACCCGTATTGCTTTGCAACAGACGGGCCGACAGGGTCGAGCGGATGCCAATCATTGCCGAAGGCAAACCTCTCCCGCACGGCATGGAACCAACGATAATTTGTTCCTTGAGCAATCGGGACGAAACACTCACGAAGGGGATTTGCATGTTGCGTCAATTTTTTGGTGCCGCTGTGCTTGCAACCATGATGGTCGCAAGCCCTGCATCTGCTGCTGACATCAAGCCTGCCGTTGTCTATGACCTTGGTGGCAAGAACGACCAGTCTTTCAACCAGTCTGCCTATTTCGGCGCTGAAAAATACATGAAAGATACTGGAACCGAATATAGCGATTTCGAGATCCAGAATGACACCCAGCGCGAACAGGCTCTGCGCCGTTTCGCTAAACGGGGTCACAATCCGATCATTGCCATCGGGTTCTCGCATGCTGGTGCGCTGGCGAAAGTGGCACCGGAATTCCCGGACACAAAATTCGCCATTGTGGATGAAGTTGTTGATCTGCCAAATGTTCGCTCCATCAAGTTCAAGGAGCACGAAGGCTCGTTCCTCGTCGGCCTGCTCGCTGCAAAGGCGGCCAAGACTGGCAAGGTCGGCTTTGTTGGCGGCATGGATATCCCGCTCATTCGCGCCTTTGCCTGTGGCTATAAGCAGGGTGCCAAGGCTGCCAATCCTGATGTTGAAATCTTCGAGAACATGATCGGCACGACCGGCGCTGCATGGAACGACCCTGTGAAGGGTGGGGAACTGGCCAAATCCCAGATCGACCGCGGCGCTGACGTGATTTATCACGCTGCTGGTGGTTCGGGTTCTGGTGTTCTGCAGGCTGTGACTGACGCCGGTAAACTCGGCATTGGCGTCGATTCCAACCAAAATGCCCTGCATCCAGGCAACATGCTGACCTCCATGGTCAAGCGTGTTGACACCGCAGTCTATAGTGCCTTCGAGGATCTGGCTTCTGACAACTGGACTTCAGGCATCTATGTTCTCGGACTGGCCGAGAATGGCGTAGAATGGGCTGATGATGAGTATAACAAGGACCTGATCACCGCCGATATGCGCGCTGCTGTCGATCAGGCATCCAAGGAAATCATCGATGGAAAAATCGTTGTCCACGACTATCGTGCTGACAACAGTTGCCCATTCTAAGCGGTTGACTTTGGAATAAAATGTGCCCCGTCCTCATTCTCGGATGGGGCGCATTTTTATTGCCATCAATAGTCAGATAATCGCTTGGAGCGCAAATTATCTACCGGCCGGCCACATCAGTGGCTCCTGAGCAACAAAGCCCACCCATACCACTCCGCACCATAAGTGAAGAGTGGGTCCCGGTTTATCTGTCCGGCAGTCTGGTTGAAGACACTCTCTGCGAGGCAAATAATAGGCGGGAGGGGCTGATAATTGGGGAAGAGATCTTGCATCTGGACGAGAAAACAAAGGCGCAGGGCAACAAAGGAGCCGGTGCACAAGGCTCTGGTGATGGGCAAACCGACGCGGTGCCCGCCATCCGTCTGGTCGGAATCGAAAAGCGGTTCGGCCCGGTCTACGCCAACAAGAATATCGATCTGAATGTCGCAAAAGGCTCCATTCACGGGATCATAGGTGAGAATGGCGCCGGCAAGTCGACACTGATGTCTATCCTTTATGGTTTTTATCAGGCTGATGGCGGCGAAATCTATGTGAATGGCAAACGCGAAACCATTCCTGATAGTCAGAAGGCCATCGCCGTTGGCATCGGTATGGTGCACCAGCATTTCATGCTGGTTGATAGTTTTTCGGTGCTTGAGAATGTGGTGCTCGGTGTGGAAGGCGGGTTGCTGCTACAAAAGGGCGAGGACAAGGCGCGCGCTGAGCTCGAGCGTCTGGCTGACGAATATGAGCTGAATATCGACCCTGACGCCCTGATCGAGGATCTCCCTGTTGGATTGCAACAGCGTGTCGAGATCCTCAAGGCGCTCTATCGTGGCGCAGACATTCTTATTCTGGACGAGCCAACCGGGGTGCTGACCCCGCCGGAAGCCGACCACCTGTTCCGCATTCTCGAGCAGTTGCGCGATCAGGGAAAAACCATTCTGCTCATCACCCACAAGCTACGCGAAATCATGGCCATCACCGATGAGGTTTCGGTTATGCGCCGAGGCGAAATGGTGGGCTCGGTGCACACCTCTGAGACCTCTGTTGAACAATTGGCCGAAATGATGGTTGGCCGCCATGTGCTGCTCAATGTCGAGAAAGGCCCTAGCAACCCAACCCGCGAAGTGCTCTCGGTTGAAAATCTGACGGTTACCGACAAGCGCGGCGTCGATCTGGTTAAGGATGTCTCTTTCAAGGTCCGTGCGGGCGAGATTGTCGGCATCGCCGGCGTGTCCGGTAATGGCCAGAGCGAGCTTATGGAAGCCATCGCAGGCATGATCACGGCCCGCTCGGGTACCATTGCAATCAATGGTGAAGTTACCAAGAAGCCCGATGCGCTGGATCGCCGCCATCGCGGCATGGCCCATGTGCCTGAAGATCGTCATCGCACCGGACTGGTGACAAAATTCCCGGCCAAGGAAAACATGATCCTAGGCTATCAGGACAGTGAAAAATATGGTGAAGGCCTGTTTCTCGATCCTACGGCGATCCTGAAGGAAACTCAGGACTTCATGGTGGATTTCGATGTCCGCCCAACGGATCCGCATTTGAAGGCCGCCAACTTTTCGGGCGGCAACCAGCAAAAGCTGGTGTTGGCCCGCGAAATGGAACGCGACCCGGATATCCTGTTGGTTGGACAGCCAACGCGCGGTGTTGATATCGGTGCCATTGAGTTCATTCACAAACGGCTCATTGAAATGCGCGATGCCGGCAAGGCCATTTTGCTGGTGTCGGTGGAACTGGATGAAATTCGGTCCTTGGCCGACCGTATCCTTGTGATGTTTGACGGCAAGATCGTGGGTGAGCGTCCGGCAGGGGCAACCGAGCAGGAACTTGGCCTGATGATGGCTGGCATTAACGACCCCGCCGAGATGGGAACAGATCCTATGGTCAGCGCAGAACTGGCCCGAGACAATACAGATAAGGCCCTCGTTGAAATGGCCAAAGGGGGTGAAAAATGAGCGCGCAATCTGAAAAACTGCCCCGTTGGGTCGATTATGGCCTGATCCCGTTGCTCAATCTGGCCGCCGCCTTGCTGGTCTCCGGTATGGTGGTGCTGTTGATTGGCGAAAACCCGCTCGAAGCGGTCTATTGGCTGGTGCAAGGTTCGCTTGGCTATGGCGAAGGCATCGGTTTTACGCTCTATTACACCACAAACTTCATCTTCACCGGCCTTGCTGTCGCTGTTGCCGCTCATGCTGGCATGTTCAACATCGGTGGGGAAGGGCAGGCCTATGTGGGAGGCCTTGGGGTGACGCTCGCCTGTCTGGCGCTGGACCATTATGTGCCATGGTATGTGACCTTTCCGTTCGCGTTGATTGGGGCTGCGGTGTTCGGGGCGGCGTGGGCCACCATTCCGGCCTATCTTCAGGCCAAGCGCGGTAGCCACATCGTGATCACCACGATCATGTTCAACTTCATATCCTATTCCCTGATGGCCTATCTACTGGTGCAGGTCTTCAAACAGCCTGGCTCCATGCAGCCGGAAAGTCGCACCTTCCTTGAAGGCGGCCGCCTGCCTTTCATTCATGATGTGGCCGGATGGTTCGGCATCAAGATGGCCGCTTCCCCTCTCAACCTGTCCTTCGTGGTTGCCCTTTTGGCCTGTGTTTTTGTTTGGGCGCTCATCTGGCGCACGCGACTTGGCTATGCCATTCGAACGTTCGGAACCAATCAGGACGCCGCCGTCTATGCGGGCATGAATCTGTCGCGCATCATCATCATTACCATGATGATCTCCGGCGGCCTTGCCGGTCTGATGGCCCTCAACGAGGTCATGGGCGCGCAGAACCGCCTGCTACTCGATTATGTCACCGGCTATGGCTTTGTTGGGATTGCCGTAGCGCTCATGGGGCGATCTCACCCGGTGGGGATCATCATGGCATCGATCCTGTTTGGCATGCTCTATCAGGGCGGTGCCGAGTTGGCGTTTGAAATGCCCAAGATCACCCGCGATATGATCATTTCCATTCAGGGGCTGGTGATCCTCTTTGCCGGTGCCATGGAGCATATGTTCCGTCCTGCGCTGGTGCGGATTTTCACATCAAGCCACAATGAACTTGGACAAGAGGCGTAAGGGAGCGTGACCATGGACCTATTGCAAACACTCATTCTTACGACAGACTCGGCCGTTCGCCTCTCTGTTCCGCTTCTTTTCGCCTGTCTTGCCGGGCTCTATTCCGAACGCTCCGGCGTTGTTGATATCGGACTGGAAGGCAAGATGCTTGGTGGCGCCTTTGCCGCTGGTGCCGTCGCCGCGGTAACAGGCTCTGCGTGGCTTGGGCTGTTGGCAGCCGTGCTGGTGTCCATCGGTCTGGCGCTGGTGCATGGCTATGCATCGATTACCCAACGTGGCAACCAGATTGTATCGGGCGTTGCCATCAACTTCGTGGCGGCTGGCCTGACCGCTCTGCTCGGACAAGCCTGGTTCAGTCGCGGCGGCAAAACCCCGCAATTGCCCAATACGGCTCGCTTCAATGAAATTATCTTGCCTTTTGCCGATGCCGCCAAGGATATTCCAATTATCGGTTCAATTTATTCCGAAGTCATTTCGGGGCATTCCCTGCTGGTTTACGCTGCCTTTGCCGCTATTCCGCTGACATGGTGGGCGCTTTATCGCACCCGCTTTGGCTTGCGTTTGCGCGCAGTGGGGGAAAATCCAGGTGCGGTTGATACGGCCGGTATTTCGGTTGTATGGATGCGCTATCGCGCCGTTGTCATCACGGGCGTTTTATGCGGCTTTGCAGGGGCTTATCTGTCCATTGCCCAGTCTGCTGGCTTTTCCAAAGACATGACCGCAGGCAAGGGTTTCATCGCACTTGCGGCGCTGGTCTTTGCCAAATGGAAGCCGCTCAACGCGCTTGGGGCCTGTTTCCTTTTCGGCTTCCTTGATGCAGTCGGTATTCGCTTGCAGGGCACCCAATTGCCGGTTATCGGCGAAGTGCCAGTGCAGGCCATGCAGGCTCTGCCTTATGTGCTGACCGTTGTGCTGCTGGCAGGCTTCATCGGCAAATCCATTCCACCGAAGGCATCCGGTGTGCCATACGTGAAGGAACGCTAGGGTCGCCATGTCAGAACCATCCCTTGCTTTGACCAAAGACAGCCTAGAGCTCCTCAGTCTCGCCACAAAAGCGCGGGACAAGGCCTATGTGCCCTATTCGAAATTCAGGGTCGGGGTTGCCTTGCGTACGCGCTCAGGCACCGTCCATGTGGGCTGCAACATCGAGAATGCCTCTTATCCCGAAGGCTGGTGCGCCGAAACGTCCGCCATTTCCGCCATGATCATGGCGAGTGACGGCGCCGGAAGCTCCGAGATCGAGGAACTGGTGGTGGTCGCCGAGCACAGCCAGCCGATCACCCCGTGTGGTGGATGCCGCCAGCGCATCAAGGAATTTGGCACGCCCGAGACGGTGATCCATTCGGCCGATCTGAACGGCATCCAGAAAAGCTTTACGCTGGCGGGTCTGCTGCCCGCCGCATTTGATCTCAAAGCGGAGGAATAGATGACCACCAAAGGTCTGGCACAGGATGCAGCACAGCGCATCCTCGACAAGGTGAAAGAACCTGTGACCGTTGGCATGGTGCTGGGATCAGGTCTCGGTGCCCTTGCCGATGAGGTCGAAAACGCCCACCGGTTTGCTTATTCCGAGCTGCCCGGTTTTCCGGTTTCCTCCGTCTCATCCCACGCCTCCGAGCTGGTCGTCGGCACCTTGATGGGCGTTCGCGTCGCGATCCTTGCAGGGCGCGCCCACTATTACGAAAAGGGCGACGCAACGGTGATGAAGCAGCCACTGGCAACCCTGAGAGCCCTCGGTTGTGAGCAGGTTTTGCTGACCAACGCGGCAGGCTCGCTGCGTGTCGAGGTCGCGCCGGGCAATCTGATGCTGATCGAAGATCACATCAACTGGTCCGGCCGTTCACCTCTCATCGGAGTGGAATCCGACGACCGTTTCGTCGGGCTGACCGAGGTTTATGATGCTGAGATTCGCGCCAATCTCAAGAAAGCCGCTGCTCACGCCGGTGTGCCGCTGGAAAGTGGTGTCTACACGTGGTTCTCCGGGCCCAATTTCGAGACGCCGGCAGAAATCCGCGCAGCCCGGATCATTGGCTCGGATGCCGTCGGCATGTCGACTGTGCCTGAAGTGATCCTTGCGCGCTGGATGGGCCTCAAGGTGGGGGCGATCTCCACCATCACCAATTATGGGGCAGGCATGACCGGCGACGAGCTTTCACACCATGAGACCAAGGAAGTCGGGGCGATCGGTGCGGAGAAACTGATCAAGGTGATCCGTGCCTATCTCGGCGCAATGGCCTGAGGCCGGTTTCGAACCGCCCAACAGGCGCCTTCTGACAGCAACAAAGGGTTTTCAAACCCGCGCAGCAATGAAGAGACCACAGTATGGACAGCAAACAGTTGGCTCGAAAGGCCATTTCTCTGCTTGATCTGACAAATCTCAATGATGATTGCACCGATGAGGCCATCGAGGCCCTGTGTGCCAAGGCGCAGACCCCCTATGGCAACACGGCCGCCGTCTGTGTCTGGCCGCGCTTTGTCAAAAAGGCGGGTGAATACCTCAAAGGCACCGGCATCAAGATCGCAACCGTGGTCAACTTCCCTCAAGGAGGCGAGAGCCTTGAGGCGACGCTTGACGAAACCGTCAAGGCCATCGCGGACGGGGCTGACGAGATCGATCTGGTCATCCCCTACAAGGCATTTTTGGCGCAGCGGCGCGGGTTCGCGGAAACGATGGTCCTCAGGGTCAAGGCGGCTCTGCCCGAAACAGTCAGGCTGAAGACCATTCTGGAAACCGGTGAATTGAAAGATCCTGCCATCATCCGCGCTGCCTCCGATATGGCGATCACGGCAGGCGCTGATTTTATCAAGACCTCCACCGGCAAGGTCAGCGTCAATGCCACGCCAGAAGCAGCCGAGATCATGATCAAGGCGATTGCGGACAGCGGCAAACCCGTTGGTTTTAAACCGGCCGGTGGTGTGCGCAGCTTGGATGATGCGGGCGTCTATCTCGCCATTGCCGAGAAACACATGGGCGCTGACTGGGCAAGTCCCGAGACCTTCCGGTTTGGCGCTTCGGGCGTGCTTGACGCCCTGATTGCAGTCATGGAAGGCGAAACGGCCGAAGCGGGCGAGGGCTACTGATGCTGCCACAGGAAATCATCCGCAAAAAGCGCGACGGAGGCACGTTGAGCGCTGAGGAAATTCAGTTTTTCGTCAACGGCATCACCGATGATTCCGTGAGCGAAGGCCAGATTTCCGCGCTTGCCATGGCCGTGTATTTTAAGGGCATGGAATATGACGAGCGCGTTGCACTGACGCTTGCCATGCGCGATTCCGGCGAGGTGCTCGACTGGTCAGATCTGGATGGCCCGGTGATCGACAAGCATTCAACTGGCGGCGTCGGGGACAATGTCTCGCTGATGCTCGCACCGGCGCTTGCTGCCTCTGGTGTCTATGTGCCGATGATTTCCGGGCGCGGTCTTGGACACACTGGCGGCACCCTCGACAAATTTGACTCCATCCCCGGCTATGTCACCCAGCCCGACAATGCTCTTTTCCGCAAGGTAACCTCGGAGGTTGGCTGCGCCATCATCGGCCAGACCGCCAACCTGGCCCCGGCGGACAAGCGCTTCTACGGCATTCGCGATGTGACCGCGACGGTGGAGAGCATCCCGCTGATCACGGCATCGATCCTGTCCAAGAAGCTGGCCGCTGGCCTTCATGGCCTCGTGCTGGATGTTAAATCCGGCTCCGGTGCCTTCATGCCCAGCCACGAAGAGAGCATCGAGCTGGCAAAAAGCCTTGTTGCCGTGGCAAATGGGGCAGGTGTCAGGACCTCAGCCCTCATCACCGATATGAACGAGCCACTGGCCACCGCTGCCGGCAATGCCATCGAAATGAAGAATGCGGTCGAGTTTCTCACTGGAGCCGCTATTGATCCGCGCAACTGGGACATCACCGTCGCACTGGGAGCGGAGATGCTGACCATTGCGGGGCGTGTCGCGGATCGGGACGAGGGCACCCGCAAGATGGAAGAGGTCTATCGCTCCGGCGCGGCAGCTGAAAAGTTCGGCCAGATGGTCACAGCCCTTGGCGGTCCTGCTGACTTCATGGAACGCTGGCAATCCCATCTGACCCTCGCGCCCAAGGTCGTTGATGTGTTTGCCGAGCAGGAAGGCGTTGTCGAGGCCATCGATACGCGGCAGGTCGGTATTGCGGTGGTTGAGCTTGGTGGCGGCCGGGTCCGGGCAAAAGACGCCATCGACCACTCGGTGGGCCTTGATCAGCTTGCCGGTCTTGGTGCAAAGGTCGATGCCGGGACACCGATTGCAAGGGTCTATGCCCACAATGACGATCAGGTCAAACTGGCAACGAACCGCCTTCGCAAGGCCTACAGCATTGGTGCGTCCGGTGCGCAAAGCAACAGCATCTATCAGATCATCGATCGCTAGGCGGTCGAGCGCATGTGACGGGTTGAGCGGTCGGTGTCTTCCGTGCCGCTCCCTTTGACTTAACAGGAGAGAACGGTATGGCACGGGCATTTCTACTGGTTCTGGATTCCTTTGGCATCGGCAACGCGCCCGACGCCGACCAATATGGCCATCCTGAGAGCGATAAGGGCTCGGATACCCTTGGCCATATCGCAGCTGCTTGCGCCAACGGCAAGGGCGACAAGGAAGGTTTGCGCTCTGGCCCGTTGAGCCTGCCAAATATGGACCGGCTCGGTCTGGGCCTCGTTGCCGAGAAGGCAACCGGTGCGCGCCCGGCCAATCTTGATTACAGGGGCGAGCCAGAAGCGCTCTGCGCCAACGCACTTGAGATTTCCAAGGGCAAGGACACCCCGTCCGGCCATTGGGAAATCGCAGGCGTCCCTGTGCCTTTTGACTGGGGCTATTTCCCGGACAAGCAGCCGACCTTTCCCGCCGACATGACCCGGGCCTTTATCGAGAAGTCGGGCGTGCCAGGTATCCTTGGCGACAAACATGCCTCGGGCACGGTGATCATTAACGAGTTGGGAGAAGAGCATATCCGCTCTGGCAAGCCCATCTGTTATACCAGCGCGGACTCGGTCTATCAGATCGCCGCCCACGAAGAGCACTTTGGCCTCGAGCGGCTCTATGAGATCTGCGAAATTGCCTATGAGTTGGTCAAGCCTTACAACATTGGCCGGGTCATCGCGCGGCCCTTCATCGGCGAGACACCAGCCGATTTCGAGCGCACCGGCAACCGGCGAGATTTTTCGGTCCTGCCGCCCGAGCCGACCTTGCTGGACCGCACCAAGGCGGCAGGGCGTCAAGTGTTTGCTGTTGGCAAGATTTCCGATATCTTCGCCGCCCAAGGCGTGACGAAAAAGATGAAGGCCACCGGCAACCCGCAGATTTTCGAGACCACGCTGAAGGCCATATCCGAGGCGGGAGACGGCGATCTGGTCTTCTCCAATCTCGTTGATTTCGACATGCATTATGGTCATCGGCGCGACATTCCCGGCTATGCCGCCGCGCTGGAATACTTCGATGCGCGCATCCCCGAACTGGAGGCTGTTCTCAAGCCCGGCGACATGGTGATCCTGACCGCCGATCATGGCTGTGATCCGAGCTGGCCGGGAACCGATCACACCCGCGAACAGGTGCCGGTGATGATGTTCGGGCCGGGTATCAAGGCACGCTATGCCGGTCAGCGCGGGACGTTTGCCGATATCGGCGAGACTGTGGCCGACCATCTGGGACTGACCCCCGGCAAGCACGGCACATCCTTTCTCAAGGCATGAGGATGAAAGGGATGATGCTTAAAACAAATGGCCTGATCGGGGTTGCTGCAGTCCTTCTCGTCGTCGCTGGACCAGCACCAGTCAGGGCCGATGACACCAAGACCTGCCCTGTTGATCCCAGAGAGGCGGCTCACACGATGTGGCCCATGAAGGAGGCCTTCGCCCCACAGATGCGCATGCTCAAGGGCAAGCACGCCTGTGGTCAGTGGCTCCGATGTGAGCGCCGCCTCAAGACCACAGAATGGCATTGCAAGTGGCTCGGCGACAAAGAGTCCTGAAACGACAACGACAGAACCAACGGACAAAGCATGGCATCCAAAGCGCTAGAATCCTCAGGCAAATCCCTTCTGAAAGCCGAATTGCACGTCCATATTGAAGGGGCAGCCCATCCGGAACTTGTGCAGAGGCTCGCCGCGCGGCACGGAACCAACCTTGACGCCATCATGCGCGCGGATGGGACCTATATATGGGAAGACTTCACCACCTTCCTCCAATGCTATGATCGGGTGGCTGCCGTTATCACCACGCCTGAGGATTATGCCGACCTCACCGAGGACTATCTGCTGCGCAACGCTGCCGAAGGGTGCGCCTATACTGAGTTCTTTCTCTCGCCTGACCATGTCGCACTTCTGGGGATGAGCTACGACAACCTCCTTGAAGGCGTCACCGAAGGCTTGCGGCGCGCCCGCGAGACATGCGCCGCTCAAGGGTTCCCCATCGATGCCCGTTTCATTGTCACGTGCCTTAGGCACATGGGGCCGGAACCGGCCATCGAAGTGGCAAAACGCGTGGCGGCGAGACCGCATCCGCTTGTGACCGGCTTTGGCATGGGAGGGGACGAACGCCTGCATTCGCAGCTTGCGTTCAAACCAGCCTTCGAGATTGCGCACGATGCGGGGCTCGCCTGTACCACCCACGCTGGAGAGTTTGGCGGACCGGAGAGCGTCCGCAACGCCCTTGATCATCTGCCGGTGACGCGTATCGGTCACGGCGTTCGGGCGAGCGAGGATGCCGACCTGATGCGACGGCTGGAGGATGAGCAGATCCTGCTGGAGGTATGCCCGCATTCGAATGTGGCGCTCGGTGTTTATCCATCCTTGTCCGATCATCCGCTCACAAAGCTGATGGCCGCAGGGGTCAAGACAACCGTCTCCTCTGATGATCCCCCTTTCTTTGCGACGTCCATCGGCAAGGAATACGACGCCCTGCAAGCCCTTCATGACTGGGATCACGCCACCATGGAAGGCTTCACCCGGCGGGCCTTCGAGGCAGCCTTTGTCGATGAGCCCACCCGGTCAGAGTTGCTGGCCCGGCTTTCGCATCCGGTCTGATCGCATTTGTTAACAGTCGCATCAAGAAAGCGGTTCGTGGGTCGCAAAGCATGATGCCTGCTTCTTGCCCTTTTGACTTGCCATCGGCTAAGAAGAGGGGATGTCCCCAAACCAGAAATACGAAGGATTCGGCCATGGAGCAGGTAACCGTCGTCAACCACCCGCTGGTGCAGCACAAGCTGACCATCATGCGCGAAAAGGATACGTCGACCGCGTCCTTCCGGCAGCTGTTGCGCGAGATCTCTCACCTGCTTTGCTATGAAGCCACGCGTGAGCTGGAAATGACCACCAAGAACATCGAAACGCCTCTGATGGAAATGAAGGCACCAACCCTTTCGGGCAAAAAGCTGGTCTTTGCGTCGATCTTGAGGGCTGGCAACGGTCTTCTTGAAGGCATGCTCGATCTGGTGCCGGCAGCGCGCGTTGCCCATGTCGGCCTTTACCGCGATCCTCAAACCTTCGAAGCTGTCGAATATTATTTCAAGGCGCCCGAAGATCTTGAAGATCGGTTGGTGATCGCGGTGGACCCGATGTTGGCAACGGCCAATTCGGCCGTTCTGGCAATCAATAAGCTCAAGGAGCGCGGTGCGCAAAACATTCGCTTTGTGTCGCTTCTGGCTGCTCCTGAAGGCATAGATGCCTTCACGACGGCTCATCCAGACGTGCCAGTGATCACTGCGGCCATCGACAAGAAGCTGAATGAGAAAAACTACATCCTGCCCGGCCTCGGTGATGCCGGTGACCGGATGTATGGCACCAAGTAGCTTTTTGGTGCGGATCGGTGTCCTGGAATGAACCCGCTTGGGCGGGTTCATATCCCGTTTACGCTGAGCGGTGAAATGCACGCTGATCCGGTGGCGTCTTAACCGGATGGTTGGGCTTGCCTGTCACTGTGTCCAAAACTCACGGCAACAGGACACGTCCATCATGGCACGCCTTATTTTTCTTGCCATACTGGCTATTGGCGTCTTCAGCGTCATTCCCCCGCTGGCCCAAAAATGGGCAGTCGAGAATGGCTATATGGAGCCGGGCGGCACAAGCGATCCCTCAGCCTATGTGAGCACCAAGGAACCCGCCAAGAAAGTCCGGCGCAGTGGCCGAGCGGTGCTGCGGGCGGATTCCAGTGGCCACTATGTGGTCAAGGCCTATATCAACAACCGCCCGATCCGTGTCGTTATCGACACCGGCGCAACGGTCGTTGCCTTGACTTACGAGGATGCGAAAAGCTTGGGGTTATATCCCAAAAAATCCGATTTCACGGTCCCGGTCAACACGGCCAACGGGCGCATGTACAATGCGCGGGCACAGTTGCAATCGGTGCGGATCGGAGAGGCCGAAGAGCGAAACATCAAGGCCATCATCGCCCCGAAAGGCGCGCTTGGTATCAGCCTGATGGGAATGAGTTATCTGAAGAAACTCAAAAGCTTCCGCTTTTCAAACGGCAAACTCATTCTTGAAAGCTGAGGTTTGGTCCCGCCCGCCATGGCGAGCGGAACATCTCATGGCAATGCCTAGACGTCGAAACCGTAGCCTCTGAGATCCTGCGCCAGCAGATAGGGGCTGGTGAAGTGATGGGCATGCATGCCAACCGCCCGCGCGGCCTCGACATTCTTTGCGCTGTCATCGATGAACAGGCAATCCGAGGCATCCAGATTGTTGCGTTCCAGAAGAACCCGATAGATTGCCGGATCGGGCTTGATGAGCTTTTCATCCCCCGAGATCACAATATCGATGAAGGCCTTCAGGGTCGGAAATCGGTCCTGACATTCTGCGAAGGTGTCAGCGGCAAAGTTGGTGATGGCATAAAGCGGTGTGTTCAATGCTTCGAGCCGTTCCTTGATCAGGACCGTTCCGGCAATCACACCCGGCACCATATGTTGCCAATGTTTGCGATAAGCTTTGATCTCGGTTTCATACTGCGGAAAGGATGGAATGAGCGCGGCTTCGGCCTCTTCCCAATTCCGGCCACGATCCTGTTCCAGATTCCAGGCTTCCAGACCGGTTTCGTCAATGAAGGCCTGCGCCGCGTCACGGTTCTGAAAATAGGATTCATAGAGATAATGCATGTCCCAACGCAGCAGCACATTGCCGATATCGAAGACCACGATTGACGGATTCTTGTTCATTCCAACTCCAAGCATGAAGGCTATTGTGATTGATCCAGAAGGCGTATCACCGCAAGATGACCAATATATGATTCGATCCCATACTATCAGCCCAGATCAACAGCCAGACCAACCGTTAAGAGAGCCGCCGTTTGATGTTTAAGACCCATGCATCCGCAACAGCCGTCCTGAAGGAAAAAGGCTCCAGAGCCCTGTTCCTGTTGGTGCTCTTGGTTCTTGGGCTCACCGCTCTGACGCCCAGAGTAAAGGCGCAGGACGTCGTCGAGAGCAGGGAGTTGGGCGATCTTGTCGCACCAGCGCCGGAGCGAGCCAGCCCCGACACGGGCATGAACACGAGAACCGATGCCGATATCAACGGCGAGCCAATTGTTGATCTGACCGGCGCACCAGAGCAGACGCTTCCATCCTCCATCGAGACTTTGGGAGAGGCTCTCACCCAGAGCAGCGACAATCAGATCGAACTGATCGATAACACCCACACCCTGCGCATTGGTCTGATGGCCGAGCGAGGACCGTCCTATTTGCAACGGCGCATCAAACCCTTTCGCGACTATCTGGAAAGGGAGCTGTCGCGTCCCGTGGAGATCATCGCCTTTACCGATATGAAGGCAATGATGGGCGCGCAGACGTCAAAACAGATCGATTATGCGACCTACCCGGCAGGAGCCTTTGCCATGGCGCAGGCAGCTTGCGGGTGTTTGTTGCCTTTGGTCGCCCCCGTTTCTCAGTCGGCACCGGAAGGGATTTACATCCTGATGATCGTGCGCGCCCAGAGCGGCATCAAGAGCTTGGCGGACATGACGGGCCGATCGTTGGCCTTGTCGTCCCGCAGTGGCGCCTTGCCCTATCATATGGCGCTGAGCGAGCTGCAGCGGGCTGGCCTTGACCCGAACCGGGATCTGGCGGTGGTGTATAGCCGCGATACCCCTCAGGAGGCTCTGTCCTTGTTGCAAAAGGGCGAAGTGGATGCGGCTCTGGTCTGGTCCTCGACCCAATACAGCCAGCGCCTGTTTGACAGCCCCGGTGCTGTTTCGGCCTTTCTGGAAGAAAGAAAGGCCAACACAGGGACGACCCAGAGGCCCGATTTCATCTCCATATGGAGTTCTCCGGCCATTCCAGCCGGTCCGCACGTTGTGCATGCGGACATGCCCAAACAGGACCGCGCCGATCTCATCACTGCCCTGACGGCGATGAACACGAAGGACCCGGCTGCCTATGATGCCATCGAGCTTTATCACGATGGTGGGTTCCGCCGCGTCTCGGTTGACGACTATGACCCCATCGTCAAGATCGCAACGGCGAAATAGGGGAAACGTCAAGGCGGTGAGCGGTGGTGCGGTGAGGGACAGGATCTGGACCGCAAGGCTCAGGAGCAGTTGATGGCCGATGAAATCCGGGGTGTGAAGATGGCGTTGTCCCGGAAGGTCATGTCGGTGAAGCCTCTCGCGTCGCCGTACAGAGACCGACCGGAATAGAGAACCGTATAGTCGACTTCCGTCGCCGCCATCATGTAGAAACTGTTCGCAATGATCAGTCCCTCGGGCAGCGAATTCTCATCCAGCATTTGTGTGCCAAAGCTGCAGACCACGGTGACCCGTTCTCTCGCATCCACTCTCAAGCCAATCAGGTTCGCCCGCTTGGTGTATTGGGTATAGGGGAACATGGCTTTGTCGAAAATATCCGACACCCTGTTCCAGTCCTCCGCACTGAAGGAATTACCCTGAGTGGCCAGATCCGCGATGATCGCTGCTGAAAGCGAGGCCTTGCGTTTCACGGCAATGGCGTTCGTTGCCTCCCACGTCGCAACGATCAGCAAGGCAAAGATTGGCAGAATGAGTGCAAACTCCACAACAGCGAGGCCCTTGTCGTCTTTTGCAAAGGGTCTGGAGTGAGACCGAATCTTGCTCAGAATTGTCATCTCGGTTACCTGAAAACGCGCTTGAGGCTGGTTGCCCGGATTGCTGACTGCAGCGTCTGTTCTTTGCAGTCAGGGCCAGATCAGTTGAAGGGTTCGTTGCGAAAGGCTGTGACGGATGTCAGGACGAAACGATTTGGCTTGTCGTCATTCGACGTGGCCAAAAGGTCGAACAGGCTGTTGAATGCCGTGATCGGCAATGTCGCCTTGACGATGACATAGTCAGCGCCATCGCCCGGATTATATTGCTCGTTGTCCTCCTCGGGAGCATTCGTTGATAATCCTGCGAGCGAAGGTGAACTTTCCACGTCGATCAGGATGCTCTCGAGGCAATTCGCTTTGGGGATGGTCAGATAGGTGCAAATGAAATCCTTGAATTCCCCCTGTCCCATTCCTGCGGCTTCGACGCGCCCGACCCTGATCTGTCGCCCGGCTTCCTGGACGGCATCTTCCAATGATGCACCAGTCCAGAAAAAGTGGGCAATCGAAATGATCACGAACAACATGCCAAAGAAAGGCGCTGCAACCAGTGCAAACTCGACGGCTGTCGCGCCATCTTCATCCCTGCTGAAACGGGACGCCACAGCAGGCGGGGTCGGTCCGTGCTTGCGGTCGTGCCATTGGCGCACTGGTATGAACAAGGATCGCATCAATGAACCTCACACGAAAAATAAAAACAGAGAAGGGCTCCTGCTTTTTCCAAGTGGAGCTCGGAGCCGCCCCATCATCAGGTCTTGCAAGGATGGCGGTTTGACAGGGCCGGAAAATGTGCCCCGTATTTTGAACCCACGATGCCAGAAAATCGTTTAGGAATGATTGGCAAGGTTGGTTAATGAAGGCCACAGGCTGACCTGAGACAGCCAAAATCCGCCTGTTGCTGGCCGCAAGGTCAGCCGCAACAGTCCCTTCGCCGATCAGACCACGTCCGTGAACTATTCTTCCTGCTGCATGTTGGTGGCCTCGCCATTGGCCATGTCACGATAGGCCGTGATCTGGCCCGCCAGGGCCTTCAACTTGTCATTGTTGTCCCCGACGCGGAAGACCGGTTCACAGTAGGGTGAGCAGGCCATCGTTTCGCGACCCGTTCCCTTGTAGATCACGACATGGCTGTCCGTCGCAGAGGAGACCCGCAGCAACTCATCGGCGATCGGCTCCCCGTCGGAATCCAGAACGATCAGATTGGTGGTGCCAAATTGCTTGCCGGTGATGATCAGGGTTTGACTGTCCTTGATCGTGGCATCGGCAATGGCTGGGTTCCCCAGGATGATCATGGCAGCAGGACGCGACACGCGCATCACCTTGGCCCGATCAACCTTGACGTCAATCATGGGATAGTCTTGGGCGGAGGCAACCGAACTGCCCAGAAGCAGTACAGACAGGACAAGTGCTGAAACAGCAGAAACGACTTTCATACCTAACTCCGTCGAACCGGTTGCAGGGCAGGGGCCGGATCTTCCCCTTGATATAGGTTGACAGCAATGATCGCACAGAGATCTCGATGTGCGTGCAGCACGGCACCCATGAAGGTTTTTTCAGGCGCAGCTACGATCAACTTGGTCAAGGATGAAAAAAATTGGTGAAGGAAGACTTAAAGAGCGTCTCTGTCCAGAAAAACAGTACGCAAAGTCAGCGCCATTTCGTCAATATCAGTCAGTGTAATTATGATTCAGACAATGGATGTTTGAGTGTTGAGTTGATTTAAAATTGCATTAATCATTATATACTAAGTAAATACGAAGCTTAAATTCTTTTCACTAAAATTTAACTGCGATATTTGCTCTGATTTCTGAGTTTTAAGTTATGAAATTTTAACTATAATAACGGGAAGGTTCGTATTTTACCGCTTTTAGGGGCATATTTAACTACTTGGAAACAGGTTCGGAATAAAAGTTTATTTGTCCGAGGCGATCTTCCTAATGCAAAAAGCATATGCCTCAGGATGGAAGAGCTGTCAAAACGTGGAATACTAGGAGTCCAACCATGAAAAATTTTGCTCGTTTTATCGAAGATGAATCCGGTGCAACCGCAATCGAATACGCACTGCTCGCTGGCCTGATCGGCATCGGTATCGTAACCGCTGCAGGAACCCTGCGCGACGAAATCGTCCTTCTGATGGGTCGTATCTCTACCGCCCTTCAGGGTGCTGTCGTCAGCTAATCGGCTGCACACGACCAGAAATAAGCGAAAGGCTGCCCTCGGGCGGCCTTTCGTTTTTGATTGCAATTATTCCTTTTATTTCAATCCTTTGGTAATGAGTTTCGTCTAGCATTTCGCTCGGGACAAGAGTTGCTTGAGCGATCCGCAAACACTGGATTGTCAAGTCGGATGCAAATGGGGGCTGTATGATGTTGGACACGTTTTTCGCTTGGGCCTTGATGCTCTTTGCACCCTTGGTGTTTGCCTATGCAGGGAGCTCGGACCTGTTCAACATGCGCATTTCCAACCGCATCGCTCTTCTTTTATTGCTGCCCTTTCCGATCTTTGCCTGGGGCGTCGATATGTCCTGGACCACGGCTCTTGCCCATGTCGGTGTCTCGATTGTCACGCTCGCCGTTTGCTATTTTTTCTGGATGCAAAAGTGGATAGGCGGCGGAGATGCGAAATTTGCAGCAGCAGCAGCCCTTTGGCTTGGCCCTGGTCTGACCATCTGGTTTTTCGCTGCCACATCGATTTACGGGACGGTCTTGGCTCTCGTCCTCGTCATGTTCCGCGCACAGGTTCTCCCAGAGTTCATCCTCAAGATGGATTGGGCGCTGCGCCTTCACAACGTCAAACGTATCCCCTACGGCCTTGCGTTGTCGGCGGCCGGATTGCAGTTCTATGCCATGTCCGACTGGATGTCGACCGGCGTCCATCTTGCAAGCATTTCCTGATCAGCCAGCCGTGTTGAAATGGGGCTCGCCGGTGCCGAAAACTCTGAAGCCGCAATGTACACGTGCCTTTGCGGCGAGTTTTGTACGGAATTTCCCAAGTCCAAACCTTCAGAGAAACATTTATAGAAGCGAGTAAATTTCGGCTAAGTTAGCCGCAAATTGCAAGTTTCACTTTATATTAATCATACCTGCTTACCTGTCGTTAACCATAAGTGTTGGACACTGTGTCAGGAGCGCCTGTGCGCTCGAATGCCGTCTGTCGCCTAGCATCCATGGGAACCAAGGACATGAAAGTAGCGCGTATTGCCGTAATTGCCATTGCACTTATTGCAGGATTGTTCGCCCTGATCCTTGCGAGATCGATGGGTGGCGGTGACAAGTCCGAACCAGTGGTGATCACCAAGGAAGCACCGCAGATCAAAATGGATGAGGTTTTGACGGCTGCGAACAACATTCCCCTTGGAAGCAATCTGACAGCGGACATGTTTGTCTGGCGCAAGTGGCCAGTGGGCAGCACTGGCCCGGGTTTCATCCTTCGCAGCAAGCGGCCTGAGGCCGACAGCGAATTGCTTGGCTCGGTTGCGCGTGGCTCTTTCCTCAGCGGTGAACCGATCAATGAAGCCAAGATCGCCACGGCAGGCAAGGGGATGATGGCCTCGATCTTGCCAAAGGGCTATCGCGCCGTTGCGACCCGCATCTCCCCGGAGACAAGTGCCGGCGGTTTCATTCTGCCCAAGGACAGGGTTGATGTGATCCTGACAGTCGAAAGCAACCGGGGCGTAGCCTCCGAGACGATCCTTAGCAACATCCGTGTGCTGGCGATCGATCAGACGGTCGAGGATCAGGACGGCCAGAAAGTCGTCGTCGGAGAAACCGCGACCCTCGAACTGACGCCGAGCCAGAGTGAAGTCCTCGTCACCTCCCAGCGCCAGGGGCAACTCGCCCTTGCTTTGCGCTCTCTGGAAGACGCCAAGGGCGACGATCCGGACGTGGATGACAGAAGTGGAACGATCACGCTCGTGAGAAACGGCAATCTGATCAAGAGGACCGTGAAGCAATGAGTAAAGTTTTGGAGTTCGGGACCATGATCGACACCGCGCGCTCAATTCCTTTAGTGGCTGGCGTGAAACCGCCATTCGCCAAGGCGATGCATGCGTTCCTGGCGATTGCCGCGGCCATCATGATGACCCTGACGATGGGCACAATCACACCTGTTGAGGCCGCATCAACCATGCGCCTCAAGGCAGCCAGTGCCAATGGCCGCAATCTGACGGTTGGCCTCAACAAGTCGATTGTTATCGAGACGCCACGGGACGTCCGCGATGTTCTGGTTTCCAACCCGACCATCGCCGATGCGGTCGTACGTAGCACCCGCCGCGTTTATGTCATCGGCAACAAGGTGGGGCAGGCCAACATTGTGCTCTTTGATGGCAAGGGCAGACAGATCGCCAGCTTCGACATCGACGTTGCGCGTGACAATTCCGCTTTGACTGCGCTTCTGCGCCGGACCATTCCCAGAAGTGACATCAAGGTCGAAGGCGTTGGTGAGGGGGTTGTGCTCAGCGGTCATGTTCGCAACCCGTCCGACGCGGAAAAGGCAAAAGATCTTGCCGTGAGCTATGTTGGCGACGCCAAACTGGTCAGCAACTATATCGCCGTTGAAGCCCGCGAGCAGGTTCAACTGCGTGTCGTGGTCGCCGAAGTCGAGCGCAGCGTTACCAAGCAGTTGGGCATCAGCCTGACCGGACAGGGATCGCGCGGCGGCGCCTTGTTGGCCGGCATTGTCGACACGCCTTTTTCTGCCAGCCAGCTGCAATTGTCCAATACGGAACTCGGATTGCGTCTGGGGGGCGGAGGCAACGTTATTCAGGCCAACTTGAGGGCCATGGAGCGAAATGGTCTGGTTCGAACCCTTGCCGAGCCCAACCTGACAGCAATCTCCGGCGAACGCGCGGACTTTCTCGCAGGTGGCGAATTCCCGATTCCCGTTGGTCTTGACGAGAACAAGATCTCCATTGAATTCAAACAGTTCGGTGTGTCCCTCGGCTTCCGGCCGATTGTGCTTTCAGAAAACCGGATCAGCCTGCAAATCAAGACAGAAGTCTCAGAGATCGACACCGAAACGTCAATCCAGCTCGGAAGTCAGACGAACGGCTTTGCCCTGACGATTCCCGGTCTGAAGGTCCGCCGTTCCGAAACGACGCTCGAACTGCCCTCTGGCGGTACGATGGCGATGGCAGGGCTGCTGAATGACGAGGTCCGCAAGAATATCGACGGCTTCCCCGTACTCAAGGATGTTCCGGTCCTCGGCGCGCTCTTCCGGTCCTCTGACTACAAGCGTGCTCAAACCGAACTGGTCGTCTTTGTCACGCCATACATCGTCGCACCTGTTTCGCGCTCCAAGACCGCCTTGCCGACACAGAATCTTGAGCCGGCATCGGATATGAACTCCATTTTCATGGGCAAGCTGATCCGTCGCTATGACGTTTCCGGCGGCGCTCGGCGCGGTGTGAAATATCACGGCCGCTTCGGCTACAGCTACGAATAGGGCCCGGCAATGAACAACGAAGTTGAGACATGCACCATGCACCACACCTTGCACATTGGGGCTGAGACAATGGGAAACAGCAAGAGGTTTCTGCGCATGGCAGGGATTGCGACCTGCGCCCTGCTGCTGGTCGCTTGCCAATCAAACAAGCGTGAGATCACCGGTTCGGTGCCTGACGACTATCGTCTGCGCCACCCGATCACGCTGCAACAGTCGGCAAAAACCATCGATGTCCCGGTCGGTATGCACAGCGAGGACCTGACACCGGCATCGCGATCAGCGATTTCCGGCTTTGCCAGAGACTTTTTACGTGAGCGTGCTGCGGTCATTCAAATCATGGTGCCCTCGGGTGCGCAGAATGAATCGAGTGCGCAATATGTCGCAAGGAAAATCCGCAGCCATCTGATGCGTCAGGGTGTGGCTCACGGACGGATCGACATGATCCCCTACTCGGCCCTTGATGCAACCGACGCGCCGATCCGTCTCGCCTATCCTCGCATTGAGGCCAAGACACTGACGTGCGGAACCCATCCTGAGGATCTGGCAATGGATATGGCCAACCGCACCCATTTTGATTTTGGCTGTTCGACGCAACAGAATTTCGCAGCGATGGTTGCCAATCCGCAAGATCTTGTTCAGCCGCGAGGCTGGGACGCGCGTGATTCCAGCCGCCGTTCCGTCATATCCGAGAAATACCGCAACGGAGAGCCAACCTGGTCGGAAGACCTGGGTGCTGACACCGGCAAAAGCTCCAAGGTGAAGTGATGAGTGATCAGGTTCTGCCCAACGAGAATTTTGAAGTTCCCTCAGATCTCGAGGCATTCGAGCAGGAGTTTTCCCAGCTCTCGCCTGAAGAACTGACGGATATCCGGCCTTTGCCGCGTGTCTCCATGCATGCCTTTTGCGAGTCGCCTCAGCTCCTGTCGACGATAGAATCCGTGGCCAATGACAGACGCATGGCCCGGGTGCACGTCAAGGCCGTGTCCGGTGGCATCCGTGCCGCGACCGAGTTCTTCTCGGAAGCGCCCACACCCAACCTTATCCTGCTTGAGGCGAATATGGCCTATGAGGAGCTGTTGGAGGACCTCGACCGTCTCGCCGAAGTGTGCGATGTGGGCACAAAGGTGGTGCTCGTCGGGCACATCAATGACGTGCAGATGTATCGCGATCTGGTTCGTCGTGGTGTCTCGGAATATATCGTCATGCCCGTCGGCCAGATCGAGCTTATTCAGGCGCTCAGCGATCTGTTCAGCAATCCCGAGAATGACCCGTTGGGCAAGTCCATTGCCTTCATTGGCGCCAAGGGCGGGGTCGGGTCTTCGACCATGGCCCACAATATCGGGTGGGCGATTTCGACCGTCCATCAGCAGGACGTCATCATCACCGATTTCGATGTCGCTTTCGGGACTGCAGGACTGGATTTCAATGAAGATCCGCCCCAGACCATTGCCGATGCAATCAAGGCGGCGGACCGACTGGACGACCAGTTTCTCGAACGCCTTCTGACCAAGTGCAGTGAACGCCTGAACCTGCTTACGGCACCGGCCGTGCTTGATCAAACCTGCGATTATGATGACGAGTTCTTCTCGCACATGCTCGAGCTTCTGCAAAACAGTGCGCCCTATACCGTCCTCGATCTGCCTCATTTATGGAGTGCCTGGAACAAGCATCTGTTGCTCGGCGCTGATGAGATTGTCATCACGGTGGCCCCAGATCTGGCCAACCTGAGAAATGTGAAAAACCTTTTGGACCTGATTGGGCAAGAAAGGCGCGGCGATCGTGAACCCTTCCTGATCATCAACCAGACCGGGATGCAGAAGCGGCCCGAGATCAAGGCCAAGGACTTTGTCGCGGCGCTCGAACGAACCGACTTCATCGAAGTTCCCTTTGATCCGGCAACCTTCGGTCTCGCCGCCAACAACGGTCAGATGATCAGTGAGTTGTCGGCAAGTGGCAAGATCGCCGACATCTTTGACAAGCTCGCATCCGACCTGACCGGTCGCACCGAAGCACCCAAGGCAAGCAAATCTCTGTTCGCTCCCCTTCTGGGAAAACTTAAAAAGTCCAAGTAACACTCTGAGAGTAAAGTATGTTCGGAAAACGTGGTACGGATGGCACACAGAAAGCGACGCAGGCAACCAAGCCCGCGGCGCCTAAGCCTGCGCCCAAAAAGGCGGAAGAGGCGAGCGGTTACAAGCAGGCCGTGGAGGTGAACTATCAGCCCGTTGAGGAGACCGGCAATGGTGGTCGCTCCGAACAATATTTCGATATCAAGACCTCCGTTTTCGGCGCACTGATTGACACCATTGACCTGGCACAGATGGCCCGGCTTGATTCCGAAACCGCACGTGAGGAAATCCGTGACATCGTTTCGGAAATCATCGCACTGAAGAACATCGTTCTGTCGATCGCCGAACAGGAAGAACTGCTTGATGACATCTGCAACGACGTTCTGGGCTATGGTCCGCTCGAACCGCTTCTGGCGCGCGACGATATCGCCGATATCATGGTCAATGGCGCCGAGAAAACCTACATCGAGACAAGCGGCAAGGTCTTTTTGACCAACGTGCGGTTCCGCGACAACGGCCAGTTGATGAACATCTGCCAGCGCATCGTCTCGCAAGTTGGACGCCGGGTTGATGAATCGAGCCCTATCTGTGATGCGCGCCTGCCTGACGGATCTCGTGTCAACGTGATTGCTCCGCCACTGGCCATCGACGGTCCGACCCTGACCATTCGTAAATTCAGGAAAGACAAGCTGACTCTTGATCAACTGGTCAAGTTCGGCTCGATTTCCCGCGAGGGTGCCCGCATCCTGCAAATCATCGGCAAGGTTCGCTGTAACGTGATCATTTCCGGCGGTACGGGCTCGGGTAAGACGACTTTGCTCAACTGCCTCACCCACTATATTGAAGGGGACGAGCGTATCGTCACCTGCGAGGACGCCGCCGAACTGCAGCTCCAGCAGCCGCATGTGGTCCGGCTCGAAACGCGCCCGCCCAACCTCGAAGGCGAGGGCCAGATCACGATGACGGACCTCGTCAAGAACTGTCTGCGTATGCGTCCTGAACGGATCATCGTCGGCGAGGTGCGTGGCTTTGAGGCGTTTGACCTTTTGCAGGCCATGAACACCGGCCACGATGGCTCCATGGGAACGCTCCACGCCAACTCCCCGCGCGAGGCCCTGTCCCGAATGGAAGCCATGATCACCATGGGGGGCTACAACCTTCCCACCCGCACCATTCGCGAAATGATCGTCGGTTCTGTCGATGTGATCGTTCAGGCATCCCGCTTGCGCGACGGCTCCCGCCGCATCACTCACATCACGGAAGTGACGGGCATGGAGGGTGACGTGATCACCACACAGGATCTGTTCGTTTATGAAATCCTGGGCGAAGATGCCAACGGCAACCTGTTGGGCAAGCACAAGTCCACAGGCATTGGCCGTCCGGCGTTCTGGGAACGCGCACGCTACTACAATCAGGAGGCGGACCTCGCTGCGGCCCTTGATGCGGCTGCCGAGCGTGATGCCTTCGAGCTATGAGGAGCGAGCATGAGCTTTATTGGCAATGACCTGATCATCACGATCGCTCTGTTTGTTCTGGTTGTTCTGTCGGTTCTGGGCATTGCCTGGGGACTGTTCTATCCGCGCTTGTCGAAGAATTTCAACCGCAACAAGCGTATCGACGCCATTGCCATGAACCGGGTTCAGATTGGCGACAAACGCAACCGCACGGCAGGCGCAGATCGGCGCAAGGACATCGAGGCCAGCCTGCGCAAAATCGAAGAACAGCAGAAGCAGGGTAGCAAGAAAAAGTCCACGCTCAAGGCCCGCCTCAAACAGGCCGGGCTGACCATGACGGTGCGCCAATTCTGGCTCTACAGCGTCATCTCCGGAATAGTGACATTTTTCATTGCCATGATCGGCGGGCTGTCAGCATTGATCGCGCTGGGCGTTGGATTTGTCGGGTTTCTTGGCCTGCCGCATTTCTGGCTGGCCCGGAAACGCAAGAAACGGATGGCGAAATTCGTCGCCGAATTCCCCAACGCCGTAGACGTTATCGTGCGCGGCATCAAGACCGGTTTGCCGCTCGGGGATTGCTTGATGATTGCGGCGGCGGAAACCGCGGAACCGGTAAAAAGCGAATTCCAGCAGGTGATTGACGAACAGGCCATGGGTCTGGCGCTCAACAAGGTTCTTCCCCGCATGCATGAGCGCGTGCCGATTGCGGAAACGAACTTCTTCGCCATCGTGATTGCCATCCAGATCGAGGCGGGGGGCTCGCTTGCTGAAGCCTTGGGCAACCTGTCGCGTGTGCTGCGTTCGCGCGCCCAGATGAAACAGAAGATCGGCGCCATGTCGATGGAAGCCAAGGCATCGGCGGCCATCATTGCCGTCATGCCTTTCATCATCGCTTTCATGACCTATCTGACACAACCCGACTACATCATGATCATGTTCATCGAGCCCATGGGCAACATGCTCCTGGCGGTGACCCTTGCCTGGATGGCATTGGGTATCCTCGTGATGCGCAACATGGTCAGCTTTGAAATCTGACGATGGGACACGGGGTTTGACAGACAGCCGCAATGACATGACCAAGGCAGGACGAGGAAACGACTGATGATGGGCTTTGAACTCAATGATGTGTTCGCCGTGGTGACCGCGCTTGCCGTGATTGCGTCGATCATCGCTGCCGCCATGCCTTTCATGGAAGGGGATAGCCTCAATAACCGTATGAAGGCAGTTGCATCGGAGCGCGAAAAAATTCGAAAACGCGAGCGAGCTGCCCTCAGTGAAGGACGTGGTAACGGTCGGATTTCTTTGCGTGAAGAGCCCAAGCTGTTGGTCATGAACATCGTCGACCGGTTCAAGATGCGGGATGCTTTCTCGGACAAGGGCACGAGGATCATGCTCAAGCAGGCTGGATTTCGCTCAGAAAACCACCTGATGACTTTTACGTTCTCACGCATCGTGGGTCCAATCATCGGTCTGGCGGTCGCGCTGTTCTATATCTTCGTGGTGATCAAACCAGACTACCCGACAATGGTCCGGTTGTTTATCTCGGTGTTGTTTGCCTATGCCTGCTATTACGCGCCGCTCCTGTATCTCAAGAACCGGATCGCCAAGCGTCAGAAATCCATCAATCAGGCTTGGCCGGATGCGCTGGATCTTCTGCTCATCTGCGTCGAGTCGGGCATGACGGCGGAGACCGGCTTTCAGAAGGTATCCAAGGAAATCGGCACTGCCTCTGTTGAGCTGGCCGAGGAATTGACGCTCCTCACAGCCGAGCTCTCCTATTTGCAGGATCGCCGCATGGCCTATGAAAATATCGGTCGGCGAACCGGGATTGAAAGTGTGCGAGCGGTGATGACGTCGTTGATTCAGGCCGAGCGCTACGGCACGCCTCTAGGGGATGCCATCCGCGTGATGGCTGAAGAGAACCGCGCCGAGCGCATGAGCGCAGCGGAGAAAAAGGCCGCCGCCCTGCCGCCCAAACTCACAGTGCCGATGATCCTGTTCTTCCTGCCGGCGATTTTCATCGTCGTGCTGGGACCGGTGGCCGTGCAGTATTTCACCGGCCACTTCTAGAGCCGGGTAGCCCAAGCACACACTAGACAACAAAAAAAAAGGGGCCATTGCGGCCCCTTTATGCTTGGCGAGCGTTTGTCTCTCAGCCTTGTTTTTGCAATTGCTTCCAGGTGCCGCGTTCATGCAGCATGCTTTTCAGGTAAGCCATGTTGGCTTCGGCCTGTTGCGGTGAAAGCTCGTTGCGGGCGATGGATTCGGCCTCGGCGAACTTACCCTGAAGCCCCAGAACCAGTGCCAGATTCTGCCGCACACGGCTGTCCGCCTTGGGGTGGATCGCCGCGCGGCGCAGATAACTTTCAGCCGAAACGAGGTCGCCCTCGAGCAGATAAGAAAGCCCGTAGTTACTGAGCACACTCGGCGCTTCGGGGGCTTTCAGCAGCGCCTTGTCATAGAATGAGCGGGCCCTGTTATATTCGCCCATTTGATCGTAGATCGCGCCCATGGCCGACTCGAGACGCCAGTCCGGTGTTGTCGGTGTCTGGGCCCGCTCGAGAACAGTCAACGCCTGCTGCAGACGACCAGCGGTGGCCAGAGACTTGCCATAGGCCGCAAGAATGACCTTGTCGTTGGTATGGCGCATCGCCAGCCCTTCAAGCACGGCAAGAGCCTGTTCGTTGCGCCCTGCTTGACGCAAAGCCTGCCCATAGTTGAGAGCGACTTTTGGATCGTGCGGGTTGTTTTTGTAGCGCTTTTCCCAATAGATGATGGTCTCTTGCAGGGCCTGTTCGGACGCATATCCATTGCCCAGATGGGATGAGGAGGAGACGCTTTTCTTCTTGGAACAGCCCGCAACCGCAACAAGCAGCGCGACCGAGGTAACGAGCATCGCCTTGCGGAAGCTCAGGCGCTGCGCGGATTTCATCTGGGCTTTCATGGATCAACCTCACACCACTTGAATTACATTGGCCGGGCGCAATGCGGCGCCTGCCGGAGTTTTCAGTCTCCCTATCAATAAAGAATTAACCCTAATGCTTGGTTAATTCTTGCAATTTGCATCAATCTTCTGGGGTGTCAGCTCCGGTTCGTTTCGTTATTTTACCGGAGCGGTTTGCGGGCTATTTTCACCGCGCGCGCTTTGCACTAGTCTTGCACCCAACAGTGCGGCGGATGCTTCTTGTTCCCGCACGGCATTCAAGATGCCGGTCCCCACAATATTTGGATAAGAACAAACACATGTCTGACCTAACGAAATCCGTTCCCATTTACCTCATTGAAGCCAGCAATGAAGCGCTTGTACCCAAAGGGTTGCCCGTCGCGGCGACCCAGTGGGTAGAGGCGACCGGCTTTTCCGCCAGTGAAGGGGAAATCTGCCTTGTGCCTGATGCTTCGGGAGAGCTGCTGGCTGTGCTGTTCGGCCTGGGCAAGAAACCGGCTCAGACGCGGTCCCCGTTTCTGACCGGTTCTTTGCCGACCAAGCTTCCCGCCGGCCGCTATCATTACATCACCGGTGCCTTGTTCGAGGACAATCCGCATGGCTTGTTCCTGGCAACTCTGGCCTGGTACCTGGGAGCCTATCGCTTCGATCGCTACAAGGAAAATGCCAAGCCGATGCCCGAGCTGGATTGGCCGGAAGCTGTCGACCGTGATGACGTGATGCGGCAGGTCAAGGGCTGCACGCTGGCGCGCGATCTCATCAATATTCCAGCCAATGACATGGGCCCGGAAGAGCTCGAAGCGGTGACCCGCGGCCTTGTCGACACCCATGGCGCGAGACTTGAAGTAACCAAGGGAGAGGATCTACTTGCCGGAAACTTCCCCATGATCCACGCCGTTGGCCGGGGATCGATCCGCACACCACGCCTGCTCGATTTTATCTGGGGAGAGGAGAGTGACCCCAAGATCACGCTTGTCGGCAAGGGCGTCTGTTTTGACACCGGGGGCCTTAATATCAAACCCGGCTCGTCCATGTCGCTGATGAAAAAGGACATGGGTGGCGCAGCTTGCGTTCTCGGACTTGCCTCCATGATCATGAGCGCCAAGCTTCCGGTGCGTCTCAGAGTGCTCATTCCGGCGGTGGAGAATGCCATCTCCGGTGATGCCTTCCGGCCCGGTGATGTGCTGCCCAGCCGCAAGGGACTGACCGTCGAAATCGGCAATACCGACGCAGAAGGCCGTTTGGTGCTGGCCGACGCTTTGGCATTGGCCGACGAGGAGGATCCGGATCTGTTGATCGACATGGCGACCCTGACTGGTGCTGCACGGGTGGCGCTGGGGCCGGATCTGCCGCCCTTCTATTCGGATGACGACGCGCTCGTTGCCGATCTGGCAGCAGAAGGCAAACGCCAGTGGGATCCAATCTGGAACATGCCCTTGTGGGATCCCTATGACGCAGATCTGTCCTCCGATATTGCGGATGTGAACCACATTTCGACGGGTGGCTTTGCCGGGTCGATCACAGCCGCGCTGTTCCTGCGCCGCTTTGTCAGCAATGCAAAATCCTGGTCTCATTTCGATATCTACGGCTGGGCACCCAAGCCGCAACCGGGCCGCCCGAAAGGCGGCGAGGCGCAGGCAATCCGCGCGATCTACGCACACTTGCGGGCAAAATTCGAGGCATGATGCGCAAAGTTGGCAATTGCAGGGGACCGAAAGCCGCGTTCGGTCCCCGATGCCTTGCACCATCGGCATGAATCAGCCTTTATTGATACGGAGCCGAAACAAGTTTCCTCACACTTCGCTGGTCGGGTGTGACAGGGCCGATGGAGTGGTGGCCAGCCATCACGCGAGTGATTTTCCATGACGCTGAATGTGAGCGCCGGTCAGGCGCTGAAATTGTGGCACGATGTAACCCATCAACTTGTGTTGGAGGAACAGGCCGATCTGTCTGCGCGCCAGATGACCGTCCTGCTCACCGTCTATCTTGAAACACCGCCCCACACGGTTCGAGGCCTTGCCGCCAAACTGGGGGTGACCAAGCCCGCCATCACGCGCGCGCTTGATACGATGGGGCGCATTGGCCTTCTGACCCGCCGCCGGGACGACAAGGACAAGCGCAATGTCGTGGTGCTGCGCACCGTCAAGGGCGCGCTTCATGTCGAGCGACTGGGCTACAAGATCGTCGAGAACAGCCGCACCCTCGTGGATTGAACCTGCCGAGCCTTCGCCTGTCTGAACCTCCGCCGATCCCATGTCTCCAAGAACTGAACAACCATGCTGAATCCCGCCCTCAATGCCTTTCGCCCCGACCTAGCCGACAAACGCCTTGAAGGGCAGGTGGAGGCAGACCGCTTCGTCGATCCACGCATCATGCGCGTGCAGATGCCCGTCGCGCCCGTCAAGTCTGCGCCCAATCCGATCAGCGGGCTGGACACGCAGGCGCTTCTGGGCGAAGTCGTGCGCGTCTTCGAGACAACCGACGATGGCTGGAGCTGGGTTCAGCTCGATGGTGATGGCTATGTCGGATATATGCCTTCGGCGATGCTAGGCCCGTTCGGCGGCGAACTCAGGGACAATTTTCTGGCTGGTGCACCGACCCATCGCGTGAGCGCTGTGCGCACCTTTGTCTATCCCGGACCCGACCTCAAACACCCGGCGGGCACCTTCCTGTCCATGGGGGCAGGGGTGATTTTGGGTGAGGAAGTCACCACCCGAAACACGCGCTACCGCAAGCTGCTCAATCTGGTCACGCCAACGGGAGAGCCCGGTTGGGTCGTTGCCCAGCATGTGGCCGAAGTGGATGAAAAGGCCGCGGATTTCGTTGCTGTAGCCGAAAGCCTTGTTGGCACGCCCTATCTTTGGGGGGGCAAAAGCTCTCTCGGTATTGATTGCTCGGGCCTTGTGCAGCTGGCTTGCGAGATGGTGGGCATCCCCATGCTGCGCGATGCCTCGATGCAGGAAGCGGACGCAGGCGAGGCAATTGATATCTCCGGTGGTTTGCCGGAACTGATGCGCGGGGATCTTCTCTTCTGGCCCGGACACGTGGGCATCATGAGCGATCCGGCAACGCTGCTCCACGCCAACGGTCACCATATGGCCGTCGCCGCAGAGCCTCTGGACGCCGCCCTTGAGCGGATCAAGGCGAACGAGTTCGGTGCGCTGAGAGCATTGCGGCGACTGAAGCCTCAATAACCTACGCTGCGATCCACCAGACTCTCCGGCTCCTTGCCCTCGGCAAACAGCATCACCTGACGGGCAAGATAATTGGCGGTTGAATTGGCATTCGAGCAGGCCGCATTGTGTGGGGTGAGGATAACGCCGGGCAGGGACCAGAGCGGGCTGTCCTTGGAGAGAGGCTCCACTTCAAACACATCAAGCGAGGCGCCCTTGAGGCTCCCCTCTTGGATGGCAGCGGCTATGTCATCCTCGATCTGCAGCTTGCCGCGCCCCGCGTTGAGCATATAGGGGCCACCCAGCACCCCGTCCTTAGCCATCTTGCGGAACAGGGAGAGATTGAGAATGCCCTCGGTTTCAGGCGTGTGCGGCAGGAGGCAGACCAGAATATCGGTCTTTGCCAACATGGCGTCGAGCCCGTCGTTGCCGTGATAGGTGACAAGACCATCAATCTGTTTGGGTGAGCGGCTCCAGCCTGAGACCTGATAGCCCATCACCTTGAGTTACTCGGCCGCATCAAGACCCAGAACACCCAGCCCCATGATCCCCACGCGCACATCGGCAGCGATCGGATCCTCAAGGAAGGCCCAACGGGATTCGCTTTGAGCTTTGAGACAGCCAAGCGCATTGCGGTGATGCATCAGCACCTGCAACAGCACCCATTCGCTCATCCGGTTGGTCAGATCCGGGTCGATCACCCGCACCAAGGG
The DNA here is from genome assembly GCF_900215505.1 of Cohaesibacter sp. ES.047. NCBI lineage: Bacteria > Pseudomonadati > Pseudomonadota > Alphaproteobacteria > Hyphomicrobiales > Cohaesibacteraceae > Cohaesibacter > Cohaesibacter sp. ES.047. The sequence continues at coordinate 2,268,597 of NZ_LT907844.1, forward strand.
GACGTCTGCGGGAAGGGTCGGATCGGACAACAGAGCATCCACACCGGCGCCCAGGGAGCAAATCAGCTTGAGATTGGGAAACTGGGTGAGAAAACCCGGCTCGGGCTTCCAGACAAAGGCATAGTCGATTTCGTTCACATCCCCCAGACGATCCGGCGTGCGAACTTCTGAGCCGGGCAGAGCCGCCTCAATGCGCTCTGACCATTCGGCCATGTCCCAGCCGCGGGCATAAAGGGCAATCTTCATCGGTCTTCCTTGTTGCGGAGCCTTGTTGGGTGATGGACGAGATTTAGCCGAGATGCCTAATCCGAGACAACCCCTTCAGGTGCCGTTTCCATGCGCAGGGCTGCGGCCATCAGAGCCTTGGTATAGTCGGTCTGGGGCGCGTCGAAAATCTGCTCAGCATCGCCCTCTTCCACAATCTTGCCCTGCCGCATGACCAGCACGCGATTGGACAGGGCCCGGACAACCTTGAGGTCATGGCTGATGAAGAGATAGGTGAGACCGTGACGAGCCTGAAGATCGCGTAACAGATCGACCACCTGTGCCTGCACGCTCATATCAAGGGCGCTCGTGGGCTCATCCAGCATGACAAAGCTCGGCTCCAATACCATCGCGCGCGCGATGGAAATGCGCTGGCGCTGACCGCCGGAGAATTCATGCGGATAGCGATGCCGGGTATTCGGATCGATCCCGACTTCCTTGAGGGCGTTGACCACCTTGGCGTCGCGTTCCTCAGCGCTGAGGTTGGCGGCATGAATGGCCAGGCCTTCGGCCACGATCTGTTCAACCGACATGCGCGGGGACAGGGAGCCAAACGGATCCTGAAAAACGACCTGCATGTCGCCGCGCTTGTCACGCATGGCGCGGGTATCAAGACCCTCAAGATTGGCCCCTTGAAAGACGATCGGGCCGTCCGAGGAAATCATCCGCAACAGGGCCAGTCCTAAAGTTGTCTTGCCCGAGCCGCTTTCGCCGACGATACCAAGGGTCTCGCCCTTGCGGATCTTGAGGGAAATCCCGTCCACCGCTTTGATATGACCGACGGTTTTGCGCAAGAAACCGCGCTTGATCGGGAACCACACCTTGAGATCGTCAGCGGTCAGCAGAATGGGGGCATCATCTGCCACCGGCAGTGCTCTGCCGCTCGGCTCGGATGACAGGAGGTGCCGGGTGTAGCTGTGCTGCGGATTGGCAAAAATTTCCTCAGTCAGCCCCGTCTCGACGATCTTGCCGTCGGTCATCACACAGACCCTGTCGGCAAGCTTTTCAACGATGCCAAGATCGTGGGTGATGAACATCAGCGCCATGCCATGGGTCTTTTGCAGGCTCCGCAGCAATTCGATAATCTGCGCCTGCACGGTGACATCCAGAGCAGTCGTCGGCTCGTCGGCGATCAGCAGTTCCGGTTCGTTGGCAAGGGCCATGGCGATCATCACGCGCTGGCGCTGACCACCGGAGAGCTGGTGCGGATAGCTCTTGAGGCGCTTCTCCGGTTCGTGAATGCCAACGTCATCAAGCAACTGCAAAACGCGCTCTCGCGCCTGCTTTTCACCCATGCCATGATGGATAGAGAGCACCTCGCCGATCTGCTGCTCGACCGAATGAAGCGGGTTGAGCGAGGACATTGGCTCCTGAAAGATCATCGAGATGCGATTGCCGCGCACGGCGCGCAAGGCCTTGTCGCTGGCATGAAGCAGATCCTCTCCGTCAAACCAGACATGGCCCGACGGGTGAGAGGCTGCGGGATAAGGCAGCAGCTTGAGGATCGACAGGGCCGAAACGGACTTGCCAGACCCGGATTCGCCCACCAGAGCGAGGGTCTCGCCCTTCTGAAGATCGAAGGAAATGCGATCGACAGCAAGCTTTTCCTCTCCATCCTGCCGAAAGGCAACGGACAGGTCCTCAACACTGAGAAGCGGTTGGGAAGGTGTCGTCTTGTTCATCATTCCGCTCCCTTAATGAAATGTCTTGCGAGGATCGAACGCGTCGCGCACCGCTTCACCGATGAAGATGAGCAGGCTGAGCATGATCGAGATGGACAGAAAGCCGGTGATGCCGAGCCAAGGAGCCTCAAGGTTCTTCTTGCCCTGCGCCAGCAATTCACCCAGCGAAGGAGAACCCGGCGGCAGGCCGAACCCAAGGAAGTCGAGAGACGTCAGCGTCGTGATCGATCCGTTGAGAATAAAGGGCATGAAGGTGAGCGTCGCCACCATGGCGTTGGGCAACAGATGCCTGAGCATAATGGTCCTGTTCGACACCCCGAGCGCTCGCGCCGCCGAGACATATTCGAAATTTCGGGCGCGCAGGAATTCTGCCCTCACGACGCCCACCAGTGCCACCCACGAGAACAGCAACAGGATGCCAAGCAGGATCCAGAAACTCGGGGTGATGATGGCTGCGATAATGAGGAGCAGATAGAGCTGGGGCACAGAGGTCCATATTTCGATGAAGCGCTGGAAAATGAGATCAGTCAGGCCGCCGAAATAGCCCTGCACGGCCCCTGCGGTCACACCGATGACCGAGGAGAAGAGGGTGAGCGTCAACCCGAACAGAACCGAGATGCGAAAGCCGTAGATCAACCGCGCCAGAACATCGCGGCCCTGATCGTCGGTGCCGATCCAGTTCCAGTTGCCGATGGTGCAGTTGCGGTCATTGACGCCATCGACAAAGGGCGCACAGCGGGTCTCGATGTCGAGCATCCAGCTCGGAGGAGCTGGCGCCGGGGTCGGCAGATCAAGGTTGACCGTGCGATAGCTGTAGCGTACCGGGGCCCAGAGGATCCAGCCATTGTTGTTGATCTCGTCCTGAATGAACGGATCGCGATAATCGGTATTGGGCAGGAAGCCGCCGAATTTTGTCTCCGGATAGTCGGAGACCAGCGGCGACAGCAACTCGCCCTTGTAAGAGACCAGCAGCGGCTTGTCATTGGCGATCAGTTCGGCAAACAGCGTCAGGAAAAACAGCAAAGCGAACAGATAGAGCGAGATGTAACCGCGCTTGTTGGCCTTGAAATTCTTCCAGCGGCGCTGATTGAGCGGCGACATGCGGTCATGGAAGCTCGGCTTCTTGACTTTTTTGGTCTTGGTCATCGTGGTCTCGCTCATCCCTAAACCTCCCGGCTTTCAAAGTCGATCCGGGGATCGATGAGCATGTAGGTGATGTCTGAGACGAGGCTGATGAGAAGACCCATCAACGAAAAGATATAAAGGGTCGCAAAAACCACCGCATAGTCCCGGTTGATCACGCTCTCGAAGGACAATAGCCCCAATCCGTCAAGCGAGAAGATGGTCTCGATGAGCAGGGATCCGCCAAAGAAGGCGCTGATGAATGCGCCGGGAAAGCCCGCTATGATGATCAGCATGGCGTTGCGGAAGACATGTCCATAGAGCACCTGACGTTCATTCAGTCCCTTGGCCCGCGCCGTGACGACATATTGCTTGCGGATCTCGTCAAGGAACGAGTTTTTGGTCAGAAGCGTCGTTGTGGCAAAGGCGGCAAGTGCCATGGAGATGAGCGGCAGGGCGAGGTGCCAGAAATAGTCGATGATCTTCTCATACCAACTGAGATCGGCGAAATTGTCCGAAACAAGCCCGCGCAACGGGAACCAGTCAAAGAAGGATCCACCGGCGAACAGCACCACCAAGAGCACCGCAAACAGGAAGCCGGGGATGGCATAGCCGATGATGATCACAGCCGAGGTCCAGACATCGAATTTCGAGCCGTCCGTCACGGCCTTTCTGATCCCCAGCGGAATTGAAATGACATAGGAAATCAGGGTCATCCAGAGCCCCAGCGAAATGGAAACCGGCATCTTCTCGATGATCAGATCAAGCACGCCAATATCGCGGAAATAACTGTCGCCAAAGTCGAAGGTCGCATAGTCGACGAGCATTCCGAGGAACCGTTCAAGTGGCGGTTTGTCAAAGCCGAATTGCTTTTCCAGATCCTTGATGAAGTCCGGATCGAGCCCTTGCGCGCCGCGATATTTGGAATTGATGTCATCGGCACCGGCGTTGCCCTGTCCGGCGCCCGTGCCGGCAAAGTCGCCGCTGCTGCCCGAGATCCGTTCCGTTGCCGACACATCAGTGCCGGTAACCTGAGCGATGATCTTTTCAACCGGACCACCCGGAGCAAACTGGATGACCGCGAAATTGATTGCCATGATCCCGATGAGGGTCGGGATGATCAGCAGGAGACGTCGCAGAATATAAGCGCTCATTCTCTCTCCATTGTCTGTTCGGGCTCTGACGGCCCGACCCATTGAAAGCCATTCGGGTCATCTAGACACGAAGCCTCACAACGTTTCGTTAACCATGAGGCATCAAGAGGGCTGATCTTCGGCCCACCACCAGCTTTCGGGGCTAAAATCATAAAGATCGGCACTATCTGGCCAACCAAGGCCCTTCCAGACACCGAGTGTATGCACCGGTTTGTTCCAGTTCGGCACCCAATAATGGCCCGCACGCCAGAGCCGGTCGATGGCCCGTCCCGCCGCTTCCATATCTTCACGGGTTTTGGCGGCAAGTCCGGTTTCGATCAAGGCGTCGAGCACCGGGTCCTTGACCCCGGCATAATTGTAGCTACCGGGGGTGTCAGCCGCCTCAGAACTCCAGATATCCCGGGTTGACGGTGTGAGGTTGGCCGAGAGTGCCAGTCGCAGGCCGGTCATGTCGAAATCGAAGTCTCTGGTCCGAGCCTGATATTGCGAGGGATCGACGAGGCGCAAGGTCAGCTTGATGCCCAGCAGGGCGAGGGCGTTGGACCAGGGCGTGACGATCCGCGCAAAGGCGGGACTGGGGGTCAGGAGTTCAATCTCAAGCCGCTCTCCGGCTTCATTGACCAGCTCTCCCCCTTGGCGCTTCCAGCCTGCTTCAGCAAGCAATCGATTGGCGCGGGCCAGCAATTTGCGATCCTTGCCCGATCCGTCCGAGACTGGTGGGCTGTAGGGCACATCGAACACAGCCGGATTGAGCTGATCGCGATAGGATTCAAGCAGTGCCAGCTCTTTGCCGCTCGCAGGCCCAGCGGCCTTCATGTTGGTGCGCTCGAAGAAGGACTCCGTGCGCTGATAGAGCCCGTAAAACAAATTTTTGTTCGACCATTCGAAGTCGAATGCGAGGGCGATGGCCTCGCGCGTGCGCGGATCCGCGAACTTGCTGCGCCTGAGATTAAAGAACCAACCTTGCCCGCCAGAGGGGCGCCCGTCAGGAATTTCCTGCTTGTAGGCGCGGCCATCCAGGATTGCGGGAAAGTCATATTGCGTCGCCCAGCTCTTGGAGGAGAATTCCTCGTAGAAATTGAGATCGCCTTTCTTGAAGGCCTCGAACAGAATGGTGTGGTCGCGCGCAAAGAGCAGTCGGATGACGTCGAAATTGCCATGCCCAATTGCGGTTGGCAGGTCTGCCCCCCAATACTCCGGATCGCGATGAAACTCGATAAAGCTGCCAGCTTTCATCTTGCCCACCTTGTACCCACCAGACCCCAGCGGGGGAGTGAGGGTGGAAGCGAGGAAATCCACCTCACTGTAATAGATTTTGGAGAAGATCGGGATGTCGGAGGTGACATTGAGCATGGCCTGACGACCCTGCTTGCCGGAAAAGGCCATCACGACTTGTTCACCTTCAACAAACACCTCATCGAGTTCAGACAGGATCGTCTTGAGCACTGGATGCCCGTTTTCCTTGAGCAGATTGTAGGAAAAAGCCACATCCTCCGGCGTCACGACACTGCCGTCATGAAAGCGGGCTTGGGGGCGCAAGGAGAACGTCAGCCGATTGCCATCGGGAGACAGGGTGACCGCTCGGGCGAGATGACAATAGATGGCATCCGGTTCATCGAGAGCGCGGACCATCAGCGAATCGAACAAGAGGCCGATGCGCGGCGGTGCATCGCCCTTCAGCGTGAAGCCGTTCAGCGTGTTGAAGGTTCGAGGGTTTTCATTCAGTCCCCAGCTTGGCGGATTGAAGGCAAAGCGCCCACCCTTCGGCGCATCAGGGTTGATATAGTCGAAATGGACAAAGCCGGGCGGATATTTGAGCGGGCCGAAGACCGACAGGCCATGCAGTTCTGCGGCAGCCCATCCAACAAGCGGCCGACCGACAAGACCCGCACCGAACACCGCCGCAGAGACGGCAGCCAGAGCCGAGGAGCGCAGAAAGGCACGCCGGTCAAGACCGGATGAAGCACCCGGCTCGGTCCCCCATGAGCGGGGCATGATGTCTCTGTCCTTCGTCAAGTGCCGTCCTTCGCTGTTGAGCTCGTCCAATTGAATTGCTCCATGCGCTTCTGCAAGCAAGATCAGTTTTTCGCAGCCACCGCTTCGGCTTTGGCCTCGTCCCACCACCAGATGGTCGGGAAGCCCACGCTCAACATCGGCAGCGGATCTGGATGGCCGAACCGGTCCCAATAGGCAATCCGGGTTGCTGGCAGTGTCCAGCCGGGGATGACATAGTGATTGGCCAGAAGAACGCGATCAAGCGCCTTGGTGGCCGCGACCAGCGTCTCCCGGTCATCGGCATAGATCACCTTGTTGATCAGCTCATCCACCGCCTCGTTCTTGATGCCCACATAATTGGCCGACCCTTCGCGGTCTGCGGATTCGGAGCCGAAAAATTCCTTCTGCTCGTTGCCGGGCGACAGGCTCTGGGGCCAGCCGGTGTAGATCATGTCAAAATCGCGACTGCGAACCCGATTGACATACTGCGCGCTGTCAACGACACGCGGGGTCATGGTGATCCCGACCCGCTGAAGCGAGGATTGCAGGCGCAGCGCGACACGCTCGAACCTGTTGCTGTTCAGCAGATACTCAATCTCGAACGCTTCGCCTTTGTCATTGCGCATCACGACCTTGGTGGGATCGCTGGCCAGCCCCAAGGTGACCATCACCGAGTGCAGAAAGCCCTCTGGACGGTTCTCCATGTCGACTTCTGTGCGCGGCTCCCAGCCTGCTTCCTTGAACAGATCAAGCGCCTTTTTCAGATTGTCGCGCAAGTCTTCCCGGCTCTCGACCTTGGGATTTGTATAAGGCTCGAAAGCTGCGGGCGGGATCTTGTCACGAAGCGGTTCCAGAAGCGCCTTGACTTCGCCCTCTGCCGTGCCGGAGGAGGCGAGTTCGGAGCCGAAATAGAAGCTGTTGATGCGATCATACTGGTCATAGAACAGCGTGCGGTTCATTTCCTCGAAGTTGAAGACATAATTGAGTGCCTCACGCACACGCGGATCCTGAAATTTCTCGCGTCGCAAGTTGGGCAGGAAGCCGACAAGAACACCTGACGATTTGTCGGGGATCTGGTCCTTGACGACCCGTCCATCCTCAGCCGCAGGAAACGCATATTCCGTTGCCCAGCGCTTGGCGGTTGCCTCCACGCGGAAATCATACCCGCCGGATTTGAAATTCTCAAAAAGTACCGTGTCATCGCGGAAATATTCAACGCGCAGTTCATCGAAATTGCTGGTGCCGATATTGACGTTGAGATCCTTGCCCCAATAATCCTTGACCCGGACATAGGAAATGTATTTTCCCGGAGAAAAATCGCCGATTTTATAGGCACCCGAGCCAAGCGGTGGCTCGAGGGTGCCTTTTGAGATGTCGCGCTTCTCGCCCTTCTCGTTGGTGCCTGTCCACCAGTGTTTGGGCAGGATCATCAGCTGGCCGACGATATGGGGCAGCTCGCGATTGCCTTCCTGATCAAAGGTGAAGGTCACTTCATGCTCGCCGGTGACTTCAGCCTTGGTGACGTGGCTATAATAGAAACGCTGCTGCGGGTTGAGTTCTGTCAGCTTCTCGAATGACCAGACCACATCCTCGGGCGTGATGGGTTCGCCATCATGCCAGCGCGCCTCGTCCCGGATGCGATATTTTACATAGGAATAATTCGGCCCCACATACATGGCATCGGCGATGAGGCCATAGTCCGAGGAAATCTCGTCATAGGCCGAGGTCATCAGGGTGTCGTAGATATAACCAAGGCCCGAAGCGGGTTCGCCTTTGGGAATGATGACGTTGAAGCTGTCATAGCCGCCCTGAAGCGCCTGTCGTGCAATACCACCCTTGGGCGCGTCGGCATTGACATAATCGAAATGTTCGAACCCGGGCTGGTATTTGGGCTCACCCATCAGCGAGGAGCCGTGCAGCCAGGTCTCGAATTCCAAGGCCTTTGCATCGCCGGATCCGGCAAACAGGCCCACGGTTGTGATGGGCACGAAAGCCAGCGCGAAACACAAGGCACGCAGAGCGGAGGTCTTGCGACGGCGCAAGGAATGAGGCACGGTTTGTCTCCTTCAATCAGAGGCTTGATCAATCGATATTTTCAAATGCAATCGGTCGGTAATGTGGCAGAATCGAACAGAATTTCATGAAATTATGGTAAGAAAGAACCGATCCTAGGCCATTGAGGCCTAGGATAGCAAGGTCGCGCCGGTGACGTCCCGCAACCGATCGGGTGCAACCCGGAAGACGGCATTGGGTGCACCCGCTGCGGCCCAAACCGTATCAAAGGCGAGAAGGGCCGGGTCCATATAGACCTCCATCTCGCACAAATGTCCGATCGGAGCCACGCCGCCGATGGCAAAACCGGTCTCCGCGCGCACCTTCTTGGCATCGGCCCGATCAAGGCTTGATCCGATCACCTTGGTGGCGCCATCCAGATCTGCTCGATTGTGTCCGGCGATCAGCAGCAGTACCAGTTGCTGGTTATCATGGCGCTCGAAAATCAGGCTCTTGACGATCTGGGCCACTTCGCAGCCACAGGCAGCAGCGGCATCCTCAGCGGTGCGCGTCGACGCGGGCATGGTCTTGATCTCAACGTCAAGGCCAAGGCGGCTTGCCGCCTCTGCGACACGCTCTTTCGAACTTTGCTTGCCCTTCTTGCCCGCCTCGGGTTTCGGCATTTCATTCATTCAGACAATGACCTCCATAGCTTTTTGGGCACCAACACCAAAGACGCGCTTGTACCGTTCGATTTCATCTTGCGGCCCCATGGCCTTGTTCGGATTGTCCGACAGCTTGACCGTTGGCCGTCCGTTGGCTGACACGGCTTTGCAGACCAGCGAGAAGGGGGCAAGGTCATCCTCGGCAACAAGTCCTCGGAAATCGTTGGTCAAAAGCGTGCCCCAGCCAAATGAGATCCGAACGCGCCCGTGGAACTGGTTATAAAGCGTGGCGATTTCGTCTACATCAAGGCCGTCCGAGAAGATGATCAGCTTCTGCGTTGGGTCTTCGCCCCGGTCAAGCCACCACTGGATGGCGGTCTCGGCGGCCTCGGCTGGTTGGCCACTATCGATGCGGATTCCTGTCCAACTGGTCAGCCAGTCCGGAGCGCGTTCCAGAAATCCCTTGGTGCCATAGGTGTCGGGCAGAATGACCCGCAGATTGCCGTCATGCTCGCGCTGCCAGTCTTCAAGGACGCGATAGGGCGCTTCAGCCAGATCTTCATCACTGGTCGCGAGCGCGGAGTAGACCATCGGCAGCTCATGGGCGTTGGTGCCAATGGCTTCCAACTCGCGCCGCATGGCAATGAGGCAGTTCGACGTGCCAATGAAGTTGTCGCCAAGGCCCTCCCGCATGGCCTGAACGCACCAGTCCTGCCAAAGGAAGGAATGCCGCCGCCGTGTCCCGAAATCAGCCAGCCGAATATCGCCGATCGCCCTGAGCCGTTCGACCTTTTCCCAGAGCCGTGTCATGGCGCGGGCATATAGGATCTGGAGCTCGAAGCGGGCCATCTTCTGCAGAGAGGCGCGGGAGCGCAATTCCATCAACACTGAGAGCGCCGGGATTTCCCACAGCATCACTGCCGGCCACGGGCCTTCGAAGCTGAGCTCATATTGATCCCCCACCCGTTCGAGGTGATAGGGCGGCAGCGTCAGCTCCTCGAACCATTCCATGAAGTCGGAATGGAACATGGAGCGTTTGCCATAGAACATGTTGCCGCGCAGCCATGTGCTTTCGCCCCGCGACAGGCGCAGGGTGCGGATATAATCGAGCTGTGCCCTGAGTTCGCCCTCATCGATCAGATCCGCAAGCGGGATATGCTTGGAGCGATTGATCAGGCTGAACTCGACATGGACGTCCGGCTTGTTGTGAAAAACCGATTGCGCCATCAGAAGCTTGTAGAAATCGGTGTCGATAAGGGAGCGGACGATGGGATCGATCTTCCAGCGGTGACTATAGACGCGAGACGCGAGATCCGTGGTCATGAGAGGGCCTTGTGCAAATGACAAATCAGTAACAGGCTGACGCACCGGTCAGCCTGTTGCAAGAGATTTCTTGTCCAAAATCGACGCGGCTGGCTAGTCACTGAGGATGACGCCATGCGCGCGCATGTCGGCAAGGGCGGCATCGAGCGATCCATCAAGATCAATGGCGCGGCACGCCTTGAGATCCACATGGACCTCAAAGCCCAGTTTGGCGGCATCCACGGCAGAAAAGCGAACACAGAAGTCCGTGGCAAGCCCGGCCATCACCAGAGACGTGATGCCTTTCTCGCGCAAATAGCCTTCAAGCCCGGTTGGGGTGGTGTGGTCATTTTCGAAAAAGGCCGAATAGCTGTCAATGGTCGGATTGCTGCCCTTGCGCAGGATCATGCTGGCGGCATTGGTGGCAAGACCGGGATGAAGCTGGGCACCGTCGCTGCCCTGAATGCAATGGTCTGGCCACAGAACCTGCGGACCATAGGGCATGTCGATCATATCGTAGGGTGATTTGTTTGCGTGGCTCGAGACAAAGGACAGGTGACCATCGGGATGCCAGTCCTGTGTCAGAACGATGGTTGAAAACCCGTTCTGAAGGGCGTTTACGCGATCGATGATCTGATTGCCCTCCGGTACGGCGAGGCTTCCTCCCGGGCAGAAGTCATTTTGCACATCAATGAGAATGAGCGCTTGATGGGCTGGATTTGGCATCTAGGAGTTCCTCCGGGATTTTTCAATTAACAAAGGTCGTGCTGTCGGGTGGAGTGGTCAAAGCACTCCCAGCACAGATGGGGCGCGGCCTGACCGATGGCCACCCCTGATGCTGCCCTGATGCTGAAAATATGCTGAAAACGACGACAAAGGTAAGAAAGAAAAAAGACGCGCATGACGCCAAAAGGCCAGGGAGACTCCGGCCTTGAGCACATCTTTCAAGCATGCGCGCATGTGTCGCGCATTGTGATTATTCGCTCAGCGTCTGAAGGTATTTGATGAGATCGGCGCGGTCGCCGTCTTTTCTCAGACCGGCGAATGCCATTTTGGTGCCATCGACCAGATCCCTGGGCTTGGTCAGGAAAGCGTTGAGTGTTTCCGTATCCCAGGTCTTGCCTTCGCCGAAAGACTTCATCGCATCGGAATAGTTGAAGTCGGTCACAGATGCAATGTCGCGGCCAACAACATCGTGCAGGTGCGGGCCGGTCTTGTTGGCACCGCCAGCTTCAAACGTATGACAAGCCGCACATTTTTTGGCAACACGCTCCCCTTTGGAAGGGTCGGCGTCGGCCAGAAGGACGCTGAAGTCGACTTTCTCGACTTCTTCGACCGGAGCGGCCGTGTCACCGGCATCGGCGACTTCAATCTCATAGCCTGGCGTTTCAGGTTCGTCTGCGCTGAAGATGAAGCCAGTCACCATGCCACTGACCATGATGAAAATCAGGGCCATCAAAAGCGCGCCAAAGGCTTTGTTGAGTTCAAAAAAATTCATTGGTCCTAGCTCCGGGGTCATTTGGGAAACGCGAGCGATACAGCATCAGTATAGCAAATTGCGTATAGCGTTTTCTACTTGCTGCGGAAACTACTAGCTTTTCCGGATGAATGTCCATAGGAATAGCGGCTAAGATACTCCGACTTGGGGGGTAGAAAGACCCCTTTTCAACAATATTGGGGAGATATCCGCATGTCACTTGGTACCAAAGACATCAATCCGATTGTCCTGATTCCGGCATGCATGACTTCGAACCGCCTTCCAAACAAGCCTATGATGGATATTGGCGGAGCTCCGATGATCGTGCAGGTTTGGCGACGCGCAATGGAAGCGGACATCGGTCCGGTTCTGGTTGCAGCCGATAGCCACGAGATCGCGCAAGCCATTCGCGATGCGGGTGGTGACGCCGTGGTCACCAATCCGGCCCATCCGTCCGGCTCCGACCGGATTTGCGAGGCCCTTGATCACTTTGATCCCAATCATCGGTTCAATATTGTTGTCGATCTTCAGGGGGATCTGCCCACCATTGATCCGACCATTATCCGCAGCGTTCTGGTGCCCCTCGCCGACGAGGCCGTCGACATTGCGACACTCGCGGTGGAAATCACAGAAGAGGATCAGAAAAACAACCCCAATGTTGTCAAGGTCGTTGGGGCAGAAGTGGCGCCAAAGCGTCTCAAGGCCCTCTATTTCACGCGCGCCACGGCTCCTCATGGAGACGGCACACTTTATCATCACATCGGTCTTTACGCCTATCGCCGCAACGTGCTCGAGACCTTCAGCGAACTTCCGGTGTCCCAACTCGAGGACCGCGAACATCTGGAGCAGCTAAGGGCCATCGAGGCAGGCATGCGTATTGATGTTGCCATTGTCGACGATTTCCCCTTTGGTGTGGATACGATGGATGATGTCGAAAAGGCGCGAGCCATCATCGCAAATCGTGCTATCTGATACGCGATTATCTGGCGGCAGCTGTCCGCCAGAAAACCCCCAGCTCGCGAGCCATGCCCGCGACCCAATGATCTATCAAGGAGCCGTTATGATCGCCAAGAAAGTCGTCTTTCAGGGAGAACCGGGAGCCAATTCGCATATCGCATGCAACAATGTCTTTCCCGACTGCGACGCAATCCCCATGTCGACTTTCGAAGACTGCTTTAACGCGGTTCAAAACGATGTTGCGGATCTTGCGATGATTCCCGTCGAGAACTCGGTCGCGGGCCGTGTTGCCGACATTCATCACCTGATGCCCACGTCCGATCTACATATCATTGGCGAGTATTTCCTGCCCATCAGTCACCAGCTGGTTGGCATCAAGGGCTCGAAGCTGTCCGATGTAGACTCGGTTCAGAGCCATCTCATGGCCCTTGGTCAATGCCGCAAGGTGATCCGCGAGCTTGGGGTCAAGGCTGTGGTTGGGGCGGATACCGCCGGTTCGGCACGACAGATTGCAGAACTGGGCGATCGGTCCAAGGCGGCGATTGCCTCTGAATTGGCCGCACAGGTTTATGATCTGGATATTCTCAAGGCGAATATTGAAGACGAAGCCCACAACACGACCCGCTTCATCATCCTGTCTAAATACCCGATCAAGGCAGATCGAGGCTCCGGACCGGTGATCACGACCTTCGTCTTCCGGGTGCGCAACGTGCCTGCCGCGCTCTACAAGGCGATGGGCGGTTTTGCAACCAATGGTGTCAACATGACCAAGTTGGAGAGCTATCAGACGGGCGGCAAATTCTTCGCAACCCAGTTTTACTCCGATGTTGAAGGTCATCCGGATGACCCTTCTGTTCAATTGGCGCTTGAGGAACTGCGCTTCTTCTCCGCTGAACTGAAGATTCTGGGCGTCTACCCGGCCCACGAATTCCGCTCGACCCACAACGAACCGGAGGCCAACCGCGCTTTGCGCCCAAGCCCCGAGTTATGAAAGAGTGACGAGATATCGTGACAAGGGTGAAGAGCCCGGACTAGAGCCAACATCGGGCACACCCGTGCACGAGAATGGCTCTAACATACTGAGAAATGGCGTTTAATCTAAACCGGTCACCCGGTTTATCTTCAAATCGCTCGAGACGCAAAAAAGCCGGTCATTGACCGGCTTTTTCTTTGATCACATCCTCACCTGCTTAAGCATTGTTGTCTGAAGAGTCAGCACCGATAGGCATAGGTGAAGACCAGCGTGTCCGACGTCCAGCGCCCTGTGGGGCGGCATCGTTTGTGTATTTCCCGATCACCCTGAACCGTGACCCGCAACTGATTTGGCGCCACGGGGCCTTCGGCGCGATAGGGCTGGGGACTGCCCGGACAATATTGGGAGAAGACACGCGCCGTTCCCACATACCAGTCGCCCTGTTTGCTGCCATTGAACAACAGGGTTCCGCGACTGACGGACAATCCCGCTCGCGGCTGCTCGTAATAGAACCAGCGGTCATTGCCGCGCGCCTTCAAACGCATCAGAGAGCCGTTGTGCCACCAGCAACTGTCAGCCACTGCGGATGTGGCGAGACTTGTCAGCGACAAGCCCGCGATGGGGATGATGAGCGCAAGAAACAGTGGCTTGCGCAGCAGCATAAAGAAAGGGGAAATTAAGCCAGACATGTCAGGTTCCAGTCATTCCGCGGACCGGGTAAAAGCATACCATGATACCGCAATTGTGCGAATGATGGAAATGACAAGGCAGAGCCCATACAACCAAAGGACTAGAGGCTGTCGGTGCACAATGCAAAGCGCCGGGGCCTTGCGGGTTCTCTAGCGGCAACACGAATCTGGCGCGTGGGATCACGGCATCCACCTATGGCAAACCACCAGATATTGGACATTGATCACTCTTTTTCAACATTTCCATAGCAAACTCCCGGTTGAAACTTTCCTCAGTTCTCCGTTTAAGAGCCCGACAAAGAGATGATCGAATACGGTTCGGCGAATAACAGCTTATGGCAACAAGTTCGGTTTCTCATATGGAATCCGGCCAACCTGCCCGCTTTGATCGCCGTGGTTGTCCTTGTGGCCGCGACCCTGTTTGCCGAGCACATCACTGAGAGCTCCGAGGCGCAGCAAGAACGATCGGCGCTGCAAAACAAGGCAACCGTGATGGCCGCAAAGCTTCAGGCCCACATGTCGCCGAGTATCGAACTGGCGCGAGGTCTTTCAGCCATGATCTCAACCGAGCCGGATATCGATCAGGAGCACTTTTCCGATTTGGCTCGCAATCTTTTTCATCAACACAGCCACTTGATTAATATTGCCGGTGTACCGGGTATGGTCGTCAAAATGGTCTATCCTGAGCAAGAAAACCGCAAGGTGCTAGGGCTCGACCTTCGCAAACACGAGACGCAAAGAGAGCTGGCCCTCAAGACACGAGACGAAAATACTCCGACCCTGGCTGGCCCGGTTGCACTCATTCAGGGTGGAGAGGCCTTCATCGTTCGCTATCCCATCTACTATGACGACAAGGTTGTGGGGCGGCAGTTCTGGGGCCTTCTCTCGTTGGTTATCGACATCGCCGAGATTTATGACCATACGGGTCTTGATGAGCAATCCAATGTCTCCTTTGCCCTTTTGGGGCGGGATGGCAAGGGTGAAAATGGTGCGCTTTTCTATGGTAGCGGAGCGGTGCTGGCCTCTCAGCCGGTTGAGGCCGTGGTTGACTTCGGCTTCGCCAGCTGGGTTCTCAAGGCCATCCCCAAAGGAGGATGGCAGGCTGGCACGCATCGCACAAAGTTGATCCGTCTTGTGGCGGCACTGGCGTTTTTGCTGATTGTCATTCCATTTCTTTTCGTCGGCTGGCTCTATCGGGATCGTCTGGTGCATCTGCGTGAGCGGATCATTCGCGATCACGCGCTGACCGACGCAAACAAGCGTTTGCAATTGGCCCTCGACGCATCGGGGATTGCTGTCTGGGAGATGGACCCGAAAACCGGCATTGCCAAATGGGATCGGCGTTTCCTCAAGCAATTTGGTCTTGATCCGGAAGGCAAAGATCACTCCGATTTACAGGCGTTGCTGACGTGGCTTCCGATCGTGGATCGAGACGCCACACTTGACGCAATCAGGGAAGCCCTGAAATCTAAGGGCAGATTCAGGAGCGATTATCGTGTGGCCATGCAGGATGGTGTGCAGAAACACTTTCGCACGGTCGGTTCCTTTCTCAAGGACGAAAACGGTGGCAGGCGGCTGGTCGGGCTCAATTGGGACATCACCACAGACGTCGAGCGCGAGAAGGAGCTCTGTCTTGCGCGAACCGAGAGCGACGAGCGCAATCAGGAGCTGGAGGAGGCAAAGGCACGCCTCGAGGCCCTCGCAAAGCACGATTTCCTGACCCGATTGCCCAACCGGCGGTATCTGGATGAGAAACTGACCGGCAGCGAATATGAGCCAAGCCTCATGTCCGAAACGCTGCAAATGCTCAAGATCGATCTCGACGGCTTTAAGGACATCAACGACAGTTTTGGTCATGCCGCTGGTGACATCATGTTGCGCCGAACAGCCGACCTGTTGCGAAGCGCGATTAAAGAGGGGGAATTTGCGGCCCGTATCGGCGGTGATGAATTTGTTTTGCTGTGCGACAGCGCCAAGGAGCCTTCACGCCCCGAAACTCTGGCCAAACAGCTCCTCAGTGAAATTGACCGCCCCATCGACTATAGGGGGCGGACCTGTCGGTTGGGCATGAGCATCGGTATCTCATCAGGCAAGGATGCATTTCTGGACGCGGACAAAATGCTCAGCAACTCCGATCTGGCCCTTTATCAGGTCAAGCAAAAGGGCAAGGGCGGTTTCGAGGTCTTTTCCCAGCCGCTGTATCAAAGGGTGCGGCAGGAACGCGAACTGGCTGAAGATCTGCTGCGCGCCATCGAAACCCGCGAGTTCATCGCCCATTTTCAGGGTCAGTATTGCGCCAAGACCCACAATCTCGTTGGAGTGGAAGCGCTTGTCCGTTGGAACCATCCAAGGCGCGGTATGCTCCAGCCCTGCGAGTTTCTTGGTCTGGCCGAGAGCCTGGGCCTTACAAGTACCATCGACGCGCTTGTGCTTGATCAGACCATCGAAGCCAAAGCCTTCTGGGAGAAAAGGGGCCTGACAGTTCCGCGGGTCTCGGTCAACGTATCGGCACGACGTCTTGGGGATGCGGATCTGATATCCAAACTCAAGAAGATTGATTTCGACTGGCGTTCGCTAACCTTCGAATTGCTCGAATCCACATTTCTGGATCACAGTGACACACAGGTTGCTGCCAACATTCGACAGATCCGCAATATGGGTATCGAAATCGAGATCGACGACTTCGGCACCGCTTATGCGTCGATTGTCAGCCTCACCCATCTTTTGCCTCACCGGTTGAAGATCGACCGCGAACTGATCCAGCCTGTAATCAACAGCACGGATCAGCGCGAACTCGTGCACTCGATCATCCAAATCGGACGGACGCTCGGAATCGGGACCGTGGCTGAAGGGGTCGAAACCATGGTTCATGCGGATATTCTCGAAGCAATGGGGGTGGATGTGCTGCAGGGCTATGCCTTCTGCCGGCCCGTGACCGCAGAGCGTTTCCTCCGGCACAACAAGGAACGTCAGTTGGGCAAGATCGGGCAGTCCGGTAGGCGCTAGAAACCATCCAATCTTGAGATAAAACAGCCCCCGCATCACGCGATGCGGAGGCTTTTTTCGTTCTACCGTCTTTCATCACCTAGCAGGCCGGTTTTCTATGCCGTCAACTGATAGCTGACCGGCACATACCGGAACCCGTCACCATTTGTCTCGACAAATCCGGCTGCCGGGAAGGGCATGTGATAACCGATCATCGGAATGCGGTCGGTGGCCAGCATGCCGAGAACCTTGCGGCGGGACTTCGCTGCCATTTCCTTGTCCATGTCAAAGCGCACCTCCCAGTCAGGGTAGGCGAGGGACCAAACATAATGGTTGGCAAGATCGGCCATGAGAAGAAGCTGCTGGTCATTGCTATCGAGCATGAAGGTCATGTGGCCGGGGGTGTGACCCGGTGCGAGCATTGCAGAAATGCCCGGCGCCACGCTGTCACCATCAGACAGGAACGACATTCTCTCGGCAAGCGGTTTCACATTCTTGGCAAAGCCTTCGCTGTCAGTCTTGGACCAGTGGTCATACTCGATCTGCCCGGTAAGGAATGCAGCATTCTCAAACGTCGGAGCGCCGTCTGCCATCAGACCGCCGATGTGGTCGCCGTGCATATGCGTGATGACCACATGGGTCACCTCTGACGGTTTGGTGCCTGCTTCTGCGAGCGCTGCCGTGATGCCCGCTGCGTTAAGGCCGGTATCGAACAGGATCACATTCTCGCCGCTGCGAACCAGCGTCGGCGTGAAATAGAACTGGGCCATGTCTGTCCCGATAAAGTTGGCCTTGCTGATCTCTGCGAATGTCTCGTCGGACACATTGAGACCGAAAATGCCGTGCGGATTGTCGCGCGGGGCAGAGCCGGCGAGCAGGGCCACGACCTCCAGATCGCCAACCTTGAACCCGCGGGCCTTGGCCATCGGCAGCAATTTTTTCTTGTGATCCATGGCCAATGAAGGCCGAGGAAGGGTCAGACTGCCAGCCACTCCGGCAGCTGCAAGCATGGCTGTGCGGCGATTGATAGAAAAAGTCATGTCTTTTCTCCCATGTGACATGCGGCGTTTTCGCGTCGTTCGCGTCCGGCCGTCTTGTGGTCGCTGGTCTTTTCCTGCAGTCATCACGTCCCAAAAGCATCAAGGGCGTTGCCGCAGCATGGCTTTATCAGTGTTGATTGTTTTTGGAGCTCTTCTGCCATCCCGTCAAAGCCAGAAGCTCTCTTACTTATCTACGTAGAAAAACTAGTATTGGATGATCGGGAGATCAAAACAATTGCTTGTGAAGCGGCGGTGGATCGATCTGGTGTCGGGCAGGGCTGCTCGAATGAGCGCACATTAACTCTTATCAAAACAATTGAACATAAGATGTCCAAATCACAGATCTCATTGGCATGTGGCGAGTTTTTTATGGCGTCAAACAACTCTGATCAGTCCGAAAGCAGGCCAGTTTATCGGCTATTCGCCCTTTGGCGACTGATCGCTGCCATTGCAGTGATGATGTATCACATCGGTCTCTACGGGCCGCCCGCTTACCATGATCTGGCAAAAAACCTTGAGATGCTCAATGACATGCTGGACATGTTTTTTGTCGTTTCGGGCTTTCTGATCTTCAGCTTCTATATTGATCGACTGACTTCCTTTGCCGAATACAAGGCCTTTCTCGTCCGCCGGGTTGCGCGTCTTTATCCGCTGCATCTTTTGACACTGGCCTGCTTCTGCCTTGTCTGGCTCGCTGTGGGGCTTGGCATCGTTAGTGCCAAGATGACCGAGAGCTACAGCTTTGTCAGCCTGATCGAGGAAGTGCTGATGATCAATGCATGGGGCTTCAGCGACACTTTGTCCTTCAACTATGTGTCCTGGTCCCTGTCGGCCGAGTGGTTCGCCTATCTCATGTTTCCGCTATTGGTCGTCATCTGGCAAAAGTGGCAGTTGGGCGGGCTGATCGGTCTGATGTTCGTGACCATTCTCGCCCTTGAAGGTCTGACGTGGATCGGCTTCATGCCCTTCCCCTCCTGGCTGGAGGCGACCACTTGGGGGGCTTATCGCGTCTTTGCAGATTTCGTGTTGGGGGCAACGATCTGTGTTCTGGCCCAGCGCCGCTATGTGCCGATGCGCAGTCAATGGTGGCCGTGGGCAGGATATGCCATGGCGGTCTTTGTTCTGCTGTCTGACCCTGAGTGGGGATATCTGTCCATGATCGCCATCGCGCTGGCTCTGTTTCTGGCCGCGCAGGTGGAAATCAATGCCCCCGAACGCACGGCTTATCTCAACCCCCTGATGCCGTTGTCAGCGGTGTCCTTCGGCATCTACATGTGGCATCCAGTCGTTGCCAGCGCCGTGATCGGCCTTGTCTGGCAACGTTGGCTACTGCCCGACTTCGGAACGCCCTTCTGGGTCATGGTCGCCATCACGGTGATCGGGTCGATGGTGGTCAGTCTGCTTTCGGCCTATTTCTTTGAAGCTCCGGTCCGGCGAGCCATTCTCAATTGGCAAGCTCGCCGAGAAGCGAGGCGCAAAGAACAGGACGCAGGGCTGTCAGCCGCCCGCGCCAAGCAGTTTGACTTGCGGGCTTAACCAGCGTCCACCCAATAGCGAATGAGCCAGGCCGCAATGGAAAAGCGACCCGGAATATGCGGTAGACCACAGCTGGAGTCCCGGCTCAACATTTCCCGAACCTGATCGCGTGTGAACCAGCCTGCGTTGGTCAACTCCGTCGGATCGATGGAAATCTCCGAGCTCAAAGCCTCGGCAAAGCAGCCGAGCATCAAGGACGAGGGAAAGGGCCATGGCTGGCTGGTGAGATACTGAACCGCACCAATCGCAATGCCTGCCTCTTCCTCTATCTCCCGCCGCACCGCATGCTCAAGGGTCTCGCCCTGCTCCATGTAGCCGGCAAGGGTCGAATACATCGGCGAGTCAAACCGCGTGTGATGGCCCAGAAGACACCGTTCGATGCCTGCCTCGTCGCGATGGATGGCGAGCATGATGACGACAGGATCCGTGCGGGGAAATTGAAACGACGAACAGCTCGGACAATCCCGCCGCGCACCGGAGAGGGCCACCTGTGTCAGGGCTCCGCATTTCGAGCAGTAGCGCTGCGTGTCGTGCCAATGGAGCAAGCTGGTTGCCTGCGCCACAGCGCCCACCTGATCCGGGGGCAAAAGAGCCTTGAGCCCCACGTCGCGCACGGTTCCAGCGCAATAACCAGCCTTCTCGTCAAGCGCCTGACCTGCCTCGCCCTTGAGGCGTGTTGCGAGCCTTGGGGCGTTATCCTCATCCGGATCGGTGCCAAGCAGGATGACGCTGTCCATGTCTCCCCCCAACCGTTCCACACTGGCCAAACAGAACAACGGATCAAGCCTGTCGTCACGCTGGCGCATCACGACTTGATCGCCATCGAACAGATAGAAGCGCGCACCCGGTGCTGCCATCATGCGTTCAAGAGTGGTTTCGTCCCGTGCTTCGGTGTCGCGATCAAGGCGGTTGTGCGCATATCCAAGACCTTCAAAGGTCGGCAGCGTGTGCGAAAAGGCAAAGAAGTCGTCATTGGAAAGGCTAGCCATTGGATCCGGACCATTCATTCTTTAATAGCGGGCTGTGAAAGCGGGGATCAACCCTGAGAACCGGGAGGAGAAAACAGGGCAGGGGGATGATATGGCTCTCTTTTACGCGCCCTTCAGCGTCTTATGCAAGGGATCTGTCTTTTGCAAACCGTCAGAGCAGCGCGGCTCTGAGCGTTTCGATCATTTTCTCCGCGTCCTGGTCAGAGTAGGGGCGGGCTGGCAATTTGCCCCAGATCGGGCCGGGCCATGCGCCGTCGCCTTCATTGCGAGCGATCACATGCACATGGAGCTGACGGACCTGATTGCCCAGTTGCGCCACATTGAGTTTGTCGCAGCCAGTGGCCTGTTGCAGCGCTTGGGATACCTGCCGAATCTCGTCCATGAGCAAGTGTTGCTCGCCACGGGCCAGATCAATCAGTTCCACAAGACTGCTTCGCTGGGGCACCATCAGCAGCCAGACGAAATTGGCATCGTTCATCAGCCGCACGCTACACAGCTCAAGCTCGGCCAGTGGCAGACTGTCGCCTTCGAGTTGGGGATCAAGTGTGAATTGGGCCATTGTGTCTCTCCAAGGTTCTGCGGCTTTTTCATCACGATTGCGCTCTGCCTCTTGCATTCGCTTGCAACAAATGACATATGAACCAGTGGAAGGTTGGCAATGGACGTTCCCCTCGCCAATCGGGTCAGGTCCGGAAGGAAGCAGCCCTAACGAGTTACAGAGCGGGTCATCTGTTCAGCCTTCCACTTTCTCCACAAAATCTGTTCGATCCGGTATCCTGCAAGACGGGCGCTTGATGCACCCTTTCCGCCCGGTGCCTTGCTGTCAACAGGCAGCATCTCACTGCGACAAGAAAGGTGACGTGTCGTTGTCTCCTCTGCTATGGATGGAGCTTACGGTCACAATGGTGAACAAGGACTTCTCGATGGACGGTCAGGATCTTCAATCCCACGCAGGATATCGTGTGCTGGCGCGCAAATATCGCCCGGCAGGCTTTGAAGACATGGTCGGCCAGACGCCGATGATTCGCACCCTGACCAATGCATTCGCCACTGGCAGGATTGCTCAGGCCTACATGTTGACCGGTGTGCGCGGCGTCGGCAAGACCACAACAGCTCGCATCCTCGCCCGCGCTCTCAATTATGAAATTCCCGGTGAGATCGACGAACCGACCATTAATATGGATCGCATCGGCACCCATTGTCAGGCCATCATGGAAGGCCGCCATGTCGACATCATGGAGATGGACGCGGCGTCCCACACATCGATCAACGACATTCGCGAGATCATCGAGGCGGCCCGCTACAAACCGGTGAGCGCCCGCTACAAGGTCTATATCATCGATGAGGTGCACATGCTCTCGACTGCCGCTTTCAATGGTCTGCTGAAGACCCTTGAAGAGCCGCCCGAGCATGTGAAGTTCATTTTCGCAACGACCGAAATCCGCAAGGTCCCCGTCACGGTCCTGTCGCGCTGTCAGCGCTTTGACTTGCGCCGCATTGATGCCGCTGACATGGCAGGCTACATGCGCAAGATCTGTGACAAGGAACAGGTCGATATCGAGGACGATGCGCTGCAGATGATCGCCCGCGCAGGCGAGGGATCGGTGCGCGATTCTCTGTCCCTTCTTGATCAGGCGATTTCCCACGGCGCGGGCAAGATTACCACCGAGACAACCCGCCAGATGCTGGGGCTCGCTGACCGGGCGCGGATCATTGATCTGTTTGAGGCCGTGATGAAAGGCGATATAGCCACCGCACTTGAGGAGTTGAAAGCGCAATATGACATCGGGGCCGATCCAGCGGTCGTGCTCTCGGATCTGGCCGATTTCGTTCATCTCGTCACCCGCCTGAAGCTCACGCCCGACGCCCAGTCGGATGCAGCGGCAACCGAAGCTGAAAAGAGCCGGGGCCGCGATTTTTCCGGTCAGCTGTCTGTTCGGGTGCTATCGCGTGCCTGGCAGATGATCCTCAAGGGGCTGTCGGAGGTGCAGACATCGCCGCGACCTCTGGCGTCGGCAGAAATGGTGCTGGTCCGCCTTGCCTATGTCGCGGACCTTCCCACCCCGGACGAGGCCCTGCGCCATCTGACCAATCGCGATTATCGCCCGCCGATGCCAACGGGCGCGGGCGCCGGTCCATCAGTGCCGCCTGACGCCACCACACCGCCTCCCGATGCCCAAAGCTCTGCGGTGGCAGACCCCCATGAGACGCCTTCAAGCAACAATGGCCCGACGGCCATGCGGGCAACAAGCGGGCGCTCCACACCGGTCTCGACGCCCGATCAGGCTCCCGCTGCGACCTTGGGACAGGCTGAGCCTGTCAAAACTGAAAAGGCAGACCTTCGGCTGGTCGCCAGCAACAGCGAAGCCGACGTCGCCAAACGAAAGCCGACCGGGGATGACGCGCAACCACGCGAATCCTCGCTCAGACCAGTCATCACCCGCTTTGAACAGATCGTCGCAATCGCCAAGAAGAATCGCGATATTGCGCTGCAATTGATACTGGAATCCGCCGTACGCCCGATCAGTATGGAGCAGGGCCGACTTGTCATCGCCTATGACGGCTTTGACAGCGAAGCCTTTCAGTCGAAGCTCTCTCGCAAGCTTGGTGACTGGACCGGCGAACGCTGGATCGTCGAACTTGCAGGTGAGGGCGGCGGCGCGACGATTTCCGAACGCAAGGAAGAACGGGAACGACAGGCCCGCGAAGAGGCCGATCAGCATCCGCTCGTCGAAGCTGTGCGCGACATGTTCCCCGGCTCCAAGATTGTTGATGTTCGCTTCCATCGCGATTTCGAGGAAGAATTCCTCGAAGTGGCCGCGGAAGAGCTCAACGAACAGGAAGACGATCTCCCCATCCTGCTTGCAGATGATGATGACTTCGGGATCGATGAGGATTTGTAGCTTGAACCGGAGCAATCCGGTCTCATATACAGTCCAGTCACAATCAATAGAGTAGCACAGACTGTCCGCTTCGGCTCACACTGGCCGGAAAAGACAGGATCAACAAGGGAAGCGATCATCATGGACATGATGAAGATGATGAAGAAGGCCAAGGAAATGCAGGCCAAAATGGCCGAGATGCAGGAACAGGTGGCCGAAATGGAAGCGACCGGCGTGGCCGGTGGAGACACGGTCAAGATCACCCTGTCTGGCAAGGGTGTGATGAAGACGCTCTCCATTGATCCGTCTTTGATCAATCCCGACGATGCTGAAATCCTTGAGGATCTCATTATCGCCGCGCACAACGACGCCAAGTCCAAGGTCGAAGCTGCGATGCAGGAAAAGATGCAGGATATGGCTGGCGAACTCGGCCTGCCAGCAGGCATGAACCTGCCGTTCTAGGCATCCCGCCCGATGCAAGCGAGTTGATCCGATGACCCTGTCCTCCCTGTTGCTTTATGCCGGGACGCTGTTTCTGGTTGCCAGTGTCCCCGGCCCGAGCATCACTGCACTGGTGGCCCGCGTTCTGAGCCGCGGCTCGCGCGACGTGCTGCCTTTCGTCGTTGCCATGTGGCTGGGGGAAGCGATCTGGCTATCGCTGGCCATCGGGGGACTTTCTATCGTGGCGTCGGCCTTTGCCTCGGTCTTTGTCGTCATCAAATGGCTTGGCTGCGCCTATCTGGTTTATCTGGCCTACACGATGTGGACCACCCGCCAAGATGATGAGACCGAGCAGGGCCTTCCAAACCGCTCGTCAGGTGTCGGCATGTTTCTGGCCGGGTTTGCGGTGACCATGGGCAACCCCAAGATCATGCTCTTTTACGCAGCGCTGCTGCCGACGTTGATCGATCTGGGGTCTGTGACGGCGATTGGCTGGTTCGAGCTGCTGATCACCATGGTGATCACGTTGGCAACGGTCGATCTGGGCTGGGTTTTCTTTGCCAGCAAGGCCCGTCGCCTGTTGCACAGCCCGCGCGCGGTGCGCATTGCCAATCGGGCAGGTGCCGTTGCCATGGCAGGTGCAGCTGCGGCGATTGTCAGCAAAACCTGAAGGGTTGGTCGCCCGCTAGGGGGACCGCAGCAAGAGGTGTGGAATGGCCAATCACATGGCAGGACCTGAAATTGAAAGCCTGATTAAGTTGCTGGCACGCCTGCCGGGGCTGGGGCCGAGATCCGCGCGCCGCGCGGCTCTGCATCTGATCAAGAACAAGGAGCAGCTTCTGGTGCCGCTGTCTGCCGCCATGGCGACCGCCGTGGAGAAGGTGCAGGTCTGTGAGACCTGCGGCAACATCGACAGCAAAAGCCCTTGCACTATCTGCACCGATACCCGGCGCGATCCCACCCTGTTGGTGGTCGTCGAGGATGTCTCGGATCTCTGGGCGCTTGAACGGGCGTCCGTGCTCAATGCCGCCTATCACGTGCTGGGCGGGACCCTGTCACCGCTTGATGGCATCGGTCCGGACGATCTCAATATTGCCGGGCTTCTGGCCCGCACTGCCAGTGGAGAAATCCGCGAGATCATTCTGGCGGTGAATGCCACAGTCGAAGGGCAGACCACGGCGCACTATCTCACCGACCAACTGCAAGCTCAGGCCAAAGAGATGAAACGCTCCGATCCCGCCTTTGAACCGGTCAGAATCTCACAGCTCGCCCATGGTGTGCCGATCGGCGGAGAACTCGATTATCTCGACGAGGGCACGCTTCTGCAGGCCATGCGCAGCCGCAAGGAATTCGGCTAGCCTGAGGCTTATAGGCTGAGACTTTCGGGGTTAGGCGAGCACCTTCAGCTTCTCGAAATGGTTCATGTCCACAAAGGAGCAGAAGGCAGGCGGTTCCAGCTCGATGACCGGAGCCGCTTCCTGTAGATCTTCGAGAATTTCCAGAAGGCCCTTGTGCCATTCCAGCATGGCTTCGTCTCTGAAGCGATCCATCTCATAGGCGAAGGTGATGTGGAACCTATAGCTGTCGTGATCCGGGTGCCGATAGCCGAAAATGTCAGCCAGTCGATCCCGCCAGACTTTCATTATTCTGCGGTCTGCATCCGTCAGCCCTTGAACCGTCAACCCGTTGGGCGTTGCGCCAATGACCTCGACCTTGAAGGGTCCCGGTGCGTCAAAGTCCTCAAGTTGCTTGAGATAATGCTCGGTCATCGCTTCGATGGGCGTATCAAGCGCCATATCTGCCGGCCAGTAGGGCCGCTTGCGGCGATATTCGATGATGCCCTGAAACAGGGTCATATGCAGGCTCGATTCCGCAGTATAGGCCAGCTTTTCCGATTCTGGCAGGGATTGCATGCGGGTGCGCGCATCAATCACCGCCTGCACCGCCATCGACCCATCGACCAGATGGCAGACGATGGTGTTGCCCGGTTCCTCAAGGAAACTGCCATCCCTGCTGTAGCGGGTACCCAGATGGCGCAAGGGCGTGGAATTGAGTGACTTCGAAAAGCCATGCAAATGCTGCGGAAGTGTCTGAAGCGTCATAAAAACCCAGTCTCATTGATGCGGTCAATGGCAAGGTCTATCCGATCGACACAACAGTTTGATGACCTTCGGGCAGCAGTGATCAAAAGAGCCTTACGTCTCGCCGTCAAACAGCGAGGCCATGCGGCGGCTGACTTCATCCTCGGGTCCGGCAATACCCACAGGGCGGGCGCGCGCCCGAGACCCTGTTTCCGGCGGCGTCTCTGGCTCTGATGGCGTGGTTTGCTCTTCGGCCTGTTTCTTTGCCAACTCTCTGGCCTGATCCTTGGCGATGGCTTCAAGCTCGGCTTCGCTGACGTCAATATCCTCGATTTTGCGACCGCGTTTGACGATCTTGCCCGTCGACGTCAGGATCTGATCGACATCTTTCTGGGTCTGGCCAAAATGGCTTTGCAGCTTGGATACCCGATCATCAAGGCGCATGACGTCTTCCATCAGCAAGGCGACCTCGCGCTGGATGATGTGGGCCTGCTCCCGCATGCGGGCATCCTTCAGAACCGATTGTACCACCTGAATGGACAGCGTCAGAAGGGACGGCGAGACGATGACCACACGCGTCCGGTGGGCAAGCTGCACGACATCGTCAAACTGCTCGTGCAGATCGGCAAAAAGGCTCTCGGAGGGCACGAACATGAAGGCGGTGTCCTGCGTTTCACCGGGAATGAAATAGCGCTCGGAAATGTCCTTGATGTGTTTCTTCACATCATTGCGGAAGCGCGTCCGTGCCGCCTTGTCCTCGTCCGGATTATGAGCCTCCTTGACCGCGGTCCAGCCTTCGAGCGGAAACTTTGCATCGATCACCAGCACCGCATTGTCATTGGGAATATGAATGACGCAATCGGGTCGGTTTTTGTTGGAAAGGGTATATTGGAAATCAAAGGCGTGCTTGGGCAGCGCATCCTCGATGATCGCCTCCATCCGGCCCTGACCAAATGTGCCGCGCGTTTGCTTGTTGGCAAGGATCTGCTGCAACTCGACCACCCGGCCCGATAGCTCGGTGATGTTGCCTTGCGCTTTATCGATCACAGCCAGCCGCTCATGCAGCGCTCGCAGATTATCGCCCGTTGCTTTTTGGCCATCCGTCAGGCTTTTGGACACGGTCTGGGTCAAGCGATGCCCCATGCCGTCCATACGGTTGGTCAGGGATTGCGCCATCTCGGACTGGCGGGTGGAGAAAATCTCCGCCATGGTCTGCATCCGACCGGTCATCTCCGCCTGCAGGCGCGTCAATTCCTCGACTTGCGCCCTTTGCGCTCTGGCCTGTTCCTGTGCTTCATAGAGCTCCTGCTCACGCGTACCGCTTTGGCGGTTCTGCGAGATCAGAAGCCAGACCAGCAGCAATCCGAGCAGGGCAATCGCACCGATCAGGATTTCAAAGGTCGTCAGGCCATGTTGGCCGATGGTGATCACGATGTCATTCATGGCGCGACTATAGATTGATTCGGAAAAGGGGGAAACAAAATGAGAACAGGGGCTCGCACGGTCTACCGTCTCTTGTTGAGACGCCCGCTTGGTTGGCCAGATTTGTGCCGATTGTGATTGACGCTGCGACCCCGAACCCTTACATCACCTCCCATGGCACTTCTGGATATAGTTACATTGCCGGATCCCATGCTGCGCGAGCAGTCCGCTCCGGTCGAGCGCGTGGATGATGATCTGCGTCGCCTTGTCGAAAACATGTTTGAAACCATGTACAAAGCCCCGGGCATCGGTCTGGCGGGCATACAGGTTGGTGTGCCTCGTCGCATCTTCACCATGGATTGCGGCAAGGGCGATGATGACAAGAATCCGATCTGTATGATCAACCCGGAAATTCTCTGGCAATCGGACGATCTGAGCACCTATGAAGAGGGCTGTCTGTCGATCCCCGACTATTACGCTGAGGTGGAGCGACCGGCATCGGTGAAATTCCGGTTTCTGGATCAATTCGGCAAGGAGCAGGAAATGCTCTGCGAAGGGCTTGATGCCACGTGCGCCCAGCATGAATTCGACCACCTCAATGGTGCGCTCTTCATCGACTATATCTCCAGGCTGCGCCGCGACCGTGTGATCAAGAAATTCACCAAACTCGCCAAGCAGAAAGACAAGCAGGGCATTCTCTAGTCTGGCTCTAGTCTGGCTCTAGTCTGGCTCTCGTCTGGCTTTCTGCCGTCCGCACCACAATCACCGCAAGGATTAGCCATGCTCCGCGTCATCTTTATGGGCACCCCGGATTTCTCCGTTCCGACCCTGATGGAAATCGTCGGGCGGGGCCACGAGGTTGTCGCAGTCTACAGCCAGCCACCACGGCCCGCCGGACGCGGCATGGAAGAGCGCAAGTCTCCCGTCCATCAGGCGGCCGAGCGTCTTGGCCTGCCGGTTTTTACGCCGACCTCGCTCAAATCCGAAGAAGAGCAGGAAAAATTCCGCGCCCTTGAGGCCGATGTCGCCGTCGTCGTTGCCTATGGCCTCCTGCTACCCAAAGCCATTTTGGAGGCGACAGAAGAGGGCTGCCTCAATCTGCATGGCTCGTTGCTGCCGCGCTGGCGGGGCGCCGCTCCGATCCAGCGGGCCATCATGTCCGGAGATGCCGAGACCGGCGTTCAGGTCATGCGTATGGACGAAGGGCTCGACACCGGCGATGTCGCCATGTCAGAGACCATTCCCATCACCGACACAATGACCGCCGAGGATCTGCACGACCGCATGATGGTGCTTGGGGCAGATCTGATGGTCCGGGCTCTTGGGGCCCTGTCGCACGGGGGCCTTACGTCCAGACCTCAGGCCGAAGAGGGCGTGACCTACGCGAAAAAGATCGACAAGGCCGAGAGCCGCATCGACTTCTCTCAGCCGGCCAATGAGGTGCACAACAAGATCCGCGGGCTTTCGCCCTTCCCCGGCGCGTGGTGCGAAATGACCATCCGCGGCAAGGCGCAGCGGGTCAAGATCCTGCGCTCCGAGCTATCTGATGGGGCTGGTGAGGCTGGCACACTGCTCGACGGAGCCATGACGGTCGCCTGCGGAGACGGGGCCGTGCGCCTTATCGAATTGCAACGGGCTGGCAAAGGTGCCATGAAGGCCGAGGATTTCCAGCGCGGAGCAGACCTTTCGGTCGGCGACGTCATTGCATGACGAAGAGATAGAATGCCACGCTTCAAGCTTCTCATCGAATATGACGGCCGGCCCTTTTCGGGCTGGCAACGGCAGAACAATGCCCCCAGTGTCATGGGGCTGATTGAAAAGTCGCTGCTAAAGTTCACCGGTGAGGCGGTCACGGTGTTCGGTGCCGGGCGGACCGATACGGGCGTTCATGCGCTCGGTCAGGTGGCGCATTTCGATCTGGAGCGGGACTGGCACAGTCACAAGATCCGCGAAGCGCTCAATCATTTCCTCAAGGAAACGGGTGTCGCCATCCTCGACAGCTGGAAGGTCACCGAAGAATTCGACAGCCGCTTTCTCGCCTCCAAGCGCTACTACCGCTATCGCATCTGCAATCGCCGTGCGCCGCTTACCTTCGAGATCGGACGTGCCTGGCAATATAGCTATCCGATTGATATCGACCTGATGCAAAAGGGGGCGGATCAACTGATCGGCCATTTCGACTTCACCACCTTCCGCGCAACCGCCTGTCAGGCCAAGAGCCCATGGCGGACGATGGAAAGCCTCAAGGTGAGCCGGGAAGGCGAATGGGTCTATCTGCATGCCATGTCGCGCTCTTTCCTGCACAACCAGATCCGGTCCTTCGTCGGATCTCTGGTCGAGGTGGGGGCCGAGCGCAAGCCGGTCGGCTGGATCACCGAGATTCTCGATGCCCGCGATCGCCGCGCCTGTGGACCTGTCGCTCCACCCGATGGCCTCTATCTGACCCGAGTCGATTACCCTCAGGATCGGGACTATCTGATCCCAGAAGCGCCATGGGAAGGCCACCAGAAGGCCTAATCGCCAGAGATGTGGCCAGAGACGCCGCCAGATCGGTATCGCTGCCATTACATCGCGGTACTAGCCGAGTGCTGGAACAGCATGACGGTTGCGGCAACATTGGCGACCATCAGCAAGACCGCCAGCGCCAGCGCCATCGATCCGGGACACTCCAGCACGAAGCTGAACAGGCGATAGGAAATCCACAGCGCAAAGAGGATGATCCCGAGCATGATGAGCACGGCCATCCCCGGACCGCCAAGCCCCGAGGTGACAATTGCCCCGGGCACAAGGGTGAGCAACAGGACAATGACACTGAGCCAGTTGTAGCTGACAATGAGCGGGATGAAGCGATCTCTGAAGCCAAAGAACCGGCAAATCAGATAGAGCACTACTGGCCCCAGACCCCAGTCGAGCAAGGTGTTGGCGATCCAGAGGCCGAGCCCGCCTTCGCTGAATATCAGCATGTTGTCAACGTCGCCGAACAGCACCGTGTAGAGAAGATTGATCGGTTCGGTGATGACGATGGCGAGAAACGAAAGTAGGACGCCGCGCACCGTGGCATCGATCTTGTAGAGCGCTTCCTCGTCGCCGCGCACAAAGGCCCAGACGAGCTCGAGATGAAAGAGGATGTAGGCCATGAGGCTCCGTTGAAGCTGCGTTTGCGGCTGCAGTGTGCGATGGGCGATAGAAAAGCGGGGCCAGCATAGCCGACCCCGCCAGAATGGCAATCGCCAGATGCTTATCTTTGTGGTGGGAAATACTGCATCAGGAATTCATAGTAAACATCGGACAATGTCTGCAGATCTTTGAGAGCGATATGTTCGTCGATCATGTGCATGGTCTTGCCGACAAGGCCGAATTCGATCACCGGACAATAGTCCTTGATGAAACGGGCGTCCGACGTGCCGCCATCGGTCGAGTGTTCGGGCGTTCTGCCGGTCACCTTGGCCACCGCAGCACTGAAGCCCTTGATCAGTTTTTCCGACTTCGTCAGGAAGGCCTGACTGATGGCCGGCTCCATTTCGACAACAACATGGAAATCGGTTGAGGGCAGGCTCTCCTTGGCGCGCGTCAGAACGAGCTCGGCAATCATCTCCGGATCCCAAAGATCGTTGTAGCGCACATTGAAGCGGGCTGTCGCGGTCTTGGGAATGAGGTTCCAGGTCTCGTTGCCAACGTCGACCGAGATGAACTCAAGGTTGGTCGGCTGAAAATGATCGGTGCCATGATCGAGGATGGCCGAGCTCAAGTAGGAGACGATCTTGCCCAGAACAGGCACCGGATTGTGCGCCAGATGCGGATAGGCCACATGGCCCTGCTGGCCGATGACCGTCAACGTCCCGGACTGGCTGCCGCGCCGCCCGATCTTGATGGCATCGCCCATCGCATCCGGGTTGGTTGGCTCCCCGACAATGGCATCGCTGAAGCACTCGCCACGATCTGCAGCCCATTTCAGCAGCTTGATGGTGCCATTGACCGCCGGGCCTTCTTCGTCGCCGGTGATCAGAAGGGAAATCGTTCCGTTCGGCTCGCCATGCAATTCGATATATTTCAGCACCGCTGCGATGAACGCGCCGATACCGCCCTTCATGTCCGAGGTGCCGCGACCATAAAGCTGGCCATCCTTCACCTCGCCGGCAAAGGGCGGCACGGACCACTGGCTTTCATCGCCGGTGGGGACCACATCCGCATGACCGGCAAAGGTCAGGTGCGGACCCTCTCCGCCGGATATTTTGGCGAATAGATTCTCGATGTCCGGGGTGTCCTTGTCTGTGAAGACCGGACGATCCACCTGAAACCCCTCGGGGCTCAACAGGGCATCGAGATAAGCCAGCGCGCCGGCTTCCTTGGGCGTGACACTGGGGCATTGAACGAGTTTCTGGGTGATATCCAGAGCGGTCGGGGCTTTGGTCATGGCGCGGCTTGCTTTCGTCTGGGCACGGTCCGATCAGAGGGATCCGGTGTCGACGCCTGCTCAGCAGGCAGTCTGGACTGTGCCTTTGCTTCAAGGATGTCGTGCGGGTCTCATGCAGTCCTTTGCGTGAGGTGGGCACAGGTTCGATGCACAGCCTGATGCACAACGCGGCGCGGACACACGAATTGCTCCGGGTCGGGAGGGCGACATGCGGTCATGATCAGACGAGCGGGGAAGAACACGGGAAAACAGGATCATCTTTTCCGGGTTGCAACAAATAGTACGGCGTCACATTAGGCAAGGTTGGCGCCGCCTTCAATCCACTTTCCACCGCTCTTGAACGAAACGAAGCGGCATTGGTTGAAAAGTTATGCCATCAGGCCTTGCCGGGATGGCTCGAGTGCTCGGGCGTATGCTCCGCGGTCTCATCGACCGGCGCTCTGTTGGTATTTGAGACAATCCCCAGATCGATGAAATAGACCAGCCAGAAGGGCAGGATGGCTAGCAGATAAATGCCCCGTGTCTCAATGCCGACGCTGCACGAGAGGGGAAAGTGCGGCGCAAGAGCGCTGAGGGTGGCAAGGATCGGGATCGCATAGGCAAAGAAGCTGACATGGCCGCGCCCGCGGTCTCTCAGCCGTTTGATGACCACGCAATACCACATGAAGAAAAAGGTAGCAGCCATCACGCCGAGCGCACCGTAATAGACCTTGCCCAGTGTCTGGGCAGGGTCCATTTGGCAAAGGAAATTATCATGCACACGAAACAGAAAAGCCGCCCCGATTTCCAGAGGGAAGAGCAAAAGATGAGCAAACCAGAATTGCTTGCGGCCAATTTGTCCCTGGCTGTCAAACAACAAGCGTTCGATGGTCATGACATCTCCTTGGGTGGTCTGTTCGCTGGCCAGTTCGGTTTTGCCTGTCCGCGTCAAGCTCACTCTGATCGCGATGCAAACGGCGCACTATGACTTGCCGCAAGCCTTCCGCGGATAGTAGGCATTATTCCGAACCGGGCGTCAATCATTCCTCCGGCGCCATCCCTTCTTCCTGTGTCTGGGAGAAGAACTCAAGCGCGACATTCAAGCCATTGATCGCAGCAGGCAAACCGCCATAGACAGACATTTGCCAGATGATTTCAAGGATCTCCTGTTCTGAACAGCCAGCAGCGAGACTGTGCTCGATGTTGATCCTGAGCTGTGGCTCCGTCTGCCCACCAAGGGCTGTTAGGGCGGCGATTGTCGCCAACTGGCGGGTTTTCGCATCAAGTCCGGGTCTTGAATAATGTCGGCCATAGGCCCACTCGATCAGGCTTTCTGAGAAGTCGGGCACTTTCGCGTCATAGCGTTCGGAAAGCGCGGCTTCAAGATGAGGGTGATATTTTGCGCAATAGGCGCGGCCACGCTCAAGGGCGCTCGCTTGCGGGTTGGACACGGGGGATTTGCTTTGTGCTTCGGTCATTCGATGCCTCCATGATATGGGCATTTTCCATATCGAGATAGATTGCGATTTTCTTGTCGAGCACAGGCAGGGTCTCTTGCAGTCTTCTGATCTGGGTCTGTACGTCCGCTCTCTGGTCCTCCAGCATCTGGCGGCGTTCGGTAGCGGTGTGCGGACCCTCTGCTCTCAACCGCGCATAGCGGACCATGCGGGAAATTCCCATCCCGGTGGTCTTGAGATGCTTGAGAAAGGTCAACCAGTTGGTGATCTCCATGCCATATTGACGCCGCCCGCCCGCATCGCGATGCGCATCTGGCAAAAGCCCGATTTTTTCGTAGTAGCGGATGGTATGGACGGACAAACCCGTCTTGGCAGCAAGATCACCGATTTTCAAAGGACCAACTCCTGTTCGACATAAGGGAGGCTAGATGTTCGAGTGCACTCTAGGTCAAGAGCAAAAGAATGAAAATGGTCGATTATTTCAAACGGGCTGATGGCCCTTCAGAACAAAAAAATCCCGCCCGATTGGATCGGGCGGGATGAAATCAAGCTTTGTTCCGCTGCGGATCAGTCGCGCAACAGGTCGTTGATCGACGTTTTGGACCGGGTGCGCTCGTCAACGCGCTTGACGATAACGGCGCAATAAAGGCTTGGTCCCTGCGCGCCATCGGGCAGATGCTTGCCGGGCATGGTGCCGGAAACAACCACGGAGTAGGGCGGCACTTCGCCCATGAAGATTTCACCCGTGCTGCGGTCGATGATCTTGGTGGACGCACCAAGATAGACACCCATGGAGAGCACCGAGCCTTCGCGCACAATGACGCCTTCGGCCACTTCGGCACGCGCCCCGATGAAGCAGTTGTCTTCGATGATCACCGGACCGGCCTGCAGCGGCTCGAGAACGCCGCCAATGCCAGCCCCGCCAGAGATATGAACATTCTTGCCGATCTGTGCGCAGGAGCCGACCGTCGCCCATGTGTCGATCATCGTGCCATCATCAACATAGGCACCAAGGTTGACGAAGGACGGCATCAACACCACACCCTTGCCGATGAAGGCGGAGCGGCGAACGATGCAATTGGGAACGGCGCGGAACCCTGCCTGTTCAAACTCGCTCGCACCCCATCCATCGAATTTGGAAGGAACCTTGTCCCACCAGCTGGCATTGCCCGGACCACCCTTGATCACTTCCATCGCATTGAGCCGGAAGGAAAGCAACACGGCCTTTTTCAGCCATTGATTGACGATCCACTCTCCGTCGGAGTTCTTCTCGGCCACACGGGCGTCGCCATGATCCATCAGGTGCAGGGCGGCCTCGACAGCATCGCGGATTTCGCCGGTTGTGTCGGAATTGACGGTATCGCGTGCGTCAAAGCTCGCTTCAATGATGCTCTTGAGCGCAGGCAGATCGTACTGGGTCATGTCTCTCGCTTTCAGCTTGTCTGGGGTGTTCGATTGCGCATGTCTCGCGGCCTTGGCCGCTGGAACTGTGGCGCAAACCATAAGCACCCCGCCGGTGAAGTCAATCACCAAAAAAGCAGAAAAGTGCGCCTGCTGGCCCAACACCACTTGAACCGCAAAAAGGAGTGCAAAACGAAACAGGGGTGGCCGCTGGGACCGCCCCTGTATGCTGTCTGAAAGGCGTCTGGATCGTGCCTAACTGGCCAGCTTCTGTGCCGGTTGCTCGAAGGTCTGCTGTATCGCGCGTCCAGCCTGTCGGCGGTCGGACCCGGAGTATGCCGGGTCATCGACTTCGCGCCGATCCAGTGGCCCGCGACGGAGGCTGAGAATGAAGTCGGTCACCTCTTTTTGCAGGGTGGCGGCATCCCGCGACATGCGTTCAGCCGACGTGAGCACGAAGGTTGCCGCTTCGCCCGTTTGCTCCGCATCCGTCGTCACTTCGCCGATGTTTCTGGCCACTTCGGAGGTGCCCGTGTGGGCTTCCTCGATATTGCGGGCAATCTCGGTTGTTGCAGCATTCTGCTCTTCGGCTGCTGCGGCAACCGCCGAGGTGATGTCCTCGATCTCATGAATTGTGGTGGACACATTGCCAAAAGCGGCAACGGCAAGACTGGTCGCCGACTGGATCCGATGAATCTGTTCGGTAATTTCGCCAATCGCCTTGCTTGTTTGTCCTGCCAGTTCCTTGACCTCGCCAGCTACGACCGCAAAGCCTTTGCCCGCTTCGCCGGCGCGCGCGGATTCAATGGTTGCATTGAGAGCAAGAAGGTTGGTCTGTTCCGCAATCGCAGAGATCAGTTCGACCACATGCCCGATGGTTTCAGCGGCCTCTGACAGATCATTGATCTTCATTTCGCCCTCGCGCACTTCCGCAACTGCATCTGCAGCAACCTTCGCGGAACGCTCGATCTGGGATCCGATCTCAACCGAACTTGCACTCAGTTCCTCGACGGCCGCCGAGACCGTCTGAACATTGACAGAGGTTTCGTGGCTGGCTGATGCAACAATGCTGGCGCGTTCATTGGTGCTCGATGCACTCCGGGTCATGTTCGTCGCTGTCTGGTTCATCTGGGTGCCGGCTTCCGAGAGATAGCTCGCGATTGTCTTGGTGGCTTCCTCGAAATGACCGGTCTTTTCAGCAAAGTCTTCAATCCGTGTCTGAACGCGGATGATCGCGTCGTTGATCTGTTCCGAATAGGCATGGAATGCCCCGGGCATGCCGATAAGCTGGATACGGCGATAATACTTGTTGCGCGACATCGCATTGGTTGATGCCACCGCTTCCCGCATGAAGGTGTCGAAGCGGTCGGCCTGATAGTTGATGGCAACCGCAAGCAGGCCGAGCGAACCGGTTTCGAGCGCCTCATCGGCGCGTGCTTCCAGCTCACCAGAGCCCAGCGCCTGCGCCACGTTCGCAACATTATTGATTGCCCGTTCGGCTTTCAGACACAGAAGCAGTTGCACGGCCATGGCAAGGCCAGAGACAACGAACAGACCAAGTGCAGCAGTTCGAAGACCCAGAAGGTCGAGGCCAATGCCAGCGCTCAGCAGCACAAGGACGCCAATGGCCAGAAGCCGCGCACAAGAAAGAGAGGACAAACGGGTCATAGGGCGCGGCTTTCTCTTGGAAGATGGCATTCAGTCGGTTGTACCCGGCATCTCTGACTGTCGCCGAACCTGTCGCGTGTATCGGTTTTGCCGACCAGACTTTTGCTATCCGAAACGCGGCGTTCAAAGCAAGGTGGCGTAATTTTGTTGGCCATGAATGCCTCTGCGCATGAAAATAGGAAATGCAGGCAGAAAAATGAACTGCTTCACGCAGATCTTCCGCCGAAAAAATAAAAAAAAGGTTTCAATTACAGATACCTATATAAAACCGTGTAATATTAATTTGCTTCTTCAACGAAAACTTAGTTGGCGTAAAGTGAAAGTAAGAGTGCATTCGACAGCATGCCAGATGACCGTTTATGCTTGCAGAGCCTCACGCGCGACTTTGCCAAGCCCAAGAAACGGGGTCACAGGGGCCGCCGTTGCAGGTCGTTAAGAAGCGCTTCATCCATTTGAGTCACTCTAGGCTTTCGTGACGGGGTTGCTCCGGTTGGTGAGTCATCTTTCGGTGCAATGCGTAAAAACCTCGTCAAAGCGTCGGTGTTTTGCGGTGATCGACAGTTATGCGGTAAGTCGTTCGGTCGTGATGACTGGAAAGTGACCGGTCTCGGGTGCCGAAGATTTCAAATCGACTTGTCTGGAAAGTCGGAATAGATATAGTGGTGCAGTATTGTTTTATTATTTTTGGAAGCATATTGCACATTGGCGTTTGAAGCGTGAGGGGAACGTGAAATGAATAAATCGGCATACCTGTGCCTGGTAGGCGGTTTGCTTCTGGCGACGACCGGTTTGTCACAGGCCAATGAGCAGATGTTGGGAGCCTTGCCTGCATCGCCCGTGAATACTTTGGCGCTGACCCCCGAATACGAATTGCCAATCCAGATCATTATATCCCGCAAGGATCAACGCGCTCGGGTCTTCAGAGGCACCGAAGAAATCGCGACCTCGCGGGTTTCCACCGGCAAGCGCGGCCACACCACGCCGACGGGTATCTTTTCCATCCTCGAAAAACGGCGACGTCATTACTCCAATCTCTACAACAGCGCTCCGATGCCCTATATGCAGCGCCTGACGTGGTCGGGTATCGCTCTGCATCAGTCCAATTCCGTGCCCGGCTATCCGGCATCGCATGGCTGTGTTCGCCTGCCTGGCGGGTTCGCAAAACAGCTGTTTTCGATCACCGAGCGCGGCGCTCACGTGATCATCGCCAATCGTGAGGCGGTGCCCGAACCAATCGAACATGCCAACCTGTTTCAGCCTCGTGAGGTCGATGATCTCGCGGCACAAGTCACCTCTGTTGCAGCAACGCCCGAACCAATAGAAGCGCTCGGCAAGATTTCCTTGCTCAATGAGCACCCGGTGCGTGACACCACGGCGCATCAGGTCGCGCGCTATCTCAATCAGCTCGAAGCCGTGAAGCACAGTGACAAGCCCTTGCGTATCTTCATCACGCGTCAGGCTAGGGGCAATGTTGTCAAGGAAGTCCAGACCCTGCTCAATGAGCTAGGCTACGATGCGGGCGTCGTTGATGGCCTTGCTGGCAGCGCCACAATGGCAGCTCTGCGTGCCTTTATCGCAGCACAGGATGGCAGCATGGACCAGCGTTCCTATGGTGCCAAACCGCGTATCGATCAGGCCTTGCTGCAAAATCTCTACAATGCTGCAGGAAAGGGCAAGATCCCGACCGGTCATCTGTTCGTTCGGCACAATTTCAAACCATTGTTCGATGCGCCGATCCGGATCCGCGACACTAAGGCTCCGCTGGGTGCGCATCTGTTTACCGCCAACGCGGTGGCACCTGACAAGCTCAATTGGCTCGCGGTTAATCTGGATGACAAATTGTCGGACAGACAGCAGGCGCGCCTTGGCGTCAAACAGGATCCAGAGCATCCCGGCGGCGTTGATGCGGCAACTGTGCTCGATCGCGTGATCATTCCGGAGGATATCCGCGCCCAGATCAATCATCTTGTCGGCAACGGGGCGTCCTTGACCATTTCGGATCGCGGCTTCAGCCGGGAAACAACGCCTCAGGGCACTGACTTCATCGTCCTGACCAAGCCCAACAAGCGCAGCAAGGTCGCAAAAACCGTGAGCAAGGTGAAACGACAGGCAACCGTGAAACGCTCGTTCGTCGAGCCCAAGCCGACTGCCCCCAAACGTCGCACTTTGTTCTCCATGCTCCGTGCGCGCACCTCAGATTGATTGCTAGAGTCTGAAAAACATGAAAAACCCCGGTTCCTGTCAGGGGAGCCGGGGTTTTTTGTTTCTGCAATCAAGGCTGACGCATGTGCGCGCTTCGGGGCTACTCGACGGAAAACTGATCGTCAAAGCTGTAGCCGGAGCCGCGCACCGTGCGGATCGGATCCTTGGCGCGCCCCCGGTTGATGGTTTTGCGCAGACGCCCCACATGCACATCGACCGTGCGTTCGTCGACATAGACATCATGCCCCCAGACGCCATCCAGCAACTGCTCGCGGGAATAGACACGCCCCGGGTTCTGCATCAGGAATTCGAGCAAGCGATATTCGGTC
This sequence comes from Cohaesibacter sp. ES.047, assembly GCF_900215505.1. NCBI lineage: Bacteria > Pseudomonadati > Pseudomonadota > Alphaproteobacteria > Hyphomicrobiales > Cohaesibacteraceae > Cohaesibacter > Cohaesibacter sp. ES.047. The sequence goes on from NZ_LT907844.1 coordinate 2,307,695, forward strand.
GGCCCGAGATTGACCTCGCGGTTGGAGCGTTTGACACGATGCGTCTCGCGGTTGAGTTCCAGATCGCCAGCCTTGAGAATGGTAGCCACCAGATCCGGGCTTGCACGGCGCAGGATCGCGCGCACACGGGCCATCAATTCAGGCACCGAGAAGGGTTTGACCACATAGTCGTCTGCCCCGGTGGATAGCCCACGGATGCGTTCGGATTCCTCGCCGCGCGCTGTCAGCATGATAACCGGCAGCTTCAGCGTTTTGGGTTTGGCACGCAAGCGTCTGCACAACTCGATGCCGGACAGGCCCGGCAGCATCCAGTCAAGCAGCAGCAGATCGGGCAGGGTTTCCTGAAGCCGGTTTTCCGCTTCATCCCCTCTGGCAATCACTTCAACCTGATAGCCTTCTGCTTCTAGGTTGTAACGAAGAAGAAGACTGAGGGCTTCTTCATCCTCCACAATCATGACATTTGGGCTCATAGCCATTCATTCCGCATTCTAAGGATCCGGGCTGACGCGCGATTGAGGCGTTCAGCCAGCAGGATCAGGTCTTGGACGTCTGCATGGCGCATCAGGGTGAGCGCCATGTCATGTTTGGTTGAAACCGGCATTGACCGCGCCGTCAAAAGCGCGGCTTTTAAAGTCTATCAGAGAGGCCGGTCTTCCATCGCCCGCCCGGTCTTCACGTAGAAGATGGTCTCGGCGATGTTGGTGGCGTGGTCGCCGACGCGCTCCAGATGCTTTGCGGCAAACAGATAGTTCGTGCAAATCGTGATATTGCGCGGATCTTCCATCATGTAGGTCAGGAATTCGCGGAACAGCGAGTTGTAAAGCGCATCGATATCCTTGTCCTTGGCGACGATTGCCAAGGCGGCATTCTCGTCCAAAGCAGTATAGGCATCAAGCACGGCCCTGAGCTGGTCGAGGGTCAACTCGGCCATATGCTCGATCCCATGCAGGAAATGCTTGGGCTGGGGGCGTCCTTCAAGGGCCAGAGCGTTGCGGGCAATATTCTTGCCAAGGTCAGCAACGCGCTCCAGATCGATCGAGATGCGCAAGGCCGCAATGATGTGGCGCAGATCCTGCGCCATCGGCTGGCGGCGCGCAATGGTCAAAACGGCCTTCTCCTCGATCTCCTGATCGAGCTTGTTGATCGCCTGATCGCTGGCGATCGTGGTGTTGGCAACCGTCATATCAAGGCGAACAAGCGCGTTGACCGCTTCCTCAACCATGCGTTCGGCTTGACCACCCATTTCGGCGATACGACCGGTCAGCTCGCGTAGATCATCGTCATAAGACGAGACAATGTGATCGGACATTTGTTTTCTCTCCTTGTGTTCGCTTGTTTTCCGCCGACCGGGTCCGCGGGACAGCCATGTGCCGGACCGGAAAGACAGGCGAACGAAAGTGTCTGTTAGCCGAAGCGGCCTGTGATGTAGTCCTGAGTGCGCTGATCTACCGGGTTGGTGAAGATCTGATCGGTTGGACCTTCCTCCACCAGATTGCCCAGATGGAAGAACGCGGTGCGCTGTGAAACACGAGCCGCCTGCTGCATCGAGTGGGTCACGATGACGATGGTGTAGTTCTCACGCAATTCGTCGATCAATTCCTCCACTTTCGCCGTGGCGATCGGGTCAAGAGCCGAGCAGGGTTCATCCATCAGGATGACTTCAGGGCTCACCGCAATCGCGCGGGCAATGCACAGACGCTGCTGCTGGCCACCGGACAGACCCGTCCCCGGTTCATCAAGGCGATCCTTCACCTCTTCGAAAAGGCCGGCTTTCTGAAGTGACGAGACCACCACTTCTTCCATCTCGGTCTTATTCCGGCACAGGCCGTGGATGCGCGGCCCATACGCCACATTCTCGAAAATGCTTTTCGGGAACGGGTTGGGCTTCTGGAAAACCATGCCGACACGGGCGCGCAGCTCGACGACATCGACGGATGGATCGTAGATATCGAAGTCGCCCAGTCTGATATTGCCGCCGACGCGACAGATATCGATGGTGTCGTTCATGCGGTTGAGGCAGCGCAGGAAGGTGGACTTGCCGCAACCCGATGGACCGATGAGTGAGGTTACCTTGTTTTCCTCGATCAAAAGATCGACGTCGAACAGGGCCTGTTTCTGTCCATAGTGAACAGTGACTTTTTCACCGGACATCTTGATCGGATTCTTGCGAATATTGCTATCCTGCTGAACTGTGGTGTTAGTGTCCTGCATGTTCATGCTTTCTATGTCCTCTTTCAGCCTGATCCTGCCATCGAGGGGCATGGGATCAAAAGGCTAAACAACGCGTAGGGTGCACACGCCGCTGGGGTTACCAGCGACGCTCGAAGCGGCGACGCAGAAGCACCGCAGAAATATTCATGATGGCCAAGAAACCCAGAAGGATCATGATAGCCGCCGAAGTCCGCTCCACAAAGGCACGCTCCGCAGAGTTCGCCCACATGTAGATCTGGACGGGCAGGGCCGTCGCCGGATCAAACGGCGTGACCGGATAATCCTTCACGAAAGCGACCATACCGATCATCAGCAGCGGAGCCGTTTCACCAAGCGCCTGCGCCAGACCGATGATGGTCCCGGTCAGGATGCCGGGGGAGGCCAGCGGCAGCACGTGATGGAAGATCGCCTGGGTTTTGGAGGCACCAACACCAAGAGCCGCTTCCCGAATCGACGGCGGAACCGCCTTGAGTGCCGAACGTGTCGCGATGATGATGGTTGGCAGGGTCATAAGGGTCAGCACCAGACCACCGACCACCGACGCAGAGCGCGGCAGTCCGGCAAAGTTGATGAAGACCGCAAGGCCAAGAAGACCAAACACGATGGACGGCACGGCAGCAAGGTTGTTGATGTTCACCTCAATCAGGTCGGTCCAGCGGTTCTTGGGAGCGAATTCCTCAAGATAGATCGAAGCCGCCACACCAATCGGAAGCGCACAGACCAGCACGATCAGCATCATGAAGATCGAGCCGAGGGCAGCAACGCCAATCCCTGCCGTCTCTGGCCGGGACGAAGCGCCGTAAGTGAACAGGCCGGTGTTGAATTTCTTGGCCATCACACCCTTTTCCATCAGGTCATCAATGGCCGCAATCTGGGCATCGCTGATCTGGCGGCGGGCTTCGGGAACGTCGCGCGGAATCTGTCCCTTGACGAACGAGTCGACATCGCCATCAGCGATGAACCACATGTCGAGGCGCTGACCGATCAGGTCCGGGTCGGCAGCTACCATATCGCGCAATTCGACGGCGGCACCGCGGGACAACAGACCCTTGACCGCATTCAATTGGGCTTTCTGGGTCTTGTCGTTCGGGTCAAGGCCGGCGGCTTTGTAAAGAGCTGGCAAAATGACCTTGTTGTAGCGCAGCATCTGGGTCAACTCGGATCGGGACCGGTTGCCCTTGGGGTCGATGATCTGCTCATCGAGATAGACCGTTAGGTTGATCTCGGTCTGCTGAAAGGCGGTGTAACCCTTCGAGATGATCGACCAGAACAGGACCACCAGAAACAGCACGCCCAGAGAGATTGCAATAATCCCGGCTGTCCGAAAACGGGTTTCAGATGCATAACGCTTCTTCAGACCCAGATCGCGCTGGTGCGCCTTTGCAACCACATTGCTTTCATTTTGAGTGATATCAGTCATCAGTCGTACTGCTCCCGATATTTCCGCACGATGTGCAGAGCGAAGATGTTAAGACCCAGCGTGATCACGAACAAGGTGATGCCAAGAGCAAAGGCCACAAGCGTCTGCGGCGAATTGAACTCAAGGTCACCAGTCAGTTGGTTGACGATTTTCACCGTCACGGTGGTCATCGCCTCGAACGGGTTGGCTGAGAGATTGGCAGCAGCGCCAGCCCCCAACACCACGATCATCGTTTCACCAATCGCGCGGGAGGCGGCCAAAAGCACCGAGCCCACGATACCGGGCAGGGCGGCGGGCAGGATCACACGCTTGATGGTTTCCGACCGGGTTGCCCCAAGCCCGAGAGACCCGTCCCGCATGGATTGGGGAACGGCGGTGATGATATCATCAGACAGAGACGAGATGAACGGGATCAGCATGATGCCCATCACGAGACCTGCGGTCAGAACGGAACGGGCCGAGATGTCAAGGCCGATCAACGCGCCGCTATCCCTCAGGAAGGGACCGACCGTGACCATGGCAAAAAAACCATAGACGATGGTCGGGATCCCCGCGAGGATTTCGAGCAGGGGCTTGGCTATGGACCGCACCGTGCTGGTCGCATATTCAGCCATGTAGATCGCGGCGAACAAACCGATTGGCACGGCAACCATCAGGGCAACGATCGAGATATACAAAGTGCCCCAGAGCAGCGGCAGAAGGCCGAAGGTGCCACCAGCGCCGCCCTCGACACCCGCTGCGGTGAAACGCGGGTCCCATGTTGTGCCGAAGAAAAACTCGGTTGGCGGAACCACACGAAAGAAGTGAATGGCTTCAAAGAGCATCGACAGAACTATGCCGACCGTGGTCATGATGGCAATCGACGATGCCATGATCAGCGCGATCTTGATGTTTGCCTCAACCCGGTTTCGAGCCCGAAGCTTTGGATTGATGCGCATGAAGCTCAGCACAAGGCCCAGAGCGAGAAGCACGGCAATACCGATGATCAGCAAGAGATCAATGAACGACCGCGTCTCGTTGAGGCTATAGGCAGCATCAACCACTGACTTGTCGACATTCTCTGCGAGGGCAACGCCGTGCTTGGCCAGTGTCGGCCGGACAGCGACAAGGCCCGTGCGCAGTTGCACGGTTTCCTCTTCACTGAGGAGCTTAACGCCATCGGCAACGTTGATCACAACGCCCTGCATCAGATTGCGTCGCGTATCCAATTCTAAATATTCATCAAATTCAGCGCAGATATCTGGCTTTTCAGCCTTGCTATCGCCCTGAATGCGAGCGGTTGCAAGATCGCAAGCCTCGCTGTAGCCAGCACGCAATTCACTATCAATAACAGAATTATCAAGAAAAGGCTGCGCGATGAGCACAGCAATCATGAACATGGTGGCTGGAATGGCCGTCCAGATAAAAACGTAAGAACCGTAATATCCGGGTCGAGAATGAAGTGCAGCAATGTTTCCGTTCACACAGGAAACCGCGCGATTGCGTCCAAGCATCGCACCGACCAGCGCGACGATGAAAATAGCTGCCAGAAGCCATAGCGGGCTCATAGCGACCTGCCCCTTGAGCATTGCGGTATATTCGCAAGACCGAACAAATGAGGTTTTCCGAAACTACCCTGTTTTTTGATTATCCGATCCGAGAGATGATGGAACGGTTCGGGCATTGGTAAGGAAAGCCTCGTCGACGCCACCCCGTCAGATCGAACCAAATGCATGGCTTAAGACGAGGCGAAGCCAGTAGCGATATGTCGTACTGGCCCAAAAAAAGCCATGCGCGGCAATCCGCGCATGGCTATGAAGTTCAAACCTTAGAGGGTTTTGCCTTCTTCGATTGCAGCGTGGATAGCATCACGCTCAGCAGCCGGAGCAGGAACCAGACCATATTCAGCGGTCGGGGAGCCTTCGCCGGTCATGTCGTCGGACATGAAGAAGTCAACATACTCTTTGAGGCCCGGGATAACGCCCAGATGCGCTTTCTTGACATAGAAGTAAAGCGGGCGGGAAACCGGATAGGTGCCATCAGCGATAACAGCCGCGTTCGGAGCGATGCCGGACATGGTGGCAACTTTCAGCTTGTCGGTGTTGTTTTCGTAGAAAGCAAGACCGAAGACGCCGATGCCGGTTTTGTTGGAGTCGATGCGTGCAAGGGTTTCGGTGTAGTCGCCGTCGATGTCGACAGCTTTACCGTCCTTGCGAACTTTCAGGCATTCGTCTTCATCTTCGTAGAGAGCAGCAGCGCCAGAGGCTTCACAGCCAGCAGCGAGCACTTTCTCTTCGAACACTTCACGGGTGCCGTGTTTTTCGCCCGGAATGTAAGCAGAGATTTCCCAATCCGGGAAGGAAGCGTCAACATCAGACCATTTGGTGTTGGTGTTGTCGACCAGTTTGCCGTCTTTTACGATTTTCGGTGCCAGAGCGTTGAACCAGTGAATTGGTTCGAATTTGAAATCCGGGCCGTTGATGTCGGAAGCGAAGACGATACCGTCATAACCGATTTTGACTTCCATGATTTCGGTTACGCCGTTGTCGGCACAAGCCTTGATTTCTTTGTCCTTGATACCGCGCGATGCGTTGGCAACGTCGATGGTTTCCGGACCGGTGCCCTGGCAGAACTGTTTCAGGCCAGCGGAAGACCCGCCGGATTCAACGATCGGGGTTTTGAAGTCAGGGTAGTTTTCGCCGAACGCTTCAGCAACGATGGTTGCATAGGGAAGGACGGTGGAAGAACCAGCAACCTGAACCTGGTCACGTGCCTGTGCGGCGGTACCAGCGAGAATGGTGGTGGCAGCAAGAGCAGCTGCGCTAGCAAAAGATGCGAATTTCACTTGACCTCTCCATAAGTCAGTTTTTAGAGCGAACAATCCCTGTTTTCATCGGGGCGCTCACGAGATTTGCCGAACAAAGACCGTGCAAGCGCCTATGGAGGGGCTTGCAACAGCGTCGCCTGATCGGAACAGTCGCGACACTATCGCTCCCATATGATGGAGATATGACAAAAGTATTTCATTATTATGACAGTTTAAGCTGTTGTATCTTATGGGGAAATTTTTTGCCTTTTATAAAACCGTCACAAATCGTCAGAATCGGCAACCGGCAGACGCACCTCAAAGGTTGAACCCAGACCTGAGACACTGTTGACGAGCAGGCGACCGCGGTGGCGCGTGAGGATATGTTTGACAATCGCGAGCCCCAGCCCTGTGCCCTTTCGCTCACGTGACGAGGCCACATCGATGCGGTAGAAGCGTTCGGTGAGGCGCGGCAGATGTTCGGTTGGAATGCCCTGTCCGTAATCCCGGATGCTGACGGCATAATGCAGTTGCCCATCTGCCGGATCGACGATCTTCTTGCAATCGATGTCGATTTTTTCCCCATCCTGTCCGTACTTCAAGGCGTTTTCGACGAGATTCTCGAATACCTGCACCAACTCGTCCCTGTCGCCTGCGATCCAGCGGCTGTCGTCGCAAGCACACATGTTGACGGTGACATTCTGATCCCGTGCAAGCGGGGCAAGCGCGTCGGCGACATGGCTGATGATCTTCGATAGATCCACCTGCGTGTCCGGCAGCACGTGGGCTTTCATCTCGATCCGCGACAGCGAGAGTAGATCCGAGACGAGGCGCGACATGCGCTCGGCCTGATCGAGCATGATGCCGAGGAATTTCTCGGTTGCCGCGATGTCACCCTTGGCCGGCCCCTGTAGCGTTTCGATGAAGCCAATGACCGAGGCAAGCGGGGTGCGAAGCTCATGGCTGGCGTTGGCCACGAAATCAGCCCGCATCCGTTCGATATTCTTCTGCTCTGTCTGATCATGCAGCAACAACAGGATGAAGTCAGGGCGTGCCCCGCCCATCGGCTCGGCTGACAGGTGAATCGGGGTCACCCATGCCTCATAAACGCGTTCGCTGTGGCTCTTGAGCGAATATTCGACCTTCTCGATCGGGCCACCATCAAGCACATTGTCAAGCGCAGCGAGCATGTTCGGCTGCCGGATCCGGAAGGACAGCGGGTCGCCCTCTTTCACATTGCCGAAGATAGTGCCGCCCGGCGCATTGGCGAAGCGGACGATCCCGCGCCGGTCCAGAATGAAGCAGGGATCGGGCAGCGCTGCGGCCAATTTGCGCATATGGACATCCGGCACCATTGTCAGGCGGCGGGCTTGGGCCCGTGCTTTCAGCCGCGTCACCTTGCGCCGTCGTGGCAAAAAGGCCGTCGCAAACAGGATCACCGCAAAAACGACCGCCGCACGCCATGGCTCGCTGCCCGTCGAATAGGTGATCCAGGCAAGGCCGATTACGGCCACCAGAAGCACCCAGCGGGCGGCATAAAGCCGCAACAGCGGTCCAGTGTCCATGAAGGGCTCAGCATCGTAGGATTTGCCAGAGCGCGGGGTATGTTTGTCGTTTGCCATAGATTACTCCATCCAGAAGCGCGGCAAGAACAGGACCAGCATGGTCAGGAGTTCGAGCCGTCCCAGCAACATGCCAAAAGAAAGCAACCATTTTGCAACATCGCTGAGAGGCTGAAAATTGCCCGCCGGTCCAATGATATGACCGACACCCGGTCCCACATTGGCAATCGCTGTTCCGGCGCCGGACAGCGCGGTGACCAGATCAAGGCCGGTCATCTGCAACAGGATGCCGAGCACCAGGAAACTGACCACGTAAAGGAAGAAAAAGCTCATCACGGCTGCTGAGACATCATCACCTAAAGGCATGCCCGCATATTTCTTCACGAACACCCCGTTGGGAAAGACGATCCGGTTGATATGCTGCTTGAGTACCTGGAACGTCACCTGCAGCCGGAAAACCTTGAGGCCGCAGGCGGTCGAGCCCTGACAGCCGCCGATGAACATGATGAAGAAGAAGAAGGCGAGGGAAAACGGGCCCCATGCCTGATAGTCGGTGGAGGAATAGCCTGTCCCACTCACCACCGAGACCACATTGAAGGCTGCATGGCGCACCGCATCAAGGCCCTCGAAAGTACCACTCTCGATGGCATAAAAGGACGCAATGATGGTGAAGAAGGCGAGGATTGCCAGAAAAGCCCGGATTTCGGAATCCCGTGTCAGCCGGAGGATCTGGCCGCGCAGCGCCTGGATATAGAGAATGAAGGGCAGGGAGCCGATGATCATGAAGACAATGGCGATGATCTCGATGCGAGCGCTGTCATAGTGACCGATCGAATTGTCATGCGAAGACAGCCCTCCGGTCGCAACGGTCGTCATGCCGTGAATGATCGCGTCCAGTGCGGTCATGCCAGCCAGATGATAGAGCAGGGCACAGACGGCGGTGAAGACTATATAGAGCCCGGTGAGGCCAGCCGATATCTGTGTCGCGCGAGGCAGGATCTTTTCTGCCGTGCTGAAGGCCTCTGCCTGAAACAGCTGCATGCCGCCAACTTGCAGCATCGGCAACACCGCAATCGCCATGACGATCACACCAAGACCGCCCAGCCACTGCATGATGCCGCGCCACAACAGAACGCCTGCCTGCATCTGATCAAGCCCGGACAGGACCGTCGAGCCTGTTGTCGTGATGCCGGACATGCTTTCAAAGAAGGCATCGGTATAGGTGGGGGCAGCGCCGGACCACAACAGGGGCAGGGCACCAAACGCGGCAAGCGAGGTCCAGGACAACACGGTCATCACGAAGGCCTGACGCCGTGTGAACTCGACGCGCCCCTTGCGGGTTGCCATCCAAAGGCCGCCACCCACGAAGACCGTGACACCACCGGATGCTGCGAACACACGCCATTGCTTGTCACCAAGAGCGAGATCGAGCAGTGCGGGGATGAACATCGCTATACCCAGAACGGAAAGCAACGTCCCTATCACCATCAGCACAGGTCGAATGTCGAGCAACATGAACGTCTTGGCCTTCTGTCTGTTGCCCAAAGGCAAGCACCCGGTTCGGCGCACATTCAGGACGAGTAAGAATTGTCAGTTCAGAGTAACAATCTGGTCAGGCAGGTCTAGAGAGAAAGATGGGATCACCACCTCAAACAGGCTGCCATCATCAGCTTCCATCTCGAAATGCCCTGACATGATGCCAGAATCGCTGCTGAGCGGACATCCTGAACTATAGGAGTACCAGTCGCCCGCTTCAATCAGCGGTTCTTCGCCCACGACACCCCGCCCGCGCACCTCGTGCACGCGCCCCATGCCATCGACGATTCGCCAATAGCGGGCCCTGAGCTGGATATCGCTCTGGCCCAGATTGTGAATCTCGATATGGTAGGCCCAGAAGTGCTCGCCCTCTTCCTCACAGGAGCGGTCAGGTTCATATTCCGTTTCGACGATGACCTGCACCGAACCGGTGATTGCTTTGTATTTCAATCCGTCCATCTTCCGATGCTTTCATCCTTGCTGTGTCATCAGAGCTTAACAGCTGAAGGGATCACAGATTAGGGGGGTAACTTCAAGTCCCTGTTGCGAAAAAGTGAGCAAAAGTGGTTGGCATTTCCGGCGAACAGGATTTACCTCTGATGGCAGCTTTCGCTGATTGTATCGCCCCGATGGGGATGCGGGAAGCGATACGATGAACTGACGCCATGAACCGATGACAGGAAGACAGTTTGCTTGATGCCCGTTTGCGACGTTTCGTCGATCCACCCGTCAACGCCCTTGGCCAAAGCCTTGCCCGTCTTGGCGTAACGGCCAACCAGATCACCCTTGCAGGTCTTCTGCTTGGTGTGGCGGCGGCGACCGCCATTGCCCTTGAGGCCTACTGGACCGGTCTCGCCATTCTCCTCGTCAGCCGGTTGATGGACGGCCTCGATGGCGCGGTTGCACGGGTAAAGGGCAAGACGGATCTTGGCGGCTATCTCGACATTGTCTTCGACTTTATCTTCTATGGTCTCATCCCGCTTGGCTTTGCGGTTGCCCGACCAGAGAATGCGCTTCCGGCAGCCGTGCTGCTTACGGCATTTTACGCCAATGGAGCAAGCTTTCTGGCCTACGCCATCATGGCCGAGAAGCACAAGTTGAGCACGGTAAGCCACGGCTCCAAATCACTTTATTTTACCGGTGGTCTCGCCGAAGCTGGCGAGACCTATGCGGTTTTTGCGGCCTTCTGCCTCTTCCCAGATGCTTTTGCATGGATCGCTTATGGCTTTGCTGCCGTCACCGCCATCACGACCGGGTCGCGGATTCTTCTGGCGGTGCAGGTGTTCGGGCAAAAGAACACAGCAAAGGGCGGCGAGCGCGATGGGGCGGATTAAGGCAGCACCAGATGCCCGTCATCGTCGATGGGGAAAGCGCCCCATGCGATTTCCCATAGATAGCCATCCGGGTCGGCGAAATAACCCGAATAGCCACCCCAGAAGGTGTCTGCGGCAGGCTTTCGGATCACGGCCCCTGCAGCTTCGGCAAGCTTCAGTGCCGCGTCCACTTCTTGTTTTTCGCGCACGTTATGGGCAAGGGTGATGCCGCACGGTCCAGCCACCGGCTTGAAATCCGTGTCGGGGAGTTCATCGGCCAAACCTTCGATGGGATAAAGGGAAAAGACGGTGCCCTTGGTCTTGAAAAAGGCAACCCCGTCGCCCGGTTTGTGACTGGTCGGCCAGCCAAGGCCATCGCGATAAAAAGCTACCGAGCGGTCAAGATCGGTGACCCCCAGAGTGACGAGAGAAAGCCGTGGTTCCATCGGGCTGTCCTTTCAAGAAGCTGATTCGGACCAAAAGCGTAACAGGACCACAAAGTGCGATGGCAAGGAGAAAATCAGCCGAACCAAAAAACCGGTCTGATCAGGATCAGACCGGCGCAATCAAAAAGAGCCGAGTAATCTAGCCCGTAATGAGAGGCTAGAGGCTGCTCAAAGCCTGCTCGAAATCCTCCCACAGGTCCTCGATGTCCTCAAGCCCGAGCGACAGGCGCAAGGTGCCTTGGCCGATACCGGCTGCGGCCAGCTGATCGTCATCAAGGCGCTGATGGGTGGTGGTGGCCGGATGGGTGATCAGGCTCTTGGTATCGCCCAGATTGTTGGAGATCTTGACCACCTTCAGGGCATTCTCAAGGGCAAAGGCTTTTGCTTTGCCCCCCGCGACATTGAGCGCCACCATGGTGGAGCCGCCCGTCATCTGCCGCGCCACGACGTCGGCCTGCGGATGATCAGCCCGTCCGGGATAGAACACCCGCTCGATGGCTTTGTGTTCGGCAAGGCGGTCGGCAAGGATCCGCGCGTTTTCCGTCTGGGCCTTGACCCGCAAGGGGAAAGTCTCAAGGCTCTTGAGCATGACCCAAGCGTTGAAGGGGGAGAGGGACGGGCCGGTGTGACGGTGAACGTCCTTGAAGTCGGCTTCCAGAAACTCTTCGCTCGACAGCACCACACCGCCAAGACAGCGTCCCTGACCATCAATATGCTTGGTGGCCGAATAGACAACCACATCGGCCCCCAATGCCAGCGGGCTCTGCCACAGGGCCGTGGCGAAGACATTATCCACGACGAGCTTGGCACCGGCCTCGTGCGCAATCTCGGCAACCCCGGCGATATCGATCACCGAGAGCACCGGGTTGGTCGGGCTTTCAAGGAAGCAGGCGGTGGTGTTGGGGCGCATCGCGGCCTTCCACGCGCTGAGATCAGTGCCATCCACGAGGGTGCATTCGACGCCAAAGCGCGGCAGCAGTTCCGAGACAATGAAAAGGCAGGAGCCGAAAAGGGCACTTGCTGCCACCACATGATCGCCCGCCTTGACGCAAGCCAGCATCGCAGAGGAAACAGCCGCCATACCGGATGCCGTTCCGCGCGCGGCTTCCGCGCCTTCCAGAAGCGCCATGCGCTCTTCGAACATGGAGATCGTCGGGTTGGCATAACGGGAATAGATATAGCCTGGCTCTTCGCCATTGAAGCGGGCTTCCTGACTTTCGGCGCTGTCATAGACATAGCCCTGTGTCATGAACATCGCCTCGGAGGTTTCTCCCCATTGGGAGCGCATGGTTCCGCCATGAACCATCTTGGTGGCGGGACGAAGGGAGGCCTCGGGCTTTTTTGTGTCTGACATCAGTCTATCCAGTTTTCTAGCTATACCGGGCCTTGAATATAACAAAACCCAGCGATGCAATCTGCACGGCCGGGCTCGAAGTCATTCATCCCCCGACCTTTTAGCGACATTGTTTAACGTGGCGGCAAGCCGGCCGGCTCAAATGACCACGATGGACCTGTTTTTACTCCGATCAGCAAAGAGTGTCAATGCGAAGCCGATCCGGCACATCAGCTGGACGAACAATACTCAAAGTAAGCCTGCAATTTATTCGCTGTTTCACGGTCCCGATCCTTCAGGAGCAGGGTGTGCTTGGCGTCAGGCACATGCATACGGCGGGCATTGCTGCCGCATTCGTTGGTCACCGCATAACTGCCCAATTTGTCGATCGCCATGTTTTTGAGAATGCGTTTCTCGGCTGCGTTGACATGCTCCGCCCACAAGGATTCATAGATGCCCTTGCCGTTCCCGAGGAACTTCCACATCTTTTGGTTGGCCGACTTCATCCGGCTTTGCAAATTGTCGGAGAATTCGAACGTTAGCCAGCTGCCATATTCCGATTTTGGGTTTGCGGTCTCGAAATAATCGATATTGGCGATCTCGCGCAGATCAATGCGCGTTTCGGAATAGGTGTGCTCATTTTCGCTCTGACAGCCGTATCGGGTCTGTTTGCGGAATGTGATTTGGCAATTCTTAACCTGGACCGAGTTCTGCGCAAGGCGTGAGCGCGTGAGGTCTGTCTTCAACCGGGTCGCAAGTTTCTGCTCGAGTGCAGAGACGCGCGGCTGAGGTAGCGAGTAGGCAGGGCTCGCTTCATAGAAATACACTGAAGCAATGGCAATGGACACGAAACTGCAAAAGCCAAGGCCTAAAAAGAATGTCTTCATGAATACAACCGCTTGTTATGGAACAAGTATTTTTGTCATAACTGTCGAAATTATACAAACGAAGACTGTTTTCTAGCTTAAGCGCAAGTTAAGCCAAACAAGATGCATCCTAGAGCCAGATGCCGTTTTGCGCGCACTTGCAACGGTTTGTGCCATTGGTAATTTTACTTGGACATGAGAATGAAAATTGCCGCCGAAGCGGCTTTGCTCGAAAAATGCAGTTGGTTCGACGGGCAAAAGGCAAGGCAAACGGCTTCTTGCAGGGCCTTGACGCGGCCGCAATTGCACTGATCCGGCGAACTTGGTAAACAAGCGCAAGTCAACTCATGCAGGCGGTCTCATGTCTCTTCTTTCTTTCTCCGGATCCGGTATTCTCAATGACGCGGATATCGCCGCGCTGGTGAACGCGGGGGCCATCGCTTTCGACACGCCCCTTGATGGAGACCAGATCCAGCCTGCCAGCCTCGATCTGCGTCTCGGGCGCACGGCCTATCGGGTCCGCGCATCCTTTCTGCCCGGTCCGGATCGCACGGTGAAGGACAAGCTTGATCATCTTCAGCTACACCAGATCGACCTTAGTGAGGGAGCTGTGCTGGAAACCGGTTGCGTTTATATCGTGCCGCTGATGGAGAGCCTGACGCTGCCCGAAGGCATCGCCGCAGCAGCCAATCCCAAGAGCTCAACCGGACGGCTCGACATTTTCACCCGCGTCATCGCCGACCGATCTCAGCAGTTCGACAAGATCCCCAAGGGTTATTCCGGACCGCTCTATATGGAAGTCAGTCCCCGGACCTTTCCCATTCTCGCCCGTTCCGGTAGCCGCCTGACCCAGATCCGCTTCCGTCAGGGACGCGTGGTCCTTGACGATGCCGAGCATCTGGCCCTGCATCAGGCCGAGACCCTTGTGGCCTCGAGCGATCCCTTCATCGCCGATGGCATTGCCCTGTCGATTGATCTTGCCGGAGACGGTGTCGTGGGCTATCGCGCCAAGCGCCATGCTGCCGTGATCGACGTGGATCGCCGCGACGCGCAGGATCTTCTCGATTTCTGGGAGCCGATCATGGGCCGCGGACGGGGGGAGCTGGTGCTGGATCCAGACGAATTCTACATTCTCGTATCAAACGAAGCAGTGCATGTCCCGCCTCTCTATGCTGCGGAAATGGTGCCATTCGACCCGCTTGTCGGAGAGTTCCGCGTGCATTACGCGGGCTTCTTTGATCCCGGCTTTGGTCATTCTCAAGCAGGTGGTTCAGGAAGCCGTGCCGTCCTTGAGGTGCGCAGCCATGAAGTGCCCTTCATCGTGGAGCATGGTCAGATTATTGGGCGTCTGGCCTATGAGCGCATGCGCGCGCGGCCTGAGACCCTTTACGGGGCCGGGATGGGCTCGAACTATCAGGCACAAGGGCTGAAACTGTCGAAACATTTCCGGTCGGCCTGATCCCGGCGAAGGCCATTGATGATGAAGACCATTGAAAAAGAAGTCTATGCCGAACTGGAAGAGAAAAAGTCCCGGTTTCTGGCTTTTCTCGTTCCCATCAAGACATTTGATGCCCGCCTTGAAGCGTTGCGCGTCGAGCATAGAAAGGCGTCTCATCACGTCACGGCCTTTCGCTGCATCCATGACGACGACCGCATCGAGGAAGGTGCCAAGGACGACGGCGAACCGGCAGGGACTTCGGGCATGCCGATGCTCAAGGTGCTCATCGGGCGCGACCTCATCAACTGCGGTGTGATTGTGGTGCGCTATTTCGGTGGCACCAAGCTGGGGGCGGGTGGTTTGGCTCGGGCCTATTCGGGCGCTGCGTCCATGGCCATCGACCGGGCAGATCTGGTCACCTGGGAGCGCATTGAGACCCGCACCGCTACGGGGCGCTTTGAACAGACTTCGGACATAGAAAGACAGATTACCCTGTTGTCCCTTGAGGTGCTTGAGCGCAACTACCATGAAGAAGGGGTCGATATAACCTTAAAAGGCCCCCAATCTGCTCTGGAAGACTTTGACGCCTTCATGGAAGAACTCAATCTTTATTAACCATGCCAGTCGCCAATCATGGAAAACGGGCCATATTGCGCATTGTTGTGTAGTTTGCATGGCGCGGATTCACACTTGCTTATTCTCTCTGTGTGAAGTTGGTGTCTAAAGATTGAAAACACCATCAGGTTGTGAAGAGCAAGATGCTTGAGTTTAGCGTAGCTGCAAGTTTTGATTATCGATCGGACGAATACCGCGAGTTGTTTCAGGCTGCGGAGGTAACAGCCTTCCAGCATCCAGCGTGGCATTCTGCCATGCAGCGACACATTCGCAAACTGTCCAGCGTCGAAGAGCGTACGCTTATCATGCGGTGCAGCCAATCCGGACGTCTGCTCGGTCTTGTTCCCTTGACCGCGCGCCGCAAGATGCGTGCGACCATCCTTGAATATGCCAATCTGGGCCTCGTCGACTATGCCCTTCCGACCCTGCATCCCGACATTTGGAACTGGGTTCCCGATCCCGTAACGCTTGGTGTGAAATTGAGCGAGACCCTCGGGGCCTACGACATGCTGCGTATCAAGCACATGCCAGCCGACAACCCAGAGATCATGCGCCTGTTCCCCAATGCCTACATGGAGCGGGCCAGTTTTTCCGCTCATGCGGTTGAGTTGGGACCGGATTATGATGAGTGGCGACAGACCGCCATTTCCAAAGCCGAGCGCAAGTCCCGCGACAAGAAACGGCGCGCGATGCTACGCAACGGGGAATGGCAGATGCGTGTGCTGACCGATCCGATTGAGATCCGCACGGCATTCGAATATCTGCGTGTCTATCACAAGGACCGCTATGCGGACCGTCCCGGCTTCGACATGCTGCAGGATCCGGCATCCTTCGACTTTTATGTCGATCTTGCTATCAATGAAGCCGAGAGCGGGTTTGCCCGCACCTACCAGTTCACCTACGATGATCGCGTCGCCGCCGTCCAGTTCGGCATCGCTGATCGGGGACGCTATGTCTATCTGATGATGGGGCTCGACTATCAGCGCATGAGCAAATATTCCCCAGGTCTGCTGATGACCGAGGATATTGCCCGTGACTGTATCGACCGCGGCATGACCTTGTTTGACCTTGCTGTGGGGGACGAACCCTACAAGGCGAAATTCGGCACCAAGTCAACACCGATCTATACGCTCTGGCATGCCCATTCCATGCTGGGCAGTGTCGGCATGGGCGTTGCTGATATGGTCCGGGGATCGCAATTCTCAGGTCGCATCCGCCGTTGGGTCAGCTGACCTGAAACCGCTTTCCCTCAATCTGCATCAGGAAACAGGGTGACCGGATCACCGGGTTTCCAAACCGGCCATTTGCGAAAGATCTGCGCAAACAAGTCCGACCCCTCATGTCCTTCAAGCCATTGCTTCAGCCGCTCGGGCGCAGCCTCGTCGAACCATGCCCTGTCGGTGTTGGCAAACTGGCGCACGAAGGGAAAGAGCGCGATGTCAGCAAGGGATATGCGCGCACCGAAAAGCTGCGGTGACGCGTCCAGTCGATCAAAAAGCGGCGTTAGAGCCTTCATCGCCAGATCACGTTCGGTGGCTTCGTCCGCATCCTCAAAGCGGGTGGCATATTTATAGCGATCCAGATGGCCCTTGAAATCTCCATCCATCGCGCCGATCAAGCCCAGCATGTCATCAAGCGTGCCGCTTTGCGGCGAAAGCCAGTCGCGCGGATCATTCTGTTCAAGCGCCCAAAGCATGATGTCGAGGCTCTCATCAACGACCCGTCCATCGGGCAACTGAAGCACCGGAACCGTGCCCTTGGGCGAGATTTCGAGCATGTGCGCTGGCTTGTCCCTTAGAACAATTTCGCGCAATTCTACCTTGATGCCCGACGCCCACAGCCCCATCCGGCCACGCATGGCATAGGGGCAGCGGCGGAAGGAATAAAGAAGGGGTAACGGGTTTGAGGTCTCGTCAGACATCAGGCTTGCGTCCTGTCGGCTTTGAGCAGGTCTTTCATTTCGGCAATCTCAAGCCGCATCGCCCGGACTTCTGCCGTCATGCTTTCGGTTTCCACGTGAATGGCAGCCCGGTCCGCTTCAGCGGTTGCTTCATGTTCGGACTGCATGGCCGAGACAATGATACCGATGAACAGGTTGAGCACGGTAAAGGAGGTCATCAGGATAAAGGGGACAAAGAACAGCCAGGCCGTCGGATGGGTTTCCATCACCGGGCGAACAATCCCCATTGACCAGCTTTCCAGCGTCATGATCTGGAACAATGTGTAGGCCGAAGCCCCGATTGAGCCGAACCACTCCGGAAAACCGGCACCATAGAGCTTGGTTGCCATCACCGCGAACACATAATAGAGCAACCCCAGCAACAACGCGATGGAGCCAAGCCCCGGCAGGGCTTCAAGGAGGGCGGTCACAACCCGCTTGAGTGACGGCACGAAGCTGATCAGACGCAGCACCCTTAGCACGCGCAAGGCGCGCAGAACCGAGAAGGCGCCCTGCGTCGGCATCAGGGAAATGGCCACCACGACAAAGTCGAAGATCGACCACGGATCCTTGAAGAAACTCAGTCGATGCACGATCAGGCGCAGAGTGATCTCGACCACAAATATGATCAGAATGGCAGCATCGACGAACCGGAACAGCCCGCCAAAGGCCGTATAGGCTTCGGGCCAGGTTTCCAGCCCCAAGGTTATGGCATTGAGGATGATCACGGCGGTAATGGCCATCTCGAAGCGGCTAGAGGAGAGCAAGGCGTTCAGTCGATCAAGCATTCAGGGGCAATCCTATTATCAATCCGGTCCTGTCCTGTCTGGAGATTTTTGGAACCATCCGGCATGTGAAAGCCATACAAAGATAAGCAGAACTCCTGAAGCTGCAATGGCCATGATCCACAATTTGCTTCGCACAAGGCAGAAAATCAGATAAAAAGACGCCCGCTGATCGCGATCCCCGACGCGCTGTCAAAAAAGTGTCAAAAAGCCATAGGATCGCGCTTGTGGTTGGTCACTTTTGTGCTAGATATGGCGCAGGTCAGCGGGTGTAGCTCAATGGTAGAGCAGAAGCTTCCCAAGCTTACGACGAGGGTTCGATTCCCTTCACCCGCTCCAACTGCTTTTCCAGAAATCGCTATTTCGCCTGCTTCGGTCGCGTCTGCCTCAGCCTCGCTTGCCTCAGTCGGGCCAGGTTACCGGCCAATTGTCGGGCCCGCCAGCATAAACGCCATCGCATTCGCCTTTTTCGCGAAACTCGACCGCCTCGAAGAACACGCGCTTGCCTTCTTCATGCAATTGCCAGACAGATTGCGAACCGCAATCCCCCAGACCGCGCCCCTTGAACAGGCCCTTTAGCATGAAATCCTTGCCGGAAAAGCTGATGTTCCAGGCATCGGCTTCATTGGCATTGCTGCTCTCATTGCCGTCCATATAAAACGGGGTGCGCGTGATGGCGCGGCTCTCGTCTAGCGGAACGGTGAAGAAGGCATAGGGCTGATTGTAGGCACCACCCATACCGCAGGGAAGGCCATAGAGATCGGCATTGTGCAGGGTCAGGCGAAACCCGACGCCCGACTCGAGCACAGCGGTGCTGCCGTAGAAATGGCAAAGCGCATCTTCCGGGGCGAACCATGTTTGCCAGATCTGACGCGGTATCTGGGATTGTCCATGGAGTGCCACGATGGGAATGCGAGGGTTCGGGGGCTGGTCTCCCTTGACCTGCAGAGCGTAGGACGTGTTCAGGAGATCCTGATACTCATCCATATAGATCATGCCCGCCACGCTCCCCGACAGGGAGAAACGGCTGGTCATAGCTTGCGTTCCATTGTCGATCTTGACAGTTGCAACCGAGCCGCTTTTCATCGCCTTGACCAGCCATGCGACCACATCAGGATTGCTCTCGTGATAGGCTGCTCCATCTTCCCTGATGCCCTTGTTCGTTGCGATCAGCGTGAGGGTGTCTGTTCCATCGATGGTGATCAAAAACCGCGTGCCTGGCGTGATTGGAACCTGACTTGCCATGCGCACCGAAAGCGCATTCCCGAGCCTGTTCGCCCGATAAACCGACAGGCTGGTCACTCCTTGATAGGTCTCGGGCACGAGGGACAAGGTGCAGTTCATCGCCGTGTCGCACCAGACGGTGATATCGCGAATTTCCTTGTAACTGCGCGCAAGCGACGGCTGGCTGGTGAAAAGGATCGAAGCGGCTGCCAAAACGGCAAAGAGAGTCCGGGTGATCATGACCATTCCTTTGGCGGATGAGAGACTTTAGCAAGAAAAGAAGATGGCAGGACTAATTGCCCAGCAGGTGCTTTTGCTGTTCTTTGCCAAATCCGATGGTGATGCCCGTTTGATCTTCGAACACCGGCCGTTTGATCAGGGTCGGGTTGGCCAGCATGAGCGCCTTGGCCTTGTCTGCATCCACATCCGTCTTGTCTGCGTCGCAGAGGCCACGCCACGTGGTGGATCGGCGATTGAGGACGGCCTCCCAGCCGTGCGCCTCGATCCAGCGGTCGATTTCCTCTTCGCTCACCCCGTCGGCGCGAAGATCAATGAAGGTGACCGGTTTTCCTGCCGCCTCGAAGGCCTTCAGCGCCTTTCGGCAAGTATCGCAGGTCTTGATGCCATAGAGTTTCATGCACGCCTCTTGGATGGGATTCGGATCGTTGTGTTTTACGCTAGCCGATCTTTTGTCCCATCAACAGAGGCTAATTGCAGGGTATCGCGGCCACAAGATACGCCCGCCCGACCTAGACGGGCGGAAAGCGTATCGTAAGGAGTTGACGCCCGCCCGACCTAGACGGTCGGAAAGCGCATCGCGAAGAAAGACTGTGGCCGACAGATTGGCCTATTTCTCGATGCCCCTATGGGCCTGATCACCCCAGAGGCGCTCGATAGTCTTGTCGCGGCCACAGGATACGCCCGCCCGACTTAGGCGGTCGGAAAGCGTATCGTAGCCAGAGACTGTGGCCGACAGATTGGCCTATTTCTCGATGCCCCTATGGGCCTGATCACCCCAAAGCCGCTCGATGGTCTTGTCGCGGCCACAGGCGAAGCGATAATAGCGATAGCGGACCGGGTTCTTGTTGTAATAGTCCTGATGGTAGGTCTCGGCAGCAAAGAAGGGACCGGCCGGTGCGATCTCGGTTGCGATCGGTTTGCCCAGCGTCCCGGCCTTGTCGAGCGCCTCCTTCGAAGCCTTGGCGATTTTCGCCTGCTTATCATTCAGCGTATAGATGGCGGTGGTGTAGCTGTGACCGCGGTCGCAGAACTGCCCACCCGCGTCTGTTGGATCAACCGACCGCCAGAAAACATCCAGCAATTCATCATAGCTCACCTTGCTGCTGTCATAGGTGATCTTGACCACTTCGAGGTGTTTGGCCGCTGTGTGGTTTTCATAGGTGACATTCCTGGTGGTGGTGCCACCCGAATAGCCGGAGATGGTTTCAACGACCCCGTTCACATGATCGAAGTCGCTTTCAACGCACCAGAAACAGCCGCCTGCGAAAATGGCAGTCTTCAGATCATCTGCGGCAAGGCTGGGGCCAGCCAGAGTGGCGGACAGAGAAGCCGAAAGAGCGAGTGAGGCAGCAAAGAGAACAGATTTCAAGCGAGATGCTGTGTGTCGAGGCATAAGAGGTCTCCCTAATCGTGGTTTTGCCTCTTTGTGCCGTGTGATTGTGGCATTGTCGCGCAGAAAATGGCCCTCTCACGCAGGCTTGAAGGGATGTGATGAGATTTCAAGCTCAGGCCGCCTCCAGACGCCATTCCGTATGCACACAATTTCGACCCTTTTTCTTGGCGGCATAGAGACCTTCGTCTGCCTGATTGATCAGAGACCGAATGCCTCTCACTCTGCCGTCGTGCGAAACATGAGCGATCCCGATACTGATTGTGACGTGAACCGGTTGGGATCCAATCATGATGGCCTGGTTGGCAACAGCGACCCTGATGCGTTCTGCAATGTCTTTGGCCTTGCTTTGGTCAACGTTGCGGATGAGGGCGATGAACTCCTCGCCACCGTAGCGCGCCAGAATGTCCTCTTTGCGCAAGGCGTTCTGTATATGCAGCGCCGTCTCGCGCAGGATTTCATCCCCTGCCTGATGCCCATGCGTGTCGTTGATCTTCTTGAAATGATCGAGGTCCATCAGCATCACCGCATCGGTTGGAGCCAGATCCTGCGGATAATGCTCAAAGAAATAGCGACGGTTGAAGGAACCCGTCAGTTCGTCTGTTTCCGCCTGCAGCTTTAAAGCGCACATCGCACGCTCGGCCAGCAAAATCACCGCAAACATGAAGATCGAAAAGTTGACGATAATAATGTAGAAGAAAGCCGTAACCGGGTGGAACAGCATTATGTCAGGCTTCAGGAAGCCAATCCCGGCAATCAGCGACAGCAAACCTCCTAGCCCGCAAAGCCCCCCCAGAATATATTTTACTCTTTTTGCCGTCGCGTCGTTGTTTCTAATGAAGTCGATGCCGCAAGCAAATAAGGTTGTTGTTGCAACAAAGTTGAAAATGGCCGACCGAACCGGCTGGCTCAGGTAGAACTCGGTGTGCAGCGCGGCTGCAATCAATCCCAGTGCGGGCAGGAGCACCAAAAAATCATGTCGATTGTATGCCTGCCGGTTCAGTGCGCGAAATCCGATAAAGGTCATTGCGTAACCGAGCATGCCGATTGCAAAGCTGCCGAACGTCCAGATGGAAAAGGGCACTTTTCCCAAAAGGCCATCACCTGCAAGTGTAGAGCCGATAACCATCAAAACAACTGCAGCGAAAAGCGTGAGCAATCCGGCGTGAGGCCGTGGGATCGTCATGTGCAGGTAGAGGAAAGCAAAAGCCCCGACAAGATAGGTGGACTTCTGAAGCAACAGCACCGTAGCCAGATCTAGATCGGAATTTATCAAGAGCCAAATTTCCTCAACATATGCGAGACTTAGGGGCTCTTAGGTTAGACACCAATTGTTAAAAAAACGGTTTGAAACAAAAAAGAATCCGCAAAATTGACAATATCAACAATGGTTATCCTAGCCACTGCTTAATGACGTCGATAAAATGGTCGGCAAATTTCTTCTGCTTTGAGCTGCCGACACCGTGAATATGAAGGAAATCGGGGCGGGTGGTCGGCTTCTGGATGGCCATGTCAACGAGTGTCCGGTCGTTGAAAATCACATAGGCGGGCACCTTATGCTCCCTGGCGAGATCGGCGCGGGCCGCGCGCAGAGCCTCGAACAGGTCCTTGTCTGCTGCGTCCAGCTCGGGAAGGTCGCTCTTTGAGCGCTTCGGTCGGGACAGCTCGGTCGGCCCCATCACATCCGTGCGATAGGCAAAGCGCAGCGATCCTGTCTTGAGTTCGATGGCCTTGTCGGTGAGTTTTAGAGCACCATGGCCTTGAATGTCGATCTTGAGGAAGTTGGCCGCCACCATCTGTCTCAGGATAGCACGCCAGTCCTCTTTTGGGGTTTCCTTGCCGGTGCCATGACACTTGAGCTTGTCGTGGCCATACTTCTTGATTTTCTCGTGGGTCAGGCCGCGCAGAATATCGATGAGCTGAACCGCGCCAAAGCTTTCGCCAGTCGCCTCCGCCACCTCAATGAGCCGCAGGGCCTCGACATTGCCATCCTTGAGCTTGGGAGGATCAAGGCAGATATCACAATTGCCGCAGGGCTTGATCGTCTCGCCAAAATAGGTCAGCAGGGATTGCCGGCGGCAGCTTGGCGCTTCGCAAAAGGCAATCAGGGCATCCAGCCGCTTGTGCTCGCGGGCGAGGTGATCTTCCTCGCCGCCTTCATTGTCTATGAAGGAGCGTCGCATGCGGATATCATCAAGCCCGTAAAGCATCATCGCTTCGGATGGCTCGCCATCCCGCCCCGCACGGCCGATCTCCTGCGCATAGGATTCCATGTTGGAGGGCAGATTGGTGTGAAAAACGTAGCGCACGTCCGGCTTGTCGATCCCCATGCCAAAGGCAATGGTGGCCACCATGACAGTTCCGCTTTCGCGCATGAAAAGAGCCTGATGGGCGGCGCGGATCTCTGAATCCATGCCCGCATGATAGGCAAAGGCCCTGATGTCGTGATCCCTGAGAAAGTCAGCCACTTCCTCGGTCTTGCGCCGCGACAGGCAATAGATGATGCCGGACTGGTCGCGCCGCGCTTCGACAAACTCGATAAGTTGCTTTTTCCAGTCTTTGCGAAGCGTAACGGACAGGCGGATGTTAGGCCGGTCAAAACCGGAGACCACCACTTCGCCTTTGCGCTGACCATCGGCTGCACGCGGGAAGAGTTTATCCGCAATATCCTCACGTGTTGCGTGATCTGCGGTCGCCGTCAGCGCTGCAATGGGCGCATCGGGGAAAAAGTCAGTCAGGCGCGTGAGGCCTTCATAATCGGGTCGGAAGCTTGGGCCCCATCGCGAAATGCAATGCGCTTCGTCGATTGCGATCAGCTTCACCGGAAGTTTGGCGAGGGCCGTCAGCATGCGTTCCGTCATCAATCGCTCGGGCGCGATATAAAGCAGGGAGACCTCTCCGGCTGCGACCTTGCGCCAGACAGCGACATTGCCTTCACGAGAGCGCGAACTGTTGATGGTCTCGGCGGCAATGCCCGCCAGCTTGAGCGCCATGACCTGATCTTCCATCAGCGCAACGAGGGGCGAGACAACCAGCGTCAGCCCGCCGAAGATCATCGCAGGGATCTGGAAACAGATGCTTTTGCCCATGCCAGTCGGCATCACGGCAAGCGTGCTGTTGCCTTCCAGCAGCGATTTGATGACTTCGGCCTGACGACCGCGAAACTGATCATAGCCATAAACCGTCTTGAGCACGTCAAGCGCCTGAACTTCCGGCGCCGCATCGGCATCGAACACCACCTTGCTGTGCGGCGCGAACAGGTCCTCGTCGGAGGACGTGATTTCGGCTGCAAGCGGAGAGTGGGATGGTGGGTTCATCGACTGATTTCTAAAGGCAAGGGAACAGGTGTCCCGAACCTATCTGATTTGCGAGGCAAAGGTAAACCGCCAAAAGGCCGTCGTGAAGCCCCTGTGAAGAGTGATCGCCGAGGCTTCAATTGGCCTGCCGTTGATCCCGTTGTTTGTCTTTCCTAAGCACGATAAAAATTCATGAGGTCGCAGCATGAAAAAAGCCGGTTCGCACCTTCATCCGATAACACAGCCGCAGATTTTGGCCCACTCAGTTCGAGCGTACCGGCGGGCGCGTGCCGATGCCGTGTTCTGTTTTCTCCCAGTGATGGGGGGCCACGAGCAACTGGAACAGTGCCCGCCACGCAGCCGGTGTCATGGCAAGCCAGTAAAGCGGCATGGCAAACACACTCATCCAGCCCGCGCCGTAACGCTTGCTGACAGCTGAGCGGGCCAACAGCATCATGCTGCCATAGCCGAAGATGAGATTGAAGCTGTTAAGCGACAACAGGAACCAGTAGAAAATCGAATCGGAGCCCGATGTCATGACAGCCGATGCCAGTGCCGCGCCGAATGTGATGAAATAGAGCGGGTGAATGAGTGCCGAAACAAGCATTCCGCCTATCAGGATCTGGAAAGCCAAGAAATTGAGCGCGCCCATCTGCATCCACAACATATGTGGTTCACGCATGTGCACCAGCCAGGTCTGCATCCAGCCCTTGAACCAGCGGGTCCGCTGTTTCAGCCATGAGCGGTACCGAACGGGCGCTTCTTCCCAAGTATCGGTCTGGAGCATTTCGATGCGGTAGCCGAACCGAGTGAGGCGCATGCCAAGATCCGCATCCTCGGTGACGTTATAGGGATCCCAGGCCCCGATCTCCCTGAGCACCGAAGTTCGAAAATGATTGGACGTGCCCCCCAACGGCACAGGCAGTTGTTCATTGGCAAGAAACGGCAGCAACCCGTCGAACAACGCGGCATATTCCATGGCGAACTGGCGGGTCAGAAAGCTGCTTGTGCGATTGTCGATTGCGAGCCGTCCCTGAAGACATCCGAGCGAGGGTCCGCCGGCCTGCATGCGCAAGGCTGCCTCTCGCAGTTGCATCGGATGGGGGCGATCTTCGGCGTCAAAAACCGCCACCAGCTCGGAGCTGACGAAGGCAAGCGCATAGTTGAGAGCTTTTGGCTTGGTGCGTGGGCCGTTGACGGGGATGGTCATGATTGAAAAAAGCGGCGGCAGATTCTCGGCAACCAAGGCATCATGGGTGTCCTGATCATCCGCCTCGATCAGCAACATGATGGTCAAACGATCTTCCGGATAGTTGATGCGCCTCAACGAGGCAATCAGATCCGGCACCACGGCGGCTTCCCGGTAAAGGGGCACAAGCAGACTGTAGCTTGGCCAATAGATTTGCTTTTTCGACGATTGGACAAGGGTTGCGAGCGTGTTGTGCATCGACGCCGCAATAGTGCGATGGTTCAGCCATGCAACGAGACGCAAGGACGAGATGCTGAGAAACACCACAAGGCTGATCATATTGAACAGAATGGCCAGCTCGCTGGCCCACAGGCTACCACCGAGGACGACCAGAATGCCGATGATGAAAAAGAGCATCTGTTTACCGCCCGGTCGACTGTGCGAGGAATAGGCGGGCATGTCCTGCCGCAAGCGATAGACATCGGTTCTCAACGCGACCTTACTGCTCCGCTCTCGCTGACTGCGCAGGAAAAGACTGGGGCGCGTCAGGCGGATACGGTGTTTGAGATCGGGGTTGGCAGTGAGCTTGGCGGCCAGAAGATCAAGGGCTTTGCCTTGCGGGGCACAGACAAGGTGCCCACCGGACAGGCGAAAAGGGGAGGTGGAGGCCTCACGCTGCTGCATGAACCGACAGTTGATCAGATCAAGCGCATCAAGTGGACAATCGGGAGAGACATCCTCCAGCGTGGCCATCTCTTGCTCATCGAGATAGGGTATGCCCAGTTTTTGAGAGGCCGCAAGATAATAGAGCCGTTCACTCAGCCGTCCGGTCCGTATCCAGTGGCTGGCAAGATCATTGCTCATTCGGGACTGAGCATGCGCGCTGGACAGACGCTCAATGCGCGCCGCATCAAGGGTGCCACGGCAAAGCAATTCCAGATGAAAGGGGAGGCTCTCTTGCTTGGCTGGGGAAGCAAGGGGCTGACCGGATTGCAGCGCCAGATCTTCATGCGGTGTGAGGAGAGGGGCTGGTGTCCCAGGGGGCCCATCATCTGGCCGCTTTTTCTGCTCGGTCAGTAAAAATGGCATGACATGCCCCGTTCAATGCCGTTATATCAAATCAACAGTCTGGCAACCTGAATTAAAAATATTGGTGGTCAATACCTAAAATTGTGGCACACGGGATTTGCAATTTCAATGCGGCTCGGAAAACTTTCGACAATTAAAGATTGCATTTGCGCATTTGGGAGCTTCCTGAAACGCGCAAACAGGACAAAATGCTCTTGTAAGGGCGCTTTTGAAGGGGTTTATGAGGGTGTTCGTCATATCGCCCTGCTGTTTTGTATCGTCATGATGCTTCCGAACGGCCCTGTTGTGGCTCAAGAGACAAACGCTCAGGTTGTTGAAGAGTCTCAGCTTGAGCCGTCAGAACAGGAGGCAACCGACGACGCCGAAGATCCTGACGTCGGCGCAAACGTCAATCTGCGCAACCGGCCGACGCAGGCCGGAGCGCCTGTTGCCAGCGAGGAGTGGGCCAAGGCAGGCTTCACGGGCTTTATCGACAGCCGCCAGAGACTGGCTCAGCCCGAGCAGGACCTGCTTGATCGGGGCCTGCGTCTTTTGACGACCGGCGACTTCCCCCACTTCAATTTTCGGCAAGGGGATGACGAGCCCGAAGGCTATCACGTTGAGATGATGCGAAGCCTGTGCGAGGAACTGAACATCGCCTGCACGATGAAGGTCGTTGCCTTTTCCTCGATCCCGGACATGCTGCAAGAGGGCGAGGCCGATGTTGCTGTGGCGGGGTTGGCCATCCACCCCAGTCTTCTTGATACCATCGGCTTTTCAAACATCTACTTGCAACGGCCCGCCCGGTTCGTTCGCCGCAAGGATGATTTTCTCCGGTTTGATGCCCATTCGCTGGATGGAGAGCCGGTTGCGGTGCTGGGCGGCTCGGCCCACGAGGCCTTTCTCAAGGCCTATTTCCCCGGCATCAACAGGGTGCCGGTGACCGATCTCGACGCGGCGCGCCGGATCCTTCTCGACAAAACCGTCAAGGCCGTCTTCGCTGACGCCTTCCAGTTGCTGCCTCTGGTGTCGGGCAGCAACAGCAAACTCATTTTTGCAGGCAAGCCCTATTACGATTCGCATTTTTTCGGTGATGGCATGGCGCTGGCCTATTCACGCACTCTGCCCGGGTTGGGCAATCTGCTCAACTACGGCCTATTGAAGCTTGAGCAGAAGGGACGGCTCGCCGAGCTGTATGCGCGGCACTTTGCCGTTGATGTCTACGCCAGCTATTGACCGAGGCACTCTGCGAGCATGCCGCTGTCAGCGATTGCGAAACGGCAGCAGGATCGACCATAAAAGCTGCCCCGGTTTCTCGCTCTGATATTGATTGAGCCCGATGGTCATCGCCTCGTGACCGGCATCTGGCTGCGCCACGTAGGTGCCGAACATCCGATCCCAGATCGACAGATTGAAACCATAGTTCGAGTTGGTCTCCCTTGGGGTTACCGAATGATGCACCCGATGCATGTCCGGCGTGACGACAAGTACCCTCAGCACGGCATCCGCCCGCTTGGACAGGCGCACGTTGGCATGGTTGAAGAGCGCCGCGGCATTGAGTATGGCCTCGAACAGGAACACAGCAATCGCTGGCGCACCAAAGACGATCACCCAGACGCACTTGTAAAGAAGAGACAGAAGGATCTCGATGGGGTGAAAGCGCAGCGCAGTAGAAACATCGATATCCCGGTCCGCATGATGAACCTGATGCAGGCGCCAGAAGACCGGAATGATGTGCGAAAGCAGATGCTGCAGCCAGATCGCGAAATCAAGGATGACAAAGGCAATCAGCACCGACAGCCACGCGGGCAAGTCGATCCAGTTGAGCACCCCCCAGCCGTGTTCGGCTGCGATCAGTGCCACACCGATGGGCAGGATCGGCATCAGCAGCCGCACGATTACGGTGTCGAGGACGACAATGCCCCAGTTGGTCAACCAGCGTCGTCCTTTGGGCTGTGACCGGTCGCGTTTGGGCAAAGCCCATTCCGCCATCGCCATGATGACAAAGGTGGCCACAAACACGCCCAGTCGCAGACTGTTTTCATCAAGTCCGAGAAAGGAAAAGAGGCTGTCTTGCATCATTCACTCCGCAGGCAACGCTCTGCATTGCCGAAAGATATATTCAACTCTTTGCATTTAATAGCCAACGCGAAGCGAAGACGCAAATCGCATTTCGGCCATATCTTGTCACTTTGTTGTGACGCCAAACCCAAGGCACCCTTGGCGTTTGGTTGCGAAACTGATAGGAAGGCGAACCTTCTATCCAAGCCGAGAGCATCGAGCCAAACCATGTCCGACGCAAGCCCGATTACCGCTGACAGCCCATTTGATTTTCTCATCACAGAGCCCGAGGGCGAGGCCAGAGCCGTGATGCTGCTGGCGCACGGCTCGGGCGGTCCGATGGATTCGCCCTTCATGGAGCGCATCGCAAATCTGTTGACGGAAAAGGGCATTGTTGTCGCCCGCTTCGAATTCTCCTACATGGCGCGCCGACGTGTCGACGGCAAAAGACGTCCGTCCGGTCGGGCCGAACGCTGGACGCATCACTATTTTCGCGCGGTTGAAGAATTGACCGAAGGAGAGCGCTGGAACCCGGACTGGGACGCCCTGCCGCTCGTTATCGGCGGCAAGAGTATGGGCGGTCGCATCGCAGCGATGCTGGCCGATGATGAAGATCTCAATCTTGCGGTCAAGGCCGTGGTGGTGTTTGGCTATCCGTTCCATCCCATCGGCAAGTCCGAGCCGGATCAGTGGCGTCTTGAGCCGCTTGAAAAGAGCCTTCTGCCGATCCTCATTTGTCAGGGCGAGCGCGATGATTTTGGCTGGTGGGATGAAGTCGATGCGCTTGAGCTGCCGCCTCAGGTCACCCTCGAGTGGATCACCGACGGCAGCCATGATCTTGGTCCGTCAGGCAAATCCGAAGCCACCCTGAAAAGCAATCTGGACCATGCATCCGCTCTTGCTGCCGATTTTGCCGCCAACCCGCCAGTGCTGACGATGGACTTCGAGGAAGATACCTTTAGTGATGGCGCGTTTGATGAGGGGGATGAGGAGTAGTCTTCACTTGTATCGGGTCAGGTTATGCTCCTCCCATTGATCTTTGGGCACGATGACGCCAACCAGGAACGAGAAATCGACAACGCTCTTGTGGTCGTCTGACAGCAGACAGTCGAACTTGAGGCGATGCCAATTCTCCTTGCTCCAGAAGGCAGCCCCGTCCGCGATGATCCGGTTGCCTTCATATCGCACCTCTTTAAAGGTGTAAGACACCATGCGTTCGGGCACATAGCGGCTGTTCCACGCGCGGATCTGTTCCAGCGCTTCCAGCGCGCACAGTTGGTCCTGCTGTTCATCTTCGGTGAGGCCGTAAAACTCCTTGCGTCCTTCCGCATTGGCCGGATCATCCAGCAGCGATGCGGCCATCATCCGGGAGGCTCTGACCATCGGGCGTGGTGCATCATACCGCAGGGTCGAGCCGGAAGGGGCTTGACGTGCTGGGGTTTCGGGCGGAGCTGATGTTCGCGGTGCTTGAGCTGGTCGGGGGGACGGACTGGGCGCTCGAGGCGGATCGGGCGGACTGGGCTGCAACAAGGACAGAGGGATGAAGTCGACTTTTATCGGCTCGGTTTCTTCCTCATCCGCATCGGGCAGGATCTCTGGCGCAAGGGAGATGAGGGCACCAAAAAGCAGGCCATGCAGCATCACCGAAAGGGCAAGACTCAGCCGGTGCGAACGGGCTCGGTTGTCTTCGATGTCTGCCAGGTCCGGCATGGTCATCTGCCTTTAGCCCGAAAAGAGCCACACGCTCATTTTCCGGTACGATCAAAGTACAATCAAAGCAAAACCCGGTCCTATGACGTGCCGCTCTTGTGAAGGCATTGGGATGTCACAGAAGAACTCGAAAGGCACCGGCTATTTGCACAATTGCTAAAGTTTGATTGAGGCAGAATCGCGACCTTGGTGCCTTGCGCAAGGTCAGGCGCAGCGAACTTATTCCGGGTCGAAAGGCAAATCCGCTTGCGGATCGGAGCGATCCTTGCCGCCCAGATTTTTGCTCGTCCAGTGCTTGCGGCACAGTGACACATAGGCTTCCTCGCCGCCAATCACCACCTGTGCGCCTTCCTCGATAACATCGCCATGCTTGTCGATACGCACCACCATGGACGCCTTGCGACCGCACCAGCAAATGGTGCGGGCTTCGCGCAGCACGTCCGCAAGGGCGAGCAACTGCTTGGAGCCGCTGAACAGCTTGCCCTGAAAATCGGTTCTGAGGCCGTAACACATCACCGGAATGCGCAATTTATCGGCCACACGGCAAAGCTGCCAGACCTGATCTTCGGTCAGAAATTGCGCCTCGTCGAAGAAGATGCAGTCCGGTTTCTTGTCTCCGGTCTGGTCGTCATATTGCGCTTGGATATGCGCGAACAGGTCCGTGTCTGTCCTGAAGATAAAGGCCTCGGAACTCAGGCCGATCCGCGAGGAAATCTCACCAACGCGGGTGCGATCATCGAGCGCTGCTGTATAGAGCAGGGTCCGCATGCCCCGTTCGGCATAATTGTAGGAGGCCTGAAGCAGCAAGGTGGATTTGCCAGCATTCATCGCTGAATAGGTGAAATAGATCTTTGACATGGCTGAATCCACCGGGCGAGCGCAAAGGGAACCTGACTTAGCTAGAACGCCCGCTCAGATTCGGCAAGTCCCACAGGTGCGAATGTTTCACCGGTGTGGATGGCCGCAATCCTGTTTGGGCGGCAAAGGCGGGCGACAAATGCAACAAAAAAGGCCCCACTCGTAAGAGTGCGACCCTTCAAACTTCGAAAGCTGCTCCGAGATCTACTTCCGGCGATAGCGGACGCGGGCGCTGTGTTCGATGGCGCCGACATGCAGCCGGTCAAGCTCCAGCTCGTCGCGCAGCAGCAGCAGGAACTGCAATTCATCCTGTTCGACCTGCAGGTCGGCCGCGGCAACTTCCACCGCGAGGGCATAGGCGGTTTCACGCAGCTTTTCAGGCAGGCTCGCATGGATCACCTTGAGCACCAGATCAACACCGCCTTCGGCCAGAAGATCGGTACAATCGCGCGAGACCTGAACGAGGCGAGCGCCGTCAAACTCGGTAAAGACGGGAAGTGTCTGTACTTCTTCGCCGATCTTCATCAACTCGGAGTCCGTCATCATCCGGTCGGCCGCCGAAGTGGTCACCATGACATAAACGAGTGCTTCTTCTGGTGAGACGGTTTTCGTCATCGTGCATCCTGTCTTTCTGGCCATTCGTCGATTCGGGCCAACATGGTCCCGCGGGCCGGGACGGGAATATAGGCGGCGCACAAGACCCCGCGTCGAGATTGCTGATTATCTAGGCATCGCAATCATCAGGATCAAGGCACCCTGTCATCTTTTCACAATCTGGTTTTCACAATCTGGGCGTTCAAAGACTGACGAATAGAAGCATGCCGCAGCAAATAGGGCGCGTCCAGTCTTTTGACCGAGAGTTTGACAGAGAGGGTGTGCAGTGAGATGCCATGCGCCGCGTCTTAAACCCGTCAGGGTCTTGCGCCTGATGCCGGATTGACAGCCTGATCAAGCATCCGTGGCCGGAAGGGGAATTTTCTTCCCTTGACGGGGCCAATCGGTTAGAACACCCCCGAATGTCCGTCTCTCGGGGCGGATCACGAACTGAATTTCAAGACGCACTGGTTCTGAACGACAGCGAGAGACCTCGCAAGCAGAGCCAAAGAACAAGGCATCTCAAGGAAACCTGACATATGACTTCGCAATCCGCCTCTCCGCTCGCTTTGACTGATTACCTCGTCGCAGCAAGCGCAACGTCCAAGGCCTGGCCGTTTGAAGAGGCACGAAAGCTTGTGAAGCGCTATTCCAAGTCGGGGATGCCCGATGAAGTCCTGTTCGAGACCGGTTATGGCCCATCGGGGCTGCCGCACATCGGCACCTTCGGCGAAGTCGCGCGCACCTCCATGGTGCGCACCGCTTTTCGTGCGCTGACCGGCGATGCGGTGAAGACACGCCTTCTTTGCTTCTCCGATGACATGGATGGCTTCCGCAAGGTGCCGACCAATCTGCCCAATCAGGACATGCTGGCGGGCTATCTGGGCATGCCGCTGACCAAGGTGCCTGATCCGTTTGGAACCCATGAAGGCTTCGCCCAGAACAACAACGCGCGTCTCTGCGCCTTTCTCGACCAGTTCGACTTCGATTATGAATTTGCCTCCTCGACCGACTATTACACCTCGGGCCGGTTCGACGAGACATTGCTACGGATGCTTGAAGTCTATGACAAGATCATGGATATCATTCTGCCAACGCTCGGCGCGGAACGTCAGGCGACCTATTCGCCGTTTCTGCCCGTCTGCCCACGCACGGGTATGGTCTTGCAGGTGCCGATGATCGAGCGGAATGTCTCGAAAGGCACAGTGGTCTATGTGGATCCGGAAACGGACGAAAAAGTTGAGGTGCCTGTCACCGGCGGCGCTGTCAAATGCCAGTGGAAAGCCGACTGGGCCATGCGCTGGGCAGCCCTTGATGTCGCCTACGAGATGAGCGGCAAGGATTTGATCGACTCGGTCAAACTTTCCACCAAGATCTGCCGCGCTCTTGGCAAGCCGCAGCCCGAGAGCCTGTCCTACGAACTGTTCCTTGATGAGAATGGCGCCAAGATTTCCAAGTCGAAAGGCAACGGCCTGACCATTGAGGACTGGCTGACATACGCATCGCCCGAGAGCCTGTCGCTCTATATGTATCAGAAGCCCAAGACCGCCAAGAAACTCTATTTCGATGTGATCCCGAAAGCCGTGGACGAGTATTTCACCTTCCTTGGCAACATCGAAAAGGAAGACACCGACAAGCAACTCAACAATCCGACCTGGCACATCCATTCTGGCAATCCGCCAAAAGCTGACATGCCATTGACGTTTGCCCTGTTGCTCAACCTCGTCAGCGCGGCCAATGCCCATGACAAGGATGTCCTGTGGGGCTTCATCTCTCGCTATGCACCCGGTGCCAGCGTCAAGACGCACCCCAAGCTTGATGAATTGGTCGGCTATGCGATCCGCTATTTCGAAGACTTCGTCAAACCGCACAAGGTTTTCCGCGCAGCAAGCGAGCAGGAAGCCGCTGCCATGGCCGATCTTGCAAAGCGGCTGGAAGGCATGACAGATGTGACCGATGCAGAAGAGCTGCAGACCGAAGTTTTCGCTGTCGGCAAGGACCACGGGTTCGAGAATTTGCGCGACTGGTTCAAGGCGCTCTATCAGGTTCTGCTCGGACAGGATCAGGGACCGCGCTTTGGCTCTTTCATCGCCCTTTACGGTGTTGAGAACACGCGCCTTCTGATCGAAACGGGCCTCAAGGGCGAACTCCTGAAGGCGTAAGCTGCTTACGGTTCCAAGGAAAGCAAACAGATGCAAGTCGACATGATCCGCACCACCAACCCGATCCTGTCGGCTTGCCGTTCCGTATGTCTGCTTGTCTTTACTTTTCTGGCCGCGGCCTTCTGCGGGTTGCAGGTGGCACAGGCCGAAGACTCGCACACACCGCTCCAGCCCATCGATTGTCCCAGTGAGAGCGCTGAGGCAACAAAGGACGTGGCGGAAAGCGCCAACGACGAGGCCGTGCGCTGCTTCCTGTTGCATGTGCCATCGGACTGGAACGACATTTCCAATCGACCAATGGCCTTGCCCGTGATGCGCTTTGCGCCGCTCGATGGTGAGGCGACCGAACCGCCGCTATTGGTTCTGGTCGGCGGGCCGGGTCAATCGGCCATTCAGCTTGAAAAACGGGTTGTCGAAAATCTCAAGCCTTTCCGCGCCCATCGAGAACTGATCCTGATGGACCAGCGCGGCACCGGTCCTCTTGCGGGCACGATTCATTGTTCCGAAGCGGTCAGTGATGCCAACGCCATCGATGACGAGGACCTGGTCGCCTGTGTCAAGCGAGCCAAGGACGAGGGCCAGCTGCTCTCCGACTACCGGACACGCTTTGCCGCCGAAGACTATCACGCCCTTCGCAATGCACTCAGGATCGACAAATGGGCCGTGCTCGCCCATTCCTATGGGGCCCGAGTGGCGCAGGATCTGATGCGGATTGATGAGAAGGGCATTGATCGGGTAATTTTCAACGGCCCGCTTTTTCTCAATACGCGTTTGTTGGATTGGGATCCGTTCGATCTTGTCGAAGTGGCGCTTGAGCTTTGCAATCAGGATGACGCCTGCAGAGAAGCGTACCCCAATGTCTATTGGGATCTCCAAAGCCTGCCGTTTGAAATGCGCAAGGCCAAGGTCGCCGAGGATGAACAGCCCGCAGAAGCGCAGGGCATTCTCTACAATGCGAGGCTGGAAGTGCTCCTGTCATGGCACCGCATCCAACAGCTACCCGCCGACATAGAGAGCACCAAAAAAAGCCTTGAAGCGGCTCTTGCCGAAGACAAGCTCTGGACCCCGCCGCAGAGCCTTGCGCCGTCGATGAAGCAGATCGGTCTTGGCATGCATTTCGCCATTCTATGTGCAGAGGATATCAAGCCACTCGCAGATCAGCCGCCCAGCGAAATCGCACAGCCATCCAAGACGCTATTTTACCAGCAGGCGTGTGACAAAATCGAGCGGGAAGTCGGCGATGTTGTCGTCCTCAAAGATGGTTGGGAGACGGTCAAGACAACGTCGAAGCCGGTTCTGATCCTCAATGGTGCTTTCGACACCATCGTCGAGCCGTCAACGATGGAAAACGGACTGAAGGTCTACCCCAACAGCGTCTGGTTTCAGGTGCCCTATGCAGGACACGACGTCGTCAGTCGGATAGAGTGCGCGCGTAAGGTGGCTCAAGAGTTCCTCGCCGGTACCGCACCGGCAGATCTGGTCAATCATTGTGAGAACCGGCCGATGCCCGCCTTCAAACTCGTGAGTGAGACGCAGCAATAGCTTCACGGTTGCTGCCGACCCTGAGAGCCGGGGGGCTCAAGGCTATTTGGTGAAGACGGTTTGAGCTCAGTGTTTTCTCTGGGGGCGATCAGCGTAAGCGCCCCCACCACGTCATCATCCCCATAAAGGTCCGATGGGGCCTCTGGTGCATCGATGTCTCGTGTTGCCTCATTGAGGATGGACGAAAGCGCCTGCCATTCCCGCTTGCGGGCTTGAACGGCGTCATCGCTTGCGGATCCTTTGGTGGCATAGATACCAAGGGCATTCTTTTGCGCCGAACGGTTCTCGCGATCGTAATGCTCATCCCGCGGGATGACCCAACCATAGCGCGCCAGCCAGCTTGCGATGTCGTGAATGGGTCCCTTTTTCGGCACTGAATTGCGGCGGCTCAGGCCGGTTCCCAGATAGCATGAGGCATCGTGTGATTGTGTTTCCTCCCCATCGGTCGCATCGGGGGTGTCAATCCAACGGCAGGAGACAGCCCTCTGACGCAGGTAGCGGCGAAGGGCGGTTCTCGCAAGGGCAACACATGGTGCCTGACGCCCGTCGAGCCAGCAAACCCTGTCTGCATCCGGTGCATCGACATGGGCCAGTGACACGGTGACCTGTCGGCTCTTGTCAACCTTGAGAACAAGCTCGGTCGGCCCCTCGACAACGACATGGCGAAAGATCTTCGGAAGAGGCTCTCGCTTGGGTTTGGGGGGGAGTGGCAGACCCGGCTCACGCTTCAGTGGCTGTCTCTGATGCAGCGGAGAAAATTGATAACTCGGGGTCACGTCCCGCGTCGGCGGGGCAACCACTTCACCGGCGGTCGGGCCTTGGATCGTGATGCGTTTGGTCTTCACGCCTGATGCAAGCTGATCACCCGATCCGTTCACAACGGGCGCTTGCAAAACAGGAGATGTGGGAGCGGGCGAGAGACTTGAGACTGGTTTGGCTTCCTCGGAGTGAGCCAACGGATCCGCCGTGCCAGAGGATGGTGGTGGCGCGTCCGTTGCTGTCGGAGCCAGAGTGTCTGCCTCGGCCCTATCCTCGGGGCTTTTACTCCCCAGCAACCACAGCAGCAGGACCACCAGCAGGAGCGCCAGCACTGCTAGAGTGAAGTAACCCATTGCAACCGCCAGCTTGCGCCTGATCGCGGATGAGTTGAAGCGGGCAGGTCTTTGTTTCTGCGAAGGCACTGTGTCAATTCATTCCAACAGCCTGTCACCTGACGCGCAATGTCTGCGGGCGTCATGGCGGACAAGGGTGTTTGCTGTAAGTCTCTGCTCGGATTGTCGTTTGACCCGGTGCCTGTGATGCCCGGATCAACGCTGTCCGGATATTATTGGCTGACCCATACAATTCTTGCAACCCATTCCACGTTGCTAAGCGTGAATGTTTGCACGGACTCCCTTTCGGGATGGGTGATCAGGCTGAGGGAGCGCTTGCGTACTTTGATGACTTCACCGGCGACAAGGTCGCTGCTTTGGGCCTGAAGGATCACCCTGTCGCCCGGCTGATAGCTCTGCGTATTGGCGAGCAGCAGGATATCCCCGTCGCGATAGAGCGGGAAGAGAAAATCGCCAGCGATCTCCAGCACAAACAGGGAAGAGTTTTTCAGCCCGGCAGTTCGGGCTTCGGGCGAAAAAACAGCCTTGTCAAAGCGAGGCCATTGCTTCGGGATCTTTTGCGCCACAATGGCCCGGGTGCTCCAGCTTCCCGTCTCGACAGAGCGTCTTTCCCGGGTCATGATCGGAGCCAGAAAATCATTGAGGTCCGTATCGGTTGCATCCAGTATCTTGGCAATGGATTCTGTGGATGGCCACCGGGGCCGTCCATCAGCCTTGACGCGTTTTGATGGATTGAAAGACGTCGGATCAAGGCCGGATCGGCGGGCAAGTGCCGAAGGAGACAGGTTGAGACGATACGCTAAACCATCAATCGCCTTCCATATCCCCTCGTGAGACAACATTACGGCTTCCTTCACAGGTTGCATTTATGCAATTTTTAAATGTAAATTTTATAAATGCAATCTTTTGTCTATTCAATAGCAAAAAGATACAGGGAAAGACCTCGCTGATGAAGATGCTGGTGGCCGGTGATCAGGGTCAACCTTAACAAAACCACAAAAAGGCTTTGCGCAACGCGCCGGACTGTCGTAGGGACAGGAAACAGCGAAAAGGGGTGCGACATGGCAAAATGGATCTACAAGCTCGCGACAAGAGATCAATGGGAAGCCGCACAGACGCAAGGCGTCTTCAACGGCGCGCCGATCGACATCGAAGATGGCTTCATTCATTTCTCTGCTGGCGATCAGGTTGAGGAAACCGCCCGCAAACACTTTCGTCATGTCGATAGTCTGTTGTTGTTGGTGATTTCGGTCGAGATGCTCGAAGCCAAGGCACAGCCCATCACCTGGGAGACCTCGCGCGGTGGGGCCCTGTTTCCCCATCTCTATTGCCCCATGCCGATTGATGCGGTAATCGCTCAGGCAAATCTGGCAATGGACGACGACGGCTATCATCAATTCCCCGCCCTGCCTGACGACCAATAAGCCAACGAGAAATACACAAGAAAGACCCCGTGATGGCCAATTCACTGCTGGATACACTCACCCGCAAGGCACTGTTCGCGCTTGATCCGGAATTCGCGCATGGCATGGCCGTCAAGGCCCTCAAGACCGGACTGGTGCCCGCATGCAAGCCGAAGACGGCCCCCGCTCTGGCTGTGAAGCTGTGGGATCTAGATTTCCCCAATCCCTTGGGCATGGCTGCAGGGTTCGACAAAAACGCCGAGGTTCCCGACGAACTGCTGAGAATGGGGTTCGGTGCGGCCGAAGTTGGCACCATCACGCCGCTCGCCCAACCGGGCAATCCCAAACCGCGCATGTTCCGTCTGGTGGAGGATGACGCGGTGATCAATCGGCTCGGTTTCAACAACAAGGGACACGCGGCAGCGCGCGCGAACCTTACGGCCCGCAAGACCAAGCAGGGCATCATTGGCGTCAATGTCGGTGCCAACAAGGACAGCACGGACCGCACCGAGGACTATGTGAAGGGCATCAAGGCCTTTGCCGATGTCGCGTCCTATTTCACGGTCAACATTTCCTCGCCCAACACGCCGGGCCTGCGTGATCTTCAGGCGCGTGATGCGCTCGATGATCTGCTAGACCGTGTGCTTGAAGAGCGGGACCGCCAGACCGGGATGGTTGGGCGACGGGTGCCTGTGCTGCTCAAGATTGCCCCCGATCTTGATGAGCTGGGGCTTGATGACATCTGTTCTGTTGTCCTCACACGCGGTATCGATGGCATGGTTGTCTCCAACACCACATTGGATCGTCCGGCCCATCTTCATTCTCAGGCGCAACTGAAAGAGGCAGGTGGCCTGTCTGGTGCGCCTCTGTTTGCCAAATCAACCATTGCCCTTGCAAAAACCCGCGAGCGCGTGGGGCCGGATCTGCCGCTGGTTGGTGTTGGCGGGGTTCAGGACGCAGGAACAGCGCTCGAAAAGATCAGGGCAGGGGCCCATCTCGTCCAGCTTTACACCGGCTGGATCTTTGGCGGCGTGACGATGATTCCCACCATGCTTGCGGGCATGGCCGAAGAGCTCAACGCCTCGGGCTCAAAGACGCTTGACGCCATCCGGGGCGAGACGACCAGCGACTGGGCGTCGCAACCGCTTGCCAGCCCCGACAAGTCCATCTGAGCGGCCTCATCGCAAGATCGCTTGAACAAAGGGAGAAATCCATGCCCGTCACCATCTGGCACAATCCACGTTGCTCCAAATCGCGTGAGACGCTGGCACTTGTCGAAGACAAGGAACAAGGCGTCATCGTTCGCAAATATCTTGAGGATGCGCCTGACGCGACAGAGATTCGCGCCGCCCTGGCCATGCTGGGGATTGGCGCGCGTGATCTGATGCGCACCAAGGAAGCGCTCTACAAGGACCTCGGTCTTGATGGCATTAGCGATGAAGACAAGCTCATCGATGTGATGGCCGCAAATCCCAAGCTGATCGAACGCCCCGTGGTATTCAAGGATGGCAAGGCCCGGTTGGGCCGTCCTCCCGAAGCGGTGCTTGAAATTCTCTAAGCCCGTTCAGGCCTTGACGGTTGAACCGGTCGGAGCACCAAAGCTCCGGCCCAATTGCCCGGGCAGCAGCAGCGACAGGCCGATGCCGCGCGAGGCGAGCATCAGGATCATGGCAAGCCACAGGCCATGATTGCCAAGAAACGGCATCAGGCCCCAGGCGGACGCAAGGAAGATCACCGAGCACAGAAGCATGATGTTGCGCATCGCAGCCGACCAGGTTGCGCCAATGAAGATACCGTCCATCTGAAACGCCAATGTGGCGATCAGGGGCGTCACTGCTGCCCACACGAGATAGTTCCGCGCCAGAATGCGTACATCCTCCGCCGTGGTCAGAAGATCGATGATTGCCGGACCGAATAGCCACATCACCAGACTGAGACCCAATCCGAGCGCCAACCCCCAGATCAGGGTGAGCCTGATCGTCTTGTCAAAGGCCGGGCGATAGTTGGCACCAATGGCCCGCCCGCCGATCTGCTCGGCGGCGGCAGCGATGCCATCGAGAAAGAACCCGCCAAACACGAAGAAATGCATCAGCAGTTCATTGGCAGCCAGCACGCTGTCTCCTTGCCGGGCGCCAAGCGAGGTAAAGACCGAGACGGAGAGCACCAGAACCATCGACCGGATAAAGATGTCTCCATTCAGCTGCATGAACCGCAAAAAGGCCTCACCGTTGAACAGGCGATCAAGCGGGACGCGCCAATCAAGCTTCAGTTCGAAGGCCAGAAATACAAACCCCAGAAGGATCGCAAACAACTCGCTGGCTGCGGTTCCCAGCGCTGCGCCTTCGACACCCATGTCAAGTCCGAGCACCAACCAGATGGTGAGCACGATGTTGGCGCTGTTGAGCGCAATCATCAGGAACATCGCCTTGCGCGAATGGCCAAGACCGAAGAGCCAGCCGAAAATGGCTGTATTGGCCAGGGTCAGCGGCAGGGCGATCAGGCGGATGTACAAATAGCTGTCCGCCGCATCATTCACCGCCTCTGATCCGCCCATGGCAACAAGGCCCAGAGGGACAAGCAGGGGGCTGGCCACAGCGAAAATCAGTCCAAGCGCGAGCGAGATCAAAAGCGCCCGATAGAGCACCGCTCTTTGTGAGACGCCATCCCCGCGGCCGACCGCTTGAGCCGTCAGTCCAGTGGTTCCTATGCGCAGGAAATTGAAAGAGGCGGCAACAATGGAGAACAACAGCGCTCCGACAGCGATGCCTCCCATGAGATGGGCTTCTCCCAATTGACCAATCACCGCCATATCGACGATACCGACAATCGGCACGGTAACGAGCCCGAGCGTCATGGGAATGGCAATGGTCAGCACCATATGGTGCGTCACATCAAAGGCGTTGGGATTGTCGACAGCAGGAGCATCCATGGAGCGGGATCCGGTGGGAAGAAAGCAAAGGCAAGGCTGGGGCCTTGCCGGGCAAGGGCTCGCTCTTTTAGCACTCCCCGATCATCAAGAAAAGCCCGAAGCACCTGGGCATCTTCTGCCGCTCCAAGGGCCTCAAAAACAATTAAGGGCCTCAGAAACAATTAACCGCCACACGGGACCAATCGTGCAGCGGTCAATTTGTGGCTCCGAGCTCCCCTGCATATGGCTCTGGGGGAAGATGGGAAGCTCGGGGCTTGCAAAACAGCAACCGGGACTAGACGAGTTGCCGTTTGGGCGATTGTGACATTCTCGAGAGAGTATCCCAAGATTCCTGTACATCCCAATCGCTTGACTTGGGTTCAAGTATCGCCGATGAGGGCCGACCTGTCATCTTAAACATGTGTAATGTGGTGGTTAGAATTCGGTAAGGTGAAGAATTGGAAAACCGCCAAGAGCGTGGTCTCAGGGCTCGTTCCTGCCCATCTTGAGCAGGCGCATGATGATCCAGATCGGGAAGACGATCAGAGCGCCGAGCACGAAATACTCGATTGCCCAGTGGATGGCGTCAAAGCCCATGTAATAGACATGCTCGACCAACGAAACAATATGGTTCCACAACTGGCGCGGATGCAGGTTAAGAGCGCTCAGAATGATCCCCACGACCACAGACAGCCCCATCAGTCTGAGGATCACCATGCCCGGTGACCCGCCGAAAAATCGAGACAAATTGGAATTCGACATGAGCTCGTTGCTCCTTTGAGACCCTGTTGAAACTTAACAGATCATGGCTTCATGGCCAATCGATGGCCTCACCCGACTACATTATGTGGGATGTAGTCAAGTTGATCGGTCCATTCAACCATTCATTAAGCGGAAACCCGAAACCTGCGGTGCTTTGGCCTGTTTTCTGGCCATGTGCGGATGACAGGTGCAAGATTCCGTGGTTTGCTTTATCAAATTCTTCTGGTCTGCAGACAGCAGAGTACTAAGGGAGACAAGGTGAGCTTTCGGGAAAGCAACCTTCTTGATCGGCTTTACCGCTATCTGGGCACCATCCAGACGACGGGCCACACCCTGTTGGCTTCAAGCATTGTTGCCGGAGCGTGCGGCTTGCTATCTGTTGTGACGAGTCAATGGGTGCTTGCCGCGACCCACACGCCTCTTGTTCCTGTGATCAGCGCGATGGCATGTGGACTGCCGTTCCTTCTGGTCTTGGGATCGAGCTTTATCCTGATCAGGGGCTATGCCCGGCTTGACAGGCGCAACAAGATTCTCACCGAAGTGGCAGACAGGGACGGGCTGACCCGGTTGGCAAACCGCGCAGCCTTTTCGCGCCGCGGCAGGGAAATGACCCAGATGGCGCGTGTGCAAGAGGCTCCCATGTCCCTGATCATGATGGACGTGGATCATTTCAAGATGATCAATGACAGTCATGGTCATCTGGCTGGCGATCTGGCCTTGCAGCATCTGGCAAGCATTCTAGGTCAGAGCAGCCGCGACGGGGATCTGATCGCCCGCTGGGGCGGCGAGGAATTCGCGGTTCTGCTCAGCGCAGCTGATATCGACGGAGCGCGAGCCTACGCCGAACGGGTCCGCAAAACCGTTTCCGAAACGCCGATGTTCTGGAATGGCAAGGAATTGACCCTGACCCTGAGCGCAGGCGTGACCGAATTCAACCCCGAGCATGACAATCTCGAAGACATGATCCATCGCGCGGACATTGCACTTTATTCTGCCAAGGGTGCCGGGCGCAATCAGGTCTGTCATGCGCCCTTCTTTCTCGAGGTCATCGAGGGCTATGAGCAGGATGTCGAATTCAGCGAAGCCAGTGCGGCCTGATAACGCCGGACGCCCTGAAACGACCCTAGCGATAGGCATTTGGAGACCACCTGCACAACGCGCCCTGTGTGAAGTTGTCAACGTGTGAGGTGACAAAGCCTGGCCCCTTGGTCATAGTCGTGCCATGAGGAAATCACCACAATCAGAGCCGCACCACGTCGGGGCCGAGACCGGAGCCCAAGATCTGCAATCTGGCCATGGAGCAGACGAGTGTGAAGCGGGTCTTTCAGTGCGCTGGCCGGCGAGCCCGGATCCTGCCGATCTTCCTGAACACTTTGGCAATTGGCTTGAAGGCCGAAATTGGCGCCTGCGTCCCCATCAGGCGGCCATGCTGGCATCGGCCCGCGAAGGGCATCCCACGCTTCTGATCGCCCCGACAGGAGCGGGCAAAACCCTGTCGGGCTTTCTGCCCTCTCTCATCGACATCATGGCCGATCCGGACCGTTGGCAAGGCAAGCTGCATACGCTCTATATCTCCCCGCTCAAGGCATTGGCTGTCGACATTGCCCGCAACCTGGAACAGCCCATTGCCGAAATGGCCTTGCCGGTCAAGGTGGAGACCCGCACCGGAGATACTCCTGCACACAAGCGCCAGCGGCAGAAGCAGATCCCGCCGCATTTCCTGTTGACCACACCCGAACAACTCGCGCTCCTGCTTGCATCGCGAGAGGCCGAGACATTGTTCGCTGACGTGCAGACCATCGTGTTTGACGAATTGCATGCGCTTGTCACGTCAAAACGCGGTGAACTGCTCAGCCTTGGCCTCAGTCGCCTGCGCCGGTTGGCCCCCGCCGTCAGACCCATAGGCCTGTCGGCGACTGTCTCCAATCCACTCGAGTTGGCCCACTGGCTTGTGCCGCATCACGGTGGCCGTCCCGAAATCGAGCCGCAAATCATTCAGCTCAAGGGCGGAACGCAGCCGGATATCGAGGTGCTCAACTCGTCTCAGCGGATCCCGTGGGCCGGCCATGGGGCCCGCTATGCGCTGCCTGATCTTTACGAGGCAATCAAGGCGCATCAGACGAGCCTTATCTTCGTCAACACCCGCTCGCAGGCCGAATATCTCTTTCAGTCTCTTTGGACCATCAACGAGGACACGCTCCCCATCGCCCTGCATCACGGCTCTCTCGATGCATCCCAGCGGCGAAAAGTAGAGGCCGCAATGGCGCGCGGTGTCTTGCGAGCCGTCGTCTGTACCTCAACCCTTGATCTGGGCATCGACTGGGGCGATGTCGATCTTGTCATCCATGTGGGAGCCCCCAAGGGCGCAAGCCGCCTAGCCCAACGCATCGGTCGCTCCAACCACCGGCTTGACGAACCATCCAAGGCTCTTCTCGTGCCATCCAACTGCTTCGAGGTCATGGAATGCCGCGCGGCCCTCGACGCGAACTATCTGGGCGATCAGGATACCCCGCCCATTCGCACCGGCGGCCTTGATGTTCTGGCCCAGCATATCCTTGGGCGCGCCTGCGCCGGACCATTTGACCCTTCGGATTTTTACGTTGAAATCACCGCCGCCTATCCTTACCGCGATCTTGAGTGGGAGCTGTTCGAGCAGGCCATCGACTTTGTTGCCACCGGCGGTTACGCCATGCGCGTTTATGAGCAATTTGCCAAGCTCAAACCGATGAAGGACAAGGAAAGCGGCAAGACGCTCTGGCGTCTATCCCATCCCAAGCGGGCGCAGCAATACAGGTTGAATATCGGCACCATTGTCGAAGAGGCGATGATCAAGGTGCGACTGACCTCATGGAAGGGGGGAGGCAGCGGAGAACCCAGACGACTGGGGCGCGGCGGCAGGGTTCTGGGCGAAGTGGAGGAGAGCTTTATTGATGGCCTCGCGCCCGGTGACAGTTTTCTCTTTGCTGGACAGGTCCTGTGCTTCGAGACGCTTGAAGAAAACACCGCCTTCGTCACCAAGACCCGGCATCGCGAACCCAAGGTTCCTGCCTACTATGGTGGCAAGTTTCCTTTGTCGACCTATCTCGCCTCGCGCGTGCGCGCCATGCTGGCCGATCCGGAAAGCTGGTCTGGCCTGCCCGATCAGGTCCGGCACTGGCTCGAACAGCAGAAAGAGGCTTCGATCATTCCCGGTCCCGATGAGATGCTGATCGAGACCTT
Organism: Cohaesibacter sp. ES.047; assembly: GCF_900215505.1. NCBI lineage: Bacteria > Pseudomonadati > Pseudomonadota > Alphaproteobacteria > Hyphomicrobiales > Cohaesibacteraceae > Cohaesibacter > Cohaesibacter sp. ES.047. Next base: position 2,352,682 of record NZ_LT907844.1, read on the forward strand.
CCCTCGGGCAGGAAAATACTATCTGACCCTTTATGCCTTTGAGGGGCGGTTGGCGCTGCAGACGCTCGGCATGTTGCTCACGCGGCGGCTGGAGCGGGCCGGGGCGCGCCCCTTGGGCTTTGTGGCTTCGGACTATGCCCTGATGATCTGGGGCCTCAAGGATCTGGCGCGTCTCGAAAAGGATCTGGGCTGGAGCTTCGAGCAGCTGTTCGACGAGGACATGCTGGGGGATGATCTCGATGCATGGCTTGCAGAAAGTGCCATGCTCAAGCGCACCTTTCGCAATTGTGCCCTGATTTCGGGGATGATCGAGCGTCGCCATCCGGGCAAGGAAAAATCCGGTCGGCAGATCACCATGTCCTCGGATCTCATCTACAACGTGCTCAGGGATCACGAACCGGACCATCTCCTGCTCAAGGCAACCTGGCAGGATGCAGCCGGAGGTCTGTTGGACATTGGCCGCCTTGGCGATATGCTCTCCCGCGTGAAGGGGCGAATCATCCACGCGGACCTCGATGAACCATCGCCGCTGGCCATTCCGGTCTTGCTGGAAATCGGCAAGGAGCCGGTCTATGGCGAGGCGGAGGATCAGTTGCTGATGCAAGCGGCTGCTGAACTGGGGCTATGAGGAACAGAGAGCTGAGGCGCAATCAACAACAAGAGTAGGACTGACGGTGAGCGAGACGGCACTGGAATTTGAGATGAGCGAAACGCTGGCGTTCGAGCAGCAGGGGGAGACCTTTGTCGCCCTCCTGTCCGGCGGGCTCTATCTCCCACGGCTCGAGATGCTCTTGCTTGCGGATCTGCATCTTGAAAAGGGATCGGCCTTTGCGATGCGCGGCCAGTTCATCCCGCCCTATGATTCCCATGACAGCCTGAAACAGCTGGCCAGCGATATCGGCGCTCTCGACCCCGGCCATGTTGTCTGTCTTGGCGACAGTTTTCATGATGTTGGCGGACCGGCTCGCCTGCCGCAAGACTGTCGCGAAACCTTGTCGGACTTGATGACAAACCGCAAATGGAGCTGGATCTGCGGCAACCATGACCCGCAGCTCGATGGATTGGTTGGCGGCGACGTGCTGGACACGATGGTTCTTGAGGGCGGCACTGGCGGCATCGGCCTCACCCACGAACCGGGCAGCCTGATTGCGCCAGACGAGGGCAACGATGATGAAACCGAAGCCGCTCCGGGGTTGGAGCTTTCCGGCCATCTACACCCGGTTGCGACCCTTGCCAGCCGTCAGCGTGGGCGGACCATGCGGCGCAAATCGTTTGTCATCACCAGAAATCGCATCATCCTGCCAGCCTATGGCAGCTATACAGGTGGGCTCAATGTGCGGGAGGCGGCCTTCGAGCCGTTTTTGCATGCGGGAGCAAGGCTCGCCGTGATTGGCCGTCAGACCATCTGTCTCTTCGACGCAGCGCAAGGCCTGTCAAACCACCGGCGTTCGGCGCGCCTGTAAAGTCGAAAAAATCGATCAAGTGTCAGTTTCTTCGGAAGACAACCCCGGCAAACCAGCCCATGAACATGGCCATCGCCACGCACAACACGCCGTAAATGAAGCTGTTGTTGCGCGCCAGAGAAAAGGTCAACTGCTCAAATCCGGTCTTGGCAATGTTGAGCGGCTGAGTAACGGAACTGAGCAGCGCTCCACCCCGGAACAGGTGAACCGTGACATCATAGCGCCCGACACGGACATTGGCGGGAATGTCGACGGTCGTGCGGAACAGCGAGTCATTCAGAAAGGCCACGGAAGACAGATCATCGCGATAAAGGCCCGCGTTGCGTTTGAGCCGTAAGGCCGCCATACGGAAGGGATCAGGCTCGCGCTCTTCGCTTGCGACGCCCTCGCCCGAAGGGAGCAGTAGATAATCCGTCCCGAGCTGCATCTTCGCCAAGATCTCCGGATGGGCGATATCTTCGAGTTTGCGCGTCGAGGAAAGAACATAGAAGTTCGGTGCGTTTGGATAAAGCTCGCGTTTATTGTTGATCCAGACACCAACAACGCGCTCCTTGCGTCGCGAGACGATGGTCTGGTTCCAGCCCCGAACCACCACCACCAGATCATAGGGTTCGCCACGAGCGACCGTCGCACCGTCCCGCTCGATCATGCCGAACACGACAATGTTCGACCCCGTGAAGTTGGATGAAATCTTGATGACCCGATCAGACATGTCGGCAACAAGGCTTTCGGCGCGCGCACTGAGCGAGGACATGCCGAGGCCGCAAAAGAGAAACAGGCAAAGCTTGAGAAGGTTGGAGGGGGTCACTGCTGAGCCTCCCGGACTTCGATGCTGTAGACCTCCTGCGGCTGGATCACCAGATTGTAGGCGAACCGCATGCCAACCATCAGCACCAGAATACCCAAAAGCGCCCGCAATTGCTCAGCCTTGAGCTTCTGCCCGATCTGGGCGCCGAATTGTGCGCCGACGGTGCCACCGAGCATCAGAATGAGAGCCAGAACGATATCCACCGTCTGCGTCGTGATCGAATGCAGCACCGTGGCCACCGCCATGGTCACGACGATCTGGTAGAGCGATGTTCCGATGACCACTGCTGTGGGGACCCGCAAGATATAGATAAGCGCAGGCACCAGCATGAAACCACCACCGATACCCAGAACCGTGCCCAGAAAGCCGATGCTGCCGCCAATGAAGAGCACAGGCAGGATGCTGACATAGATCTTGGATTTCTTGAACCGCATCTTGAATGGCAGGCCATGCACCCAGTTGTGCTGACCGGACCGCCGCGTTGCAACCGTGTTGCCCTTGCGGGTGCGAACAATCGCCCGGACACTCTCCATCACCATCAGCGAGCCAACAGCACCAAGAAAGGTGACATAGGAGACCGAGATGATCAGATCGAGCTGCCCCAGCTCTCTGAGGCGCGCAAAGATTTCGACCCCGACGACCGATCCCATGATACCGGCGCTGAACAGGATTGAACCCAGCTTTATGTCAAGGTTGCCCGAGCGTAGGTAGGCAAGTGCCCCGGTCGTCGAAGAGGCGGTGATCTGGGCCGTCACAGAGGCAACCGCAACTGCGGGCGAGATACCGTAGAAGATGAGCAAGGGGGTGAGAAGAAAGCCGCCACCGACACCGAAAATGCCAGACAAGAAACCCACGGTTCCGCCCATCGCCAGAATGACGAAGACATTCACGGGCATCTCCGCGATGGGCAAATAGAGCTCCACACGCTTCTCCTGTAGTGGCCGTTTGGTCCGTCTTACTCCGCTGTGGCCATAGCCATGCGAGACGGTCGCAAGCAAACAACACGCCTTGGGGAGAGAGCGCTTTTCGCTAGACTGGCGATCAGTCCCGCTCCTTGCTCACAAACGGAGCGCCGTATCCCTTCAGACTTGCCTCCCTCCTCTTGCGTATGGCGAAGGGAGTCGACGAAACGTCTGTTTTTACTTGTACATTCTGCGCGAACCAAACGCAATTGGCATGATTGATCAAATTCTTGGCAATAGAGCAAATTCAGCTCAGTTGCCTTTGGATCAGATGACACGCAATGCGAGTTCTTCCAGCAACGCCCGGTCGATCTCACCCGTCACGGGCAGTCCGGCGACTTCCTGGAAATTGCGGATCGCAGAGCGTGTTCTTGGGCCCATTTGGCCATCGGATGGTCCTGCGTTGTAGCCAAGCGCTCCAAGCATGGATTGTGCCTTGGCGACAATCACATGCATCGGGATCTCTTTGGGACCCGGTTTCTGCGACACTTTGCCGGTCACTTCCTGCGGGGCTTTCAATTGCCATTCCTCCGGCAGGGTAGCCAGATTGTTGGCGGATGGCTTGGCCACCTTCGGAACCCAGGTCTCGACCATTGCCTTGGCGGCCTTCTGTTGCGACGCATTGAGCACGTTCAGAACTTCGTCGCGCTTGGACGTCGCGCCCTGATCGCCATTCTTGGCCGCAAGAGCAAACCACTTGTAGCTCTGCAACAGATCCTGTTTGACCCCCATACCGCGTGCATAAAGGATCGCGAGATTGTACTGGCTGTCTTTCAGACCATGATCGGCGGCCTGAATGAACCATTTCGAGGCTTGCGAGAAATCAGGTTTGCCAAGACCGCCCGAAGCATAAAGCACCGCGAGATTGTGCATCGCCTTGACATTGCCGGTCTCCGCTGCCCGTTGGTACCACAAACGGGCAACCTGCAGATCCTTTTTGACGCCCTTGCCCTTTTCATAGAGGTTGGCAAGGCTGTATTGGGCCTGCGGCATGGACTGCGAGGCCGCTTTTTCGAACCAATCGGCGGCTTTTTTCAGATCGACGGTCATGCCCTCGCCCAGCGTCATACGGCGCCCGACTTCGAACTGGGCCAATGCATCGCCATTCTGGGCGGCTGTCATCAGCGGCGTTTGGGAAATTCCCGGCGACAGCATCTTGTTCATGTCGACGGCTGCCTGAACCGATGCGTCCGCATCTGTTGCCCCTTGATCCAGCACCGGAGGCATCGGCTGCGCTTCGGCCTTGGCCTGCTGCTGTGGGGTCATGGCATTCGACGTGCTCGGAATCGAGCTCGTTGGCGTGTAGTCGATCCCCGGGTTGACATTCGGGGTCGTCATTGCCGTCGCCGTCATCGGGTCGAGCTGCTGTGCAACCTGCGGGGCTTGCGCGACCGGTGCATTCTGTCTGCGCGGTCCATTCATCGGGCCTTGAGCGCCTGACGGTTGCGCAAAGGTGATGACGCGATTGGCCTCTTGATTGGTCATGTCCGGAACCAGACTGCCGGAATAGGGCATCACGCTGGACTGGTCGCCCGGTGCGGTGGGAGCATCAGGTGTTGCTGCATTGCTCGTGTCTTCAGCCGGGGCGTCGGATGCTGCAGGCTCAACCGTTGCGGTCTGTTCGCTCTGCATGCTGTTGAACAGACCATGCAGGCTCGATTCCGGATTCTTGGCCAACTGCAAGGTCGTGATCGCCAGCAGGATTGCCGCTGCTGCGATCAGCAAGGGGCGGCTGTGACGGGAAACGGCACCGCCGATCCGGGCAAACAGGCTCTTGCGAACCTCTTCATCCTCTACAAGTCCTGCAGCGAGGGCGGCGGCTTCGTCGTCTTCGAGTGCCTGTGCGAGTTCATCGCCCTTGGCGCTCTTGGCCTTGCGTGCAGCTTCGGCGATGGCTGCGCGGCGTTCCTTGCGATTGAGCCCTTTCAGCAAATCTTCTGCGGGCTGTACCGACAGGGGGGCTTTGGCCTGTTCTTCAGTCGCCTGCTGGTCCTTGGGTTTCTTGCTTCCCTTGAAACGGGCAAGAAAGCCCTTGGCTTCGCCTTCTTCCTGCTCGACGCGGGCGCTTTCTTGAGCGGCTGCCTGTGCTGCGCGCCGGGCGGCTGCGATAAAGTCTGCTTTCGACCCGCCTTCCTGACGAGGAGCCGTGGCCGCGGATGAGCTGCCGCCAACGATTTGCGCGCCTCGCTTGGGCTGCGGCTGTCGCGGCTGCTGCTGCGGAGCATTTGGTGCATCATGCATTGGTTCGTGATGCGGGTCGGCCTTGAGCGCAACATTGCCGTGAACTTGCGGTGCGCCACCCATATCGATCTGGCCTCTGCGAGCCTGCGGTGCTGCCTCGCTCTGACCTCTAGCTGCGCCGGCGGCCTGTGCAGTCTGTGCGGCCTTGCCGGTCAGACGAATGCCCGGCTGGCGAGCGCCATCGGGATCCGAACGCATCTGGGCGGCGGTTGCGTCCGCACGCTCAGCGGCTCGGGTCCTGCCGCGGCCAGCCAGCAGATCGGCTGCGCTCATCGATTGGGCGTTTTGTCCCGGTGCTGCTGCCTGTTGCGAGCCAGAGGTCGCGCCGCGGCCTTTCTGGCTGCGCCGCAACATCTGTCCAAGACTGCGTTTTTCAGGGTCCGGCTCTCCGTCCTCGCTGGTGCGAGGCGGGCTCATGCGCACCTGTGGTGCCGGTTCAGAGCTGGCGGCATGATCCTGATCTTCGGAGGTGCGAACCTCGCCCTCCAACGCGCCCAGACGCTCGACAATGGTGTTCAGCATGCTGCTGACGCTGTGAAGATTGCGTTGGGTGGTATTCTCGCTGCTTTCAGCGAAGGTGCGCAGGCCATGAAGATCATCCTTGAGGCCATCGATGATGACCTCAAGAGCACCGTCCATTTTGCCAGCGCCGATCGGACCAACGCGCTGCAGCGCTCTCATGGCTGCTTCTTCAGCGATCTTGGACTCGTTGACCGGGCCGTTCGGCCGGTTGGCGGCAAGCTGCTGAATGTCCTGACCAATGCGGTCGACAGCGTCGAAGCGGCTCTGCGACCGCGCAAATTGCTCGGTGAGTGCGTCAAGCCGCGACGTCAGGCTGTCGAGAAACTGCGGGTCCTGGTCACCGCGACTCGAGCCATCTAGGCGGCCCGCCAGATCGGCAATCTGGCGTTCGAGCTGCTCGATGCCGACAAAACCACCAACGGTTCCATGCGCGGTATCCCTCAGGACTTCTTCCTGCGCTTCCATCCGATCAGCAAGGCGCGACAGTCCGGTTTCAAGGGTGCTGAGGTCAACGCTGTCCATTTTCCGATGAAGCATGTCATCAATGCGGGCAAGGGTCTGTTCGACCTGATCAAAGCGATGCTCGGTGCGGCTCGAATCCGGTCCTTCGCGAAGGCGTTGATCGAGAGCAGCCATCTGATTGGCCAGAGTGTCCAGCGCAGCCTTTGGCGTGTGCTGGTTCTGCTGGCTGATCAGCTTGACCAGACTTTCTACCTGTCGCGCCAATGCTTCGAGTGCGGAGTGCGAGTCGGATTCGCCGCGCGTGTCTTCAAGGCCATCGGCAAGCGAGGTAAGCTGTTCCTCAAGGCGCAGCAGCCGATCATTGGGATCAACCCGCTCCATCATCTGCTGCAGATGGGCCAGACGCTCCTCCAGCAATTCCTCCATCTGGTCATTCTGCGGCGACTGATTGACCGAGCGCCGGACATCATCTTCCAGAGCGCCAAGGCGATCAACGAGCATACTCATTTGCCCGGAAATATGAGAGAAATGCTGGGCCCGCGGTGCCGCGGACAGGATATCGCGCAGGTTGTCGATCTGGGCCGACAGCTTGGCGAAGTCGTCATAATGGTGATTGAGCGGCAGGTTGTCGAGCTTGTCGAGGATACGCTCGAAATGATCCTGAATCGACGGATCATAGGCGGACTTGTCGAGCAACGAATGGATGTCGTGAATGGCGTCTCTCAACTCGGGCTCATGACGGGATTCGCTGATCGCCGCCGTCATCGCATCAATGCGACCGGACAGGGCTGCGATTTCATTGAGCAGTCGTTCGGATGCGCCGGAAAAATTGGCCTGTTCAAGCAGATCGCGAAGGGAGGCAACATCCTCACGCAGACGGTTGAGTTTGTCGTCCTGTGCGCGTACCTCCTGCATGGCGGGCGTTATGTCCTGAACCCGCTGCATCAACTGGCGCAGGGCCTGATCCACACCGGCAGGAACGCCATTGGATGAACTCGCGGATGAAGCGGCGTTGCGAGCACGCGATTGCGAGCGGGTCTGTGTTGGGGCTGGCTGCCGCACGTCACCACGCATCAGCGGATCCTGTCCGCGCTGTCGTTTGGGTGCTACGCGCTCAAGCTTGATTTTCGGTTGTCTCTCAGTCTTGCGTTCCAAGGCATTATCGACGCGTGCGAGTTGTGCTTCGATCCGTTCCAGCGCACTGCGATAGTCTTCACGCGTCCCGTCTGTTTTGGCTGACGGTCTTCTGCGCGCACTGCTGCTGCGCGGCGCGTCAAAGCCCTCGTTGTTGCGCAGACGCCCGGAGCGCAATGTTTCGGTCTCATCGGAGTAAGCTCTGTCAGAGTGATGGCCATAGTCATCTTCACCTGACAAGGATGCGATCTGCAATTCCATGTCCTTGATCATGTCGAGAAGCGCCGCACGATCCCCGGCCTGCACCTGGTCTGGTTTGCGACGGCTGCGCCCACGCCGTTTGCGGTGGTTGGAGGCACCGCGCAGACCTTCGATAAACTCGCCAACATCGCGGTCCGTGTGGAATGTTTCATCAATCATGACTGAACTCTACTCTTGGTCGGCGCCACTGCCTCCCGGGCAAACAGGCAATGCAGAATGGCCGCTTCGAACGGATTCTCCTGTGTCCAATTTGATAAGTTAGGGTAAAGAAGCAGTTAATGACCCGTGCGAATTGCAATATTTCGCAGCTCAATTAACCCTTCACTCACTATAACTTTCGTGAAACCCGTCTTCTTCTACGAAAGACCGAGAGAACAAGTGCCCATAGGGAAGCAACCCGCAGCATAAAGGCCATTGGACGCATTGACAGGCTTTTACAACGATGGTTTACGATAAGGTAAGGTTGAGTCTCGATCTGTCGTCGCGACCGGTGGCTGGAATTCAGGTGCAAGCCGCGCGTGTGCAACAAATGAGAAACGAGGCCAATGAAGGGGAGACCGGTCTGTCGGACCAGCAGTCTGACGCACCGAGCCAAGGAGATAAGTGCCATGAGTGAAGACAAATCGACGGTATTGAGTGGAACAGAGGGCAAGGATGTCCTGACCGCATCCACCAGTGACAGCGGCCCGTTGTCCTATACGATTGGTGATCTGGCCAAGGAATTCGGTGTGACACTGCGAACCTTGCGTTTTTACGAAGACAAAAATCTTCTCAATCCCCGCCGCGAAGGCATGAACCGCATCTACAGCCGCCGGGACCGGGCGCGACTGAAACTCGTTCTGATGGGCAAAAAAGTCGGGTTTTCGCTCTCCGAAATCAAGGACATGCTGGATCTATACGATCTGCGCGATGGTCAGGTCACTCAGCTGCGCGTCGCGCTCGATCGTTTCACACAACAGATCGATGTTCTCAAGCAACAAAGGGCTGACGTGGATCAGGCCATTGGCGATCTCGAACGCACCGTGGCGGTGGTTTCGGGCATGCTGCGCGAAAAGGAAAAGTCCGAGAGTTGATTCACTCGCTGTAGCTTTTTTGAAAAGAGATTTTGACCGCGTGGGCCTTAGGGCTGCGCGGTTTTTCTTTGTCTGCCGATGATGAAGGGACAGGCGAAATATGGGTGCCTATTGTTTACGTAACGTCAGCTTTAATGACGCTCTTGCAATTGGTGGAATCCCCTACGTCATGTTAAAAACCCGCGCAAAGCTGCGGGCATGAGTCTTTCTACTTTCGGCGTGTATCAGCCATTCCGGCTTGAATCGGGCAGGTTGCAGATGTATATCCAACTTAACGCTTACGCTAACGTAACTGATGAAATCGACGCCTCTGCGTCCTGTGCGAGGAACACATGACGCTTTGAGCGGCAGATAGGAAGCGCTGAGAAATCGCTTCCCGACAAAAGCCGACAAAGGGGCCGATTGGACGCAAGGGAGGAGCATCATGCCTAGTCTGACGATACCCGTCGAGGATACCCAGTTCCTGCTCAAGGAGGTGTTTGGCCTTGAACAGATCAACACGCTGCCCGGCTATGAGGAAGCAACCGAAGATCTGGTGGATGCGATCCTGACGGAGGGCGCGAAATTCGCAACCGAAGTGATCCAGCCCACCAACGTGACAGGCGATGTCGAAGGCTGCACCCTCGGGGAAGATGGGGTGGTGACGACGCCCAAAGGCTTCAAGGACGCCTGGGATGCCTATGTCGAGGCGGGCTGGATGAGCCTGTCCGCTGATCCCGCCTATGGCGGACAGGGCATGCCGACGACGCTCAACGTCATCATGAACGAGTATCTTGGCACGGCCAACCTTGCCTTCTCCATGTATCCGGGCCTGACGCAGGGCGCCTATTCGGCCATGCTGGTGCATGCAAATGACGAGATCAAGCAAACCTATCTGCCCAAGATGGTCGAGGGAAAATGGACTGGCACCATGAACCTGACCGAGCCCCATTGCGGCACGGATCTGGGCCTTTTGCGCACCAAGGCGGTGCCGCAAGGGGATGGCAGCTACAAGATTACCGGCACCAAAATTTTCATCTCCGCTGGCGATCATGACCTTGCCGAAAACATCGTTCATCTGGTGCTCGCCCGCATCGAAGGCGCACCGGAAGGCACAAAGGGTATTTCGCTGTTCGTCGTGCCGAAATTCCTGCCCAATGAGGCCGGAGATCCCGGTGAGGCCAACCATGTTACGGTCGGCAAGATCGAAGAGAAAATGGGCATCCACGGCAACTCGACATGCGTGATGAACTTTGACAGCTCCACCGGCTGGCTCGTTGGCGAAGAGCACAAGGGCCTCAAGGCCATGTTCGTGATGATGAACGAAGCCCGGCTCGGTGTTGCCATTCAGGGGCTGACCCAGTCGGAAGCGGCCTATCAGCATGCCCGTGATTATGCGATGGATCGCCTTCAGGGTCGCTCCCTGACCGGCGCGAAAAATTCTGATGGCCCGGCCGATCCTTTGATCGTGCATCCTGACGTGCGCCGCATGCTTCTGACCATGCGCAGCTTCAACGAGGCGGCCCGCGCTTTTTGCATTTATGCGTCCATCCAGTCCGACATTGCCCACAAGCACCCGGATGAGAAGGCACGCCAGCAGGCCGAAGATCGCCTTGGCCTCTTCACGCCGGTTCTCAAAGGGCATCTCACTGACATCGGTTTTGATAATGCCGTGATGGCTCAGCAGGTCTTTGGCGGCCATGGCTTCATCGAGGAAACGGGTGCCTCCCAGTTCGTACGCGATGCCCGCATCGCGATGATCTATGAGGGGGCCAACGGCATTCAGGCGCTTGATCTGGTGGGCCGCAAGCTGATGGCCAACGGCGGCCGCGGCATCATGGCGCTGTTTCAGGAGCTGGGGGCCTATATCGAGACCCATGCAGCCAATGAAGCCATGGCACCGTTCGTCATGCCGCTCAAATCAGGCGCGGAAGACCTGCAGAAAGCCACCATGTGGTTTGGCGAAAATGCCATGAAAAATCCGGAACATGCCGGGGCAGGGTCTGTCGACTACATGCACCTGTTCGGTACCGTGATGCTCGGCTACATGTGGGCCAAAATGGCAGAAGTCGCCGTCAAGAATGAAGATGATAGCCGCAAGGACTTCTATGACACCAAGCTTGCGCTGGCCCGCTTCTATATGGACAGGATCATGCCCACCACGGCGATGCGCCGTGACCGCATCATGGTTGGCGCCGACAGCCTGATGGCTCTGCCGGCGGAGGCTTTCTAGGCTTCAGGATGGGTACAATCAGCCCGTTGGTCCCCAGAGTGCGAACAAGGGCGCGAGGCAGGCAAGCATGTCAAACCCGCGCCACATCTGGCTGATAAGTCATACATGCAAGAAGAAAGGACGATCGGAGGACTATCGTCTTTTCTGGCAAATGAAATTCGGGAGAACTCAATGGCAGACGCTTATATCTACGACCATGTGCGCACGCCTCGCGGGCGCGGCAAGCCGGATGGCTCGCTGCATGAAGTCCCGGCAGTGCAACTGGCCGCCACCACCCTGAAGGCCATCCGGGACCGAAACGGGCTGGACACAACACTGATCGACGACATCGTGCTGGGATGCGTCGATCCGATCGGCGAGGCTGGCGGCGTTATCCCCCGTGCCGCAGCCTTCGCCGCCGACTATGCGCAGTCGGTGCCGGGCATTCAGGTCAACCGCTTCTGTGCCTCTGGTCTTGATGCCATCAACATGGCCGCAAGCCAGATCATGGCAGGCGCCCACGACATGACCATTGGCGGTGGTGTCGAGGCCATGTCGCGCCTCGGGCTTGGCTCGTCCGGCGGGGCGTGGTTCATGGATCCCAGCGTCAACGTTCCTGCCTATTTCATGCCGCAGGGCGTCTCAGCTGATCTGATCGCCACCAAATATGGTTTCTCTCGCGAGGAAGCTGATGCCTTGTCTGTTGAAAGCCAGAAGCGCGCCGCCCATGCTTGGGAGAACGGCTATTTTGCAAAATCGGTCATTCCCGTCACAGACATCAACGGCGCTCTGATCCTTGATCGCGACGAGCATATGCGGCCCGGCACAACGGTCGAAAATCTGGCTGGTCTCAATCCATCCTTCGGGATGATCGGTGAGATGGGTGGTTTCAACGCCGTGGCGATGGAGCGCTATCCCGAGATCGAAATGATCAATCACATCCATCATGCGGGGAATTCGTCCGGCATTGTTGATGGGGCCGCCGCCGTGCTGATCGGCAATGCCGAAGCAGGCAAGGCCGCAGGCCTCAAACCGCGGGCCCGCATTCGTGCCTTTGCCAACATCGGTTCCGAGCCGGCCTTGATGCTGACCGGACCCACGGATGTGACCGACAAGGTGCTCAAGCGTGCTGGCATGAGCTTTGGCGATCTTGATCTCATCGAGATCAACGAAGCCTTCGCCTCTGTCGTGCTGCGCTTCATGCAATATTTCGGTGCCGACCCCGAAAAGGTCAATGTCAACGGCGGCGCCATCGCTATGGGCCATCCGCTCGGTGCAACGGGCGCGATGATCATGGGCACCGTCATTGACGAGCTGGAACGACGCGATCTCAATACCGCCCTCGTCACCCTGTGCATTGGCGCAGGCATGGGCACGGCAACCATCATCGAGCGCGTATAGGGAGGGGAGAGACATGTCAGATTATATCAATTTCCAGTGCGACATCGACGCCGACGGCATTGCGACCCTCACTTGGGACATGCCTGAGCGTTCAATGAATGTGTTCACGGCTGAAGTCATTCTCGAACTCGACAAGGTGATCGACGATCTCACCGCCAATGAAGCGGTCAAGGGCGTGGTGGTCACATCCGGCAAGGCGCAATTCTCCGGCGGTGCCGACCTCACCATGCTGCAGGGGCTGCTCGGTCAATATCAAAAGGCCATGTCCGAGAAGGGCGCAACCGCTGCCGCAACTGAACTGTTTGAAGAAAGCCGAAGGCTGTCGCTCACCTTCCGCAAGCTTGAAACCTGCGGCAAGCCTTGGGTCGCAGCCTTGAATGGCACAGCGGCGGGTGGCGCGTGTGAGCTTGCTCTTGCCTGCCATGCCCGCGTGATGACAGATAAGGACGGTGCCAAATTCGGTCTGCCCGAAGTCAAGGTCGGCCTGTTCCCCGGTGCAGGTGGCACCACGCGCATCCTGAGAATGATGGACACGCAAGCAGGGCTTCAATTCCTCATGAAAGGCTCCATGCTCGACGCCAAGCGGGCGCTGGGCTCAAAGCTGATCGACAAGATCGCGCCTGCCGATGAGCTGGTCTCAACCGCAAAGCAGATGCTTGCCGATGGCTTGTCTCCGGCGAAGCCTTGGGACCAGAAGGGCTACAAACTGCCCTCGGGCCGTGTCTACAGCCCGGCAGGCTTCAACGTCTGGCCCGCCGTCGGTGCCATCTATCGCCGCGAGACGCACGACAATTATCCTGCCATTCGCTACATGGTCCGCGCAGCCTATGAAGGCTTGCTCATGGACATGGACACGGCCCTTCGTATCGAAAGCCGCTATTTCGCCAAGACCGTGGCAACGCCGGAAGCGGCCAACATGATCCGTTCTCTGTTCCTCAATATGCAGGAACTGGGCAAGGGCGCCCGTCGCCCCGATGGGGTGGCCAAGACCAATTTGAAAAAGATCGCCGTCATCGGGGCCGGTTTCATGGGGGCAGGCATTGCCCATGTCTCGGCCAAGGCAGGACTGGAGGTCGTGCTCGTTGATCGCGATCAGGACAGCGCCGACAAGGGCAAGGGACACATCGCAGACAGCCTCGCCAAGGCGCTCAAGAAGGGCCGCACCACAGCCGAGAAGAATGATACGCTTTTGAGCCGCGTCACAGCCACGGCCGACTATGCGGCACTCAAGAACTGCGATCTCGTCATCGAGGCGGTGTTCGAAGATCCCGAGCTGAAAGCCTCGATCTTCAAACAGATCGAAGCCGCCGTTGGCCCTGATTGCATCATCGCGTCGAACACCTCGACCCTGCCGATCAGCGGGCTCGCCAAGGCGGTTGCCAATCCCGCTCAGTTCATCGGCATTCACTTCTTCTCGCCGGTCGACAAGATGATGCTGGTCGAAGTGATCAAGGGCAAGGAAACCGGCGAGGCGGCAATCGCCACCGCGCTTGATTTCGTCTCGCGGATCAAGAAAACCCCGATCCTTGTCAATGATGGCAGGGGCTTTTATGCCAACCGTTCGGTGCTGGCCTATATCCGCGAGGGTCATCTGATGCTCAAGGAAGGCGTACCGGCGGCGATGATCGAAAATCTTGCCAAACAGGCGGGCATGCCGGTGGGGCCCTTGTCGCTTAATGACGAAGTGGCGCTGGAACTGGCGTGGAACATCCTGCAGGCAACCAAGGCGCAATTGGGCGAGGGCGCCGTTGACCCCGATCAGGAAGCGCTCCTGAAAAAGCTCGTGGTCGAAGAAGGACGTCTTGGCCGCAAGAATGGCAAAGGCTTTTATGACTATGAAGGCCGCAACAAACGTCTCTGGCCGGGCCTGAAGGAGCTCGCGCCGCAGCTTGATCCGGATACGATCTCACACGAAGAGATCAAGGACCGGTTCCTTGTGGCGCAGGCTGTCGAAGCGGTGCGGGTCTTTGAAGATGGCGTCCTCGAAGATGTCCGCGAGGCCGATGTCGGTTCCATTCTCGGCTTTGGCTTTGCGCCCTTCACCGGTGGTGTCTTCTCCTATATCGACACCATGGGAACGCCTGCGTTTTTGGACAAGTGTCAGGCGCTCGAAGCCAAATTTGGCGACCGCTTCAAGGCACCCAAGCTGCTTGAGGATATGGCGGCAGAAAACGACCGCTTCTATTCCCGCTTTAATCCGGATGCCGCCAAGGTAGCCGCAGAGTAGAAAGCAGAATAAGAAAAGGCGTCAAACAGCGTGACCAATCAAGGCCGGGTGCCACAAGGCATCCGGCTTATTTGTCCGCCAATAGCTTCCAATATCCCAGCGCACCGATGGTAATGGAATCCATGATCTCGCCCGAGCGGATCATGGCGAGCACTTCATCCATGGTAAAGCTTGCAGTTATCATATCCTCTTCGGTCACTTCGCGCTTCAACTCGCCCGGCACCAGCCCTTGCGCAAGATAGATATGGCCGCGCTGGTTGACGAATCCATAAGCGGCAAAGGTCGCACCAAGATGCTCGATGGTTCTGGCCCGATAGCCGGTTTCTTCCTCCAGTTCACCGCGCGCCAAAGCCTCCGCTTCGACGACGGCTGCATCTTCCCACGATCCTTGCGGCAGCTCCCAATAGCGACCGCCGACAGAATAGCGATATTGCTGCACCAGTTGCAGGCGACCATCATCATGGACGGGAATGATCACCGCAAAGTCCGGCTTGTCGACGACGGTGTAAATGCCCTCATGCCCGCCGGGAAAACGGACCTTGTCCTCTCTGAGACTCATCCATCGATTGCGATAGATGAGACGGGTGGCAAGTTGAATGATCGTGTTGGTCATGACGACGGTCCGTTGAGCAATGAAATGGTTTATATGAAGGGATAACTAGAGAATGTCGGCCTTGCGCAACAGCCACCAGGCAAAGCCGGCCGAGGCAATGATCAGGATGAAAGCCAGCAGCGTGCCGGAAGAATTGTTCTCAAGCGGTAGATTGTTTGTGTTCATGCCAAAGAAGCCGGTCACAAGGGTGGGCGGCATGAAAAAGGCGGTGAGGATAGACAGAATGTAGAGATGCCGGTTTGTCTGCGTTGTCGCCTTGGCATCGATTTCCTCGTGCAGCAGACGCGCCCGATCCTGCAATGAGGTTACATCCCGCTCCACAGTCTCGATTCGGGCTAGCAGGTCATCGGCCACGTCGTCAAGACCAGGGAAGAGGTCTTCTTCATCTTCGGCTGCAGCCCGGCGCAACAGGGCAATCTCGGTGCGCAGGTGCCGGTTGAGGCGAATAATCATCCGGCGGGCAGGGGCCAGCGACCGGGTTTCCTCCTCTGCCGTTTCCTCATAGACGACATCCTCGATGTCATTAAGGGTCTCGGTGGTCTCCACCACCACGTCCAGAACCGTGCGCTGGAATTCGGTGACCAGAAGCGCAAAGACATCAAGGGGGCTGCGCACCCGCGTGGTCTTGGCGAGGATCGAGCGCACCCGATCGAGGCTTCTGAGCGGCTTGAGGCGGGTCGTGACAATGACCCGGTTTGTGACAACAAAATGCAGCCAGCCAATTTCGGCCCCTTGATCGTCAAACCCGCGCTGAAAATCGACCAGCGTGCCATAGACGGCTTCCTGCGTTGTCGACAGGCGTTCGCGATATTGACGGCTCGTCAGCTCCTGCCGGGCTTCTTCATCGAATTCCTCAATGCTGTCGAGAAACCCACCGACCCGCGTGTCCGCCAGCCCCAGATGCAGCCAGACAAACCCGTCATCACCGTTGAGATCCTTCATTTCGATATCAAGAGGCAGCGACTGCCAGCGGTTGGTTTTCGCGTTATACCGAAAGGCCCAGATGAGGCCGGGAATGGTCGGTTCAGGCAATTGCATGCGTCAGCTTTCATCGATCTGTCCGGCAGCACTCAGGTCTCGTTGCCGTTCTTCTGCCAGGAGCTTTGGTTCCTTGCCTATAGCAGCTTGTGAGGGACAGAGAAAGCCGGTTGAGTTCAGCGGCCAAACCGCCGACCATTCTAGGCGGGTGACAGCCTCGGACGGTATGGCGATCTTGTCAGCTATTTCGTGCAAGTGGAGATATAATTAAGAAATTTCAAATAAATTAGAACTGATTTGCCACGGTCCCCCGTGGTGGATTTGGATGAACGGGATCAAATAATGGCTGAAAGCATTTTACAGCAGTTTGAGCAACTGGCCAAAGAGACGGATACGGCTGCTCGATCCCTGCTGATACGAAAGCTCACAGCTGAATATGCGCGGCGCACGGGAAAAGCGCCCAGCGATGTGGAGAGACAGCTCTTCTCGGCGCTGGTGCTGGATCTTTATGACCAGATTGATCTGAGCGTCCGGCGCGATATCATCACTCTGCTGGCCCGCACGCGCCACATCTCTACCCCACTGGCAGAGCGCCTCGCCATGGAACGCGATGAAATGGTCACGCCTCTGTTCCAGCATTCCCCCATGCTCAGCAATGACCTGCTCCTCAACGCCGTTCGCGCCAGGGGCGAGGCCGTTCTCAATGCAATCGCGAGCCGCAACGTCGTGCGTGAGGATCTCGTTGATGCGATCATGGCGAGAGCTTATTTGAGTGCGATCGGACGATTGCTGCGCAATCTGGGGGCTGAGTTTTCCGGCAAGGCGGTCATGCTCTGCTCCATCATTTGCCAGAAATCCGGTGAGATTCAGTCGGAGCTGGCTGTCCGATGCCTCGCCGACAAGGTGTTCTTCAACTTGCTCAACAAACGGGTGACAGATGGTTGCCCCTTCCTGCCCGCCGGTTTGGCCAGTGCATTGGAAAACGGAACACTGGAAAGCTTTGTTGAAAGCCAGATGAACCGGGGGCTCGCCCACACGGATGATGGCGCTTCCGTTGACCGCGAAGTGATGGTGGTGCAAATGAATCTGGGCGAAATGACCTTTGATGCTCTGCTCGAAGACATGATCAAAACCGGCAAGAAGGACGATATCATCTGGTTCCTTCGCGATGGACCGGGGCTTTCCTCCAAGGCCATGGAGCATTTGCTGATGACCGACGGCAACAAGACGCTGTACCGGGTTCTTGGCGAACAGGAGGTGAGCGTGAGGACCTTCGAGGCGCTGATGCAGTGGCGGATCGACAAGCTGGGTTTGTCACGCAGACATCAGTTCCGTGATATCGAGGAATATCGCCAGCAACTCAGGGGCCACGTCACCCGTCCGGCTTGATCTGACCGGTTTCAGTCCTTCCCACAAATAATCATGTTCCTGTGCGAAAGCTTTTGTTAAGATTCGCCATCGATTGCCGATTGCCCATCAACTGCCACCCCGGTTGGTTGGCCGAGGGGGCTTGACGGACAAAACACAGGAACCATGCTCTTGACGATAGAAAAACGCTTCAGTCTCACGGCCCTGCACCACACCGCTCTTGCGATCTGCGTGGGCACCGCGATGCTGGCCACCCCGGTTTGGGCCCAGTCCGAACAGGCAGAGCCGCAATCGGGGCCACAGTCGGGGCCACAGTCGGGGCCACAGTCGGGCACGGCAACGGCAGAGGTGGAAACGGGCGAGGCTGTGCAATCGGCGGCCGAAGAGGAATGGCGCGATGCATTCTTGCGTGAGCTGTCCGCTGTTGCCACCAAACTGGAGCGCCAGCGCAAGTTCAACGACATGCTTCGGGATCGGGTCGACATTCTGAACCATCGCATCGAGACACTTGAGGCCGAAAACAAAGAGCAGGCGGCGCGGCTCGAAACACTGGCCGAAGGCGAGCAACTTGCCCGAAAGGCCAGCCCTGACATGGACAAACCGTTCCCGTCCATGGAGCCTGATGAACCCGAGGCCGATAAATCGGCCAATGCTGAAGACAACAAATCAGATCAATCCGAGACGTCAGAGAAGTCAGCCAAAAAGATGCCGGGTGATTTTGAGCAGTTTCTCGACATGGGGGAGGCCATGATGCGCCGCTTTTTCGGTGTCGTGAAGGAGTTCCGGCAGGAATTCGAAGACAATAAGGTCTAGCCAAAGCGCTAAGGTGGGAGGCGCTCGATTGGTCCGACCCCTTTTGGGCCATCAGCTCGACGCCGCGACCGGTAGAGCAAAGTGGCCGACGATCAATTCGTGATCCGAGAGAACCTTGCCCACTTCATCCAGCGCAGGAATGATCTGGGCGCCCTTGCCGTCAAGGCCTCGCGCGCCGAACCAATCCAGCTGCATCTTGGGGCGAACAGCACCCGACAGGGGGCTTTTGCGGGTTGTCGGTCCGATGGCATTGTTGTCCCAGGTGAACCCATGACGCTCAGCGGCCTTGAACAGCGGTTCATTGCGCCCTCCGCCATTCGCCGGATCACCGCCCGTATTCAGGTCACCGCCGATGATCACCGGCACATCCGGGGCAAATGCATCAAGCGCCGCAATCAGCCGGTCAATCTGCGATTGTCGATAGGCGGACGGGGCGTTGTTCTCAAGGTGGGTTGAGACCGCGCAGACATCGCCAGCCTCCGTCGGCAAGATGGCCGCAATGGCACAGCGCCCGCCGACACGGGGCTGCTGGTCAACCCGAGCCGAGCGCAATCCTTCATCCGGGCAGAACCAGTGTCCGTGGTCGTCAAGCCGGATCAGCGCCAGACCCCTTGGCTTGACGCGACTTAACACGGCATTGCCATGCCAGCCCAGTTCATTGTGATCGTCCGCCGCCAGCCGCCGTTCGGCTTCGTTGCCAAGACCAAGTTCGAAAAACTCAAGCCCGAAGGCGTAATGCATATCCAGACTGTCGGCGAGCGCCCGGGTGGTGTTGCGCTGGTGGGTGCGGGCCATGCCCCCATCCATCTCGGAGACCAGCACAACATCCGGATCAAGATCCCGCAGGATATCGGCACTCTGTTCGGGATAAAGGCAGCGCTGCAAGTTCCACGCGATCGCGGTCAGTTGTGGCCCGATTGGACCGTGCGCCCCATACTCGCCACCAACTTCCAGACAATGCATGGCGTCCATCGCGGCGAACAGGCGGCAGTGCGCCTCATGGTTGCGCTCGGATGCCTGAATTGCCTCGACCATCTCGGCTTCGACTTTGGGAAGGGTGGAACAGGTACTTGTTTCGAACAGCTTCATTCCGGTGGTCCCCGGTGCATCCATTGGCAGCTGTCACATGTCAGTATGACGTCGTGGCTGCGCGCCTTGTCAAGATTCGGGGGCAACTTAAAGTGCTTTTGTAACGAACAGATGTCCCTCGCGGCACCGGCCTTTACCAAGTTATGACTCAGATCTGGTCAAGGTTCTGTCAAACGAAGGACAGCATCCAACTATTCTTGCAGGGAAGATATACCGCCTTGAGGATGGATGACATGGTTTGCCGATTCTCGACCATTTGGATCAAGGCACATGGAATTCTTGACAATCCGGACCAAAGCTTAAGCGATTTCCCCAAGTTGGTGCTCTTCTTTACCATGTTACGCGGCTAAATAGCTCAACAAGCGTGAGAATTTGCGAATATGTCAAAGCTACGGCTTGCCAAGCATGTTGCAACCAAGCATAGTTTCTTGCAAAGAAGTCGTAATACTGTAGTCGTTGGTCAGCTTCTTTTGGGAGCGGCCAAAACAGAGCTGGGCCGGGGAATTCTCCGTACTGGAATGAAGCCGCGGAAATGGGGACGAGCCAGGCTGGGGCCGGTTCGGAGAGCGAACCGAAGCATCGACAATTGCGATGCAACCCCTAATGGGCACTGCGACTATCTCATTGTCCGTTCCGTGACATTTAGTGACTACTTTCAGAATGGCCATGTCAGGTCTCTTGATCCGATACCGCCATGTTGCCCATACTGATTGGGGAGGAGTAAAGTGCAGCAGGCATCGCTGAATATCATCATCGCCGACGATCATCCACTTTTCCGGGGCGCGTTGCGCCAGACTTTGGAAACGATCTTCGATCAGATTGCCATCCATGAAGCAGGCACCCTCGAGCAAGTGGGAGATAGGCTCGAAGTGTCCGAAGACATTGATCTGGTGCTGCTCGATCTGTCCATGCCGGGGGTTCGCGGTTTTTCCGGTCTTCTCTATTTGCGGGCCCAATTCCCGGCCATCCCTGTGGTGATCGTGTCTGCCAGTGAAGACGTGCCGACCATTCGTCGGTGCATGGAATTCGGGGCATCGGGCTTCATTCCCAAATCCCAATCCATCGACAACATGGCCCAGGGCATCCGCGCTGTGCTGAATGGCGAAACATGGGTGCCAGACAGCATTGATCTCAGCGCCCCTTACAGTGACGAGATCACCGAATTGGTAGAACGCCTCAACACCTTGACCCCGCAACAGGTCCGCGTGCTGATGATGCTCTCCGAAGGGTTGCTCAACAAGCAGATCGCCTACGAGCTTTCGGTCTCCGAGGCAACGGTGAAGGCGCACGTCTCCGCCATTCTGCAAAAGCTCAATGTGGACAGCCGCACTCAGGCCGTGATCGCTGCGGCCAAGATCGAAGCCGGTCAGTGGCAGGCCATCTCTGGCAAGGGCTGACAAGCCTGATCAGACCAGTCTCGCTTGATATCAGGCCCGCGTCTTTATTGGATGCGGGCTTTTTCTTTCGTCTTTCGGATTTCTGAATTCGTTTAGCAACTGCCCCTGAGCGCACCGCTCACTGCGAATGGCTCAGGTGCAAGCGCTGTTCATGTGGTCTCTTGGTGCCTTCTGTTCACACTTCTGCGCATGGAAAACTCAACCAACGTGGAGGTCAGCAACAAAAATGGCAGCGGGGCAAGAGTGTAAAGCCAGCTGTAGAACCAGAGCACACTGTGATAGTAAATCAATTTGGCCCACATGGTCTCTTCGGGGCACCGAACGCCCTTCAACATGCTGCCGGTGCAGTTGGCATGGGTCATGTAAAACCCGATCCAACCGGAACCCGGAATGGCAACCAGCAGAACGAGCGCATGGGCCAGTAAGAACCAGCGTATCCAACTGCGGGTGCGGCAATAGAGAGCAACCATCAAACAGGCAAGCCATGCGGCCATGGGCCAGACGTTCATCCATGCTTGGTAGAAGACCTCGGGTAAAGACAAGATTGGATACTCCATGAATGGGAATGGTGCGGCTACTTCTGCCCCCGCCTGCGGATGGCGGTCATGTTCCATGTGTTGAGCAGGGCACGCAGCTGTGCCGGTTTCACCGGCTTGTTGAGCAGGGCCATGTCTTTTGACCTTGCCTCGTCACGGACCTCGGAGGTGCGGTCGGCGGTGATCAGACTGGCCATGATGTGATTGCCAAATTCCCGGCGCAGGATTTCGCAGGTTTCCGTTCCCAGCATATCATCCAGATGATAGTCGATAAGAATGCCATCCAGCGGCTTTTCACTTTCTCTGACCTTGATCTTGGCGTCGTCCACATCAGCGGCCGTAAGCACGATGCAGCCCCAGCCTTCGAGCATGGCCCGCATTCCGTCAAGAATGACAGGCTCGTTGTCGATGCACAGAATATGCAGATCGCTGAGCGGCTGTTTCGCCATTGACGGGGGCGCTTCGGCCCGTCGCGCGCTGTGCAGCAGGCGGAAGGCCGGCAGCTTGACCCCAAAGGCAGAGCCGACATTCGGGGTCGACATCAAGCGGATGGGGTGATCAAGCACCCGTCCGATGCGATCCACGATGGACAGCCCCAGACCAAGGCCCGCGGCGATGCGAGCACCCTCATCAAGGCGCTGGAATTCAAGGAAGATCTCCTCTTGCTTGGCCTCGGGGATACCAACGCCCGTATCGTGAATCTGCACTTCGATGGCGCCAGCCAATCGGCGGCACCCGACCAGCACCCGTCCTTGGGTGGTGTATTTGATGGCGTTGGAAATGAGGTTCTGCAACAGACGCCGCAAAAGTTGCTTGTCAGAGCGGACATGCAGACCACACGATACAATCTTGAGCTCTAGGCCCTTTTCCTTGGCCTGCGGTTCAAAGTCGATCCGCATCCGGTCGAGCAGTTCATCGATCGGAAAGGCTGAGATCTGCGGTTTCATCGCGCCGGAATCAAGCCGTGCGATATCGAGCAATGCTGCCAGAATGTCTTCGACCGCTTCCAGTGAGCTGTCGATGTTGGTCGCCATCACGGAGCTTTCGGCAATTCTGGCATCTTCGGTTTTCTCGGCGATGGTCTCGAGGCGATTGACCAGCGCCGTGGTGTAAAGGCGCGCGGCATTCATCGGCTGCATGATGTCGTGGCCGGCGGCAGCCAGAAAGCGGGTCTTTGAAATATTCGCCTCTTCCGCGTCCTGCTTGGCACTCCTGAGGGCATCGTTCAGATGCATCAATTCGCGCGTGCGGTCCTTGACCCTCCGCTCGAGGGTTTCGTTCGAGGCTTCGAGCGCCCTTTCGGCCCGAACCCGTTCGGATACATCACTGAAGGTGATCACGACACCGCCGTCCGGCATCGCATTGGCCCGCACATCAAGGGTCATTTCCGAGCTGGCCATATGCTCCTGATAGGGGGCCTGTTGCACCACGATGAGATCGATCCGCTCGTTGACGAGCATGTCGACCGGACCGTCACCAAGGTCTCCTCGGGCGGCAATGTGATGCAGGATCGAGGGCAGGGGGGTGCCAACCTGGCCGAACTCTGCGGGGATCTTGAGAAGGTCCCGAAAGGGCTTGTTCCATAAGGTCAGGCGCAGATCCGGATCGAACACCGCAATGCCCTGGCGCACATGGTTGAGCGCGGTCTGCAGCAGATCCCGGTTGTACTGCAGGGCTTCTGACGCATCGTCCAAAAGCTTCATCGTCCCTTTGGGGGCGACTTCCCGTCGCTTGAGCAGAAGACTCATCAGCAGCCGGGATGAGGCCGACCCGATGGCGCTGGCCAGCAGTTGTTCCGCAAAGCGCAGGAACTGCGGATCCACCTCCATGTTGCGATCATAGGTCGTATCGCGCTGCTGGGCATGGGCGCGGAATGACCGCTGTGTGCGCTCGGCACCCAGATAACGCGCCACCATGTCCTTAAGGTCTCCAACCGTCAGCATCGTGCGCCACAGCCTGAGCGCTGGCGAAGGGCGCAATTCGTCCGGCACGAACACATTGGCCTGCAGACGTTCGATCAGCTCCGGCCTGCGAGACACGGAGCCTGCGGTATAGGCAATGAAATTGAACAACAAGCTCCAGAAGACGCCATGCAGCAAAGGTGGCAGGTCGGTGCCGAACAGGGCCTGCGGTTTGAGGAAGGGGATGTCGAACGGGCCGTGATGGATGAAGTCCAGCGGGAATAGGCCGGATTGCGCAAACATGGGCATCAGCAGGGTATAGACCCATATGGTGAAGCCGATCACCAGACCGGCAATCGCTCCGCGCGCATTGGCACGCTTCCAGACAAGCCCGCCAAGCAGCGCCGGCAAAAACTGGGCCATGGCAGCAAAGGCGATGAGGCCAATTTGTGCCAGAGCCGTATTGTTCACCGCTGTGCGATAGAAGGCATAGGCGAGCGTGAACATCAACAGAATCGCCAGTCGCCGTACATTGAGCAGAGCGCGGCCCATGTCGGGCGTATAGATCGCCTGATCGGCGTGGCGACGCAAAAAGATCGGCAGCACCAGATCATTCGAGATCATGATCGCGAGCGCGACCGATGAGATGATGACCATCGCCGTTGCCGCCGAAAGCCCGCCAAGGAAGGCAACCAGCGTGACGAATTCCGATCCAGCCGTCATCGGCAGCGTCAGCACGTAGCTGTCCGCATCCACATCAGCACCCAGAAGGATCTGCCCGGCAAGGGCGATGGGAATGACGAACAGATTGATCAGAACCAGATAGGTGGGAAAGAGCCAGGTTGCACGGCGCAGGGACGCTTCCGAGGTATTCTCCACCACGGCAACGTGGAACTGTCGAGGCAGCAGGATGGCGGCCCCTGATGACAGAATGATCAGCACGATCCAGTTGATGGCATCAGGGCCCTTGTTGGCAGGGCCAAGCGCGGAAATGCCCGCTTCTGCCGCCTGCATCCACAGGTCAGACGGGCCATCGAACATCCAGAAGGTGACGAAAATACCGACAATCAGGAAGGCGATCAGCTTGATGACACTTTCGGTCGCCACAGCCAGGATCAGCCCGCCCTGATGCTCGGTGGCGTCCGCATGACGCGTGCCGAACAGGATGGCGAAGATGGCCATCGCGATGGCTACAAAAAAGGCGATGTCGGCGAGAACCGGAAGCTGGTCATTGGGGAAGGAGAAGTGCAGATGCTCCATCAGAATGGCAACCGACGTTGCCACCGCTTTGAGCTGCAGCGCGATATAGGGCATCGTGCCAACAACCGCGATCACCGTCGCCACGGCCGCCACCTGCTGGTTCTTGCCATATCGGGCACCGAGGAAATCGGCGATTGAGGTAATGCGTTCGGTCTTTGACAGTTTGATAATGCGCCAGACCAGCGGGAAGCCTAGCGTGAAAACGATCATCGGCCCGATGTAGATAGTCAGAAAATCAAGGCCGCTGGTCTGTGCGAGGCCAACCGAGCCGAAAAACGTCCAGCTCGTGCAATAGACGGCCAGCGACAGCGCATAGAGATTTGGATTGCGTTGTCCGGGCGGGCGCTTGCGCGCACGGTGATCCCCATAGGATGCGATGGCAAACAACAGCCCGATATATGTCAGGGTCGTCATAACGACCATCCAGCCTTGCATCATTCACCGCAATCCTTCCTCACTCATGAAAAAGCTATAGCACATGCATTTTCAATGGAAGGTGTGAAGCGTCAGGAAGCGACATGCTTAGACGAATTTTCAAGAGAATAAATGCCTTCTGAGCCTGACGCGAGGTCAGCACCTGCCTCAAATGCATTGTCTCTTGCATTGCGACAGCTTTCTGAGCGAGGATATCCCAAGCACGCTATTTCACGTCCCCCCGCAGAGTTTTCCATTCAATAAGACCAAGGAAAGACAATGGCTTCGTCGCATTCCTCCGATACGGCGCCTGATCTGGGCCGAGACCTTTTGGCCAATTTGAGCCACGAAGCAACAAAGACGCCGCCAAGCGGCATCGTTGATATACGCAGCTACGCCGCAGATCGACAGGATGTCGTGCCGCTCTGGGTCGGCGAGGGATGCATGCCAACGCCGGACTTTATTTGCGAGGCGGCCAACCAGTCGCTCAAGGCCGGCGAGACTTTCTATACACACCAGTGCGGCATTCCGGAATTGCGCGAGGCCATCGCTCGCTATCATGAGCGGCTTTATGGTCGGCCCTTTTCAACGGAACGCTTCTTTGTGACCGGATCGGGGATGCAGGCGATCCAGATCGCGGTCCGCATTCTGGCCAGCCCCGGCGACGAGATTGTCGTGCCGACCCCCGCATGGCCAAACTTGGCTGCGGCGGTACAGGTCGCCAGCGCCCGCCCCGTGGAAGTGCCGCTCGACTTCTCCCCCGAGGGCTGGCATCTCGACCTCGACAAGCTGTTTGCTGCCTGCACTGAGCGCACCAAGGCGTTGTTCATCAATTCCCCGTCCAATCCGACAGGCTGGGTTGCCTCCAGCGATCAGATCAAGGCGATCCTCGACTTTGCCCGCGAGCGGGATCTCTGGATCATTGCCGACGAGATCTACACCCGCTGCTATTATGGCGAGGATCGAGCGACCGCGCCGTCCTTCTATGACATCTGTGAAGAGAATGACAAAATCTTCTTCGTCAACTCCATGTCCAAGAACTGGGCCATGACCGGTTGGCGTGTCGGCTGGCTCAGCGCCCCGCCTGCGCTCGGCGACATCATCAGCAACCTGATTCAGTATTCGACTTCCGGCGTAGCCCCCTTCATGCAGCGCGCTGCGGTCGTTGCACTGAATAACGGTGAGTTATTTATAACTGAACAAATCGAGAGAGCCCGCGAAGGGCGAACAAAGCTGCTGACGGCCTTCGCCGGGCACAATTCGCTTAAGTATGCGCCGCCAATGGGAAGTTTCTACTTCTTTTTCGGGCTGGACGGGGTGACGGATGCGCTTCCTGTCACCCGAAAACTGGTTGATGAAGCCGGTGTTGGATTGGCACCCGGGTTTGCGTTCGGTCAAAGCGGGTCCGCGTTTATGCGACTATGTTTCGCAACAAACCCGGATCAGATGGATAAGGCCATTGATCGCTTGACGCATTGGTTAATTAGACAATAGTCGCGGAAATCCGGGTTTCTTGGACATGAAACAAACCATAGAGACCCCCTGGAATGGATGGAACGCTAACCATCAATGGCCCCAAGCATACCGATGGCCTGACCGTTGAGAGACAAGAAAAGCCTTTTCATCCTATCGAGCATGTGGATGCAAGGCTGATATCCCTTCTCGACATGGCTGCGGATTCCATTTGTCTGATCGATGATCATTCCCGCATCCTGCTGTTCAACAAGGCTTCGGAAACCCTGTTCGGATACAGCGCCGAGGATGTCATCGGCCAGCGCGTCGATATCCTTATGCCACAAAAATATGCCGAGCATCACGATGGCTGGATCGCGCGTTATCTCGAAACCGGCGAGCATTCCATCATCGGGATCGGCCGCGAGGTTCAGGGACAGCACAAGGACGGAACGACCTTCCCGTTCGATCTTTCCGTCGGGGTTGCAGAGACCGAAAATGGCAAGCAGTTCATTGGTGTGATGCGCGACCTGCGCGCACGCAAGGAAGATGAACAGCGCCTTCGCAGTCTGCAGACCGAACTCAATCAGATGACGCGCATCAATGCGATGGATGAGATGGGGGCAACCGTCGCCCACGAGCTCAATCAGCCGCTGACCGCGATCATCCTTTACCTTCAGGCCGTCGAGCGCAAAGTCTCCAAGCTGGCAGACAGGGGCCCCATCACGTCCGAAGATGTCGAGCAATTGTCCGATCTGTGCGGCCGGGCCATTCAGGAAGCACAGCGCTCCTCGTCGCTGCTGCAACGCATCCGCTCGATCATCGAGAAGAAGGAACCCGAACGGACGACGTGCGATCTGGTTGAGATCATCCGCAAGGCACACAAACTGTCTTTGGTTGGTTTTTCGGCAACCGATGTCTTCATCGATCTTTCTGCCCCTGATGATCTGCCGCCCGTGTCTGTCGATCCTGTTCAGATCGAGCAGATCTTTCTCAATCTTTTGCGCAACGCCTTTCAGGCGATGCGCGAGGTTGAACAGAAGGCCATCAAGATCAGTCTCAAGATCGTCACCGACGAGGAGGATCGCCGCGACAGACTGCAGGTCCGGTTCCAGGATACCGGATCGGGCATTCCGGACAGTCATCGCAAGAACCTGTTCAAGGCCTTCGATTCCGAACGACGCAATGGCATGGGTCTGGGCCTGGCCATCGCGCGATCCATCGCCCAGAACCATGGTGGCAGCCTCGATCTGGCACCGTTTGACGAAGCCCAGCCGGGTGCCTGTTTCCTCCTCACCCTGCCCATCGCCTCCTCACCCTCGGACGAATCCGAACCCAAGACAGAGTCTTCCGAGAGCATGGATGGCAGCCAGTAAACAGCGTTCCGGCCACCTAGCCCGATGAAAGCCAAGAGGCAACTTGATGACAACTGATTTGCACCCTTCTATCCATATCGTTGACGACGATCCCGCCGTCCGGGATGCTTTGTCCGTATTGTTCGAGCTGGAAGGATATCAGGTCGAAACCTTTTCCAATGGCGAGGATTTCCTTGCCTTCTCGCGTGAAAATGTTCCGTCCGTTATCCTGCTCGACGTACATATGCCGGGCCGCTCCGGTCTGGAAGTGATGGAAGAACTGGCGGCTCGCCATGTCGCAGCCCCCGTCATGATCATTTCCGGCCAGGGGGACATCCCAATGGCCGTCAATGCGATCAAGATGGGCGCCCATGACTTTATAGAAAAACCGTTTGATGGCACCGAAGTGGTCGACCGGATCGAGAAAATTCTCGAAACCGCTAAAAAGATTCCGGATGCAGGCCAGTCGGCGCTCACCAACTGGAGCTTCCCCAATGCGGAGTCCCTGACACCGCGCGAGCGGGATGTTTTGCTCCAGATTACGCAAGGGGCATCGAACAAGGAAGCGGGACAGCATCTTGCCATCTCCCCGCGCACCATCGAGGTGCATCGTGCTCGCATCATGGAAAAGCTCAAAGCGCGCAATACGGCGGATCTGGTTCGAATCGTTCTGACCGGCCATTGAGCCAACAAGACGAATCCAGTCTTTTTAACCCCAAATTCTTCAACCCCGGTCCCTTGGATCGAGGTTGTGTTTTACATCGCCTGTGATCGATGTGAACTGGTCCTCTGCGCCCTTCGCAGATAGATTGAGGTGCACAGTGATTTGCAGTCTTCCTTTTACGTAAAGTGAAGGTGCCTGCTTTTTACGAGCGGGTAATCAATTTCACATCTCAAGCCATGTGCTTAATCCATAAATTACGTAAGATTAGGCGGATATATACGACTTTTGCACAGGACAACAATGCGCTGTTGCGCCTTAGATGTTCCGTTTTCTCATACATGCACTTGATGGGCATTTTTCCAGATAAAGGAATCGCTGATTGAGACGCGGTTTTCTTGCGAAGCTTGTGTTCGCCCACAGCGGAAAATTTGTTTGATCTACAACAAACTAGCCTTCAATTTGTCTATATGTGTGTAGAAAATAAACGTGTTTGACGGAAAATTAAGGCTAATACGCACCTTGTCCGCCATGGTATTTCCGTTCATGATAAGGGTAAATACGTGTAAGTTCGTTTTTCAAATGGACAGATTGCGACAAGATGAAACATGTCGTATAGGTGCTGGCAGTCTTTGGCATAAGACATGAAATGTGGGACACCAGCCCTGCATAAGGGGAGTTGCTGAGATGTCGGAAGAACGCTATATCAAACTGGCAAGTCATAGTGCACAAAACCGTGTGCTTCCTTCACAGCCCCCTCTTAAGGCAAAAAGCGAATATAAAGGCATCATGTCAAGCGAGCAAAGCCGGCACAAAACCTTTCCCTCCCACGGTGTCGTTTTCTTCGAGGGCGATCCGGCCAACAATATCTATGAAGTGGCCGATGGTTCGGTCATGCTCTACAAGCTTTTGCCCGATGGCAGGCGTCAAGTGGTGGAGATTCTGGGGCCGGGTGACCTGTTTGGCGTTCCTGCTGGCGATGTTTATGACACGTCTGCGGAAACCCTCACGGAAACTCTCGTGCACATGATCTCCAAGAAGGATGCGGAAGGCTCCAATGAGCTTCAGCAGCACATGAGGAAATGCCTGGTGTCTCAGGTTCAGAATCTTCATGAGCATGCGGTGCTTCTGGGGCGCAAATCAGCGCACGAACGCGTGGCATCCTTCCTTATGCGTTTTGTACCCAGCCGCGGTGGCTTCGAATGCATCGGACCCGAAGAAGGGGAAGATCAGTCTGTGGTGACCCTGCACATGACGCGTCAGGAAATCGCCGACTATCTTGGACTGACCATTGAGACCGTCAGTCGCGTCCTGTCCGACATGAAACGCCGCAAGGTCATCACGATGGAAAAACAGGACCGGATCCGCATCATGAATGTTTGTGGTCTGTGTCATCTGACCGGCAAATACTGATCGATCCTTAAGCCGCTCCAAGCGCGCTACTACCTCATCAGAAAACTGGAATACGCCACCCGCTAGCATAGCTTGCCAGCGCGAGGCGGCGTGATTCGGTCGTGGCAGGTCTGGCAGCTGCTAGACAGCAACGGAATGCCGACCCTTTCCGGTTTGAAGATAGGCGTCAAAGGCGGATGCGACGAGCCGCACAAGAGGGCGTCCGGCATGTGTGACACTGAGGCGGTTCCCGTCCCGCGCACAGACACCGTCCGCCTGAAGCTCTTCCAGTGCCGGATAGCAAGCTTGCAGCGGGCTCAGCGGCACATTGAAATCGCGGGCCACTGCTTCGACATCCACCGCATAGGCCGTCATGATCGACATGATGATTGCGGCCCGAGCGCGGTCGTCCTGATCCATGTTGATGCCGCGTGAAATTGGCAGTTCTCCGGCTTCAACAGCTCGGATCCACCCTGCGAAGTCAGGGCTGTTCTGCACATAGCCTTGCGGCATTTTTCCGATGGAGGATGCGCCAAGGCCAATCAGGAACTCGGCTTCGTCTGTGGTGTAGCCCTGAAAATTGCGCCGCATGGAACCTTCCCGTGCGGCAATTGCGAGCGGGTCATCGGACTTGGCAAAGTGATCGAGCCCGATCTTCTCGTAGCCATGGTCTTGCAAAGCCGTGGTGGCGTCGTCAAAGAGGGCTATGCGTTCGGACGCATCGGGCAGCAGCTCTTCGGGCACGAGCCTTTGATGTTTTTTCATCCAGGGCACATGCGCATATCCGAACAGGGCCAGACGAGACGGATCAAGGCTTGCTGTGAGTTCGACCGTGTTGCGGATGGTTTCCCGGCTCTGGTGCGGCAACCCATACATCAGATCAAGATTGATTTCCTCGATGCCAACGGACCGAAGAGCCTCAACCGCTTCTTTCACGCGGCTATAGGGCTGCACGCGTCCCACGGCTTCCTGCACCTTGAGGTCAAAATCCTGAACCCCCAGACTGGTTCGGTTGATGCCTGCGAGGCGCAAAGTGTCGGCAAGCTCGTCAGTCACTGTGCGCGGATCAAGCTCAATCGCATGTTCCATGCCGTCAGTGAAGGTGAAGTGAGCGCGGATGGCATCGACCACACGCATGAAGGCATCCCGAGGCAGAATGGATGGCGTTCCGCCACCCCAGTGGATGTGACTGACGGGCTGTCCCTTGGGCAATTTCCCTGCCACCAGCGCCACTTCGCGCACCAGCATATCCGCATAATCCTGCAGCGGCTTTTCTTTCTTGGTGACCTTGGTATAGCAGCCGCAATAGTGGCACATGGACTGGCAGAAGGGCACGTGCAGATAAAGAGAAATCGGCACGCTGCGATCAACGGTCTTCAGCCACTCGGCATAGGTCTCCGCCCCGAACTCCGAAGAGAAGTGCGGTGCAGTGGGATAGGAGGTGTAGCGCGGCACGGCGCGCGAGGCATATTTCAAGGTCACATCGGTCATGGGGGCATTTAGCGTCTGGTGCTAAGGCTCAACTTTGAGCAAGGTCAATTCTGTCCGATTTGTCATGTCCCGCTTTCGTCGGGGGCAGGGCGGTTGGTGGTCTACTCAAAGCCGATCATTGATCGAAAATCGTTCGTGTGGTCTTGACCACCAGATCGAGCGGCAGCGTTGCGGTGTTGATGAGGGTGCCAGGCAGATTGGCATCGTTGCTATTCTCGAAGACCGCGGTCTTCTTGCCAGACATGGCAACACCCTTGAGCAGGGCGACAAGGCTGGGTGCGGTCACGGCGGTCATGTGGTTCATGCTGTCACCGCCATCAAAACCGGTAACATCAACCACGGTGATGCCTTCGCGTTTGATGCGGGTTTCATCCAGCGAATTGCCAACCCGCCCCGTGTCCCCCGCAAGAAGGCTGGATAATTGCAGCGCGCGATCCCGTGCGGACACAAGGATAACGAAATTCTTGGGCAGAGTGCGGATGGTTGCCAGTTGGCTGTTGAAGACATCCATGTCGATATCGGGTGAAATCAGCACGACCGACTGTATCTTGGAGGGCAGGCGCCCATTGTTCGCAAGCGCGACTTGCCGCAGGCTCTCCATCAAAAGCTCCGTGCCGAGCGAATGGGCCATCAGTGTGATATGATCCACCTTGCTCGCCGCGAGCGCCTTGATGACACTGACAAGCTGATCGCGAGAGGCCTTTACACTGTCCCTGTCATAAATATAGAGCCCGGGGCTGCCTGCCGACGGCCAGCTGAACAGTGCCATCGGAGCGGTCATGTCAAAGTCATGCTTGATTTGTGCGGCGCGATAAAGGGCTTCGGAAAAGTCGGTATTATAGCCGTGCGCGAACAACGTTGCCTCGCGCTTGCCGCGGGCTTGGGGCGATGAACCGGCTGCCAGATCGGCGTTGATCTGCGCACTGAACATGGATGAACCGGTGAGCGGTTTGGTTGAGGCGACGGCAAAATACTTTTTCGGATCTGGCTTGCTGCGCGGCCATTCTATCTCGCCGATCTTGTGGCCCGGCGGAATGGAAACCTGATACGAGGCATACTGAAGCTTGCCTGCCCGCTCGCCGGTGAAATCGGCATGGCCTTTGGGCACGCGGGTCGTCGCAACAACGATGCTTTCGGTTTCAAGCGAGATGGTCGGGGTTTGGGCAAACCGGATGCCGGTCGGCGCGGCGCAGCCCGCAAGCAGGGCACCCAGCATCATTGCAGCCATCACAGGCCGGACCATCCCAAGCAGGGCAGCGTTGTGAATCTGAGGCTCTCTTTTCCGCCGATTGCGCTGGGTTGACACCACCGTCACCTCTGTCATGAAATCCAGTTCCTTGCATACCACCGTCTCCTCAGAGCACAAAATGCAAACTGGCCAGCGCTCACGTTAGCGGTCGATTGTGTCTTGTAGACCACAAATCAGCCGATAATTGAGGTCCAAGCTGAAAATCCTGAGATCGTTCTCATCTGAAGCCGTACATCCAAATAGACAGTATTGTCCGGATTGTGGTCCTATCCGCGGTGTGATACTTCAAATCTGACATCTGCCGACCCAATGTGGTGATCTGATGTGACGTCAGCATCACTGCGAAATCCCTTCCAATCGCAAAGGTGTCTGTTCTACGGCCGACCGACCCGGATCTTCTACCGGATCTTCTGCCGGATCTTCTGAAGGATTCCAAGGCTTGCTCAATTTAGTTGAACTCTATGCCATCGCCTTTGCTGGCGGATGGCTTGCCACCTACATCGGTTTTCCGGCCTCTTGGCTCACGGGGTCCCTGTTGGCGGTTGTGGTTGCCATGTTTGCGGGCCGCAAGCTCTTCATACCGAACCGGCTCAAGAACGGTGGGTTCATGTTGGTTGGCGTCATCCTTGGCACAGGCTTCACGCCGGACACCCTTCATGCCATCGCCGCTTGGCCACTCAGTGTGGCATTGCTTGTGGTTACGGTGATCATCATCACACTGAGTTCCTATTTTGTCTTGCGGCGCGTCGGTCATTGGGACCATGCAACAGCGCTTTTTGCATCGCTTCCCGGCGCTCTGGCTTATGTCATGGCCATTGCCGAAGCATCCCGCGCCGACATCTCGCGAGTGGCCGTCGCTCAGTCGATCCGTGTCTTTGCAATGATCGCAGTGCTGCCGGTGTTGCTCACCCCTTTCGCGCAGCTAGAAGGGGGAGCTGCTCACGATGTGGTGAAAGTGGCCGCGCCCGAGAACCTTGATATGCAGTCGATCCTGATCCTGCTCGCAGGAATGGCGATCGTGGCGCCATTGGTTAAATGGTTCAAAATACCCGGAGGTTTCCTTCTTGGCGGCATGGCCATTTCCGGTGCGTTCTACCTGTCCGGAACCTTCTCTGCACCTTTGCCAGACTGGCTCGCGGTACCGGGCTTCTTGACGATTGGTGCGTTGGTCGGTACGCGCTTTGGTTCCGTATCCCTTTCGCAGCTGGCAAAGCTGATGGGTATATCCCTTCTGTCGCTGTTTGTTTCCATGTCTGTCTCGTTGATCGCCGCCTTGATCGGATGGGCCGTGCTGGGCTTTCCGCCCGGCCAGACCTTTCTGGCCTATGCGCCGGGCGGGTTCGAAACCATGGTGTTGCTGGCATTCCTGTTCGATATGAACCCGGCTTTCGTGGCTGGGCATCATCTGGTTCGCTATCTGGGGCTTGTGCTCATCGCTCCGGCGGTGACCGCCCGTCTGACCAGAGATCAGACAGGCGTGGACGACAAGGTGGCTAAATGATTCTGTGTATGGCGCCACAACTTCACCGGTAGCGCGCGAAACTTGGGAAAATCGCGTAAATTGGAGGGAGGGATTGCCAACCAACGCTGGAGCGCATCTTGGCAAAGAGCCGACCGGGCATTGAAACGGTGTATAAAGTGCACTGTAAGTGCATATTTTTTCTGCCACTTACGGCTCATAGGGCAAATGCGGACGTTTTCGGGCTTGGACTTCAAGTTATTGTGTTATAAGGGTAAAAATTATCCATGCTGGTGGTGGGACATATTTACCTGTGACCACGAGTCGCACTTGGCAGCCAGCCCTCCCCATTCCGTTGACCTGAGTCAAAGCGTATGAAGGGGGGCGTCCATAGGGTTTGACCACCCTTTGGGGGAAGTGCGTTCCAATCTCGGCTTGCGTCTATATGGCTTACTCAGACCGCAAGCATGGAGGATCGACCATTAAAGCTTTAGCGCCGGACAACCTCTTGTTGTGCGCCGCTGGAGATGGGACTAAAAGATGGCTCACACGACAAAAAGACTCTCTGTTGAAGAAGGTGCTTTTGCAGTTTTCCTGACTGTTCTCGCCTTCGCCTGCCTGACTATCGCCGCTAAAGCGGTTGATGGCGTCATGGCATTTCATGCAACCGTCGGGCTGATTTTCTCAGCCCTCGGTGTGTTTCTTATTTTCAATGCCTATTTCAAGCGTCCTGTCGACGTCGATGAAACAGGCTACAACCTCGGCCCGATCAAGTTCGCGACGGCTGCTGCCATGTTCTGGGGGATCGCAGGATTTCTCGTTGGCGATATCATCGCCTGGCAGCTGACATTTCCGATTCTGAACTTTGATCTTGAGTGGACCAGTTTCGGTCGATTGCGCCCACTGCATACATCTGCGGTGATCTTCGCATTCGGCGGCAACGTGTTGCTCGGCACCTCCTTCTATGTGGTGCAGCGGACCAGTCACGCGCGTCTGCCTGGCCGGATATCTCCGTGGTTCGTGATCCTGGGCTATAACGCCTTTATCGTGATCGCGGGTACGGGCTACCTTCTGGGTGCGACCCAAGGCAAGGAATATGCAGAACCCGAATGGTATGCCGACCTTTGGCTGACCATCGTCTGGGTGGCCTATTTGCTGGTGTTCCTCGCGACTTTGTGGAAGCGCAAGGAGCCGCATATTTATGTGGCAAACTGGTTCTATCTGGCCTTCATCGTAACGATTGCCATGCTTCATATTGGCAACAACCTATCGATTCCGGTCACGGTATTTGGCATCAAGTCCTATCAGGTCTTCTCTGGTGTGCAGGATGCCATGGTGCAGTGGTGGTACGGCCATAACGCAGTGGGCTTCTTCCTCACCGCCGGCTTCCTCGCCATCATGTACTACTTCATTCCCAAACGTGCCGAGCGTCCGGTCTATTCCTACCGGCTGTCGATCGTGCATTTCTGGGCCCTGATCTTCATTTATATCTGGGCCGGACCGCACCATCTGCATTACACCGCTCTTCCCGATTGGGCGCAGACCCTTGGCATGACCTTCTCCGTCATCCTCTGGATGCCGTCCTGGGGTGGCATGATCAACGGCCTGATGACCCTGTCTGGCGCTTGGGATAAGCTCAGAACCGATCCAGTGCTGCGCATGATGGTTGTTTCTGTTGCCTTCTACGGCATGTCGACCTTCGAAGGTCCGCTGATGTCCGTTAAGGCCGTGAACTCCCTGTCGCATTACACGGACTGGACCATCGGTCACGTGCACTCCGGTGCTCTGGGTTGGGTTGGCTACATTTCCTTCGGTGCTCTCTACTGCCTCGTTCCGTGGCTGTGGAACCGCAAGAAACTCTTCTCCAATACCCTTGTCGAATGGCACTTCTGGATCTCGACGCTCGGTATCGTTCTCTACATCACCTCGATGTGGGTCTCCGGTATCATGCAGGGTCTGATGTGGCGTGCTTACGACAGCCTTGGTTTCCTTGAATATTCCTTCATCGAAACCGTCGAAGCCATGCACCCGTTCTATATGATCCGCGCGATCGGCGGCCTTCTGTTCGTCCTTGGCGCTCTGATCATGGCTTATAACCTCTGGATGACCGTACGAGTTGGCGAAAAGGCTCAGGCCGATGCTGCCGACCCGGCTCTGGTCCCTGCAGAATAAGGAACGGTTTCCATGTCTTTGATGAACAAACACGGCATTCTCGAACGCCATTCCATGCTTCTGCTCATTGGCATCCTGATTGTGGTTGCCATTGGTGGTCTGGTTGAGATTGTCCCGCTTTTCTATCTGAAAAGCACCATCGAGAAGGTGGAGGGCGTGCGTCCCTACACCCCGCTCGAACTCGCCGGTCGTAATATCTATATCCGCGAAGGCTGCTATCTGTGTCATTCACAGATGATCCGCCCGATGCGCGATGAAATCGAACGTTACGGCCATTATTCTCTCGCAGCTGAGTCCATGTACGACCATCCCTTCCAATGGGGATCCAAGCGTACCGGTCCGGACCTTGCGCGTGTGGGCAATAAATATTCCGACCTCTGGCACGTCAGTCACTTGACTGATCCGCGCTCGGTGGTTCCGGAATCCGTTATGCCCGGTTATCCGTTCCTTACCAAGCGCGAGCTGGAAGTGCCCGACATCAGGTCTGACCTAACGGTCAACAAGATTGTCGGTGTTCCCTACAGCGACGAACAGATCGCCAACGCCAAGGCCGACATGCTGGCCCAAGCAAATCCTGATGATGACAACATCGATGGCTTCGAAGAACGCTATCCTGATGTGATCTATCGTGATTTCGATGGCAACCCGGACCAGGTGACAGAAATGGATGCACTCGTGGCTTACCTTCAGGTATTGGGCACGATGGTCGATTTCTCCATCTATGATGACAAGGCTGACCTTCGCTAAGGAGCAGGTTTATGTCGACCTATGAAACTTTAGCTAACTTCGCGCAAACATGGGGCTTGCTCTATTTCGTGCTGATTTTTGCTGGCGTGCTGGTTTACACCTTCTGGCCGTCCAACAAGAAGCGGTTCGATGATGCTGCCAACATGCCGCTGCGGGAGGATTGAGAATGAGCGATCACGAAAAAGAAATTGACCATCTGTCTGGTGTCGAAACCACCGGTCACTCATGGGACGGTTTGAAAGAACTGAATAACCCGCTGCCACGCTGGTGGCTGTGGACCTGGTACGCCACCATCATCTGGGGTATCGGCTATTGGGTGCTGTATCCCGCTTGGCCACTGGTCAATGGTTACACTCAGGGCCTGTTGGGCCATTCCAACCGTGCCGAAGGCATCGCTGCCTACAACGAGTTGGTTGAAACCCGCCTTGAACAGGCCTCCGGTCTGCAGTCAGCCTCGGTCGAGGAAATCCTCGGTGACGAAAATATGCGTCAGTTTGCCGTTGCACAGGGTGCTGCTGCCTTTGGTGACAACTGTGCCGCCTGTCATGGCACGGGGGCAGCCGGTGGTGAGGGCTATCCGAACCTGCTGGATGATGATTGGCTTTGGGGCGGCACGATTGATGCCATCCACGAGACCCTTCGCGTCGGCATCCGGTCCGGTCATGAAGACGAGCGGTTTGGCAACATGACGGCTTTCGGTCGTGATGAGATCCTCTCTAAAGAGGAAATCGAGACCCTCGCAAGCTATGTCCAGTCTCTCTCGGGCAGTGCGCCCGAAGGTGCTGATCTGGACGCCGGTAAGGTGTTGTTTGAAGAAAACTGCGTCGCCTGTCATGGCGAGGATGCCAAGGGCATGCAGGAACTCGGTTCACCAAACCTGACCGATGCCATCTGGCTCTATGGTGGCGATCGCGAGACCATCATCGAAACGATCACCAATGGTCGTGCCGGTGTCATGCCCAGCTGGGAAGCCCGTCTTGATCCGCTGACGATCAAGTCTCTGGCGGTCTATGTGCACACCCGAGGTGGTGGCCAGTAACAGGTCGCGCTTGCGGCTATGATACGGCGCTCGATCTTCGAGTGCGACAAGAATGAAGCCGGGGCCGGTTTGAACGCTGGCCCCGCGTCCTGCAAGCGGTTGACCGACTTTGAAACGAGCCGATCGGCCCGACCAGTTCTCCGAGCTCTTCAAGGCAGTGCTCATTGCTGATGCCCAAAGAAGCCGGTGACAGGTTTGAACGTGCTGTCTTGCAATACAGTCCTGGCTCATCCCGGCCGACAGAAACGGGAACCGGAGCAGATGCGAAATACGCGACAATTTGCCTCGGTATTTTCACGCAAAAATAGTCTACTTGATAGACCATGAGCACGATGGACCGCTGAACGAGACACAAATTGAAGTAGATTAAATGCCTGTTAGCAGGCCCGGCAAGTGATGGACCTGTTTGCCGGACTACGGACAGCCAACTGGCAAAGACGACTGTTTCGAGGAGAAGCGAGATGACGGTGGAAGCCCCAGGGACCAGCTCGGGCGGTGATGTACTCTATGCGAAGGCCAAGAAGGTCTTTCCGCAAAGTGTTCAAGGCCGCTACCGAAATTTCAAATGGGCGTTCATGATCGTGGCGCTCGGTCTCTATTATTTCCTGCCCTTCGTGCGGTGGGATCGCGGCCCGGGTGCTCCCGATCAGGCCGTTCTGATCGATTTTCCTGCGCGGCGGTTCTATTTCTTCTTCATCGAAATCTGGCCGCAGGAAATCTATTATCTCACAGGCCTCTTGATCCTTGCGGCTCTGACGCTGTTCCTGATGAATGCGCTCGCGGGACGCGTCTGGTGCGGTTACATGTGTTTCCAGACGGTCTGGACTGACCTTTTCATGCTGGTCGAACGGTGGATCGAGGGCGATCGCCGTGAACGCATCAAGGCAGATAAACAGTCTTTGACGGCCAAGAAGGTCGGTCGCACGGTCTTCAAACATTTTGTCTGGTTGCTGATCGCGTGGTGGACCGGCGGCGCCTGGGTGCTCTACTTTGCCGATGCGCCCACACTGGTGACTGAGCTGGCCTTTGGACAAGCGCCGATGGTGGCCTATCTCTGGATCGGCATTCTGACGGCGACGACCTACATCATGGCTGGCCACATGCGCGAGCAGGTCTGTGTCTATATGTGCCCGTGGCCGCGCATTCAGGCTGCCCTGACCGACGAATGGGCACTCAACGTTACCTACCGCACCGACCGGGGTGAGCCGCGCGGCTCTCTGAAAAAGATGAAGGCGCGTGCCGAAGAGGGCTTGCCTGCCGGGGATTGCGTCGATTGCGGTCAGTGTGTGGCCGTCTGCCCGACTGGCATCGACATTCGGGATGGTGCCCAGCTCGCCTGCATCCAGTGCGGACTGTGCATCGATGCCTGCGACAATGTCATGGAGAAGGTCGGCAAGCCACGCGGTCTCATCGACTATGAAACCGACGTCAACATCCAGCGCCATCTTGAAGGCAAGGAAAGCGTTTACCGTTTCATTCGCCCGCGAACGATCATCTATATGGCGATGATCGCCTTTGTTGTCGGCCTGATGGTCTTCACTCTGATCAATCGGCAGTTGGTTGATCTCAATGTCCTGCATGACCGCAACCCGCTCTTCGTGCAATTGTCTGACGGGTCGCTGCGCAATGGCTACACCATCCGCCTGATCAACAAGGCAACCACGGCGCGCGATTTTGAACTCAGTCTGGTCAATGCGCCAGAAGGCTTTTCAATGAACGCGGTCGGTGTCAAGAGTGATGATCCCCGATCCATGGTCGTGCCAATTCAGGCTGACCTGACAAAGGAACTCCGGGTTC
Organism: Cohaesibacter sp. ES.047; assembly: GCF_900215505.1. Taxonomy (NCBI): domain Bacteria; kingdom Pseudomonadati; phylum Pseudomonadota; class Alphaproteobacteria; order Hyphomicrobiales; family Cohaesibacteraceae; genus Cohaesibacter; species Cohaesibacter sp. ES.047. The sequence continues at coordinate 2,392,610 of NZ_LT907844.1, forward strand.
AGGTCTTCTCGCCGCCCCAAGCACAGCTCGAGAAGTCCCAGCCGATTGCCTTCAATATCCGGGATACAGAGACGGGTGAAGGCCAGACCGTATCGGATTATTTCAAGGCTCCGTAAGGCGCTTTCTAACCAAAAAGACATGAAGCAGAGGCTTTTGGTGGCTATCCAAAGTCTCTGTTTCGCTGCAAAATGACCCCTGAAAAATTGCACGGAGACCCAAGAATGGCACAACAGAGACTGGACGCTTCTGAAAAGAAACTGACCGGCTGGCATGTGTTGCTGTGGATCTGTGGTTTCTTCGCCGTGGTATTCACTGCCAACGGCGCGTTCGTCTACTACGCCAGCACCAGTTGGCCCGGCGTGGTGGAACAAAGCCCTTATCAGGCCAGCCAGAATTACAACAACACCCTCAAGGAAGCGCAGGCTCAGGCAGATCGTCAGTGGCAGATGGGGATAGAGCTCAAACGGCGCCAGAATGACGTCTTCCTGATTGTCGAGGCGCGCGACAAGCTGGACAATCCGATTACGGATCTGGTTATAGAGGCGAATATCGGTCGTCCTGCGACAGAAAGCTTTGACCGTCAATTGACCCTGTCTTCCAAGACCGGCGGCACGTATCAGGGCACCATAGGCACGCTTGACCCGGGCCGCTGGCGCATCAAGCTAGAAGCCCTCGAAGACAGCGAGGTCATGTTCCAGACGCTCCAGACGGTCACGCTGAAGTAGCATCAACAAGCAAAGAAAGACATCAGCAGGCTTGCTATGACGGCAACGGACACTGTAGAGCGTGATTGGTCGGCCTTTTCCGAAAGCCTGCCCGATGGCAAGCAGAAGCTGGCGCTTGCTGTCGAAGGGATCTATTGCCCTGCCTGCATGACGCGCATCGAGAAGGGCCTCATGGACCTTGAGGGCGTCTCCAACGCCCGCGTCAATCTCTCTTCGCATCGCCTTGCCGTCACATGGGATCCAGCCGAGACGGATCCGGACAGGCTGCTGATACGCCTCAACGATCTTGGCTATGGCGCGCATCCCTTCGATCCCGGCCGCGTCAAATCCGAAGAGAAGAAGGAAAACCAGCGGCTTCTGCGCGCGCTGGCCGTTGCGGGTTTTGCCGCAATGAACGTCATGTTGCTGTCCGTCTCGGTCTGGTCGGGCAATGTGTCGGATATCACGCCCGAGACGCGTGATTTTTTCCATTGGCTTTCGGCTTTCATCACGCTGCCTGCAGCGGTCTATGCAGGTCGGCCGTTTTTCGGCTCGGCTTGGCGCGTGCTCAGAAAGGGCCACCTCAACATGGATGTGCCGATTTCCATCGGCGTGATCCTTGCGCTCTTCCTCTCGCTCCTCCAGACCATCCAGCATCAGAAGGAAGCCTACTTCGAAAGCGCATTGATGCTGTTGTTCTTCCTTTTGATCGGCCGTTGGCTGGATCAGATGATGCGCCTGAAAACCCGCTCCTTTGCCGAGAACCTGACCGCGTTGAAAGCCGAGACGGCCATGAAGCTGTTTGGCGACGGCGCCTTGCGCGAGGTGCCGCTCTCCAAGATCGAACCGGGTGATCGTGTCCTTGTGCGCCCCGGCGAGCGGGTTTCGGTCGATGGCACTGTTGAGGCCGGTGCGTCGCAAATCGACCAGAGTCTCGTGACCGGCGAGACCATGCTCATCGAGGTGGGCGAGGGCGATGCGGTCTATGCCGGAACGCTCAATGGAGAAAATGGCCTGACCATCTCGGTCACTGCCGCGGCCAAGGGCACCCTACTGGACGAGGTCAATCGCCTGATCGAAGAAGCCATGGAAGCCCGGTCGCGCTACCGCAAGCTGGCAGACCGCGCAGCCGATCTCTATGCCCCCATCGTACACACCGCCTCGGCTCTGACCTTTGCCGGTTGGTGGCTCTGGGGCATTGGCTGGCAGCCCTCGCTCGTCATTGCGATTTCCGTTTTGATCATCACCTGCCCCTGCGCGCTTGGCCTTGCCATTCCGGCGGTGCAAGTGGTTGCTTCGGGGTCGCTGTTCCGCAATCAGGTGCTGCTCAATCGTTCCGACGCGCTTGAGCGCTTTTCGAGGGTCGACACCGTCGTTTTCGACAAGACCGGAACATTGACGCGCCCCAGTCCCGGTATCGTCAACCCCGATGCCTGTGATCCGGAAAGCCTCAATCTGGCCATCGCGCTCGCCAAATCATCCAGCCATCCCTTGTCCGCGGCGCTCGCTGCCATGGATCGCCGCATCCGCCCCATCGCGGACGCGAGCGAGGAAAAGGGCAAGGGCTTGACCGCATCGGTGGATGGCACGGAAATCCGTCTGGGTTCACCAACCTTCTGTGACGCAGAAAGGGAGGCCGAGAGCGTCAGGGCCGCCCATCCGTCCGCATCGCTTCTGGCTTTTCGGTATGGATCCAATGCACCCGTAGTCTTCGCCCTTGAACAGCAGTTGCGCTCCGATGCCATCGAGGTCATTGAAGCCCTGAAGGCGCGGGGCATGGCCCTGAAGATCCTCTCTGGCGACCAGCCCAAAGCCGTTGCCGCCGTCGCCGAAAAGCTCGGGATTGAAGCATTCCATGCGGGCATTGCCCCAACAGACAAAATCGCCATGATCGAGGCAGAAAAAGCCAACGGCGCTGTGGTGATGATGGTCGGAGATGGCCTCAACGATGCCCCCGCGCTGGCCGCCGCCGATGTGTCCATCTCGCCGGTCACCGCCGCACATGTCTCGCAGGCTGCCGCCGACGCGCTGTTTCTGGGTGAGAAACTGGCTCCCGTCCTTCAGGTCATCGACATCGGCAAACGCGCCCGCCGGATCATGGAGCAGAATCTCTGGGCGGCCACCCTTTACAACATGGTTGCCGTGCCCTTTGCCATTGCGGGGTTTGTCACGCCACTGATCGCGGCGCTTGCCATGTCCGGATCCAGTCTGGTGGTGACCCTCAACGCCTTGCGCGCCCGCGCCAGAAGCGATCCGTGGTTCACCGATAACGTTGCCTTTGACGAAGCCCTCAACGAACAGAAGCCGATGAGAGAGCTTTGATCCGCTGACCGACATCGGTCCGACATCGGCCCGACATGGACTGGGGCGATATTTATAATTTTCACCAAGACCAACTCCTGCTAAGCCTAGAGGGATGCTTGGACAAGGAAGATCAAGACATGAGCGCTCTGCTTTTTCTCATTCCTGTAGCCCTTTTCCTCGGGGGACTTGGGCTCGTCGCTTTTCTCTGGTCCCTCAAAACCAACCAATATGAAGACATTCAAGGGGCGGCCTACCGCATCCTCGACGATGATGATCTGAGCCCGGAAGAACAGGCAAAAATCAATGCCAAGGGGCAGAGCAGCGCGGATTGAGCTGTCTTGCGCCGCCCAATGCGTTCCTTTGGATCATGAAAAGTCGCCATCGGAATTAAAAGGTGGGGTATCCACCTTGGCCATCTCGGTCTATCGTGTAGGGGCTGTCGTCATGGCTGACCAATATGAAACGGTCGGTGGTTCGGAGAAGACGGGATGATCAAGGCCCTGCGATATTTCTGGAAAGAGCAGCCTGTCGCGCTGTCGGCTTTGATTCTGGCTTTGTGCGTTCTGGTCTTCTTTGGTGCGCGCTTTGCCATGAGCTTTATCTATTTCCAGGATCCGACGCATCGCAATGAAACCCTGCAGAAATGGATGACACCCAAATATGTCGGGATGAGCTACCGCTTGCCGCGGGACGTCATCCATGACGTCATGCAGCTTGAGGATTTCGAAGGAAAGCGCATCAAGCTGGAGGATGTCGCGGAGAGGATGGGCATCACGCTCAAGGAACTCGAGCAGCGTGTCCGGGCCGCCAAGCGTGCCTACGAGGCTGGCAAGACGTCTGGTCAACAGCCACAAGATGAAAGTCAGACCCGCCCCCCGGCACCCGCATCGCAGTCCTCTCTGATCGACAGGCCAGGCAACACCCCGATACAAGACAGGCAGGCCGAACAAAGGGAGAGCAAGGCATGACCGAGGCGATCCTTGCCCTGATCCCGACCTTCGGTCTGTGGGTTCTGTTTTTTACGGTGCTCCTGAGCTGTCATGCAATTCCTGTCCCCGCTTCCATGTTGGTTCTGTCGTCCGGAGCCTTTGCTGCCTCCGACGACCTTGAACTCTATCAGGCCTTGCTGGTTGCTTTTTGTGCTGTCGTTCTGGGCGACCAGTCTGCTTACTGTCTTGCCAGACTTGCGGGGTCTCCCCTCATTACGCGATTGCGAACATCCAGCAAGATCGATGGCATGATCGACCGCGCAGAGGACATGTTCAAACGGCGCGGAATGCTCGCCGTTTTCCTCTCGCGCACCATTTTCAGTCCCGTTGGGCCGTGGATGAGCGTTTTGTGCGGTTCCATGAAAGTGAAATGGCAGCATTTCGCGATTGCCTCTATTCTTGGCTCGGCAACATGGGTGACAGTCTATGTCATGATGGGATATGTCTTTGCCGATCGCCTGACTGAGTTGGCCGAGTTGGCAAGTCAGGGCATCGGCTTCATCGCAGCGTTCGGTGTCGCAATTGCCGCCGGATGGTGGTTGCGCCAGAGCTGGAAACGCTATCGTGACACCCAAGAAAGAGGAGAAGAGACCGAGGCGACCGGTGACACATCGGACGCGGTTCTTCAGACCAATGTCGATACCATTTGATACGCTTCTTGTTTTTCTGGCCGCATCTCTGGCGCTGGGCATTGCGCCCGGCCCGGATAATATCTTTGTGCTGACGCAATCGGCACTCTATGGCCGCAAGGCGGGCTGGATGGTGACGCTGGGCCTATGCACCGGCCTGCTCGTTCACACCACTGCCGTCACCCTCGGAATTGCGGTCCTGTTCCAGACGTCGACGCTGGCCTTCAACATCCTCAAATTCGCGGGCGCTGCCTATCTTCTCTATCTGGCTTGGGGCGCATTTCGCGCAAAAGGCACAGAGATGGGCACCCGAGAAGAGAAGGGAAAGCCGGTCAGTCTGTTGGCGCTTTATGGGCGCGGCATTGTCATGAATGTGACCAATCCCAAGGTTGCCATTTTCTTTCTCGCCTTTCTGCCACAGTTTGCCAACCCGGATAGCGGCTCCTTGTCCCTGCAATTGTTCGCTTTCGGTCTCCTGTTCATATTGGCAACGATTCTTGTCTTCGGCACCATCGCTATCGCCGCCGGATCGCTCGGCGGCTGGTTGCGCAGTTCTCAAAGAGCACAGATCATCATGAACCGGATCGCGGGGGTGGTCTTTGTGGGGCTCGCCACCCGATTGGTGATGACACAGCGTTGACCCCGCGCAGCCTCGATCTCGAGCGCCTCAAACCATTGGGCTGAAAAAAGAAAACCCCGCCATCAGGACGGGGTTTCTGTCTTGTCGTCATCGGAGTTCCGGCTCTCGCCGTTCTCTCAACCTCCAGCAGCCTCGAATACCTCCTGAGCCACAGGTTCGTTGAGATTGTAGAAGGAACCCGGCTCGATGTAAGGCAACTCGAGGCGTTCCCAGACATCAATGAGGGCAGCCCGCAGGCCATCGACCAGATGATCGTCATGGAACGGTGTCGGCGTAATGCGCAGGCGTTCGGTGCCGCGCGGTACGGTGGGATAGTTGATCGGCTGGATATAAATGCCGTGTTGCTCAAGCAGAATATCGGAAGCTTTCTTGCACAGGTCGGGATCACCAACAAACAGCGGTACGATATGGGTCTCGGACGGCATCACCGGCAACCCTGCCTCTGACAGCATCGCCTTGGTGCGAGCGGCCTGACGCTGCTGGCCGTCACGCTCGGCCTGGCTGTCCTTGAGGTGCCGGACCGAAGTGCAGGCCGCTGCAGCGATTGCGGGCGGCATTGCGGTGGTGAAAATGAAGCCAGGTGCATAAGAGCGTACGGCGTCAATGATGGCGCACTTCCCGGTGATATAGCCGCCAAGTGTGCCGAAGGCCTTCGCCAGTGTGCCTTCGATGATGTCGATCCGGTCCATCAGGCCTTCGCGTTCGCAGATGCCTGCGCCGCGTGGGCCATACATGCCAACCGCATGGACCTCATCGATATAGGTCATGGCGTTGTATTTCTCGGCCAGATCGGCGATTTGCTCGATCGGTGCGATGTCGCCATCCATGGAATAGACGGATTCGAAGACGATCAACTTGGCGCGCTCGGTTCCGGCTGCAGCCAGCAATTCTTCCAGATGCTCAAGATCGTTATGCCGCCATAGCTGCTTCTGAACGCCAGAGCTTTTCACGCCTGCAATCATGGAAGCATGATTGAGCTGATCGGACAGGATCAGGCAATTGGGCAGCAGTTTGGCGATGGTCGAAATGGCCGCTTCGTTTGAGACAAACCCGGAGGTAAAGACCAGAGCGGATTCTTTGTTGTGCAGGTCGGCCAATTCGGTCTCAAGCTGCACCAGCGGATGGTTGGTGCCTGAAATGTTGCGCGTACCACCGGCACCCGTGCCCATCTTGTGCGCCGTATCGCTCATCGCTTCGATCACGGCTGGATGCTGCCCCATGCCCAGATAGTCATTGGAGCACCAGACCATGATTTCTCTCTCAAGTCCGTTTTCTGCCCGCCAGATTGCGCGGGGGAATTTGCCCGCCTGCCGTTCCAGATCGGCAAATATACGATAACGCTTTTCCGTCTTCAGAGACGAGACGGCATTTTCGAAGAACTCGAGATACTTCATGGAACTTGGCATCCGCTTATTTTGGTCCAGACAGCGAACCGGTCGGTCAACTCCAGAGCCTGACGCACCTTGTTGTGACGGTGTGCATCCTGTTGGTCAGACATGGCTTTGGACTGCTTGATTACTGCTCACTTTGCGCAGCCGCCTTGGGCTTTGTCAATTGTTAGAAGCCTTACAAATTGTTAAGGCCGCGTAATGTGACATCTTGCTTCAAGGCGTTTAATTTTAGGATGGTTTTGCCATTTGGCAATGGCTTTTGCAAGCGCAGGAAGCAGCGCTAGACAGAGCTTTTTGCGGCCATCACGCCTTTTTTGTCACGGCCCATCAGCAAAATGCGACCTTCGTTGTACAGGACGCTCGCCGAAAGGGAGAAGAGCTTGCCCAACCAGAGCCTTGCCAAGCTTCTAGCCCAAAAGAAAATGCAGCTCCCAGACATCGGCAGCGCACCGGCAAAGCCTTGACACGAGGCGCAAATCGATTTGATTCAAGCAAACACAGTAAAGATTCTTAAAGGCTTTATGCTTACAGTTAGGCTACCGATGTATCTGGCGGGGAGTTTCCGTCAGTGGCGTTAAGGTGTGGAGTATTCAATGTCTGTAACAGTGCTTTCGGCCCTCAGGGTCCTGGTGATCGAGGATAGCGCCTACATGCGCACGATCATCCGCACGATCTTGCAGGGATTGGGTGTGCGAGAAATTTTCGAGGCTGAAGATGGTGGTGTGGGCCTTGAGAAGCTCGAACAGCTCTCGCCGGACGTCGTGATCATCGACTGGGTTCTGCCGATTCTCGATGGACCGGAACTGGTGCGGCTCGTCCGCAACCCCAATCACCCGATGGGGACCGTGCCGATCATCATGATATCATCCTATGCCGAAAAGCATCGCATCATGGAAGCCAAACAGCTGGGTGTGCATGAGTTCCTGCGCAAGCCCTTCTCGGCCAAGGACATGTATTTCAGGATGGTTGCGGCCACCTCGATGGAACGCCCCTTTGTGCGCACGGACACCTATTATGGCCCCGCTCCAAGAGAGGCCGTAACACGCCGGACTGGCGACGGGTTGAACGATCAGCCGGGCCAAGGCGTATCGATGCCGACGGCCTTCGCCTGAGGCGGCCAGCTCTTCATCAATCATTCTGTCTTGAGATTATCGAACGATGGTCAGTCGCTCTGCTGCGCGGGTCACGCCGGTATAGAGCCAGCGCTGGCGATGATCCCGGAATGCCCAGCTCTCATCAAACAACATCACTTCATCCCACTGTGAGCCTTGCGCCTTGTGCACGGTTAGCGCATAGCCATAATCGAAAGAGTCACCCTGTTTGCGCACGGTCCATGGCACTTCGCCACCACTCTCCTCGAACAGCACCTTTGGAACCTTGAGTGGAACGCGCCCGGACAATTCGTGGCCGAGTTCGGGAGAGACGCGCATCTTGATGTCCTTGCCCACCCGACTGGTGATCTTGTCCACCATCCAGATGCCACCATTGAGCAGGCCCTTTTGGTGATTGTTGCGAAGACAGACCAGCTTGTCCCCGATCTGAGGGTAGGGGCCTTCGAATTCTTTCAGCTCTCTTAGTCGCTTGTTGTATTTCTGGCGGGTCACATTGCGCCCCACAAGCACCTGATCGGCACTCAGGACTTGCTCGGTTTCAAGGGATCGCCGACCGATGACCTGCACAGAGCCATAGTCGCCAAAGGCCGGTTCTTCGCCTTCGCGCACCTGTTGGGCCAGTCGCACAATGGGATTGTCCCGTGCCTGCCGGTGAATTTCCGTCAGCATCATGTCCGGCTCGGCGTCGGTGAAATATCCGCCACCCGAAACGGGAGGCAACTGGGCCGGGTCTCCGAGCACGAGAATAGGCTTGCCAAAGGACAGAAGATCCGAGCCGAGCATTTCGTCGACCATCGAGCATTCATCGATAATGATCAGATCGGCATCATGAGCAGGGCTATCGCGATTGATGACAAAGGCGGGAACATCGCTTTCCTGATCGTCGTCATCGCTGGTATCGGGCCGGTAGATCATGGCATGGATCGTGCTGGCGCCGGGGCAGCCTTTCTGCCTGAGCACCTGAGCTGCCTTGCCGGTGAAGGCCCCGAAAAGCGTCGTCCCATCAACCCCTTCGGCCAGATGCCGTGCCAGCGTGGTTTTGCCGGTGCCAGCATAGCCGAACAGACGGAATATGGGCTCATCACCCTTCGCAATCCATTCATTGACCGTCTTGAGTGCGGCATCCTGTTGTTGCGACCATTCCATCGTTGCCCCCAGCTGGCTCTTGCCGGTGATTTTGATAGCCAGAAATTCCAAGTCCGATCCAGAATCAGTTGCCTATCTGCCCAAGATCGCGCCGAGACTGGCGAAGCTATGACCAAAGATCAAGCTGAGAGACTGTGCGGCGATGAAAAGGAGAAGAAAATGTGAACATCTCAACCGCCACAGGGCTCTGAGGGCTCTGAGGGCGCTAAGGGCATGAAACAAAAAAATCGCCACGTTGAGCGGCGATTTTCAATAGCTGTCGTCTTGCTGAGGCTTTAGGCCTCCATCAGGCTGCGTTCCGCAACTTCTGATTGGCGAATAGCCTCCATGGGACGACTGTGTGACCGTATGAGTGCCGCAAAATGAGGCGACAATCCTGCGAGCTGGTCCAGCCCAATTTTCGCCAGTCTCAGTTCTGTCGGATCAATCCGGGAGAAATGCGCTAGACCGATGAAAATGCACAAAAGATGGTCAAGACTGACCGTGCCATTTGCTGTTGCGGCCGGAACTTCCGTCTCCAGACGCCGGATGACGTGATCGAGGCCATCCGCCAGTTGGGCATAATAGTCCTGATAAATTTCGTAGGCATTTTCATCCTGTGGCGTCAATTCACTGAGGCCATTGAAGAACAGGCATCCTCGCCCGCGCCCTTCTTGCGCCAGAAAATTGCTGAAATCGAGGATGAAGTCGATCAACAGCAGATCAGGCTTTGATTGGTTCGCCTGTACTGTCGGACTCATCAGCATGCGCAAGGGCGATGCCTCGATATATCGCTCCAGAACAGTTGCAAGAATTCCCTCTCGGGAGTTGAAACTGTTGTAGAAACTCGAACGCTGGATTCTCATTGCCTCTACCAGCGAACTGATTGATGTTCTCGCAATTCCGTCTGCCCAGAAGCAATTGCTTGCTGCTGTCAGAACATTGTCGAGATCAAATTCCTTAGGTCTCCCCATGGTCTACCTCGTGTTGCCGCTTTTTAAACCACCAAAATTAGTCTTCTATAACGAAAATCTACAGTTGATCGGATAAGGCTGCAACATGGTTGGTAGAAAAAGTGGCATCTTGGACATCAACTCACAAAAGATTGAATGCGATTTTATCGCCTATGTTCAACCTGTTATGTTGGAATATGACTGATCAATAACAAAGAAATTTGCGTAATTATACCCAAATTCACGCGGGGCTTTTATGATTCTGTACGGAACAGGCAATTGAAGTTAATGGCTTATTACTACCTATGCGTACATATTAAACGTCAATTCTTATCCAAAAGCGTCAGTTTGAACTGAACTCTGAGAAGTAATTTTTGACTGACTGTACTAAAAAGTTTTGTTCACGCCGCCCGATATGAGGCCCTGTGGGTAAACTGAGGGCACCATAAGACCACTTTGACGCCAATGGACAGTATGTCTGTGAAACCTGGTGGGAGAAAAACTGCAAATCACTCAAATTCCGATAGCTGCGATAGATTTCGAATCCTTCGGAGCGCAATTTTTCGAACAGTGAGTCTCTATGGTCAGCCTCGACATGAATCGGATAGCTCACGAGCCGGCGGCTGATTCCAGAAGACGCGGCAAGACGCCGGACCGGAAGTTCTGCGAGCAAGTCATCATAGCGTGCAACCTGCTGATCGATCCCCTTTTGAATCTCCTCAATTGCATGAATGGCGTCACACAATCGCTTGTCATCGATTTCACACACATCATCGATCAAATCGATCAAAGGGGCATCGGGCCAGCCAGAGGCGGGATCATCTAGGAGACGCTCAGAGAAGTCGTTCTGCCGTGTCCAGAGTGACAGCAGCTGATGATAGTGTGCGGTGCGCGTGACGATGAAGCCGGGAAGGTGGCCTTCGCTTTCCCGCAATCCTGGCAGACAACATACGAGCATGTCGCTGTGTTGAGCCGGATACTCAACCCCGCCAAGCGCTGAAAAGGCATCTGAGCCATCTTCGATGATGCAGATGCCGCGATCCACGAGCAGGGCGTGCAATGGCTCCGTCGGGGCGATCTGGCCATAAAGATGAGAGACGACGACAATCCGGGTCTTCGGGCTGATTGCGGCCTCGACCGCCGCAAGATCAAGCAGGAGATGATCATGCGATACATCGACAAACACCGGTCGTGCCCCGGTAAGCTGGATTGCATGGGCAATTCCGACAGGAGCAAGCGCTGGCAGGATGACTTCGTCTTCATGCCCCAGCCCAAGCGCGAGAAAAGCCGCATAGAGCGCCGTCGACCATCCCGAAGCGAAATGAACGTGGCATCCCTTGAAGTGGGCGTGCAACAACGCCTTCGACTCGGACTGCGTTGCCGCAGTTCCGATTTCAGCCTTGAGCCCGGAGGGTGAAGAGAGGTCTGTCGACGGCCGGAGAAGCGACCGAAGCCGCGGATTGATTGAGAATTGAGGGACCATTTTGATGCGCCGGTTTAGAGATCTTTGAGCGCAAAGATAGGTCCGAAGCCGTGCAATCCCCGTTAACTTCGACCCATTCCACTAGGGTTTTACGGAGTGGAAATTGCGGAAAACCACGGAAAAACCCTTTCTCGGTAAAGGAAGGGTGAAGGCTTGACTATCTGAAGTGTCACCTCGCCTGTTCTGCACCCTCGTCCTCGTCATCATAGATTGGTTCAACCGGACTCAGATAGCCTTCGACAGCGTGAACCTGATCCCGGAAGGCGCGCAAGTTGTCGACCAGTTCAGCACCGCCCAGTCGCGCGCACTCGGCCAGAATAAGCTCACAGGCCGAAGCAGCGGGCACCAGAGACGGGATGAGCTGCGGCCCGGTCATGGGAACGAACAGGCCCATATCGGACAGCGGCACCGCAGGGGAGGACATGGTGTCGGTGATTGCCGCAATTTTGCAGCCACGCTTTTTCGCGATGGTGAGCAATCGCCCACCTTCTGAGGCGTAGGGTGCGAAGGTGAACAGGATGATGAGATCATTGGGGCCGGCTTGACCGAGCATGTCGAAGTGCGAGCCATCAGGGCTTTCAAGCAGTTCGATTTTGCGCATCGCGATTTTGCCCGCATAGGCAAGATAGTGCGCAAAGGCAAAGGAAGACCGGTATCCGGCGACATAAACCCGTTCGGCGTCAAGAATGGCTTTGGCTATCCTTTGCACCGCCCGTTGCGTATCCGGCTGGAACAGACTTGAGAGATTGCTCAGGGTCGCTTTGCCGATCTCGAAGAACGCATCGGATTCTTCTCCCCAGCGGCCGTCTTTCTGAAGTGCGGCGGCGCGTTCTTCAAGGCGCACATCCACCGTCTGCACGCCATCCTGAAAGACGGCCCGGAAGGGGTCATAGGTCGAAAAGCCGGCGACTTGCGCCAGCCGCACGATGGTGGAGGGATGGACATCAGCGGCCTTTGCCAGTTGGCGCACCGACTTGAAGGCAACATCCGCGGGATTTTCCAAGGCGTAGGAGGCTGCCACCTTCATTTGAGGAGACAGGTCGGCATAGGCATCCCAGAGCACTTGGCGCAGATCATCTAGTTTCATGGTTCATCTCCCTGCGGCTCGGGTCTGCGGCGGCGCGGAGCAGTGCAAGGGCCTTTAGCGGATTTGGGTCAAACGGTCTCCTTCATACAAAAGATGGGACGATTTGGCAAAGTCTGTCTGCCCAAGCGCGGTCATGACCAGATGCGCGTTTCTTGATCGTCTACTTTTCACACATTTTGGAATAGGTGTTTTTCATTAAGTAAAAAGAATGTATTAGGGTCGGATTGGTTGTTGATTTCAGGAAAACAGATTCCCTTGAAGTAGGGTTTCTGATTAAATTTTCATAGTTAAATTTTGAGACGGTCGAGCACGGCGCATTATAGTCTCATAATATAGTTCATATGAGTGAGTGGGGGGCACGATGATCTACGGAACGCCGAAACTGGCGGCATTGACAATGTCGGCAAATGGGCCAGTTCGAACGAAGCGGGACGCTTTCGGGCTACCTACCAGACTTGAAGAGCTTGTTGAATGCGCCCGATCCGCCAAAGAAGCAGGGGCGGCGCTCTTCAGTTTCACGGTTCGGGACGACAAGGGAAACTGTTGCATTGACGCGGCCCGGTGCCGGGACGCCATGAATTTACTCAGGGCCGAGGTCGGGAGCGGTCTTTTGTTGCAGATGGAGCTGGATACCGGATCGGGCCTCCCCCCAGAAGCGATGGCTGATTTTCTGCGCGATGTGTCACCGGATATCATTCAGGTTCGCTTTGATCAGATACTCCCGCGCACTGGCGATGAAAGCGACGAGGCTGTGGCTCGGGATCTTTTCGATCTGGCCGAAAATCTCGGCATCGGCGTTCAGATCGCAATGCACCAACCCGGAGACATCGACTGGTTCTATGCCTTTCGCCAATATGGCATCATTCCCGAAAGTTGCCGTTCTCTGGTCTTCGTGCTTGGAGAAGACGGCGATGAGCCGGACTGCGACCCTCAGGATCTGCGGCGTTTCCTCAATGCCTTGGAAAAGCAGAGGCTGATGGGCCGGATGGTCTGGTCTGTCGCGGCGTTTGGCCCCGGGGAAACAGCCTCTCTCAGCGCAGCTCTGGCTCTGGGCGGGCATGTTGCGGCTGGCTTTGCCTATAATGTGCATGGTGTGAATGGAGAGGCTTTCGCTTCCCAGAAAGATCAGATAAGCCTGTTGGCGAAAACAGCGGGCCGACTTGGCCGTCCAACCGCCGGCGCATTTGAAGCACGCGCCCTGCTGTTTGGCCCCAAATGACCCGTCTTGAGATGTGTCGTTGGCTCAACGCGTAACGCGCTCATCCTTTTGGGATAGACAAATGTGTTTCATGGCCTTGCGGAAGATCATTTAGATGATCAAGGGCACATGAAACGGGCAAAAAGGCACAAGACCCATGTCTGACCGTTTTCTTCCTCGACACGACAATGTCAAAGCCGAGATCTCCGAGCGTACACTCGAGTATGACGGCTTTATCAAGCTCTATACCTGCAAGGTCGATTACAACCACTCAACCGGTGACCGGCGCAGTGTCGAGCGGGAAATCCACGACCATGGACACGCCATTTGCGTTCTGCCTGTTGACCGGGATCGTCGCGTCGCGCTGCTCGTTCGACAGTTGCGCATCGGGCCATTGGCCAACGGAGACCGGGATCCGATGATATTGGAGGTCGCAGCAGGGCTCGTTGATCCGGGTGAAACCGCTGAAGAAGCCGCCCTGCGCGAAGCCCGCGAGGAGTTGGGCTTTGATTTGAATGATCTCTTTCACGTGACAAGTTTCTATGCCTCGCCAGGCACGCTGACGGAAAAGATTGATGCCTATCTTGCGAGCTACACGCTCAACGACAAGATCCATGCCGGTGGTGGACTTGATGCGGAAGATGAAGACATCATCGTTGAGGAAATTGCCCTTGACGAGTTGGGCGAGGCGGCACTTCAGGGCAATTTGCGTGATGCAAAGACTATTCTCCTTGTGCAGCATTTGATGCTTGGAGAACCCGAGCTATTTTTCTGATCAATCCGGTATTTTAAGACACAGACGGTCGTAGTTTCGCCAATATTTACAGTGATCTAATCAGTCAAAAGCGCTGTATATCACGCAATCTTGACGGTTCGCTCCATCGCTTGTGGTTACAATACGGTACAATTTGTCAAACTTCATGACTTGAGCACCCGGTTGTACTGGGTGATAACTCTGGCTTGTCGGATTCTATGATTCAAAGGAGCTTTCCGCCCGATTAAGGCTCATTTCTTCAGCCGGGCCAATCGGATCGCAAGGTGCCTTCGGGCTTTATGGTCTTTTTTTTACTGGTAGGTTTTATGAAGCACATAATCAGCATCGTGCTCGCCGCGGTTCTTGTTGCAGCGGTCTATGTTTCTCAGTTTGGTATCCCGCATGCTCTGAAGTTCGGCTCAGGAACGTCAGAGCAGGGGGAGGCCGTTCCGTCTGCGACTGCCGGGCGTGATGGCCCGCCTGCCGGACGACGTCGCGGCTCCGGCTCCACCATTGTGACTCTGGCAAAAGTGGAATTCAAAAGCTACAAGGACAGCTTCAGCGCTGTTGGCACCGGACTGGCCGAGAAGAGCGTTTCGCTTGTCTCCGAAGTGTCCGGCCAGATCAAGGACGTCATGTTCGACGGCACCCAGACCGTCGAGAAAGGGGATGTTCTCATTCGGCTGGATGACGAGAGCGAGCGGATCAATGTCGACATTGCCAAGACCAAGCTTGAAACCGCCGAGGATAGCCTCGAGCGGTATCGGACCCTGCATCAGCGCAACAGTGGCGTCGTGACCGCGGTTACAATGAAAGAAGCTGAAGCGGCGGTTGCCGTGGCGCGCAGCAATCTCGCTCTTGCCGAAGTATCCTTGCGTGAGCGGGTCATTCACAGCCCGATTGCGGGTCGATTGGGGCTTTCGGATCTTGAGGTCGGCGATTTTCTGGCCAACGGCACGACCATCGTCGATATCAACAACACAGAAACCATTCGCGTCACCTTCGAACTGCCGGAACGCGCCATCAACATCCTGTCGCTCGACAAGAAGGTCAAGGCCGAGACACCCGCCATTCGGGGCAGACAGTTCGAAGGCCGGATTGTTGCCTTTGACAGCCAGATCGACCAGACCACCCGTACGGTGACCGTAAAAGCGGCCATAGATAACAAAGACGGACAGCTTTGGCCCGGCATGACCTTCACGGTTACCCTCGTGCAGGAAAGCGAGCCCCTTGCCTCCATTCCTGCCATCGCCCTTACCTGGACCCGCGACGGAACCCAGATCTGGGTGGCCAAGGACGGCAAGGTTGAGCCGCTGCCGGTTGTCTACCGCAAGCGTGAGGACGATACCATCTGGATCGAAGGAGACGTCGAGTCGGGTATGGATGTGGTCGTCGATGGCGTCCACAAGCTGCGTCCGGGAGCCAGCATTACCGTGGCCTCGCCCGAGGCCTCCAGTGAGACCACGGAGGGCACCGAATGACCAGACAGCAGATGCTGAAGGGCATGACAAGACTCTTCGTAGCCCGCCCCATTCTGGCCTTCGTCATCAATTTGCTCATCATCATCGCCGGGATCGCTGCGGTCATGGGCGTGGAAGTGCGCGAAATGCCTGACGTCGACCAGCCGTCCCTGTCCGTGCGTACGAGCTATGACGGCGCATCGGCAGAAGTGGTCGACCGCGAGGTTACATCCGTGCTTGAGGATGCCTTTGGCGCTCTGGATGGTATCAAGGCGATTTCTTCAACCTCCAGCTACGGTCGCAGCCGGATCACCCTTGATCTGAACAGTGGCGCAGATGTTGACATCGCAGCGAATGAGGCACGTGAGATCGTCTCCCAGACCCTGCGCCAGTTGCCTGACGATGTGGATGATCCAACGGTGCGCAAAAGCGACGCCGATGCCGACCCGATCATTCGGCTTGCGCTGTCGGGCAGCCAGAGCCTTGCTCAGTTGACCTCGCTGGCCGAAGGCATGATCACCGACAGGCTGTCCCTTGTTGACGGCATCGCAGAAATCACCGTAACCGGTTCGCAGGCCAAGGAATTCCGTCTCACCGTGTCGATGCCATCGCTCCTTGCGCGTGGTCTGACACTCGGGGACGTGACCAAAACCTTGAGAACCCTGCGCAACGATTATGCGCTGGGGTCCATCGAGAGCGATACCAGCACCACGATCCTGCGCTCTGTCAGTCCGGACGTGACCGCAGAATTGGTCGGTGGCCTCAGGATCAACAGCACGACCTATGTTGCCGATATTGCCGATGTGCAGTTCACCGCAGAAGACACCACCCAGTCCGCGCGCGTCAACGGGCGTCCGTCGATCGGCATCGATATCGTGCGCCAATCGGTGGGCAACACCCTGACAATTTCGCAGGACGTGCGCACCGCAGTCTCCGAGTTGCAACAGCAATTGCCGGACAACGTGTCCCTGACCATCACCACCGATGACGGTGTCTTCATTCAGGGCTCCATTGAGGAAGTGTCCAAGTCGATCCTGATGGCCATTGGCATCGTGATCGTGGTGATATTCCTCTTCTTGCGGTCCTGGCGAGCAACGCTCATTCCGGCTCTGGCCATCCCTGTGGCTCTCATCGGCACCATCGCCGCCATCTGGATTGTCGGCTTCTCCATCAACACAATCAGTCTGCTTGCACTCGTGCTTGCCACCGGCATGGTCGTCGATGATGCGATTGTCGTGGTCGAGAATATCGTGCGGCGTCGCCATGAAGGGGAGGGGCCAAGGCTCGCGGCCATCACCGGGTCGAACGAGGTTTTCTTTGCCGTCATCTCCACCACCGCGACCCTTGCGGCGGTGTTCATCCCGATTTCCTTCTTGCCCGGACAGGCTGGCGGTGTTTTTTCCGAATTCGGGTTCGTGCTCGCCTTTTGTGTCACCCTGTCCACGGTTGTCGCGCTCACCATGGCGCCCATGCTGGCTTCACTCCTCGATCCGGGCAAACCATCGCGGAAGATGATCAAGGCGGATGAAGAAGCGCGCGAGAATGGGCAAACCGAACCGAAGGATGGACCGATTGCCGGTCTCTTCCACAAGGTGATTGATCAGTCCATCCGCCTGCCATTCCTCACCCTTGGCATCGCCATGGCCTTCGCGGTCTTCGCCGTCGGTGCATCCCAGAACCTTACCAGCACGCTGACGCCGCCCGAGGATCGGGGGATGTTCTTCATCATCGCCATTGCGCCGGTCGGCTCGACCAACGACTACATGAGCACGCAGATCGAAGAGGTTGAGGGGATTCTGGAGCCCTATCGCGATAGCGGCGAGGTGACATCTGTCCTCAGCCTGATCGGACGCGGTGGTGGGCAGCTTGCCTTCGTCATCGTCCGGCTAGCCGACTGGTCCGTGCGTGAGCGGGATCAGGCCACCATAGGTGCGGAGTTCAACAAAAAGCTGTCCGTGGTTTCAGGCATCCGCGTTTTGGTGCGCAGTCCCAACTCTCTGGGGATTCGCGGCGGCGGATCGGGGCTACAGTTCGCGGTGACAGGCAACAATTATGAGACTTTGGTTAAAGGAGCCGACAAGCTGATTGCTGCGATGAATGCCGATCCGGTTTTCACCAACGCGCAATTGAGCCGGAGTGACTCGTCCCCTCAGATCAGCGTTGATATCGACCGCGACAGGGCGTTGGAACTCGGAATAACGCCTGACACCATCGCTGATACCATCTCGGCCATGACACAAGGGTTGACCGCGACATCGGTCTTCATCGACGGGGAGGAAGTCGACCTTCTGATGAAGCCTGGCGGCAAACCGATCAATGACCCCAGCGATCTGGAGCAGATCTTTGCCCGCACGAACGATGGCAACATCATTCCTCTGTCCTCCGTCGCCACCTTTGAGCAAGGGCTTAGTCAAGCATCCTACTCGCGTGAAAACGGGTCCCTTGCCGTGGGCGTGCGCGCCAACGTCGCCAACGGCGTGGCGCTTGGGCAATCCGTCTCCCGCGTCCGCGAACTGGCAAGCGAAGCCTTGCCTCTTGGCACCGGCATTACCCTGCTGGGAGAAGCTGCCGAACTCGATTCCAGTCGGTCCGGCACGATCATGATTTTCGCCATCGCGGCGATCATCGTGTTTCTGGTGCTCTCGGCGCAGTTCGAAAGCTTTGTGTCGGCGATCATCATCATGCTGACGGTGCCTTTCGGCCTTGCTGCAGCCATGCTCGCGATCACCATAACCGGCGGTACGCTCAACTATTACAGCCAGATCGGCCTCGTCATGTTGATCGGGGTGATGGCCAAGAACGGCATTCTGATTGTCGAGTTTGCCAACCAGCTGCGTGAGCGTGGGCAGGATATCGACAGTGCCATTCGCGATGCAGTTCGGTTGCGTATCCGGCCTGTAATGATGACCATGGTGTCGACTGTCTTCGGTGGCCTTCCGCTTATCCTCACATCAGGTGCCGGGGCCGAGGCGCGCACGGCCGTCGGTTGGGTCGTGGTCGGGGGGCTTGGTTTTGCCACTGTCTTCACGCTGTTCCTGATACCCGTTCTGTATCGCTGGATTGCCCCCTTTGGCGGGGAACCGGGCGGCGCTGCTCACAAAGTGCAGCGGGAAGCAGAGGCTCACGCGCTAAAAAGCGAGCAGCCTTCACCTGCCGAATGATCCGGATTTGCCGGTTTAGGGCTCACAAGTGACGATTGGAAAAGCCGTGCCCATCAACGCGCGGCTTTTTCTATGGCGGGGTTTGCGATGAGCGACAAACACTGGACATGGGACATCAGCGCTTGCGCTTGGCGGGCCTACAGAGCAAACTTAGCCGGATCGATTAATGAAAGTCCGCGCGTGTGATTGATTATTCGCGCGCAAGACAGCTTTATACAGGCACTCTATAAAAAGCATGGTATCTGGAAAATCGGGGTGCCTGTTCCGCTTTGCGATGGGCTCCCCCATCGCACCCAAAGAGGCGACACGCTAATAAGCAAGAGGGAGAGGCGCATGTCCGTCACATTGGCCGAACTGGCCCGCGAAATTGCTCAGGATCTCACCTGGTCCAATCTGATTGGCGGCAAACCGCAACCTGCCATCAGTGGCGAAACACTCGGTCTGGTGAGCCCGTCGGATGGAGAGGATTTTTGCTTCATTCCTCGCTCGGGTCTGGAGGATGTGGAAGCGGCCATCGATGCGGCACGTGACGCCTTCGAGCTTGGACCATGGGCGCGCACAAGTGCGACCGAGCGCGGGCGTGTGCTCATGCGCCTTTCCGAGCTGATCAAGCAAAACCACATGGAGCTCACCGCACTCGAAAGCCGGGACACTGGCAAGCCCTTGCGTCAGGCCGATGCGGACATAACCGTCGCTGCCCGCTATTTCGAATTCTACGGCAGTGCTGCGGACAAGATTGCCGGCGACACCATCCCAACCCTTGATGGCTACACGGCGCTCACACTGCGTGAACCGCACGGGGTGGTCGGCTCGATCATTCCATGGAATTATCCCGCCCAGATTGGCTCGCGTGTCATCGCTTCGGCGCTGGCCATGGGCAACTGTCTGGTCATGAAACCAT